>NZ_DATMHS010000178.1:0-1884 GCF_035554825.1 Ramlibacter sp. | reverse complement strand
TTTTGCTGCGTCACCTGGTCCATCTGGGTGATGGCCTGGTTCACCTGCTCGATCCCGCGCGTCTGCTCCTGGCTGGCCGCGGCGATCTCGCCCATGATGTCGGTCACCCGCTTGATGCTGCCCACGATCTCCTGCATCGTGTCGCCGGCCTGGCCCACCAGCTGGCTGCCGGCGTCGACCTTGCCGACCGAATCGTCGATCAGCGCCTTGATCTCCTTGGCCGCCGCCGCCGAGCGCTGCGCCAGGCTGCGCACCTCGGCCGCCACCACCGCGAAGCCCCGGCCCTGCTCGCCGGCCCGCGCCGCTTCCACCGCGGCGTTGAGCGCCAGGATGTTGGTCTGGAACGCGATGCCGTCGATCACGCTGATGATGTCCACGATCTTCTTGGACGATTCGTTGATCGAGGCCATGGTGTCCACCACCTGCCCGACCACCGTGCCGCCCTTGACGGCCACGTCGGCGGCCGACTGCGCCAGCTGGTTGGCCTGGCGGGCGTTGTCGGCGTTCTGCTTGACGGTGCCCGTCAGTTCCTCCATCGAGGCCGCCGTCTCCTCCAGCGAGCTGGCCTGCTCCTCGGTGCGCTGCGACAGGTCCTGGTTGCCGGTGGCGATCTGGCCCGAGGCGGTGGCGATCGCATCGGTGCCGCCGCGCACCGTGCCGACAATGCCGACCAGGGCCGACTGCATGGCCTTGAGCGCCTGCAGCAGTTCCGCCGCCTCGTCCCGGCCGCTGCTCTGGATGTCGTGCGTCAGGTCGCCTTCGCCGATGCGCTGCGCGCCGCGCACCGCCTGCTTGAGCGGAACGACGATCGAGCGGCTCAGCACGAAGGCGAACGCGGCCCCCAGCAACAGGGCGAGCGCGGTGCCGCCGATCAGGATCATGCGGCCCTGCGCGGCGTTGGCCTCGGCCTCGCGCAGCGACGCGTCATAGG
The DNA here is from genome assembly GCF_035554825.1 of Ramlibacter sp. Lineage (GTDB taxonomy): Bacteria > Pseudomonadota > Gammaproteobacteria > Burkholderiales > Burkholderiaceae_C > Ramlibacter. The sequence continues at coordinate 953 of NZ_DATMHS010000178.1, read as the reverse complement.
CGGCCTGCTGGCGCTTTTCGAACTCGAACAGGGCGCCATTGAACGCGTCGGCCAATGGCTTGAGCTGACGGTCCAGGGCCGCCGCCACGTCTTCGCCCTCCCGCCGCTGCTTGACCAGCGCCGCGCGCGGACCACGATAGGCATTGCGGGCTTCGTCGATCCGGGCCAGCAGCCGCTTGTCCTCGTCGGACCGGGCCAGTTCCAGCAGGCGCTTGCGCGACGGGACGAACTCCTCGGAGGTCTTGTCCATGTCGGCCTCCCACATCGGAATGCGGCTGGTGTCGGAATCGAGCACCGCCGCGCGCGTGCGAACCCAGTTCAGCTCGATGATGTGGCGCCAGCCCACGGCCAGCCGGAGTTTCTCGGCGTCGTCGGTGGCCAGCTTGCGGGCGGTCGCGGCCACCTCCTGCAGGCGCCAGACGCCGGCGCCGGCGATCACCATCGTGATCAGCAGCATGGCGCCGAACGCGGCGCCGAGGCGGGGTGCGATCCGGAGGTTGGTCAAAGTCAAAGTGGGGCTCCCTTGGTTGTGTTCTGGACGCCGTGCTGGCGTTGGCTGCGTTCGTAGGTTTCTTGCACGGGTCGGTTCTCTTCAGGTCTCGACCGGGTCGGCGACTGGCGCCGGTCGGTGCGCCGGCGTCCGGGTGGCGCCGGCTCGGCTGAACGTGGCGGCCTGTTCGGCCTGCATGTGTTGGTTGCGCCGGGCGGAAGCCGCCCCATGGTCGGGACCAACCGGCGGTTGCTGGCGCAGCTCCGACAGCTTGAACACGCTCACCGCCGCGACCAGGTGGTCGGCCTGCTCGCGCATGGCCTGCGCCGCCGCCGAAGCTTCTTCCACCAGCGCGGCGTTTTGCTGCGTCACCTGGTCCATCTGGGTGATGGCCTGGTTCACCTGCTCGATCCCGCGCGTCTGCTCCTGGCTGGCCGCGGCGATCTCGCCCATGATGTCGGTC
>NZ_DATMHS010000177.1:0-12943 GCF_035554825.1 Ramlibacter sp. | reverse complement strand
CTGCTGCAGCGATTCGAAGAACGCGTCGACCCGGTTCTTGATCTGCGCGTCGGACCAGTAGCGCGGATCGATCAGGTCCGACTCGACATAGAGGCTGGGGATGTTGAAGCGCTGGTTCAGGTAGTTGCGCGTGTCGGCCATGCCCGAGGAGACGAAGCGGCAGCTCTTGATGCCGTGGAACACCACGCCGTCGACGTCGTAGTCCTTGATCTGCTGCGCCAGCCGCTCGTGGGCGAAGAACTGGTTGGACAGGCCCCGCTGCGCCGCCAGCGCCGAGATCTCGGCCAGGCTCTCCAGCGGGCGCGAGGTGTCGTAGACCATCTCGCCCGCGTCCATGCCGCCGGCGGCGAACGTGAGGTAGTCGGAATACGCGAACACGCCGCCCCAGGACTCGAACAGCTCGACCAGCCGGCGCATCGAGACGTAGCACGGCGTGCCCGAAAACAGCAGCCGGAAGCGCTCCTGCGCGACCCGCCCTTCGCCGCGCGCCACCTTGGCGCGCAGCTGCTCCTCCAGCCGGCGCATGTACTCGACGCCTTCCTCGGTGCCGCGGTACACGTTCATGATCCCGATGTAGGTGAGGCCGTCGAGCATCGCGTTGTACGGCGCCGGGCACATGCGGTTCAGGGCCATCACGTTGTTCCAGTGATGGACCATCCGGTTGACGCGGTCCTGGACCTCGGCCAGTCGGTCGAAGCTGAAGCGCTGGCCCGTGATGTCCTCGCAGCGGGCGATCAGGTGGCGGAACTGCGCCTCCACCCACTGGGCGTCGGCCATGTGCTGGGCGTCGCCGCGGCGCACCTGCCAGTTCGAGCCGCGCTGGCCCGGCAGGTCGAGCGTGAAGGTGGGCGTCTTGAGCATGCGTTCCCAGATCTCGCCCCACTTGATGAACGTGCTGCACATGTTCGAGGTGATGGCGATGTCGGCGTGCGGGATCGTTCCCGCCGGGTGCTTCTGCTGGCGCAGGATCAGGCCGACGTCGGCCTTGACGTAGGAGCAGACGTCGGGCGAATAGCCGTAGTCCTCGGACTCGCGCAGGTACTCTTCGGAGACCTTCTTGACGCCGGTCTGCAGCGAGTTGATCTCCGGGAAGACCAGCTGGAAGTCGAAGGTGCGCAGGATCTCGATCGCGTTGCCCATCACGAAGACGTTGGCGACCTTCTGGCCGCGGGCCCTGGCCTGCTCCAGGTTGGCATACCAGGCCTTCATCAGGCGCTGGCCCTCGGCGATCGGGTTGAATTCGCCCGCCGGCGCTGGCGCGGCGGGCCGTTCGAGTGTGGCGATGGTCATGGGCTGGCTCCTCTCAGGCGGTGGCGAAGAGCAGGGATTCGGCGAAGGTCTCGAGCTGCATCGCCATCTGCTCGAACGAGGTCATCTTTTCCTCGAACTCGAGGACCAGGTACTGCACGCCGACTTCGTCCAGGTGCTTGGACCAGGCGACCTGCTCGTCCAGCCCGGGCTCGCAGAACTTGGCCGCCGTCACGATCGCCGCCTCGGCGCGGCTGGCGGCGATCATGTCCATCAGGTAGCCCTCCTTGGTCTTGCGCTCGTCGTGCTGCACCGGACTGGCGGCCGAGCGCTGGATGAAGCTCTCGGCCAGGGCCCAGATCGGGTCGCCGTTGCCCGGCACGTCGCCGGTGATCCAGCGCAGGCCGATCAGCAGGTCGTCGTCGACCACGTAGCAGTTGTCGTCAATGGCCTCCAGCATCTCCAGCGGCGGCTGCTCGCAGAACCCGCCCACGAACACCACCCGCGGCTTGTCCTGGGCCTGCCGGTTGCGCGCGCGGATGCCGGCGATCGCGCGTTCCAGCAGCTCGTTGTGCGCCTCGCAGGGAATGCGGGTGCGGGCGCGCACCAGCAGGTAGGACTCGGTGCAGCTCACCTTCCACGGCTCGTCGCGCCGGATGGCGTACAGCTCGCGCAGCAGCGCGCGGTTGCGGTTGTAGGCCCGGATGCTGGCGCGCAGCTTCTCGTCGCTGGCTTCCTGGCCCGACTTGCGCTCCAGCTCGCCGCGCAGCCGCTGGTACTCGGCCGCCACGTAGCGCATGGCACCGGGCGTGTTCGGGTTCTGCGGCAGGTACAGGATCTGGGCCAGCTGCTCGGGAAAGTTGCGGGCCCAGATCCCGGCCAGGTGCTTGGCCGCGTCGCAGATCGGATGGGTGATGAAGCCCTTGAGCGGCCGGAGCGAGCCGTTGAGCCCCAGCTCGGAGGTCGAGCGGCAGATCGAGCAGATGAACGAGCCCATGTGGGCGTCCGCGTGCTTGAGCTCGAGCTTGTTGCCGCCGCCCAGGACGCCCACCGGCAGCAGGCCCGCCGCATGCGCGATTTCCTCGGGGAAGTAGACCGGAAAGTGCCCCAGCGTGCCGCTGAAGCCGTCAGGCAGCGCGTCGTCACCGGGCACGGGCGACTGCCTGAGGCTGTTGCAGTACTCGAGGATCTCGTCCAGCTCGGCGTCGCTGCCTGGTCCTTCTGTCTCCATGCTCGTCTCCTGTCGTGGCGGTCAATAGACGCATTTCGGTACCGGAATACGTATATTGCCCCAGAGGCGCTCCCCGATTTCTTGATCTGCGTCAAATGTTCATTCGATGTACACCTTCTGGACGGCGCCGGCCCGGGCCGGCCGAGGCCCCGGCCGGCGGTGGACAATGCGTCTTTCACCACCTCCACGGAAGACCGTCTTGGCACGTCCCTCCCCCTGGCCCGACAAGGTCATCGCGCTGCTGCGCACCGGCAACCCCGCGGCCGCCATCGCCCAGATCAAGGTGGCGCCGGGCGTCCGTGAGCTGCGGGCGCTGGAAAAGGCGCTGGCCGCCGCCCAGCTGTCGGGCAAGTGGGCCAACGTCGATACCGCGATCACCGAAAGCCTGCAGGCGCTTTCCGCCCCGCGGCTGCACCGTTCGCCCTGACACCGGTCGGAGCCATCTCCCATGACAATCAAATCGCGCATTCGCACCGTACCGCACTACCCCAAGCAGGGGGTGATGTTCCGCGACATCACCACCTTGCTGAAGGACCCGGTGGGATTCCGGGTCACCATCAACGAGTTCGTCAACCGCTATGCCGCGGCGAAGGTCGACAAGATCGCGGCCATCGAGTCGCGCGGCTTCATCATCGGCTCGGCCCTCGCCTACCAGCTGGGCGTCGGCTTCGTCCCGGTGCGCAAGAAGGGCAAGCTGCCGGCGCCGACCGTCGGGCACGACTACGAGCTCGAATACGGCACGGACCGCATCGAGATCCATGTCGACGCCATCGACAAGGGCGACCGCGTGCTGCTGGTCGACGACCTGATCGCCACGGGCGGGACGGCCGAAGCCGCCGTCAAGCTGATCGAGTCGATGGGCGGCAGGATCGTCGAGTGCTGCTTCGTGATCGATCTGCCGGAGCTCGGCGGCCGCCGGCGCTTGACCGCCTGCGGCCAGAAGGTCTTCGCCCTCTGCGAATTCGAGGGCGGCTGACCGGACTCAGTCGTCGTCGCCGAACAGGTCGCGCAAGGTCTTGCCGCCGCCCGGCTCGGCGCCCGACTTCGCCGGCGTTCCCTTGGGATATTCCTCGGCGATCCGGTCTTCCCAGTAGGTCGCCGGGTTGGGCGCGCTGCACAGCCGCCGGTACACCTCCTGCGGCACGTGCTTGTAGGCCAGGACGGTCTGGTTCTCCCAATGCAGATCGAGCTTCCGGGCGTCAGGGTCGTACACCGCCTTGCGGATGCGGCCGCTGGTGAACACCTTGGTGGGCATGGCTGGAACTCCTTGGCCGCAACAGATGCGAGCTCCTGCATTGTGGCGCGCGGGCGTCCGCCTGCTGACACAACTCACACTCCGACGCAAATACGCCGGCCCGCGAGCACGCGCTCCTCAGGCGGGTTTGTTCAGCGAGGCCTTGAGGGCGGTGCCGGGAACGAACCGGACCGAGCGCGAGGCGGCGATGGTGATCGGCTGGCCGGTCTGCGGATTGCGGCCGCTGCGCTCGGCGCGGTCGCTGGCCTTGAAGCTGCCAAAGCCGGTGATCGCGACTTCCTCGCCCGATGCGATCTCGCGCGAAATGATCTGGGTCAGTGCATCGAGTGCGCGGGCGGCGGCTGCCTGGGATTCACCGGTTGCTTGCGCCAGGGCTTCGATCAGTTCGGTTTTCTTCATTGCTGTTCAACAGTGACAAGGGCGCAGAGTGTACGGCCTGGCGCCGGCCGATGCACCGCTGGGCGCGTGTCGGTTTGCGACAGTGTCCGCCGCAAGCGCGACGGTGCCGTCCGGCGCGCCGCCGCGGCCGGCTCCGCGGCGCGGGTCCTTCCGATGGCGCCGCGGCCGCCCGGACCGGCGGCTATGATCTGCCCAGCCCGCCGCACGGCCGCTGCGCTCGCCGGCGCCCCGGCCCCACAACCAACGAGGAGCACCGCCACCATGGACGTCGCGCACGAACTGCTGGCCCTGCTCGAACGTGTCGCGGCGCGGACCGCCCTGCCCCGTGTTCGCGGGTTGCTGCTGCCGCCGGCGGCGGCGCCGAGTTCGATCGCCGGCGAGTTCTGCGCCATCGAGCTGGACGACGGGTCGCTGGGCCTGAGTTACGTGCTGCTGGACGAATCGACTCGGCGCCTGGTCGCCGAGCGCGGCGACGCCAGCCTGGGCCTGGCCGGCGCCGACGCGCTGGCGGTGGCGCGCTGGTTCGGCGAGCAACCGGGCGCGCGCCGCGCGCTCGGCTTTGCGGCCATCAACGCCCTGACGCGGTGCCTGTTCGACCGCGCCGGCTTCGTGCCCGGCCCGAGCGGCGACTCGATCGGCATGCTGGCGCCGCGGCCCGGCGACCACATCGGCATGATCGGGCTGTTTCCGCCGCTGGTGCGACCGATCGTGCAGGCCGGCGCCAGGCTGACGGTGGTGGAGCTCAGAAGCGAACTGGCCGGCGAGGGCGAGGGCTATCGCGTCACCACCGACCGCCACGCGCTGGCGACCTGCAGCAAGGTGATCGCCACCAGCACGCTGTTGCTGAACGGAACGCTGGACGCGATGCTGGCGGCCTGCTCCGGCGCGCGCAGCTTCGCGCTGATCGGCCCCGGCGCCGGCTGCCTGCCGGACCCGCTGTTCGCCCGCGGCGTGACGCTGGTCGGCGGCACCTGGATCACCGATCCCGGCGGCTTTCGCGCGGCACTGGCCGCCGGCACGCCGTGGACCGCGGCGGCCCGCAAGACCGCCATCCGTCGCGATGACTACCCGGGCATGGGCGCCCTGCTCGCCCGGCTCTAGCCCGCGCAACGGCTGAGCCGCGCCCGCGCGCCTGCGCCCAGCGCCCGCGGCCCCCCGCCACGCCGGTCACACCGAGTGCCGGAAGCCCTGCACGACATCGGCGGTGGTGCGGATGAAGAATCTCGGCACGGCGGTGGCGGCCTGCACCGCCAGGAACACGGCGCACACCACGGCCAGGGTGACGAGCCAGAGAATGCCGGTCGCGGAGTCTCCGACGATCCGGTCGAGTTTCATGAATTCCGGGTTGTGCGGGTCGAATGGTCTGAGCATGTCAGTTCTCCCAGCCACCTGTATACGCCTCTATTGGCCTCCCTTTTTGACCAAATCGCAATGGCGCGCCGAAATCTCCGAGTGCCGTACTGCGGTAGGGCGCGGCCACGCGCGGCGCCGCCGCTCAGGGGCGGCCTGCCGCGCTCAGCGGCTCCATTCGGGCGAGCTGCCGAGCGCCTGCAGGAGTTCGCGGCGAAGCGCGGGCGGGCTGACGGCGGCCCCGCTGGAACTGGGCGCCCCCAGCGCCCAGTCCGGGGTCCCGAGGTGGGCCCAGCCGAGCAGCTCCCACGGCACCGGGCCCAGCAGCAAGCCGGCGCTCAGCAGCGTGCCCCACTTGCCGCGCGACTGCGCCAGCCCCAGCAGCTTGCAGCCGGCCGCATCGGTGAGTTCGCCGTGCGACAGTCCGGAAAAACAGACCCAGGTGATGCCGGCCCGCGCCGCCAGGTCCTTGTGCCGCGCCATCGCCTCGGGCGTGGCCTCCTGGCACGGGACGCCCAGGGCGCCCAGCGCGCCGGCCCATGCCTGGCCGAACCGGCGGAACGCACCCACGATGCCGGCCTGGCCGACCGCGGACTGCGGCGGCAGCAGCAGCGCCGCGCCCACCATCCACGGCCCCGCCAGCACGGCGCCGCCGCCGCTGCGTCGCTGCACGACGGTCGCGCCCCGGTCCCGCGCCCGCTGCACCGCGTCGGCGGCGGGACGGGTGCTGCGTCCGTAGATGATCGCGGGCGCCGCGTACTCGATCCAGGCCAGCTCCGGCCGCCCGATCCCGGCAGCGATGCGTTGGGCGATCCACTCCTGCTCCGCTTCGGCGGACCCGAGCATGCAACTGTCGAAGGTGGCGTTCATCGCGTTCCGTCCGGCCCCTCCTGCGCGGTTGCGATGCCGCTTCGCCGATGGCGTCGGCGCGCCCGGCATCGGAGGGGACTGGCGCCGAGTGTACGTGCGGCCCGGCCCCTTCCCCGGCGGGTAGGACAAGCGCCTGCGCTTGCCGGCGCCGCCGCTGACAGCGCGTGCTGCAAGCTTCCTCACAACTGGCTCGGCCGTGCGAGCGTAGGTTCGACGCGTGGCGCACGCTGCCACGCATTCCATCATCAATCCAGGAGCATCTGCCATGAAGAAGAACACGACCTTTGCCAGCCTGATCGCCGCCGCCGCCCTTGCCGCCGGCGGCGTGGCGCTCGCGCAGTCGACGTCCAATGCCCCGAGTTCGACCCCGGGCGCCGGCTGCACGGCGACGGCCAACGCCATGCGCGGCGGCAATCTGGGGGGCAGCGCTTCGTCCACCGCGTGCACGACCCAGGCCAGCGCCAACACGGCTGCGGCCCCGGCCACCACCGCCACCGAACCTGCGACGCGCGGCGGCATGGCCGCGTCGACCGGCATGGGTAACGCCGGCGCCCCGACCGGCGGCGCGCCGATGCGGGTGGCGCGCGCCGACCGCAACTGAGGGAGCGGCCGGGCAGCAGGGGCCGACGGCGCCCCGCCCTGCCCTGCCGGCACGGGTGGTCCCTGCCATGCGCTCGAAAGGCACCGTGTGGACCATCGGGCACTCCACGCGCAGCGCCGACGACTTCGTGGCGGCGCTGGTCGCGCATCGAATCGAAGCGATCGCCGACGTCCGCCGGTTTCCCGGCTCGCGGCGGCACCCGCAATTCGGCGGCCCGGCGCTGGCCGCGACCCTGGCCGATCACGGCATCGACTACGCGTGGCTTTCGAAGCTCGGCGGCAGGCGCCGGGGCGGGGCCGGCCCGCAGCATCTGGGATGGCGCAATCCTTCCTTTCGTGCCTATGCGGCTTACACCTGGACCGAGGAATTCGCCGGCGGCCTCGACGAGCTCCTGTGCATCGCGGGCGGTCGGCATACCGCGCTGATGTGTTCCGAGCTGCTGTGGTGGCGCTGCCACCGTGCGCTGATCGCGGACGTCCTGCGCTTCGTCGGATTCGAGGTGATCCACATCCTCGGGGCGGGCGCCGGCGCGGCTCATCCCTACACCGCGCCGGCGCGCATCGTGGCCGGAGAACTGCTCTATCCGGCCGAGGACTGCTGCTGACCGGCCGCCGGGCGTCCATCGGCGCGGCGGCATACGCTGGCGGACCGAGGCTGCATCGTGTCCAATCCGGTCGGTCCGTCCCGCGCCGGAGTCCCGCATGAAGCTTCAGAAGATCGCCCTCGGGGTGCTGGCGGCCATCGCCGTCGCCGGCAGCGCCGGCTGGTTCAGCCTCGACCGGGAAACGCGCGGGCTGCTGGCGACGCTGCCGACCAACCGCGACCTCCTGTTCTGGAGCGAACCGCAGCGCGATGCCGCCTTCCGCGCCCTCGATCGGCTGCCCTTCCTGGCGAAGTGGCGCGTGGTTCCGGCCGGTGGCACGCCGACGCCGCTGCCGCCGGGGCCGCCGCTCAAGTTGCCGCTGGACGTCGCCAGCTACATGGCCGGCCAGCGCAGCGCGGCCCTCCTGGTCGTCCACGACGGCCAGCTGCGCCTGGAGCGCTACGGCCTTGGTTTCGACGGCAGCGGCCGCTGGACCAGTTTTTCGGTCGCCAAGTCCATCACGTCGACCCTGGTGGGCGCGGCGATCCGGGACGGCCACATCCGGAGCATGGACGACAAGGTCAGCGAATACATCCCCCAGATGAAGGGGTCGGCGTACGACGACGTGAGCATCCGCCAGCTGCTCACCATGACCTCGGGCGTCCGCTGGAACGAGGACTACGCCGACCCGAACTCGGACGTGGCCCGCTTCAACAACCACCGGCCCGACGACGGGGTGGATGCGCTGGTGAGCTACCTGCGGCGCCTGCCGCGCGAAGCGCCGCCCGGCACGCGCTGGCACTACAGCACCGGCGAAACCAACCTGGTGGGCATCCTCGTCAGCCAGGCGACGAAGCGCCCCTTGGCCGCCTACCTGTCGGAGAAAGTCTGGGTGCCGGCCGGCATGGAGCAGCAGGCCACCTGGCTCCTCAGCCGCACCGGGCAGGAGATCAGCGGCTGCTGCCTGCAGGCCGCGACGCGGGACTTCGCCCGCTTCGGGCTCTTCATCCTGCACGGGGCGCGTGCCGGCGGCCGGAGCATCGTGCCCGAGGGCTGGCTGGCCGAGGCCACCACCGGGCGCACCGGCATCGGCCAGCCGGGCCGCGGCTACGGCTACCAGTGGTGGACCTATGCCGACGGCAGCTACGCCGCGATCGGCATCTTCGGCCAGGGCATCTTCATCGACCCCAGGCGCAGGATCGTCATCGCCTCCAACGCCAACTGGGCCGGCGGCGCGCGGGACCGCACCGCCAGCCAGGCGCGCGACGCCTTCTATCGCGCCGTGCAGCAGGCCGTCGATGACGAGGCGCGTGCGGCGTCACGCTGACGCCGGCGTGGCAACGGTCAGTGGCAGCCGCAGTGGCCGGCGCACCGCTTGTCCATCACGCAGTCGATCGGCGTCAGGCAGGGCCGGTCTTCCTTGCGCTCGCCACGCAGCGCCGTGGCCGGCACGCGCAGCAGCGATCCGTGCGCGCCGAACCGGCTGAGCGTGGCGGCCGCGACGGCGGCAATGCTCTCGGCCAGCGCGCCCCGATGGTCGCCCTGCGCCGCGCCGGCGACGGACAGCTTGCGCCGCTGCGACGGATCGAACCAGGCGACGACGCTGAGGAACGTGATGACGGCGACGAGAAGAACAAGGTAGAACATGACAACGGCCCGCGCGATGAAAGCCCGAGTCTGGCCGGCGCGTGCGCGCCCGTATTGATCCGAATCAGCCGCGGCCGGCCGCCAGGCGCCGCGGCGGCGGGTGTTGCGCCAGATCAAGCGGCGGGGTCCCCGCAGCCGGCGCCGCCCCTGGCACGTGACCGGCGCGGCGCCGTCGCCGCGGGCCCGACCTTCGCATAAGCAACTGACCAGTTTGTCTTTGGACCGGGCGCCGCTTGCGCGTACCCTTGGCGCTTTTGCGCGCGACCGGCGTCTGTCCGCCGGCGACAACCAGGAAGCCATACCATGACCCAAGGCTGGAAATTCGAGACCCTCTCCGTCCACGCCGGCTATTCGCCGGACCCCACCACGCGCGCCGTGGTGCCGCCGATCTACCAGACCGTGGCGTATGCGTTCGACTCGGCGCAGCACGGTGCCGACCTGTTCGACCTGAAGGTCGAGGGCAACATCTACACACGGATCATGAACCCCACGCAAAGCGTGCTGGAACAGCGCGTCGCGGCGCTGGAGGGCGGGGTGGCCGCGCTCGCGCTGGCCTCGGGCATGGCCGCGATCACCGCAGCGATCCAGACCATCGCCGAGGCCGGGGACAACATCGTCTCGGCCAGCACGCTCTACGGCGGCACCTACAACCTGTTCGCGCACACGTTCCCGCAGCAGGGCATCGAGGTGCGCTTCGCCGATCCGGCGCTGCCGGACAGCTTCGGCCGGCTGATCGACGAGCGGACCAAGGCGATCTTCTGCGAGTCCATCGGCAACCCGCTGGGCAACGTCACCGACATCGCCGCCCTGGCCAAGGTCGCGCACGACCACGGCGTCCCCCTGATCGTCGACAACACCGTGCCCAGTCCCTACCTGCTGCGCCCGATCGAACACGGCGCCGACATCGTGGTGCACGCGCTCACCAAGTACCTCAACGGCCACGGCAACAGCATCGGCGGGGCGATCGTCGACAGCGGCAAGTTCCCCTGGGCCCGGCACCAGGCGCGCTTTCGCCGCCTCAACGAGCCCGACGTCAGCTACCACGGCGTCGTGTACACGCAAGCGCTCGGGCCGGCGGCGTACATCGGCCGGGCCCGGGTGGTGCCGCTGCGCAACATGGGGGCGGCGATCTCGCCCTTCAATTCATGGCTGGTGCTGCAGGGGATCGAGACGCTGGCGCTGCGGATGGACCGCATCTGCGACAACGCCCAGGCGATCGCGGAGTTTCTCCAGCAGCAGGAGAAGGTGGAGTGGGTCAGCTATGCCGGGCTGCCGCAGCACCCGCAGCATGCCCTGGCCCAGAAGTACCTGGGCGGCCGGGCCTCGGGCATCCTGACCTTCGGCCTGGCCGGCGGCCGCGAGGCCGGGGCGCGCTTCCTCGACGCGCTGAAGCTGTTCACGCGGCTGGTCAACATCGGCGACGTGCGATCGCTGGCCACCCATCCGGCGTCGACGACGCACCGCCAGCTTTCGCCGGCAGAACTGGCGCGGGCCGGGGTATCGGAGCAGACGGTCCGCCTCTCGATCGGCATCGAGCACATCGACGACCTGCGCGCCGATCTCAAGCAGGCCATCGAGGCGGCCTGAACCCGACCCCGACGGCCCCGGAGGAGCATCCCTGCTCGGCCACAACATCTACGTCGGAGGCGAGGAACTGCGCCGGCGCTGACCGGCGCCCGCCGGCGACGCCAGCTGCCCGCCGGAGAAGCCGCCCGCCGCGAGGAAGCGCTCCTCCTCGGGCGTGCTCGGACGGCCCAGCGCCTGGTTGCGGTGCGGAAAGCGGCCGAAGCGCGCGACGACATCGCGGTGATGCCGGGCCCAGCGCAGGGACTCGCCGCCCAGGGCCTCGTTGAGGGCCACGCAGCGCTCCAGGTCGGCCAGCAGCTCGGAGTGCATGAACGGCAGGTAGAAGAACTGCCGCAGTTGCGCCGCGACGGCGCGGTCGAAGCCGCGGCCGATGGCCGCATCGGCCGCCGCCCGCGCCAGGGCATCCGTGGCGTACACGCGTGCGGTGCCGCGAAAGGCGTTGCGCGGGAACTGGTCCAGCAGCAGCACGAGGGCCAGCGCGCCTTCCGCCGTTTCCCCCCAGTCGCCCAGCCGGCCGGCGGCGGCCGCCTCATGGGCCGCGAGGCAACAGCCGCGAAAGCGGGCATCGAAATCATCGTCGCGCCGGAACCAGCGGCCGGGGCCGGCACGTCGCCAGAAGCGCACGACCTCGCCGGGTGCTGCGAACTTGTCCATGCGGCAAGGGTAAGGGAAGACAGCCGGCTCGGCGGCGCGCAGCGTCCCGGTCCGGCGGGTTCGTCGCCTGCCTCAGCAGTTCGTCGCGTGCCCCGGCAGTTCGTCGCAAGCCGCTCGAACTGCGCGCAGCCCCGACCTAAAGTTCGCTTCATCGAGCCAGCCGGCTCCTGGAGGACACGATGAACACCATGACCACCGCCCCGCAACCCCTGCTGTCTGCCCCGTTTCGGCTGGCCGCCGCCATCGCCGCGGCAGCCGTCCTGGGACTGTCCTGGATGGCCGCCCGGGATGCCAGCCACGAAGCCGTCCAGACGGCGGCGGAGGCGTTCTCGCGCAGCACGGCGCAGGTCATCCTGCCGCCGGTGGAGATCGTCGGGCGTCGCGAACCGGCCGGCACGCGGCCCAGCCGCACCGGCGCCGCCGTCTCCTGAGCTGCGGTCGCCAATGGCCCCACGCGCCCGGGACGGCTCAGCGGCGCGGACAGCGCGGCGCGCGCCGAGCGACTAAGATCGTTGCGCCAGCGCCGCGCCTCCTGCGCCGCCCTGCGCGCGAATGCAAACACCCCCGGACCTCTCACCCTCCATCGGCAAACTGATCTCCCTGCGCCGCGACCTGCACGCGCATCCCGAACTGAAGTTCGAGGAGTCGCGCACGTCCAGCCGGATCGCCGCCTGGCTGCAGGCACTGGGGCTGCCGGTGCACCGCGGCCTGGGCGGCACCGGCCTGGTGGCGACGTTGCGCGGCAGCGGGCCGGATGCGCATGATCCGGCGCGGGCACTGGGCCTGCGCGCCGACATGGACGCGCTGCCGGTGCAGGAGATCAACACCTTCGACCACGCCAGCACCTACCCGGGCCGGATGCACGCGTGTGGCCACGACGGCCACACCGCCATGCTGCTGGGCGGCGCCACCTTGCTGGCGCAGCGGCCGGATTTCAACGGCACGGTGCACTTCATCTTCCAGCCGGGTGAGGAAGGCGGCGCCGGCGCGCGCCGGATGATGGAAGACGGCCTGTTCGAACGGTTCCCGGTGCGCGCGGTGTTCGCGCTGCACAACTGGCCGGCGCTGCCGGCCGGGCAGATGGGGGTGCGGGTCGGTCCCATCATGGCCTCGGCCAACCGCTTCGAAATCCGCATTCGCGGCCAGGGCGGCCACGCCGCGCAGCCCCACACCACCGTCGACCCGATCCCCGTCGCCTGCGCCATCGTCGGCCAGCTGCAGACGCTGGTCTCGCGCGGCGTCGATCCGCTGGACAGCGCCGTGCTCACCGTCGGCAAGATCGAGTCGGGGACCGTGGAGAACATCATCCCGAACGAAGCCTTCATCTACGGCACCTGCCGCACGCTGGGCGAGGCGACGCTGCGCCAGCTGATCGAAGGCATCGAGCGCGTCGCCGGGCACGTGGCGCAGGCCCATCGCGCCAGCGCCGAAGTGATCATCAAGCCGGGCTATCCCACCACGGTGAACCACCCCCGCGAGGCGCGCTTCATGGCGCAGGTGATGCGGGACGTGGTGGGC
>NZ_DATMHS010000176.1:0-14428 GCF_035554825.1 Ramlibacter sp. | reverse complement strand
CATCCACCCCGGGGGGCCGCGGGTCGTCGGCGCGGTGGCGATCCGCGCGACGTTCGAGGCGATGTTCAGCAACGGCAGCGTGCGCGCCTGGCCCGAGCGCGCCCGCAAGACGCAGGGGGCGGCCAGCGCGGTGCACAACGTGCTCGAGCGGGTCGAAGTGCTCGGCACCCAGGGGCCCGCCCAGGCGTGGGTGATCGCCACCAACGTCTATCACAAGACGGCGCAGGGCTGGAAGCTGGTCGCGCATCACGCCAGCCCCGGCACCAGCAGCGAGATCCAGGAGGTGTCGGCGGGCGGACAGGTGCTGCATTGAAGTACGCCGCGCCCTGGTGGCTGCCCGGCGGCAATGCACAGACGATCTGGCCGGCCGTCGCGGCGCGCCGCCGCCGCGGTCCCGCGCCGCGTTTTCGGCGCGAGCGCTGGACCACGCCCGACGGCGACTTCGTCGATCTCGACTGGCTGGCCGCCGCGCCACCAGCGCCCGGACCAGCCCGCCCTTTGCTCGCGCTCTTCCACGGGCTGGAGGGCTCGTCGCGCAGCCACTATGCCGAAGCCTTTGCCGACGTCGCCGCCGAACGCGGGCTGGACTATGTCGTGCCCCATTTCCGCGGTTGCAGCGGCGAGCTCAACAAGGCTGCGCGCGCCTACCACTCCGGCGACCACGCGGAGATCGGCTGGATCCTGGCGCGGCTGCGCGAGCAGCGGCAGGGACCGTTGCTCGCGGTTGGCGTGTCGCTCGGCGGCAATGCCTTGCTGCGCTGGGCCGGCGAGGCCGGGGTTGCAGCGGCACGCTGCGCCGACGCCGTGGCCGCGGTGTGCGCGCCGCTGGACCTGGCGGCCGGAGCGGCCGCCATCGGCCGCGGCTTCAATCGGCTGGTGTACACGCAGATGTTCCTGCGCACCATGAAGCCCAAGGCACTGGCGAAGTGGGAACAGCATCCGGGCCTGTTCGATCGGGTGCGGCTGGCGGCCGCGCGCGACCTCTACGAATTCGACGACGTGTTCACCGCGCCGCTGCACGGGTTCCGCGATGCCGCCGACTATTACCGACGGGCGTCGGCCAAGCCGCATCTGCACCGCATCCGCATTCCGGCGCTCGCGCTCAACGCGTTGAACGATCCGTTCGTGCCGGCGGCGAGCGTGCCGACGGCCGAGGAAGCGGGCGTCCAGGTGACGCTGTGGCAGCCGGCGCAAGGCGGCCATGTCGGCTTTCCGTGCGGCCCCTGGCCGGCGCACGTGCGCTACATGCCCGAGCAGGTCACCAGCTGGCTGCTGCGCCAGGCGGGCCGCTGAGGCCGGGCTGTTCCGCCCCGGCAGTGCCGGCCAGCTCGGCCAGACGGCGGTGGGGTGGCCGCAGCACGCGCGCAGGCGGCTCGGGTTTCCACCGTTGGTCGCCCGCCACGCGGGGGAGATAAACGCACTCCTTACGTCCCGGAACCTGTCACCTCGATGTCAGACCCCGCCGCCTTGCTCGACGTGTCCTCGGTCACGGTGCGCTTTGGCGGAATCACGGCCCTGGACCGGGTCTCGTTCTCGGTGCCGGCGGGCCACATCACCGGACTGATCGGTCCCAACGGCGCGGGCAAGACCACCCTCTTCAATTGCCTGTCGCGCCTGTACAGCTTCAGCGAGGGCGAGATCCTCTTCGAGGGCCGGCCCCTGACCGCCACGCCGCCGCACGGCATTGCCGCGCTGGGCATCGGCCGCACGTTCCAGAACCTGGCGCTGTTTCGCACCATGAGCGTGTGGCAGAACATCATGCTGGGCGGCCACTGCCGCACGGCGAGCGGCTTTCTGTCCAATGCGCTGCGCCTGCCGCGGGTGCGGCGCGAGGAGGAGCAGCTGGCGGCGCACGCTGCCCGGACGGTGTCGCTGCTCGGCCTCGACGCGGTCGCCCAGACCCCGGTGGCCGACCTGCCGTTCGGCACGCAGAAGAAGGTCGAGCTCGGCCGCGCGTTGATGAGCCAGCCGAAGCTGCTGCTGCTGGACGAGCCGGCCGGCGGCCTCAACCACGAGGAAGTCGACGACCTGCGCCAGCTGCTGCGGCGCATCCAGTCCGAGCTGGGCCTCACCATCCTGCTGGTCGAGCACCACATGAACCTGGTGATGCGGGTCTCGGACCAGGTGGTGGCACTCGATTTCGGCCGCAAGATCGCCGACGGCCCCCCGGCCGACGTGCAGCACAACGCCGACGTGGTCCGTGCCTACCTGGGGGTGACGCCATGACCATGAGCGCCGGGCGGCCGGCCTGCAAGGACAACGAACCGCACGAGCTGGAGGAGCGTGGCGGCGCGCGGATGCCGTTGCTGCAGGTGCGCGGCCTGCACGCGCAGTACGGCAGCACGCGGGTGCTGCACGGCGTCGACTTCGAGGTGGGGCAGGGCGGCATCACCACCATCCTGGGCGCCAATGGCGCCGGCAAGACCACCTTGCTGCGCGCGATGTGCGGCATGGTTCGCACCCAGGGCGAGATCGCGCTCGGCGGCGCCCGCATCGACGGCAAGGCGACCGAGAACATCGTGCGCCTGGGCGTCGCGCACGTGCCCGACGGCCGCGGCACCTTCCTGAACTTCACCGTCGAGGAAAACCTGCGCATGGGCGCCTACACGCGGCGCGACCGCGAGCAGGTGCAGTCCGACTACGAGCGCATCTACGGCTACTTCCCCAAGCTCAGGGAGCGGCGCCGGCAGCAGGCGGGAACGCTGTCCGGCGGCGAGCAGCAGATGCTCGCCGTGTCGCGCGCGCTGATGCTCAAGCCCAGGCTGCTGCTGCTGGACGAGCCCTCGTTCGGGCTGGCGCCGCTGATCGTGCAGGAGCTGTTCGAGATCTTTCGCGCCATCAACCGCAGCGACGGCATCAGCATGCTGCTGGTGGAGCAGAACGCGGCGCTGGCGCTGCGGCTGGCCGACCATGCCTACCTGCTCGAGACCGGCCGGGTCGTGATCTCCGGCACGGCCGACGCGATCCGCAGCGACGAGTCGGTGCGCCGCTCCTACCTCGGCTACTGAAGGAGGCTGCATGGACCTGCTGCTGCACCAAGTCCTCTCCGGCCTCGCCACCGGCGGCATCTATGCCAGCGTGGCGCTGGCGCTGGTGATGATCTACCAGGCCACCCACCTGGTGAACTTCGCGCAGGGCGAGATGGCGATGTTCGCCACCTATCTGGCCTGGACGCTGATGCAGGCGGGCGTGCCCTACTGGGGTGCGTTCTTCCTCACCGTCGCCGCCGCCTTCGTTGGCGGCGTGGTCCTCGAGCGGGTGGTGATCCAGCCGGTCGAGAACGCGCCGATCCTGTCGGTGGTGATCGTCTTCATCGGCCTGCTGGTGATCTTCAACAGCGTCGCCGGCTGGATCTACAGCTACACAATCAAGCCGTTCCCGAGCCCGTTCCCGGCGCAGCCGCTGTTCGGCAACAGGTACCTCAGCTCGCACGACATGGGCTCGGCGGCGGTGACGCTGACCGTGCTGCTGCTGGTATTCGTCTTCTTCCGCTTCACGCCGCTGGGCCTGGCCATGCGGGCGGCGGCGCAGAACCCCGTGTCCAGCCGGCTGGTCGGGGTGCGGGTCGGCTGGATGCTGGCGCTGGGCTGGGGCCTGGCCGCCGCCATCGGCGCCGTCGCCGGCATCATGGTCGCCCCGGTCGTGTTCCTCGAGCCCAACATGATGGGCGGCATCCTGCTGTACGCGTTCGCCGGCGCGCTGCTGGGCGGCATCGACAGCCCCGGCGGGGCGGTGCTGGGCGGCTTCATCGTCGGCGTGCTGGAGAACGTGGTGGGCGTCTACCTCGGCACCGAACTGAAGCTGACGGTGGCGCTCGTGATCATCGTCGGCGTCCTGGTCGTGCGGCCTTCGGGCCTGTTCGGCAAGGTCCACGTGGCCCGGGTCTAGCAGGCCAGCGCCGATGAAGAATCCCCGACTCCTTGCCGCCCCGCCCGAGCTCGGCCGGCGCCAGATCGCGGCGCTGGCCGTGCTGCTGGTGCTCGCCTGCGTGCTGCCGTTCGTGCTGGGCAACTACCGCGTGTTCCAGCTGACGCTGGCGCTGGCCTACGCCATCGCGCTGCTCGGGCTGAACATGCTCACCGGCTACAACGGCCAGATCTCGCTGGGCCACGGCGCGTTCTATGCCATCGGCGCGTACACCGCGGCGATCCTGATGGACCGGGCCAGCTTCCCCTACTGGGCCACCATCCCGGTGGCCGGCCTGGTCTGCCTGGTGGCCGGTTTCCTGTTCGGCCTGCCGGCCCTGCGGCTGGAGGGCCTGTACCTGGCCCTGGCGACCTTCGCGCTCGGCGTGGCCATGCCGCAGATCCTGAAGCACAAGGCGCTGGAGCACTGGACCGGCGGCTCGCAGGGCGTCGTGATCATGAAGCCCGAGCCGCCGGCCTGGCTGCCGCTGTCGCAGGACCAGTGGCTCTATTTCTTCACGCTGGCCTGGGCGGTCGTGCTGTTCCTGGCCGGCTGGAACCTGCTGCGCGGGCGCGTCGGGCGGGCGCTGGTGGCGATCCGCGACCAGCCGATCGCGGCGCAGGCGATGGGCGTCAACACCGCGTTGTACAAGTCGCTCACGTTCGGCGTGTCGGCCTTCTACACCGGCGTCGCGGGCGCGCTCGGCGCGATCGCGGTGCAGTTCGTGGCGCCCGATTCGTTCTCGATCTTCCTGTCGATCACGCTGGTGGTCGGGGTCGTGGTCGGCGGCCTGGCCTCGATCTCGGGCGCGTTGTACGGCGCGCTGTTCATCCAGTTCATTCCCAACGTCGCCGACCAGCTCTCCAAGGCCGCGCCGTGGGCGATCTACGGCGTCTTTCTGATCGGCCTGATGTACGTCATGCCGTCCGGCGTGGCCGGCGCGATCCGGCTGGCGCGCCAGCGCTGGCGCCGGAAATGAAGGAGCGTGCCCGGCGGGCCGCGATGTGCAAGTGTGAACAGTCGAAAGGAAGCAAGATGACAGCAGTGAATATCCCGCGGCGTCGGTGGCTTGGCTCGTCGCTCGCGCTCGGCGCGTCCGTCATCGCCGCCCCGGTGTTCGCCCAGGGCAAGGCCACCGGCAAGCCCATCAAGCTGGGGCAGACCATGCCGTACAGCGGACCCGCCTCGGCCTACGGCACCATCGGCAAGGTGGAGCAGGGCTACTTCAAGATGATCAACGACCAGGGCGGCGTCAACGGCCACCCGATCGAGCTGATCTCGCTGGACGACGGCTACAGCCCGCCCAAGGCGGTGGAGCAGGTGCGCAAGCTGGTGGAGCAGGAGGACGTGCTGGCGTTGTTCCAGACGCTGGGCACGCCGAGCAACTCCGCCATCCACAAGTACGTCAACGCCAAGAAGGTGCCGCACCTGTTCGTCGCCACCGGCGCCACCAAGTGGAACGATCCGAAGAACTATCCGTGGACCTTCGGCTTCAACCTGAGCTACCAGACCGAGGGCGAGATCTACGCGCGCTACCTGCTGAAGAACAAGCCGGGCGCCAAGATCGCGATCCTGTACCAGAACGACGACTACGGCAAGGACGTGCTCGCCGGCGTCAAGCACGTGCTGACCGGCAACAACGCGAAGATGATCGTCAAGGAAGCCACCTACGAGGTCACCGATCCGACGGTGGACTCGCAGATCCTCACCCTGCAGTCCTCCGGCGCCGACACCTTCATCAACATCACCACGCCGAAGTTCGCGGCGCAGGCGGTGCGCAAGGCGTTCGATTCCGGCTGGAAGCCGCTGCACTTCCTGAACAACGTGGGCGCGTCGGTCGGCTCCGTGCTGACGCCGGCGGGCCTGGACAAGGCGGTGGGCTGCATCACGGTGCAGTACTACAAGGACGCCACCGATCCGCAGTGGAAGGACGATCCCGCGATGCTGGAATGGCGCGCCTTCATGGCCCGCTACTACCGCGACGGCAACGTCGAGGACGCCAGCAACGTCTACGGCTATATCGCGGCGCAGCTGATGGTGCAGGTGCTCAAGCAGTGCGGCAACGACTTCAGCCGCGACAACATCAAGAAGCAGGCCGAGAGCATCAGGAGCTTCCGCCCGCCGCTGCTGCTGCCGGGGATCGCGATGAACATGAGCCCGACCGACCATGCCCCGGTGGAACAGGCGCAGCTGTCGAAGTTCGACGGCAAGAAGTGGTCGCTGTTCGGCGAGGTGCTGGGCGGCGCGGGCTGAGCGCGGCCGCTCAGGGCGCTGCGGTCCTGACGGCGGCGGCGGCCGGGACCAGCGCGACCGGCGCCGAGCCCGGGGCCGCCGGCCCCGCCGCCTTCGCCAGCGCCGCCGAGGCGGGAGCGGATGCGCCGGCCAGCGGCGCCGACGCCGCGGCGCTCGCGGCCGCCGCCGGGCTGGGGGCCGACGGCCAGGCCACTTCGGCGGCCGGGCGCGGCTTGCCGATCGGCGTCGTGGCCTTGCCCTGGCGCACCGCCGCCAGGTCCTCTTCGCTGGGGTACAGGCCCATCAGCCAGTAGTCGAAGATCCGGCGCGCGATCGGCGCCGCGTTGGCCGCGCCGAAGCCGGCGTTCTCCACCACCATGCCGATCGCGACCTTGGGGTCCTCGGCCGGCGCATAGGCGATGAACAGCGCGTGGTCGCGGTGCCGCTCGTCGAGCTTCGAGGCGTTGTACTTCTCGCCCTGCTTGATCGTGATCACCTGCGCCGTGCCGGTCTTGCCGCCGCTGGTGTAGGCGGCGCCGCGGAACGCCGCCGCCGACGTGCCCTCGATGTTCACGCCCACCATCGCCTTGCGGATGATGGCGGCGTTCTCGGGCTTGGCCGTGAGCTGCCCGACCTGCTGCGGCGCGATCCTGGCGCTCTTGCCGTGCGCGATGTCGATGATCTGGCTCACCAGGTGCGGCTTCATGCGCACCCCGTCGTTGGCCAGGGTGCCGGTGGCGGTGGCCATCTGCAGCACCGTGAAGTTGTTGTAGCCCTGGCCGATGCCCAGCGAGATGGTCTCGCCGGCGTACCACTTCTGCTGCTCCGGGCGGCGGTAGGCGTTGCGCTTCCACTTCGTCGACGGCAGCAGGCCGCGCGATTCGCCGGCGATGTCGATGCCGGTGATCTCGCCGAAGCCGAAGTGCGACATCTGCTCGTGGATCAGGTCCACGCCCATGTCGTTGGCCAGCATGTAGTAGTAGGTGTCGCACGACTGCACGATCGACTTGTACATGTCGACCGAGCCGTGGCCGCCTTCCTTGTCGTCGCGGAACTTGTGGTTGCCGAACCAGAAATGCCCGGGGTCATGGATGGCCTGCTCGGGGCGCCGCTTGCCGGTTTCGAGCGCCGCCAGCGCCATGAAGGGCTTGTAGGTGGACCCCGGCGGATAGGTGCCGCGCAAGGCCCGATTGAGCAGCGGCTTGTCGAGCGATTCGTTCAGCGCCTGCCAGTTCTCGGAATCGATCCCGTCCACGAACAGGTTGGGATCGAACGTCGGCTTGCTGACGAAGGTCAGCACCTCGCCGGTCTTGGGGTCCAGCGCAACCAGCGCGCCGCGGCGATCGCCGTACAGGTCCTCGACCAGTTTCTGCAGCTTGATGTCGATCGACAGCTGCACCGTGTTGCCGGGCGTCGAGGGACTGCTGGCGAGCTTGCGCACGGCGCGGCCGCCGGCGGAAGTCTCCACCTGCTCGACCCCCGTGATGCCGTGCAGCTGCTTCTCGTAGGCCTGCTCGATGCCCAGCTTGCCGATGTATTCCGTGCCGCGGTAGTTGGCCAGGTCCTCTTCGTCCCAGTCCTCCATCAGCTTCTTCTCGGCCTGGTTGACGCGGCCGATGTAGCCGATGACATGGCTTCCGAGCTCGCCCCAGGGGTAGCTGCGGAACAGGCGCGCCTTGATCTCGGCGCCGGGAAAGCGGTAGCGCTGGGCGGCGAAGCGCGCGACTTCCTCGTCGGTCAGCTTGGTGCGGATCGGCAGCGAGTCGATGCTCTTGGTTTCCTCCAGCAGCTTCTTGAACCGGCGCCGGTCGCGCGGCTGGATCTCGACCACCTGCGACAGCTCGTCGATCACCTTGTCCAGCGGCCCGGCCAGGCGGGCCGGCGTCAGCTCGAGCGTGTAGGCCGAATAGTTGCTCGCCAGCACGATGCCGTTGCGATCCAGGATCAGGCCGCGGTTGGGCACCACCGGCACGATCGTCGTGCGGTTGTTCTCGGCCTGCTCCTGCAGGTCGGTGTGGCGCACCACCTGCAGCCACAGCAGCCGGCTGGCCAGCAGCACGAACGCCACCAGCACCACGAGGCTGGCGACGAACACCCGCACGCGGAAGCGGGCGAGGTCGGCCTCGACGTTTCTGAGTTCGGTCATGGGGGCAAGGGGCTCGGGAGATGCGACAGCTTAGACAGCCGCGGGCCGGGCGGGTTCGGCTGTTTCCCTAGCCTGGCCGCCCGGCCGGGCGTCACAAGGGCCTATTTTCGTCGGGATCGGGGGCGCGCCGCTGGGGCGCCAGCAGGACGATGCTCACGACCGGCCAAAGCAGGCATTCGATCACGGGGGCGAGCAGCACGCTCAGACCGGGGAAGGCGCCGCCGGCCATCATCCGCACCGTCAGCTCGATGGCGTGGGATGCCACGAACAGCGGCAGCACCTGCAGCGCCTGCGACGGCACCGAAAACCAGAGCAGGCGGCGGTGGATCGTGATCGCGAAGTAGCTGAGGGCGGTGTAGGCGAGCGCATGCTGGCCGAGCAGGCCGGTCTGGTGCACGTCCATGGCCAGCCCGAACACGAACGCGGCGCCGATGCCCACGCGCAGCGGCTGGTGCACGCTCCAGAACACCAGCACCAGCGCCAGCAGGTCCGGCATCCAGGGCGTGCGCCCGAGCGGGACCATGTTGGCCAGCAACCCCAGCAACAGGGTGGCCCAGATGAAGACGGGATTGGCCGGCAGCAGCAGCTGCTGGCCCGGTCGCATGATCATGGCCGGCGCGCCTCCATGCCGGTCGCGCCGCGCGGCGGGCGGCTCATTTGCGCGCTCCCTTCTTCGGCGCCGCGGCTTCCTCCGCGGCCGGCCGCTCCGGCATCTGCATGCCCAGCGGGGCCAGCACCATCACGTGGCGGGCGCCGGTGACCATCGCCTGCGGCGCGCACTCGATGCGGGCGAAGCCGGACTCGGCGCGCCGCTCCACGTGCAGCACCTTGGCCACCGGCAGGCCGGGCGGGTAGACCCCGTCGACGCCGCTGGTGGTCAGCAGGTCGCCCACCTGCACGTCGGCGTTGCCGGCCATGAAGCGCAGTTCCAGCGCGCCGCCCTTGCCGGACGGATCGCCGTAGGCCACGCTGCGGGCGCCGGTGCGCGCGTTCAGCACCGGCATCGCCTGCTCGCGGTCGATCACCAGGGTCACTTCGCTCACCAGCGGATGGACCCGGGTGACCTGCCCCAGCACCCCGTATTCGTCGACGACCGGCGAGCCGGCCTCGATTCCCTGCGCCAGCCCGCGGTCGATGATCACCTTGCGGGTATAGGGATCGGCGGCGTCGTACAGCACTTCGGCGGCGGTGGCCCGGGTGGCCACCCGGCCGCGCAATTCCAGCAGCTTGCGCAACCGCTGGTTCTCCGCCTCGAGCTGTTCGACCTGGTTGGCGCGCAGCGACTGCAGCGCCAACTTGCGCCGGGCGGCCGCCTCGCTGGCCTGGGCCGCTTCCAGCGACTCGAAGTAGGTGGCGACGAAGCGGGCCGCGACGACCGGGCGCATCGCCACCCATTGCACCGGATAGAGCACCGTGGCGACCACCGCGCGCAGCGGCTGGGCGATGCGAAAGCGGGCGTCGGCGACCATCAGGAACAGGGCCAGCGCGCTGCAGACCATGAGCTTGGAGAGCGCCGACGGCCCTTGCTTGAAGAAGGGCGGCGGCGTCCGGTCGAGCGTCCCTAACGGCATGGCGCATTGTCCTCCCCCGCCCGGGGAGGAGACGAGGTCATTCGCTGGTGAAGATGCTGCCCAGGCGTTCCATCCGCTCGAGGGCGATGCCGCAGCCGCGCACGACGCAGGTCAGCGGGTCTTCGGCCACGAGCACCGGCAGGCCGGTCTCTTCCGCCAGCAGGCGGTCCAGGTCGCGCAGCAGGGCGCCGCCGCCGGTGAGCATCATGCCGCGCTCGGCGATGTCGGCGCCGAGTTCGGGCGGCGTGCTTTCCAGCGCGTTCTTCACCGCCGAGACGATGTTGTTGAGCGGATCGGTCAACGCTTCCAGGATCTCGTTGGACGAGATCGTGAAGGAGCGCGGCACGCCTTCGGACAGGTTGCGGCCCTTGACCTCGATCTCCTTGACTTCGCTGCCGGGGAAAGCCGAGCCGATGTTCTTCTTGATCGCTTCGGCCGTGGGCTCGCCGATCAGCATGCCGTAGTTGCGGCGGATGTAGCTGATGATGGCCTCGTCGAACTTGTCGCCGCCGACGCGCACGCTGCCCTTGTAGACCATGCCGCCCAGCGAGATCACGCCGACCTCGGTGGTGCCGCCGCCGATGTCGACCACCATCGAGCCGGAGGCTTCGGAGACCGGCAGCCCGGCGCCGATCGCGGCGGCCATCGGTTCCTCGATCAGGTAGACCTCGCTCGCCCCGGCGCCCAGCGCCGATTCGCGGATCGCGCGGCGCTCGACCTGGGTCGAACCGCAGGGCACGCAGATGATGATGCGCGGGCTGGGCTTGAGCACCGAGCGCGGATGCACCATCTTGATGAACTGCTTGAGCATCTGCTCGGTGACGGTGAAGTCGGCGATGACGCCGTCCTTCATCGGGCGGATCGCTTCGATGTTGCCCGGCACCTTGCCCAGCATCGCCTTGGCTTCGTGGCCGACGGCCTGGATCGTCTTCTTGCCCTGCGGGCCGCCTTCGTGGCGGATGGCCACGACCGAGGGCTCGTCCAGCACGATGCCGCGGTCGCGCACAAAGATCAGGGTGTTGGCGGTGCCCAGGTCGATGGCGAGGTCGGTCGACAGGTACCGACGGAAAGCTCCGAACATCAGGAAGTCCTCTCGCGGGCGGCGGGACGGGCCCCCCTGCCACCGCATGTGAATCAGTGTTTTTTCGGGCACGAGGCCCGGTATTCCCGGCCGCCGGGGCAGCCGTCGCGCTAAAGACGGGATAATACCCGATCCCCTGTGAAGCGCCGGCGCGCGGCGGGTCGCGGCAAGCCCCGTGGCCACCCCCCGCCGGCATGACTGTTTCCGCCATGGCACTGACCCCCCAAGACATCGCCCGCATCGCGCGGCTGGCCCGGCTGGAGCTGGGTGCGCAGGAGAGCGAGCGCATGCTCACCCAGCTCAACGGCTTCTTCGACCTGGTCGAGAAGATGCGCGCCGTCGACACCGCCGGCATCGAGCCGCTGGCGCATCCGCTGGACGCGGTGCAGGACATGCCCCTGCGCCTGCGCGCGGACGTCGCCAGCGAACAGGTCGACCGCGAGTCCAACCAGCGCAGCGCGCCGGCCGTCGAGCGCGGCCTGTTCCTGGTGCCGAAGGTGATCGAATGAGCCAGTTGCACGACCTCACCGTGGCCGAACTGGCGGCCAAGCTGCGCGCGAAGGACGTCTCGGCCGTCGAGGTCGCGCGGCATTTCCTGGCGCGCGGCGCGAGCCACCGGTCGCTCGGCGCCTACCTCGCCGTCGACGAGCAGGTGACCCTGGCCCAGGCCCGGGCCGCCGACGCGCGCATCGCCGCCGGCGAGAGCGCGCCGCTGCTGGGGGTGCCGGTCGCCCACAAGGACATCTTCGTCACCCGCGATTTCGCCAGCACCGCCGGCTCGAAGATGCTCGAGGGCTACCGCTCGCCGTTCGACGCGACGGTGGTGCAGCGCCTGGCCGGCGCCGGCGCCGTGACGCTGGGCAAGTTGAATTGCGACGAGTTCGCGATGGGCTCGTCCAACGAGAACTCGGCGTACCACGTGGCGCGCAACCCGTGGGACCCGGCGCGCATTCCGGGCGGCTCCTCCGGCGGCAGCGCCGTCGCCGTCGCCGCGCGCCTGGCGCCGGCGGCGACCGGCACCGACACCGGCGGCTCGATCCGCCAGCCGGCGTCCTTCTGCGGCATCACCGGCATCAAGCCGACCTATGGCCGCGCCTCGCGCTACGGGATGATCGCGTTCGCTTCCAGCCTCGACCAGGCCGGTCCGATGGCGCGCACGGCCGAAGACTGCGCGCTGCTGCTGTCCGCCATGTGCGCGCCCGATCCCGACCGGGATTCGACTTCGCTCGAGATCGCGCCCGAGGACTTCACCCGTTCGCTGAACGACTCGCTCGAAGGGCTGCGCGTCGGCGTGCCGCGCGAGTTCTTCGGGGCCGGCCTCGCCGCCGACGTGCGCGCCGCGATCGACGCCGCGCTGCAGGAGCTGCGCCAGCAGGGCGCGCAGCTGGTGGAGATCTCGCTGCCGCGCACCGAGCTGTCGATCCCCGTCTATTACATCATCGCACCGGCGGAAGCGTCGTCGAACCTGTCGCGCTACGACGGCGTGAAGTTCGGCCATCGCGCGAGGCAGTACGGCGACCTGATCGACATGTACCAGAAGAGCCGCGCCGAAGGGTTCGGCGACGAGGTCAAGCGCCGCATCATGGTCGGCACCTACGTGCTCTCGCACGGCTACTACGACGCCTACTACCTGCAGGCGCAGAAGATCCGCCGCATGATCGCCGACGATTTCCAGCAGGCGTTCCGGCAGTGCGACGTGATCGCCGGCCCGGTGGCGCCGACGGTCGCGTGGAAGCTCGGCGAGAAGGCCGACGACCCGGTGGCCAACTACCTGGCCGACATCTTCACCCTGCCGGGCTCGCTGGCCGGCCTGCCGGGCCTGTCGGTGCCCTGCGGCTTCGGCGAGGCCGGCATGCCGGTCGGCCTGCAGCTGCTGGGCAACTATTTCGGCGAAGCGAAGCTGCTGAACGTCGCGCACCGGCTGCAGCGGGTCACCGACTTCCACCAACGCATTCCCGTGGCGGTGGACGCCGCTCCGGAGGCACGCGCATGAGCAAGTTGATCCATGGCTACGAGGTCGTGATCGGCTTCGAGACCCACGCCCAGCTGTCGACGCAGTCGAAGATCTTCAGCCGCGCCGCGACGGCGTTCGGCGCCGAGCCCAACACCCAGGCCTGCCCGGT
Organism: Ramlibacter sp.; assembly: GCF_035554825.1. Taxonomy (GTDB): domain Bacteria; phylum Pseudomonadota; class Gammaproteobacteria; order Burkholderiales; family Burkholderiaceae_C; genus Ramlibacter. Next base: position 1,369 of record NZ_DATMHS010000176.1, on the reverse strand, counting down.
CGACCTGGCGCTGCCCGGCACGCTGCCGGTGATGAACAAGGGCGCGGTGGAGCGGGCGATCGAGTTCGGGCTGGCGGTGAACGCCCGGATCGCGCCGCGCAGCATCTTCGCGCGCAAGAACTACTTCTATCCCGACCTGCCCAAGGGCTACCAGATCAGCCAGTACGAAATCCCGGTGGTGCAGGGCGGCGCCGTCGAGTTCTACCTGGGCACCGAGAAGATGCTGGTGCGCTTGGTGCGCGCCCACCTCGAGGAAGATGCCGGCAAGTCGCTGCACGAGGACTTCGTCGGCCAGTCCGGCATCGACCTCAATCGGGCCGGCACGCCGCTGCTGGAGATCGTCACCGAGCCGGACATGCGCTCGTCGGACGAGGCGGTGGCGTACGCCAAGGAACTGCACAAGATCGTCACCTGGATCGGCATCTGCGACGGCAACATGCAGGAAGGCAGCTTCCGCTGCGACGCCAACGTCTCGGTGCGCAAGCCGGGCGCGCCGCTGGGCACGCGGCGCGAGATCAAGAACCTGAACAGTTTCAAGTTCATGCAGCAGGCGATCGACTTCGAGATCCGCTGGCAGATCGAGGAGCTGGAGGACGGGCGGGCGATCCAGCAGGCCACCGTGCTGTTCGATCCCGACACCGGCGAGACCCGCGCCATGCGCACCAAGGAAGACGCGGCCGATTACCGCTACTTCCCCGACCCCGACCTGCCGCCGCTGGTGATCGCGCCCGACTGGGTCGAGCGGGTGCGCTCGCAGATGGCGGAGCTGCCGCGGGTGATGGCCGCGCGCTTCGTGGCGCAGTACGGCTTGCCCGAGTACGACGCGACGACGCTCACGCAGAGCAAGGCGATGGCGGGCTATTTCGAGACGGCGGCGCAGGCCAGCGGCCAGCCCAAGCTGGCCAGCAACTGGGTCATGGGCGAGCTGTCGCGCCGGGTCAATGCCGAGGACCGCTCGTTCGCGCAGCTGCCGGTCGGCGCGCCGACGCTGGCGACGCTGATCGGGCGCATCGCCGACGGCACCATCTCCAACAACGCCGCGCGCCAGGTGTTCGACGAGCTGTGGACCGGCGGCGGCGACGTCGACGCGATCGTCGAAGCCAAGGGCCTCAGGCAGATGAACGACAGCGGCGCGCTGGAGACGATCGTCGACCAGGTGATCGCGGCCAACCCGGACAACGTGGCCCAGTTCAAGGCCGGCAAGGACAAGGCCTTCAACGCGCTGGTCGGTCAGGTGATGAAGGCGAGCAAGGGCAAGGCGAACCCGGCCCAGGTCAACGAGCTGCTGCGGCGCAAGCTCGCCTGAAGCGAGCCGGCCGCGCTCAGCGATTGGCCGTGCGCGGCGCCGGGGCCGCCGCCAGCGGCGCCG
>NZ_DATMHS010000175.1:0-33247 GCF_035554825.1 Ramlibacter sp. | reverse complement strand
CACCTTCGACGTGTGGATGGTGGGCATCTTCGGCCTCATCGGCTACGTGTTCATCAAGCTCGGCTGCGAGCCGGCGCCGCTGCTGCTCGGGTTCATCCTGGGCCCGATGATGGAAGAGAACCTGCGCCGGGCGCTGCTGCTCTCGCGCGGCAGCTGGAGCGTCCTGGTCACGCGTCCGCTGTCGGCCGGCCTGCTGGCCGCCGCCCTGCTGCTGATCGCCATCGTGGCCCTGCCCTCGATCAAGGCCAAGCGCGAGGAAGCATTCGTCGAGGACTGATCCGGCTCCCCTGCGGTTCTTCTCGAGACGGCGCCCACGGGCGCCGTTTTTCGTTGGTGACCCACGGCGAACGGCCGGCCTGACCCGCTTCGCCAGGCCCTGAACGGCGGGGCGCCGGCCCGCCGGCCCCGCTTCTTGATGCGGGTCAACCATTTTTGCTGCCGAGCGGGCAAAGCTGTGCCGAACAACGAAGGAGAGCGACATGGGTGACTGGTCCCTGCGGCGCCGGACGCCGCTCCTGCACTGGCGGCACTGGCTGCTCGCGACGCTGCTGGCGGCGCCCGGCTGGGCGCTGGCGCAGGCGTACGTGGGCCGGGTGTGCCTGGTGAGCACCGTGACCGCGCGCCAGACCGGCCCGGTGACGCCGCAGGCGATGACCATGCAGTTGGACGTCACCAACCTGGGTGGAACCACCTATGCCGTCTCGGGCTGGCTGCCGACCGCGGACCAGCCGTTCGTCGTCACGGGGCAAGCCACGGTCATCGGCGGCGAGCTCTACTTCAACATGACGACGTCGCAACGGCATGCCGACGGCTGGATGGACACCGGCGTGAACCAGACCCGGGTGAGCCTGGCGACCATGACCGGCACGTTCTACGAGATCGGCCACGACTTCGACACCGTCGGCCGCACCTTCGACAACAGCCGCTATACCGCCGGCACGGTGAGCCTGTCGCTCAACCCCTGCCAGTGAGCTGCGCGGGGTGGCGCGGCCCCGTTCTTGCGATTTCCTAAGTCCGGGCACGGCCGTGGGAACGGCCCGGCCGCGGGCCGGTCCATGCCATCACTTCCACCTTCTTTCAGGAGTCATCGCATGGCCACCATCCGCCATCTTCCATTGCGCCGCGCCTTCGCGGTCGTCGCCGCCGCCGCCGCCATGGCCTGGGCCGGCGCCGCCCAGGCCCATTGCGACACGCTCGACGGACCGGTGGTGAGCGACGCCAGGCGCGCGCTCGACACCGGCAACGTCAACCTGGTGCTCGGCTGGGTGCGCAAGCAGGACGAGGCCGAGCTGCGCCATGCCTTCCAGCAAGCCGCGGCCGTGCGCAAGACCGGCGCGGCGGCCCGCGAACTGGCCGACAGCTATTTCTTCGAGACGCTGGTGCGGGTGCACCGCGCCGGCGAAGGCGCGCCCTACACCGGCCTCAAGCCGGCGGGCGCGATCGAACCCGCGATCGCCGCCGCCGACAAGTCGATCGCCAGCGGCCAGCTCGAGCCGGTCGCCAAGCTCGTCACCCAGCGCACGCAGCAGGGTCTGCACCAGCAGTTCGCGGCCGTCACCGCGCGCAAGAAGTACGACCCGAACGACGTCGCCGCCGCCCGGGCGTATGTGGACGCGTACGTGCAGTACGTGCACTACGTCGAGCGGGTGCACGATGCGGCGGCCACCGGGCACGACGCTCACCCGGCCCCGGCCGCGCCGGCCAAGCCCGCCGGGCACCAGCACTGAGCGCGCCGCCGCGCGGCGGGTGGCCCCGCCGTGCGCGGCCTCATTGCGTCGTGATCACCGCCTGGCTGGGCGTGGCATCGAAGATCAGCTTGGCCGGCCACGGTTGCCACGGCTTGCCGAGCGCCTCGTTGTTGGGGTCGCCGCTGCGGGCGAACGCCCCGATGCTCGCCATCATGGCCGACGACAGCGCGAGCCGGCCCGGCCGGTTGGCCGAGCTGGCGATGGCGTTCGAGAACAGCGATGGCCCGAAATTGCCGAACACGAACGGCAGGTCGAAGGCGTGCGCGGCGCCGTAGACGGTGTTCCAGGGCGCCGGCTCCCGGGCCCAGTTGAACTGGTAGTACCAGACGGTCGGCTGCTGCGTCTTCAGGGTGTTGAGCACGTTGTCGCGGCTCGGCGTCATGAAGATCCCGCCGAGCAGGCGGGTCTTGGCCGTCCAGCCCGTGGTGGGCGCATCCGACGGCAGGTATGCCGGATCGAGGATGTCGGCCTCGGTCAGCGTCGGCGCATCGCCGTTGTAGTTCGCCATCATGTTGAAGCGCGTGGCATCGCTCACCTTGAACCCGGGCGGGCCGCCGAACAGGGCGAGGAACGGCGCGAACAGCTTGCCTTCTTCCGCGGTGTTGCTGGCCAGGACCGGCACCTTGTTGTACCTGCCGGCGGCGATCGCGGCGATGGGGTCCGTGGGCAGCACGGTGCCGTCGGGGATCGGGCCCGATCCGGTGAGGCCGCTCGCGAGCAGCGTCGACAGGATCAGCTTCGCGTCCTTGCCGCGCAGGTACGCGGCGACCTCCGCCGCGCTCTTGCTCGCGACCAGCGCCTGGGCCGAGGCGGTGTCGGCCGCGCTGCCATCGGCGATGAGCAGCTTGGCGAGCAGCGCATTCGCCTGGGTCAGGTAGGTGCTGGCGGGGTTGAGCGTCGGCAGGCTGCCGGCCGGCAGGTTGGTGGCCAGCGAGATGCCCCCGGACAGCGGCGCCAGCCGCTGGAACAGGCCGGCCGCCAGCGGCGACGTCATCAGCGCCCAGGCATTGATGGCGCCCGCGGACTGGCCCATCAATGTCACGTTGCCGGGATCGCCCCCGAACACCGCCGCGTTGCTCTTGACGAATTTGAGCGCCTGGATGATGTCCAGCAGCGCGAAGTTGCCCGAATCCTCGGCGGCATTGGTGCCGCTCTTGAGCTGCGGCAGGTTGAAGAAGCCGAGCGGCCCGACGCGGTAGTTGCTGGTGATCACCACCGCCTTGGCCGCCTTCGCCAGCGCGGCGCCGTCGTACACCGGGTCGGCGGTGTAGCCGGAGATGTTGCTGCCGCCATAGACGAAGAAGATCACCGGCAGGCCGCTGGCGTCGCCGGACGGGCGCCACACGTTCAGCGTCAGGCAGTCTTCGCTGCCCACCGGCGTATTGAGGGTGCTGGCGATGGTGCCGTCGTAGGTGTTGTTGGCGCCCGGCCCGTAGATGCGGCCGTTCTGCAGGCAGGCATTGCCGAAGCGCTGCGCCGACAGCGTCTCGCGCCACGGCGCCGGCTCGACCGGCGCCTTCCAGCGCAGCGGTCCCACCGGCGCCTGCGCGAACGGAATGCCCTTCCAGGACACCGTACCGTTGGCCGCGTCGTTGGTGCCCTGCACCAGGCCGTAGCTCGTCAGCCGCAACGCCGGATCGTCGTCGGAGCCGCCGCAGCCCGACAGCAGCGCGGCCAGGCCGGCGCCGAGCACCGTGAGCCATTTCGCAAATCCCATCGCAGTCTCCTCGTGTTTCGGGGTAAACCTCGTCTTGTGGCGGGCCGGGAAATCCCGTGCAATCGCCTCTCCCGCCGCACTGCGGCAGGCCACCAGTGTAGGAAGCGGCAGCCCCGGCGGTATGTCGCAACGCGGCCAATCGAGTGACTTCACGCGCCAGCGAGGACCATGCAACGCACCAGTTCCTGCACCTGGGTCACAGGCATCCTGGAGATGTTCGCCGCGCAGGGCATCGAGGTGCCGCTGCTGGTGCGGCTGGCCGGCATCGATCCGCGCCGCCTCGAGTGCCCCGAGGAGCGCTTCGGCGCCGATGAAGTGAGCCGGCTGTGGGAACTGGCGGTCGCGCGCAGCGGCGACCCCGCGCTCGGTCTGGACCGGCAGCTCACCGCCAAGTACGTGAACTTCGACGTGGTCGGCTACGCCATGCTGTCGAGCCCGGACCTGCGCACCGGCCTGGAGCGCCTGGCCCGCTACATGGCCGTGGTCTCCGATGCGGCCACCTTCGAGCTGCTGCGCGAAGGCGACCAGCACTGGCTGGTGCTCGGCGGCTCCGGTTATGCGCGTCCGGTGCCGCGCCAGCGCTATGCCTACGGCCTGCTCTCGCTGGTCACGCTGTGCCAGTGGCTCACCCGGCGCGACGTGCAGCCGCTGGCCGTGGAGTTCAAGTTCGAGGCGCCGCCGGAGCTGGAACGCTATCGCCGGGAGTTCCGCTGCCCGGTGCGCTTCGGCCAACCCGAGAACCGCCTGCGGCTGGCGCCGGCCGACCTGCAGGCGCCGATCCCGTCGCGCAATCCGTCGCTGCTGCAGTTGCACGAGCAGGTGCTGCGCGACCGCCTGGCCAGGCTGCACGGCGCCCGCACCAGTCACCGGGTCAGCCAGGAGATCGTGCGCCGGCTCGCGCGCGGCGAGCCGCGGCGCGAGGAGATCGCCGCCAGCCTGGCCCTGGCCGACCGCACGCTGCAGCGCCGCCTGCGGGCGGAGCACACCTCGTTCCAGCAGCTGCTGGACGACGCCCGCCGCGAGCTGGCATGCCAATACCTCGCGGAAGAACGCTACACGCTGCACCAGGTGGCGGGGCAGCTCGGATTCGTCGACCAGAGCAACTTCTTCCGTGCCTGCCGCCGCTGGTTCGGCGAGCCGCCCGGACAGTACCGGCGGCGCGTCGTCAAGTCCGCCGAACCCGCCCTGTTGTGAATTGACCGCAGCGGGCGCGGCGCGGGCCGGGCCGGCGACCCGCGGCCTTAGAATCCGCTCGCCTTGCGCCACGCCGCAGCCGCGCCCCACGCGCCCGCGGCCTTCGAACGCGCAGCTTCGCAGCCACGCGCCAGCGCGTGGTCCGCATCACCGTTTTCACCGCTTCCGATGTTCAAGAGCGCGTCCTACTTTCGAATCAATCCCGACTTCGTGCTGCCGCCGCTGGAGGCACTCGAGGAAACCCTCCAGGCGACCCGCTTCCTGCCCTGCGGGGCCACCGAAACCGAATCCAGCGGCTGGATCGCGCCGCGCGGCAAGAAGAGCCTGCTGCTCGCCGAAAGCGTGGGCGGCCAGCTGATCCTGAAACTCGCCACCGAGCGGCGCGCCCTGCCGGCGTCGGCCGTCAAGGCGGCGCTCGACGAGCGGATCGACAAGTACAAGCAGGAGACCGGCAACGAGCGGGTCGGCGCCAAGCTGAAGAAGGAGTTCAAGGAGGAGATCGTGTTCGAGCTGCTGCCGCGGGCGTTCACCAAGCGCTCGGCCACGCTGCTCTGGCTGGACCCGGCCAACAAGTTCCTGGTGGTCGACAGCGGCAGCCTCAGCGGCGCCGACCGGATCGTCACGGCGCTGATCGAGGTGCTGAGCCAGGTGCGGGGCGCCGGCCCGTCGCTGACCGTCAAGCCGGTGCGCACCAACACGTCCGCCGCCGCGGCGATGAGCCACTGGCTGGCTACGCGCGAGGCGCCCTTCGCCTTCAGCGTCGACCGCGATTGCGAATTGAAGACGCCCGACGACCAGAAATCCACGGTCCGCTACTCGCGCCACACGCTGGAGATCGACGAAGTGCCGCAGCACATCGCGACCGGCAAGGTGCCCACGCAGCTGGCCATGACCTGGAACGAACGGGTGTCCTTCGTGCTCAGCGAATCCGGCCAGCTGCGCAAGCTGAAGATGCTGGACGTCGTGATGGACGGCGTGCAGGAAGGCGGCAAGGACGACGACGGCTTCGATGCCGACGTGGCGATCGTCACCGGCGAGCTCGGCGGGCTGCTGCCCGACCTGCTCGAGGCGCTCGGCGGCGAGGTGGAGGAAGGCGCTGGCGCGCCGGCGCCCGCCGCCGCGCCTGCGGAAGCGGTTGCCGCCTAGCACCGGCAACGCAGCGTCGCGCGCCTCAGTCCGCGCTGGCGCCGCGCAGCTTGCTCACGACCTGCCGCTGCGAGCTGCAGCCGGTCTTGCCGAGGATCGAGGAGACCTGGTGCCGCACGGTGTTGACGGCCGAATCGCGGCGCTGGGCGATTTCCTTGGGTGAATAGCCGCGCGCCAGCAGGTCCAGCACCTCGGTTTCGGCCCGGGTAAGCCCGTGGCGCGCGGCCAGCGCCTGCAGCTGGCGCGCGCTGGCGTGGGCCTTGCGCTCCAGCGTCACCAGCAGCAGCTGCTCCTCGAGCGCGTCCCGCGGCGGCGCGATGGCGCGCCACGCCACCACGTGCACCTGCCACAGCGCCGCCGACTCCGTGAGCAGGTCGAAGCTCGCGCTGCCGTTGGTGCGCCGCGCGACGTGCAGGGCGACCAGCCACTCGCTGTGCTTTTCGGGCACGAGAATCCGCAGGTAGCCCCCGGCCAGCTCGACCGGGAGTTCGCCGAACGCCGTTGCCGCGGCGGCGTTGGCGGTGACCACCCGCCCCTGGGCGTCGGCGACCAGGCAGGCGGTCGGCAGGTGTTCGACGATGTCGGCCAGCACCGGGCTCGGCGTCGCCTCGCGCCACAGCTGCTCGCGCAGCAGCGCGGCGCGCCGGAAGTGCGGCAGCAGCCGTTCCAGCAGGTGTCCCGCCGCCGGCCCGAACGGCGCCTGCGCCGCCGCGCGCACCACGCCGACGACGGTCGACGTGCCGTCGTCGTGGTGGATGACGCCGGCCAGCCGCCAGCGCAGGCCGAGCGGCAGCAGGAACTCCTGGTAGAACGGACTGGCGGCGACGAAGCGCTCGGCGAACGCCTGGTCGCAGTGCAGGACGCCGCCGGACGGCATCCTGGCCAGCTGCGGCGGCGCCGGGTCGCATGCCGCCCAGCGCCGCGCATAGGCGGCGTTGGCCTCCTCCAGCAGCGGGTTGCTCGCCTGCCAGGCCAGCACCGCGCCGGTGGCGCGGTCGAAGGTGTGGATGCGCGCCGCGCTGCCTTCCAGGGCGGCGTTCAGCGCCGCCAGCAGTTCTGGCGGGTAGCGGCCGAACAGGAGGTTGCCGTACAGCTGTTCGAGCACATCCAGGAGATGGTCCACGGCACCGGGGCGGCGAGCTTAACCAAAGGTGCCGGCGGCAGCCGGCGTTGCTGCCCCTCGCGCGTGCCCCAGGAGCGCGAGCAGCTCGCGCTTGCGTTCCGGCGCCAGCGGGTAGTGGCGCGCCGTGGTGCGCAGCGGCGAGCCGCAGGCCGCGAAATGCGCCTGGTCGCCGCCCAGCACGAACATCGGCACCACCACCCCGCGCCGGGCATCGAGCGACGGCGCGCCGAAGCCACGGCAGCCCATGCGGGTGTAGAGCGGCTCCAGCCGCGGATGGCAGTGAAAGAAGGCGATCTCCGCGCCATGCGGCGCCCGCTGCGCGGCGTGGATGGTGGCCCGCAGCAGTTCGGTGGCCAGGTCGCCGCCGCGTGCCGCGGCCGGCATCGTGAACATCGAGACATAGGCGAACGGGCGCTGGTAATGGGCGGCAAAGCGCGTCAGGTCCAGGCATTGCTCGGCGGCGGCGGGCAGCTGCGGCCACAGGTGCAGCCGGGCCCATCCCGCGGGCCGGCCGGCCGCGTCCAGCGCGGCGAAGTGCTGCGGCGACGCATGCTCGATGGTGAACGCGCGGTGGCGGACGGCGGCCACCGGCGCATCGGTACTGACTGCTCCCGTCATCTGGCCTCCCTCGCCTGCCGTCGGAACGAGTGGCGATCCTGCCCCGAAACCGCCCGCACGCGCATCACCAAAATGCGTGATGCGGGCGCGGCTGCGGCGCCAACGCCGGTCCGCCCGGCTCCCGCGCCGCGCCGCGGCCGGGCCTGCTTGATCCGGCTCAAGGAAAAGTGCAACAAGGACACTGGATAAGGCTGTGGATAAACGCTGCCTACGCAGTGAACAAGGCGGGGACAGGCTGCCGCCAATGAGCATGGGCCTGCCCGCCGGGGCCGGTCTGACCCTTCATCCAGTGACTTGTATCCGCCGGCGCTGCGCGGCCGCCGGGGCGACGGCCGGCTCTTGCGCCCCGGATGCACCCTCCCTACAGTTTCGGGCGGTCGCATCTGCGACCGCGAAGATTCTGCGAGGAGGTGGCTTCGCGCGGCTATGTGCAATACGTTTCGATCCAGGCTGGCGGAGTGGCGCGACGCCGAGAGCAAGGCCAGCGCCGCCGAGCGTTCCCTCACCCATCTGCTGTTCTCGCGGCTGGACGATCCCCTGCCGGCGGACGGCCTCGTCACCGAGGCGAAGCAGCTGCGCGAGCTGGCCAACGAAAAACTCAAGGCCGCGATCGCGGCCCTGCGCGTCAAGCGTTGAGCGGCGCCGCGGCGCTCACCACCGCGGCAGCGAACAGCAGAAGACGGCGAACCGGGTCGGCGCCCCGGCGACGCCGGCGCTACCCTGCGCGATCTCCCGGTCGCCGGCCCGGATCCCGACGCTGGCCGAGACCCGCTCGCCGACGCTGCTGTCCATCCGCAGTTCGTCGCCGGGCATGGCCTGGAAGGTCCAGGTGGTGTTGCCTTGCCCGCCACCGCTGAACGATTGCCGCACCGAGCGGGTGACCGGATCGGTGATGCTCAAGTTCACCGCGAAAGGCGCGGCCGTGGGGCCGGGGGACGGTCCGAGCGCGGTCGGGTAGACGAAGAAGGTCACCGGCTGCGCGGGCCCCGGTTGCGAGCCGCGGCAGCAGACGATCGTGAGCACGGCGCCCGTGCTTTTCACCGCCTTCATCGTCCCCAGCACCGCGCCGGCCGATTCGATCGCGATCGTCGCTTCGGCGTCATCGGGCGCTTGCGTCGAAAAGGAGGCGTTCAGGTACAGCGGGTCGCCTTCGCGGCCGGCGACCGTCCATGATCGCGTCCCCTGCACGGCGGCGGAGCCGCTGTCGACGTACTCGCCGGCCGCGCCGCCGGCGCGCATGAAGCTCGCGTTCAGCGGTGCGGTGTTCGAGACGACGCGAAAAGTGGCTTCGCGCTCCCCATAGTCGGAGAAGGCGCCGGCCGTCAGCACACCGCAGCTCGTCAGGTACTTGGTAAGCATGGCTCCGCCGACGTCGGTCACCGTGATCTCGTAGCTGCGAACGGCGCCGCAGCGCGGGATCGGCGGGGCGGGCATGGCGGGCGGCGGCACGGCGAACGCGTAGGCCGGCTGGCCCGCGGCCGTGCTGGCATTGGTGCGATCCAGCATCTGCGGCGCGCCGTTGTCGACCGTGAGTTCCACGCGCGCGATGGCGCGCGTTCCGATCGAGGCGGCGCCCGCAAGCGGCGCCACCGTGACGGTCCCGCTGGCGATGCTCGCGCTGAAACGGATCAGCGGCCGCGCCTCTGGCGCCGGCTCCGGCGCGCCGCCACCGCCGTCGCCGCACGCGCCGACGAGGAAGGTCAGGACGAGGACGACCAGGCCGGCGATCGTGCGCATGGAGACTCCCTGGAGCTGCTGCGCTCTTCACTATAGTCGCCTGCCCCCGAAGGCGGTCACGTCCGGCACGGGTTGGAACGGCTGACCGAACTATCGACCAATAGACCGCCTTCAGCGCGATCACCACCGCACGCATGCAGTGGAAGACGCACGCAATGTCCTCAGACACAGCAAAGCAGTTCCCGGCCCTTCCAAGCTCCTGGGTCGCGCCGGCGCTGGCTCACCAAGCACCCCCGAGCGCTACTCTGAGCGGGGAGTGGCGGCGCGGCGCGCAACGTGCGCCGCCTCCGCGTCGACACGCTGATCGCAGTGGAAGGAGCAGCGCACGCAGAGTCGGCGGCTCGCCAACGCCGCAAACCAATGTGCTGCCATCTCGCAGTGAGCGAACACCGGCGCGTGGCCACCGCTTGCCTTCGCTCAGAGCTTCCGGCTGGACCACCCCTCGCCGTGGATCAACCTGTCGAACATCTCGTGATGCTCAGCCATTGAGGCACGCTGGCACCGGAGAGCGGGCCGGTGCATGCGCGCCAGCCTCCCGACTGCGTCGCGGCATGGAGCCCTTCCTGCGATGCGTCATGAAGATCGGGATGGAGTCCTACGTAGCGCCGGGCCCCCTTGCTTAGCATGGGTTGTATTCGGAGGATCAGGTCCAATGTCATCGAAACGCACGCGCACGTTCCTTGTCGCCGCAGTTCTGGCGGCCGGCCTCGTCACCCAACACAGTGCCGCAATCGCGGCGCCGCCGGACGCCTCGACTTCGGTCGTGAAACTGCAGCGCTACCAAGTGGATCCCGCGAAGATCTTCGTCGCCGGCATTTCGTCTGGCGGCTTTGCCGCCGTGCAGATGCACGTGGCGCACTCTTCGACATTCAAGGGCGCGGCGATCTATGCGGGCGGCGTTTACTGGTGCGCCGGCGCAGGTGGCGTGGCCACGGCCCTGGGCAATTGCGGCGGGCAGACCTTGCCGACGGGCCAGGCCTCGTACAACAGCACGCTCGCCGAGTCGCAGACCTACCTCGAGACGCAGTCGGCACTCGGCACGATCGACGCCGCGTCGAACCTGCGCGGCCAACCCGTTTACCTCTGGTCCGGCACGAAGGACGCAACCGTCAACCCGCTCGAGATGGCGGACTTGAATTCCGAATACCTGCGCTATGGGGCCAACGTTCGTTTCGACAACACCTTTCCGGCGGCCCACGGCTGGGAGTCTCCCAACGGTGAGCTCGACTGCGGCACCGCGGGCAGTCCGTTCATGGTCCGGTGCTCGCAGAACGGCGCCGTGTACGACTCGGTCAAAACCTGGCTCACGATGTTCCTGGGCTCACTCGCGCCGCGCAACAACGGAAAGCTCCAGGGCAGCTTGATGACCTTCGACCAGACGGAATTCGGGGCTTCGCCCAAGGTGTCGCTGAGTCCGACCGGGTCCGTCTTCGTGCCGAAGTCCTGCTCGCAAGGCCGGACCTGCGGTTTCGTGCTTGCGCTGCACGGCTGCAAGCAGCAGTCCGCGCTGATCGGCAACAAGTGGGTGGGCCAAGCCGGCATCAACGAGTGGGCCGACACGAACAGCCTGATCGTGCTGTACCCCGACACGATCGCCACCTCTGCGCCGGACCCCACGAACCCCAATGCCTGCTTCGACTGGTGGGGCTATTCGAACCAGGCCGACCCGAACTATGCGATCAAGACCGGCCTGCAGATGCAGGTGCTGTACTCGATGGTGCAGCGGGTCGCTGGCGTTCAGTAGGGCCAGCTACAAGACCGGCGCGAGTCTGGGCGCCGCAGAGGGCTCGCGCGCGGTCTTGGCGAACCGCCCGCTCGAGCGGCTACGCGCCTGGCGGCCGGCGCCTCAGGCACTCCACGCGAACGGAGCGAAGTGCCCGTTGCGCTGGCCACTCGAATCCTTCCACCTGATGCCGAACGCGTCGAAGCGGCTTTCGGTCGCCTTCGCCAGCGAAAGGCGGCTGTTGACGGGATGCGCCGTGTTGTCGATGCAGATCGCCTCCTGCGCGTTGCCGGCGCTCGCGACCCCTTCGCAGGCCTGGGTCACCAGGTCCCCGGCGCTCACCGAGTGGCGCAGTCCGTCGGACTCGAACCGGATCGGCCGCCGCTCCACCCCGGCGACGCGCCCGACCAGCGGGCCGAGCGCCGCCATCGGTCCGCCGGCAGCCCCGGTGGCAATCGCGCCGATCGCCTGTGCCTGCTCGTCGGAAGCCTTCTCGTCGACGATCAGGCCCACGGTGATGTTGCCTTCGGCCATCGGGCCGGGCGACTCCATCACGACGATGAACGACAACCCGTCCAGGCTCACGCCATCCTTCGCTCCCTTGTCGATGCGCATCGCGACCGCCGCCTTGCAATCTCCTTCGGTCGGGCGCGCCGTGAGGTTGGACGTGATGCAGGGGCAGAGAAATGCGCAATTGCATGTCTCCATGTACTGACCCGAGATTTGCCATGAGGCCATCGCGTGACTCCTTGCAACCTGGTGTGGACAGGCAGCTTATGGCGCCGGCGCATCTGCCGCAAGCGGCCGGTTGCACCATGCGCGCCCCATGGGTATGCATGGCTCGGCAGTGCGCCGCTCGCCGCCGTTGACAGCGCGCGCAAAGAGGCGGATCGTGGGGCATTCGTGTCGACCGGCCGCCGCCTTCCGACGCGGAAAGGTGGTGGGCAGTGCAACAGCAGAGTTCCGCTCCGGGAGCTGAGGCTCCAATCGGTTTGCTCGTGCGTCAGCAAGGATGGCAAACGACAGCGCTCCTCGCCGTCAGCGTTGCCGCATGGGCATTCCTGGCCTGGATGGCTTTGCACATGGATCATCCGTTCGCCGAGTTGACGATGCCGGAGTCGGCGCGCTGGACTGCGTCGAACGCGCTGGCCATCTGGCTGATGTGGGCCGTGATGATGGCCGCCATGATGCTCCCGTCGGCGCTGCCCATGGTGCTGACGTTCGGGCGCCTGTCTTCGCGGTCCGGCCAGCCGGCCCACGGCCGCAGCTTCGCCGCCGCCTACCTCGCCGTGTGGCTGGCCTTCAGCGTGGCGGCCACCGGCGCCCAGTGGGCGCTGCAGGCGGTCGACTGGGTCGACCAGATGATCATCAGCACTTCGCCCGGCCTGAGCGCAGCGCTGTTGCTCCTGGCCGGCGGCTACCAGTTCTCTCCGCTCAAGCGGTTGTGCCTCGACGGCTGCCGGTCGCCGATGGGGTTCCTGATCGGGGAGTGGCGCGCAGGCCTGAAAGGCGCGCTGGTGATGGGCGTGCGGCACGGACTGCTGTGCCTGGGCTGTTGCTGGGCGCTGATGGCGTTGCTGTTCGTGGGCGGCGTGATGAACCTGGCCTGGATCGCCGCGTTGTCGCTGGCGGTTGCCATCGAGAAACTGGCGCCCGGGGGACAGCGCATCGCGACGGCCCTCGGTCTCGCGCTGATCGCAGCGGGCGCGTGGCGGCTCCTGCTGCTCCTTTCGTAGCCCCGCGTCGCAGCGCAAACCGACCGCCTGCGCGGCGAGCCACATCGCCTCGATGCGAATCATCGAAGCAGTTGGCCCAGCCAGGCCACGCACTGACTGGTTGCTGCAATCAGACCAACTATGCTGACGGCCAGCGCGCCGCGCTTGATCTCCACTCGGACTGTCTCCGCGTGCCTATCGCGGGTGCCAGGCGAAGCACCGGCGCACGGTGCAGGCCTGGCCGGCCCCAGCAACCTCAGGGGCATGCTGCACTCGTCACGGAGAATCGCCCCGGCGGGCGCCCGCTGCGTCAGTGTGGGTGGCGTCGTCGCTGCCACGCGCACTGGGACCAACGCACAGTACCCGCGAACCGACAGAGGATGGGCCTGGGCGAAATGTGGCGGCTCCTCAGCGGCTGCGTTCCTGAGAAAGAGCTCGACATGCGCTCTATTGGCCCAGGAGCATTCACAGCATGAAAGCAGCGCGAAGGCTGCTTCCGCCCCAAACCAGACATTCCTCGCAGCACGCTGCAACATGTCCGCGGCCATCTGTGGTGGCGGTCAGTGGCAAAGCGCCGCAGGTGCGCCTACATTGGAAGAATGAGACATTTCATCGCATGGATGCTGGCGCTGCTTGTGGGCTCCTGCGGCGGTGGCGGCGCGGAGGTCACCGCAACCAACGGCGCCGGCACGCCGACAATCCGCTTCGAAGGCGTGTACGACGTGGCTGCGACGCGCACGCTCACGATCCGCCCGGCGGCCGGAGCCGCGGCGATCGGCAGCAACGCGCTGGCGCGTGTCGACGTGCTGGTCAACGACCTGTCGACATTCTCGCTGGCTGCACCGAACGGCACCAACGCGCAGGACGCGGAATACGTCTTCGAGATTCCGCCTATCTTCCTGGGCGAGGCCGGCACGCGGTTTTGCACATCCAACCTGCCGCTGCGGATCACGGCGGTCGACGTCACAGGTTTCAGCTTCACCAAGTGGGTGACGGTTTGCCCCGTGATCTCGCAAACCTTCAGCGGGTTTTCCGACTACGGCGAGCACGACGTGCGCATCACGGCTTCGTCCTCGGCCCCGATGAACGCCCGCGCTTATCGCTACCAGGAAGCTGGCAGCTATCGCGACGACGTGCTGCGCAAATTGTTCACGTCTCTGGACGTGGTATTGCGCTCGGCCGAGCGCGACTCACTGAAGGCGAGCATCGGCACCTTCGGCGTGGATCTGGCGGGCGTGCCCTCCGTCCCGGTCGGCAGCACGATGACGATGCGCGTCGACGCCGGCGGCGGTGCTTTCGCCGAAGCCGCCGGGCTCTCTGAACCCGACCCCTTCCGTAACGGCCAATGGATAGACGCATCCCTGGCGTGCTGCCACGCTGTGGGGGACGGCTCGGCCAAGCAGGTGCGAATCATCATCACCGGCACGCGCTCGGGCAGCCCCGCCTCCTTCGACTACGCGTGGCGGGTCACCGATCCCGCCACGGGCACGGTCGTGTCGCAGGAGAGCGCAACCCGGGTCGGCGTGCCGCACGGTCCGTCCGGCGGCACGCTCGCTCGGCTCGAGCAGGTCCTCGACGTGCGCTCCGGCCAGCAGGTGCAGGTGACGGCCACGACAGACGGTCCACAGACGCAGCTCGACGCGTCGGTGTATGCCGGCGCGACGACCGGTCTGGCGCTGGCCTCCGCGGGCGGCAACCGCCAGACGCGTGTCAGCGTTTTCTGCTGCTCGCTCTACGCCTCGCCCTGACCCGGGTGTTGCACGCCGCCGTGCTGCTGCCCGGTTCGCCGCTGTACACGGTCGGTACGCGTCCACGCGGCACGTGGACGGGCGGTGCCGGCGGTGGCACGCTGAGCACAAGGCCACGGCCGCTTCTGGCCGAGAGCGGCCGTCCATCGAACTGCTTTCGGCCTGCGTTCTTTCGAACAGTGGCAATGCCAGGGTAAGAGCATCGGTGCCCCCCGCTGCCGGTCTGGGCTGCGGGGAAGGATTGAGCAATGGCGATTGAGAGGCGAGCCGCTCTAGCTTCAGCTGCACACGGCCCCCGTAGTTCAGCGCGCAGGTCATCTCGCCCGGAAGCAGATTCACCGCTTGATTGCCGTGGAGAGCAGCACCGCCTGCTGCGGGTCTTCACGACTGATCCCTGGTTTAGCCGTGCCGGCCGGCGGCGCCTGCAGCTCCGTTTGATCCAGGACATCCCGGGGCACTCCAGATCACGAGAAGTCTCGACATCCCCTGCGCTACGGACGGACGCTGCGACCGGCCGCAGGTGAAGCAGCCATCATCAGCTGTGTTGCGTTCCCGCGTCCTACCGTGAGGCCCGAATGCGAGATGGCGCCCTAGGCCGGGCATACATCCGCTCCATGTAGCCGACGAGCGTCGGAAATTCGGCAAGCAGCGAAGCCTCGTTCGCCCAATCCAGCGTGTAGGCGAGCACGAAGTCGGCGATTGTGATCCGGTCTGCGGCGACGAACTCGTGCTGCCGCATGTGCAGGTCAAGGACAACAGCGCTCGCCGCGAAATCCTGCTTCGCCAATTCGATTTCTGCAGGCAGTCGCAGTGCCTCCGGGTAAATCCTGCGGTGCTTCGCCATACGCCAGAGCGGCTGCTCCAACTCGGTGACGGTGAAGAAGAGCCAGCGCAACACCTGCGCGCGTGAAGCGACTTCCTGCGGCAGAAAGCCTTTTTCCGGGTATTTGTCGCCAAGGTAGAACGCAATGGCAGCAGATTCAGTGACGACGTGGCCGTCGTCGACCAGGGTGGGCAGCTTGCCCGCGGGATTGATGCCGAGGAAAGCAGGGCTACGGTGCTCGCCAGCCGCAAGGTTCACCACGACCGCCTCAAAAGGGACGCCCAGCTCCTGCAACACCCAACGATCGCGTGTCGATCGGGTCGGCGGACATTCGTAGAGTACAAGTGCCATGGAGACCTCCCGCTCTGCATCGTAGCGTCTGAGGCGGATCGCCCGGCGCCTGGGAATGGCCGCTCCTGGCCGGAAGCTGCCATCCTTCCTCGGACAGTTCTGTCCATCAGTCGCGCGCCGACGACCGCCAGCAACGCTACTGCTACCGCGCTGAGGGGCAGCCCAGGCCGCGAGCACGCCCAAGGGCCCGGGCGGCCGGGCCATCCCCTGATGGCCTGTGTACCATCGGCCGGTGGATTTCCTTCTTCTCCTGCCCCTGGCGCTGATCGCCTTGTGGATCGCCAGGGCCCGGCAGCAGCAAAGGCGCATCGCCATCCTGGCCCGCTACCTGGCCGGCCACGACATCGAAAAGAACATCGAGACACTCTCGCAGGGCTACTCGCGCGCCCTGGGCGAATCGGATCCCGCCCGCAGCGATCAGGTCTGGGGCGTGCTGCACGGCACCGAGGAAGTCCTGTGCCGGCAGGTCCGCAAACTCGCGGACGACTTCGCGCGCGTCGAGCCTACGGCCACGCGCGTGAGCAAGTTCCCGATCTGGCTGCCCCGCTCGCCCGCGTTCGACAGATCCTTCGACATGCGCGAGGCGCTGCGCATGCACGCCCGCGGCATCTGCCGTGCCGTCGAAGCACAGGGCGCCTCCCCGAAGGACCGCGCCTTCGCCATCCTGGCCGAGATGCTCCTGATGCAGCACACCTGCCACTGGTATTGCCGGTCGAAGTCGGTGGCGTCGGCCCGCATGCTGGCCAGCCATCGCACGTCCTACGAGCAACTTGTAGGGGCCGTGTTGCCGCAGACGCGACAGGAGTATCTCGGGCTGGTGGCCTGACGACCGCGGCGTCACCACGCGGCTTCGCGGCAGCTCATCACCGGGTAGGTCGTCTGCTCTTGGCCGAAAGCAGACGTGGCGCACGGGCGCGAGCTGGAGCCGACTCCTCGTCTCGCGTCGGACTCAGTCGGGCTGCTGCGGCGACTGGTCGAAGTGGGGAAGTTTGTCGTCCAGGCAGACCCACGGTTGCGCACTGGACGTCCAGATGTCGAGCATTGGCGCAAAGCCAGAGGCATCGACGAGCGTCGGAAATCGGATCGAGGTGAACTGCGGGTTCGCCTCGCTTCGCGTGAAGAGCGGAGTGCCGCACCCGGCGCAGAAGCTGCGGGTGGCCTGCTGCCCGCTGCCTGCGCGGACCGAATAGTTCGATGGAACTCCGTCAACCTCCAGATCCGCACTGCTGACGATGACGCCGGATGCAAATGGCGCGCCACTGGAAAGCTGGCAATCGCGGCAATGGCAATTCAGCATGGCCAGGGGCGCGCTCGAGCAGCGATAGCGCACTGTGCCGCAGGCGCATTGTCCGGAGAGGTGTGAATT
Source organism: Ramlibacter sp. (assembly GCF_035554825.1). Taxonomy (GTDB): domain Bacteria; phylum Pseudomonadota; class Gammaproteobacteria; order Burkholderiales; family Burkholderiaceae_C; genus Ramlibacter. Next base: position 16,238 of record NZ_DATMHS010000175.1, on the reverse strand, counting down.
CATCTGGCGGATTATGGGACGGCCGCTCTCGACCCGTAGTCATCGAACCGACCATTCAGCCGGCAATCGGGAGAAAGGCAGTTTTTGATTTCCCATCGTTGTCACGTCGCGGCCGCAGGCCGCGTGCCCTCACTGATCCAGTCGATCACATGGCACACGTCCTGCCGCGGGACCGGCTCTGCCTGGATCAGCCAATAGCTGCGGTGGGTTGGGCTGGTGCCCCGGCCCCCCAGAAGCACCTCCAGGCGCCGGTCCTCCAGCATCGGACGGATCAACTCGAGGCGCCCCAAGGCCACCCCCTGCCCGGCAACGGCCGCCTGGATGGCCTGGTCATACTGGTTGAAACGAAGTACGCCGCGAGCCTGCGCCGTCGTCAATCGGCGGCTGGCCAGCCACTCCCCCCAGCTGAGCCAATGTCGGCGGTCCTCGTACTCCAGCAGCACGCACTTGGCGAGCTCCCTTCTGGTTTCAATGTTCCCCGCCTTCAGCGCAGGACTGGCGACCGGCGCAATGCTTTCGTCGAACAGCCGCACGGCGCCCGCGGGCGCGTTGGCCTGGGAGCAATAGCGGATCGCCAGGTCGATCTCTTCGGCAGCCAGGTCGAGCACCGCATTGCTGGCCGCGACGCGAACGTCGATTCCGGGATGCCGCTTCTGGAATTCACCCAGACGCGGAAGGAGCCACAGGCCTGTGACACCAATGCTCGCGGTGATCGTCACAGGTCTCTTTCCGCGCGTGCCGAGCGCTTCGAACGCATCCTGGAGCTGCTGCATGCTCGCGTTCGCGATCGCGAACAGACGCTCACCCTCCGCCGTGAACGAGATGCTTCGGTGCCCGCGTTGCAGCAGGCGCAGCCCGAGCAGTTCTTCCAAGTTCCTGATCTGCTTGCTCATCGCCGACTGCGTCACGCAAAGGTCGTCGGCGGCCCGGGTGATGCTCATGCGCCGGCCAACGGCCACGAATCCTTTCACCAGGTCGAGCGACGGGACACGGACAAGGGAAACTGGCATTACTTGGCCTCATGCATCGACGCTGGTGATTATCCGACGCCCGTGGCCAGACCTGCGGGTGCTGCCACCGCCCCGCAGGACCGCCATACACATTCTCTCGCGGAATGCCAGCACAGCCAATTTTTCAATTGAAGGCCGCTCGCAATGACGTCACAGTCACTCGAGCCGGCACGTTGCCGCGCGCAGCGAGGAGCCTTGAATGTCAGTCCGAATCGAGAAGTCGGGTCGAGTCACGACCATCATTCTTTCGCGTCAGGAAGTCAGGAATGCGATCGATCCCGAGCATGCAGACGCGCTGCAAGAGGCGTTCCTCGCATTCGATCGCGACCAATGCGCAGACGTGGCCGTCCTCTGGGGCGAAGGCGGCGCCTTCTGCGCGGGCGCCGACCTGAAAAGCCTCACCGCCCGCGGGATCGCCACGGAGGAGAACAGGAGCACCCACCGTTCCCTGGAATTCCCGAGCGGCGGCGAGCCCGTACCGCGCGGACCGCTCGGACCCACGCGCTTGACGCTCGGCAAGCCCGTCATCGCCGCCGTCGAAGGCCCCGCCGTTGCGGGCGGCATGGAGCTCGCCCTGTGGGCTGACTGCCGCGTGATGGCGCAAGACGCGTACTTCGGCGTGTACTGCCGAAGGTGGGGTGTGCCCCTGTCCGACGGTGGCACGGTACGCCTGCCGCGCATCGTCGGGCGCGGGCGCGCGCTGGAGATCATCATGACCGGCCGAAAAGTCCCAGCCGCCGAGTGCCTCGCCATCGGCCTGTGCGAATCGGTGGTCGCGACGGGACATGCGCGTGCAGCCGCTGAACAGATGGCGCAGCACATCGCTTCGTTCCCGCAGGTTTGCCTGCGCGCGGATCGGCGATCCATCTATCTGCAGCATGGGCTGCCAGAGCTCACCGCACTCCAGCAAGAGTGGGAGAACTGCGCGGGCATCTTCCGGGCCGAAGGGGCTGCCGGCGTGGCGCGCTTCGCAGCGGGCGCGGGCAGGCACGGCGCTGCGCATTCTTCCTGATGCAAGAGGTCTCATGACGCAGGCACAACCCCAGATTGAATTCTGGTTCGATTTCGGAAGCAATTACAGCTACCTGGCCGCCATGCGCATCGAGGCGCTGGCCGACCGCGCCGGCGTGAAGGTGCTCTGGCGGCCGTTCATGCTGGGCCCCATCTTCCAGAGTTTCGGGTGGAGTTCGTCTCCGTTCGTGCTCCAGAAGGAGAAGGGCGACTATGTCTGGCGCGACATGGAGCGCCTCGCGCACAAGTACGGCGTGGGCTGGCAACGACCCACCACCTTTCCGCGCGCGGCCGTCTATCCCATGCGCGTTGCAGTGGCTCACCAGGAAGCGCCGTGGGTGGCATCGTTCTGCAAGGCGATCTTCTCGCTCAACTTCGCCCAGGATCAGGACATCAACGACAACGCGACCTGCGTGCGCGTTCTGGACAGCCTGGGCCAGCCGGGGGCCCAGCTCGTCGACGAAGCTCAGACCGACGCGAACAAAGCCAAGCTTCGGCTGCAGTCCGAACAGGCGCGGCAGCGGAGGATCTTCGGCGCTCCCACGCTGTTCGCACGATCGGAGCTCTTCTGGGGCAACGACCGGCTGGAAGACGCCATCGAATTCGCCACCGGCACCACGGAACCGCTGAGTCGGCGCTCGCCGCCGACCGGCCCGGTCTGACCTTGCAGGCCCATAGGAACTTCATGCCGATCGTCCACATTTCCATGCGCGCCGGCAAACCGCTGGCCTATCGTCAGGCCCTCTTCGACAGCTTCCACCGCGCGATGCGCGAGGCGCTGGCCGTTCGCGAAGACAACCAGTTCATGACCATCACCGAGCACGATCCTGCGAACTTCCGGTACGGTGCAAGCTACCTGGGGGTGGCCCGCAGCGACGACATCGTCTACATCCAGATCACGGTGTTTGACACGCGCACGCGGGAACAGAAGGAGGCGTTGTACCGCCGGGCCGTGGCGCTGCTCGGCGAGAGTCCTGGGCTTCGCCCGCAGGACTTGTTCGTCACCCTGCTGGAGGCCAGCAAGGAGAACTGGTCCATCGGCAATGGAGTCGCTTCGTTTCTGTAGATGCGTTTCCACCGCCGGTACTGGACGGCTCGGCCGGCGAAAACTCGAACTGACGCGCCGCAAGGCCCGATCTCAGCACGCTCGCCTGTTAATCCGACGGTTCCGGCTGACGGGAAGAACGGGCTGCGCACTTCCTTCTCGGAAATACGGGGGCATCGAGTCGGCAGCGCCTCGAGACCGGTCTCGGCGCTACAAGACGGCGAGAGCCGAGCTGGTGGCTACACGACCCCAAGCAGTCCGGTTGTGCTGCGATCTTCTTGTAGCACACCAGCCTTGTGTGTACTGGTAGGACGTGCAGGATTCGAACCTGCGACCAACGGATTAAAAGTCCGCTGCTCTACCAACTGAGCTAACGTCCCGGATCGGCGCCTCGCGGCGCCTCGCTTGCCCTGCTGCCACGTTGCCGCTGCAGCAAAGCCGTCAATTATAGCGTCATGATTTCGCCTTCGACGCGATGCGATCGAGAATCCAGCCGGCGGCGCATTGGCCGAAGGTGGCCGTGACGCTCACCACCGAGCCGTAGCCGTGGCAATTGAGCGAGCCGTCGCCCTCGATGGCGCAGGAAGCGTCCGGCGGCGCGACCGCTTCGCGGCTGAACACGCACGGCACGCCGACCGTCCGGCCTTCCTTCGGCGCGCCGTGGAACTTGCGCAGGCGGTAGCGCACCTGCGCCAGCAGCGGGTCGTGCGTGGTGCGCGAGAGGTCGTCGATGTCGACCTGGTGCGCCAGCCGCTTGCCGCCCGCGGCGCCGGCGCACACGAACAGCGCGCCGCTTGTCCTCGCCCACGCCGCCATCGCCACCTTGGCCTTGACCTGGTCGCATGCGTCGATGACGGCCGTGACGCCCGCCGGCAGCAGCTGCGGCCAGTTCTCCGGCTCGACGAACTCCTCGATGCAATGGACCCGGCAGCCCGGATGGATCTGCGCGATCCGCTCGGCCATCGCCTGCACCTTGGCCTGGCCGAGCGTGCTGTCGAGCGCGTGGATCTGCCGGTTGACGTTGGAGACGGCGATGTGGTCGAGGTCGATCAGCGTCAGCTCGCCGACGCCGCTGCGCGCCAGCGCCTCGGCCGCCCACGAGCCGACGCCGCCGATGCCGGCCACGGCGACATGCGCGCGGCGGATCGCCGCGGCGCCCGGCACCCCGTACAGCCGCTCGAGCCCGCCGAATCGGCGCTGCAGGTCGGCGGCTTCGTCCAGATGGGTCATGCGGCGATTCTAGGCAGGCGCGTGCAGCGCACGGACGCTCGCCCGGCCCTGGGGCAGGACCAGGCACCGCACCGGCGGGAGCATCGCCTCAGCGCAGACGGGCGAGCCGCTCTTTCGCGGCCGCGGCGGCCTCGGACTGGGGGTAGGCCTTCACCAGCTCGTCGAGCGTACGGCGCGCACCGGCGTTGTCCTTCAGCTCGATCTGGCAGTTGGCGATCGACAGCACCGCTTCGGGCGCGCGCGGATGATCGGGCGCGGCCGCCAGCAAGGCCCGGAAGTTGGTGATGGCGCCGCGGTAGTCGCGGTTCGCGTACTGCGAGTTGCCCAGCCAGAACAGCGCCGTCGGCCGGAAACCGCTTTGCGGATAGCGCCGCACGAACTCGGCGAACTGCGTCTGCGCCGCCGGGAACTCGCCCTTGCGGAAGGTGGCCAGGGCGCCCTCGAATTCCTTCGCCTCGTTGGGATCGGCGATGAACTCGCGGCCGTCCACCGAAACCTTCGACGGCTCGACCTTGCGCAGCCGGTCCTCGACGCCCTGCGCCAGGTCCTTCTGACGCCGCTGCATGTCGGCGACGTCGCGCAGCAGCTGCTCGTTCTGGCCATTCAGGCGCGCGATCTCGCCGCGCAGCGACTCGATCTGCGTCTGCAGGTCCAGCAGGCTGCGGCGCAGCTGCGAGGCATCTTCGCCGGAGCGGCGCAGCTCATCGGCCTGCCGGTCGCTGGCCGCGCGCTGCGCGTCCAGTTTCTGGCGCAGGTCCAGGATCGCCCGCCTGGCCTCGTCGTCTTCGAACAGCGCCGCCGACGAGATCGAGCTGGCGCCCAGGCACAGCACCGTCAGCGCGGCGGCGCAGGCGGCACGCCAGGATCGCAAGGTGGCGGTCGCCATCAGCGGTACACGATCTCGACGCGGCGGTTCTTCGCCCACGCGGCTTCGTCACTGCCGGGCGCGGCCGGCTTTTCCTTGCCGAAGCTCACCGCCTCCATCTGGTTGTCGCCCACCCCCAGCAGCGCGAGCGCGCGGCGCACGGCCTCGGCCCGGCGCTGGCCGAGCGCCAGGTTGTATTCGCGGCCGCCGCGCTCGTCGGTGTGACCTTCCAGCGCCACGCGGCGGGTGCCGTTGGCCTTGAGGAAGCGCGCGTGCGCTTCGATGATCGCCTGGAACTCGGGCTTGATCACGTAGCTGTCGTAGTCGAAGTACACGAGGCGCGCCACGTTGACGGGGCCGGCGGCGGTGCTGGCCGCCGAATCGGCGGCCACCGGCGCCACGCGGCTCTCGGTGGCGCCGCCCGCGCCGCCCGGCTGCGCCGGCACCGCGCTGGCGCTCTTGTCTTCCACCGGCACGTCATCGAGCTTCACGCTCGAACAACCCGCCATGAAGACGGCGACGAGCAGACCCAGGAACAAGCGTTTCATCATCCAAATACCTCCTGAAAATTCACTTCTGGAACGGGCCCCAATCCGGCTCGCGGATGTCGCCGCCCTGCCCCGCGAGACGGGCCTTGATCTTGCCGTCGAGGGTCGTCGTCATGAGGGCCTCGCGCCCATTTTGCCGCGTCGCGTACACGATCAGGCGGCTGTTGGGGGCGAAGCTGGGGCTTTCGTCGGCGGTGGTGTCGGTGATCGTCTGCGCGGTCCCGCCGCCGCCAAGCTCCATCACCTGGAGCTTGAAGGCTCCGCCGATGCGCGAAATGTAGGCCAGCCACCGCCCGTCCGGGCTGACGGCCGGCGAGATGTTGTAAGTGCCCGTAAAGGTGACGCGCTCGGGCGAGCCGCCGCTGGCGGGCATGCGGTAGATCTGCGGCGCGCCGCCGCGGTCGCTGACGAAGTAGATGCTGCGGCCGTCGACGGAATAGACCGGTTCGGTGTCGATGCCGCTGGACTGCGTCAGCCGGCGCGGCTCGCCGCCGCCGGCGTCGATCGTGTACAGCTGGGAGCCGGCGTCGCGACTCAGGGTCACGGCCAGCGTGCGGCCGTCGGGCGACCAGGCCGGCGCGCTGTTGGAGCCGCGGAAGTTGGCGATCAGGCGGCGGCGGCCGCTGGCGACCTCGTGCACGTAGACCACCGGCTTGCGCGACTCGAACGAGACGTAGGCCAGGCGCGAGCCGTCGCGCGACCACGCGGGCGAGATGATCGGCGCGTTGCTGGCCAGGGCCGATTGCGCGTTCTCGCCGTCGGCGTCGGCCACCCACAGGTTGTAGCGCTCGCCGGCCTTGGTGACGTAGGCGATCCGGGTCGAGAACACGCCCTTGTCGCCGGTGAGCTTCTCGTAGATGAAGTCGGCGATGCGGTGCGACGCCAGGCGCAGGTCGCCGGTGGTCACCGCGTAGCTCTGGCCGCCCAGGTCCTGGCCGCGCACCACGTCCCAGAGCCGGAAGCGCACGTCCCAGCGGCCGTCGGCCAGCCGCGTGATGCTGCCCGAGGCCAGCGAGTCGGCGCCTTTCTGCCGCCACGGCGTGAGATCGGGGCGGCTGGTCTCGTCCAGCGCGGCGCCGGCCGCATCGATCGCCCGGAACTGGCCGCTGCGCTCGAGGTCGGCCTGCACGATGGCGGCCGGATGCTGCGGCGCGCCGGCGTCGCCGCGGAACGGCGCAATGGCGATCGGCAGCTGCGTGAGACCCACGCCGGTGACTTCCACCCGGAACTGGGCCAGGGCCGGCAGCGTGGCCGCCGCGCCCAGGAAGCCCACCATCTGGCGTCGCCGCCACAGCGCAGGGATCTTCATGCTCGTTGGTCTCTCCGCATCTTCATTTGTTCAAATCTAACACTGTTGCGTCCGCCGGCCCGAGTTCGGCCAGCCCGGCCTGCGCCCGCACCAGCCGCTGGCGCAGGCGTTGCTGGACCCGTTCGCGATTGGCGGCCTCGCCGGCGCGGTCGTGCTCGCGATGCCAGAGGTGGAACACCTCGGTGGCCAGGAAGCCGTTCTTGCGGTGCAGGCCGTGATGATGCAGCCGCAGCACCAGGTCGGCGTCCTCGTGTCCCCAGCCGCTGAAGGTTTCGTCGAACCCGTTGACGGCCTCGAGGTCACGATACCAGACGCCGAAGTTGCAGCTGCGGATGCCGCGCCAGGCAAAGGCGGTTTGTACACGGCCCGGCGCCGCTGTCCAGCAGACAAGATGCGTCAGTTTGTTAACGTCGCCGCGCCAGCGCAGCCGCAGCCAGCCGCCCGCCGGCAGCCGCGCCAGGTCGACCCCGTCCTGCAGCACCTGCCTGCTCAAGCGTTCGCCGAGCAGGACCCGGCTGCCGTTGACGAAGTGGCCGGGCTGCGCGAGCGCCAGGTGCGCGCGCCGGAAATGGCCGGTCGGCACGCAGTCGCCGTCCAGGAAGACGATGTAGTCGGCCTGCGCGTGCAGCGCCCCCAGGTTGCGCGCCCGCGCCGCCGTGAAGCCGATGTCCGGATGCCAGACGTGCCGCACCGGGCAGGCAAAGCGCGGCAGGTCCCGCCGCAGCGCCGCCACGTGCTCCTCGCGCGAGCCGTCGTCGGCGACCACCACCACGTCGTCGGGCCGGCATTGCGGCGCCAGGCCCCGCAGCACGGCGAGCAGCGCGTCGGAGCGGTTGTAGGTCAGGACGACGAAGGCCGTCCGCATCATCGCGGGCCGTCGCTCACGCCATGGCGCTGCAGCAGCCAGAGCTTGACGTAACGGTAGTAGGTGCCTTCGGCGTTGGAGACGGCCAGCATGAAACCCCAGCGGCCGTCGAGGAAACCGAGCCGCAGCACGTAGGTGCGGAAGAAGGCCCACAGGCCGTGGCCGATGGCGCGCCCGAGCGAGCCTTCGCGGCCGGCCGCGATCATGTCGCGCGCATTGGCCGACGAATAGCGATTGAGCTTTTCCAGCACCGACTCCATCGAGCGGAAGCTGTAGTGCACGATCGGCTGGCGCAGCGTGCCGGTGGCCCCTTCCACGTGCAGGTGGGCATGCAGGTAGTGGCCGGTGAAGCGCGCCTTGCCGCGACGCGCCAGCCGCCAGGTGTAGTCGGGGGTCCAGCCGCCGTGGCGGATGAAGCGGCCGCAGTACATCGAGCTGCGCGGCACGCGGAAGCCGTCGACGTCGCCGCGCCCGATGGCCGCGCGGATCTCGGCGGCCAGCTCCGGGCTGATGCGCTCGTCGGCATCGAGCGAGAAGAACCAGTCGCCGGTGGCCAGGTCGATGCCGCGGTTGTTCTGCGGCCCGTACCCCGGCCAGTCCGTCTCGACCACCTTGGCGCCCTCGGCCCGCGCCAGATCGGCGGTGCCGTCGCTGCTGCCCGAATCGAGCACGATCACCTCGTCGGCGAAGCGGGCGGAGCGCACGCACTCGGCGATGTTGCCGGCCTCGTTCTTGGCGACGATGATGATGCTCAGGGTCGGCATGCGGTGGGGTCCGCGCGGGTGGCGGCGCGCGCCCGCACGGCATAATCCTTCGTTTGGTCGATCGGGCCATTATTGCACCCTCATCCGTCGCTGCCCGAGACCGCAGGCCCCCGTGGCCACGCACCCACCGCATGATCCGGATCGACACCACCCTGCTGCGCTGGCTGGCGCCCTACTTCGCAAGCTCCGCGCGCTTCTGGGCGATCGCGGCGCTGGCCACGGTGGTTTCCTCGGCCCTCGAACCGCTGGTGCCGGCGCTGCTCAAGCCCCTGCTCGATCGCGGCTTCCAGGGGCCGGGCCTGCCACTGTGGATGGTGCCGGCAAGCCTGCTGCTGCTGTTCTTCGTGCGCGGCATCGCCGGCTTCGTCGCCGACCTGGCCCTGGCGCGCATCACGCAGGACGGCCTGCTGCGCCTGCGCAACGACATGTTCGCCCGCGTGCTCGACGCGCGGCTGGAACTGTTTCGCGAACAGAACGCCACGGCCTTGTCCAATACCGTGGTGTTCGAGGTGCAGAACGGCGCCACGCTGCTGGTCAACGCGGTGATGGGGCTGGTCAAGGACGCCGTCTCGCTGGTGGCGCTGCTCGCCTACCTGCTGTACCTCAACTGGCAGCTCACCCTGATCGTGTTCCTGATCGTGCCGGCCGTCGCCTGGTTGATGCGCACGGTCTCGCGCCGCCTCTATCGCATCGCGCGCACCACGCAGACCGCCACCAACGACCTCGCCTACGTGGTCGAGGAGAACGTGCTGGCGGCGCGGGTGGTGCGGCTGCACGGCGCCCAGCCGGCGCAGGCCACGCGTTTCGCCGGCCTGAGCTCGGCGCTGCGGCGGCTGGCGATGAAGACCGCCGTGGCGTCGGCCTCCATCACGCCGCTCACCCACATGATGGCCGCGGCGGCGCTGTCGGCGGTGATCTCCATCGCGCTGTGGCAAAGCCGCGGCGGCATCACCGTGGGCACCTTCGCGGCCTTCATCACGGCGATGCTGATGCTGATCGCGCCGATCAAGCGGCTGTCCGAGGTGGCCAGTCCGATCTCGCGCGGGCTGGCGGCGGTGCAGCGGGCACGCGACCTGATCGAGCACAGCCCGGCCGAGTCCGGCGGCAGCCATGCCCCCGAGCGCGCCGACGGCCGGATCACGCTTCAGGACGTCAGCGTGCGCTACCGCGACGAGGGGGACGCGGCGTTGGACGGCGTGAGCCTGGCGATCGAGCCGGGCCAGGTCGTCGCCCTGGTGGGGCCTTCGGGTTCGGGCAAGACCACGCTCGCCAACCTGCTGCCGCGCTTCATCGAGCCGACCGGCGGCCGGGTGTGCCTGGACGGCCACGCGGTCGCCGACTGGCGGCTGGACGTGCTGCGGCGGCAGTTCGCGCTGGTGAGCCAGGACGTCGTGATGTTCAACGACACGCTGGCCGCCAACGTGACGCTCGGCGGCACGCCGGACGCGCGGCGGGTGCGCGAGTGCGTCGCCGCCGCGAACCTGCAGGACGTCGTCGCGGCGCTGCCCGACGGCCTGCAGACGGTGGTCGGCCACAACGCCGTCTCGCTTTCCGGCGGCCAGCGCCAGCGGCTGGCGATCGCCCGCGCCCTGTACAAGGACGCGCCGGTCCTGATCCTGGACGAGGCCACGTCGGCGCTCGACACCGCGTCCGAGCGCCAGGTCCAGGAGGCGCTGCAGCGCCTGATGGCCGGCCGCACCACCTTGATCATCGCCCACCGCCTGTCGACCATCGAGCACGCCGACCGGGTGGTGGTGCTCGATCGCGGCCGCATCGCCGAGAGCGGCAGCCACGGCGAGCTGCTGGCCAGGGACGGCCTGTACGCCCGGCTGCACGCGCTGCAATTCGGAGCGTCATGACCGCGCCGCCCACCGCCGCCGCGTCCGTCGACCGCGGCCCTCCGGCCGCGTGGCAGCTGCTGCTCACGCTGACGCTGGCCGGCCTGGGCTTCTTCCTGCCGTTCTCCTCGGCCGGGGTGGCGATCATGGAGACGGCGCTGCTGCTGCTGATCGCGGCGCGGCCGCGCGCCATCGTGCAGCCCGCCGTCTGGCGCCATCCGGTGATGGCCGTCGGCCTCGCGCTGCTGGCCTACATCGCGCTGCACACGCTGCTCGTCAGCGGCACCGGCCGCCCGACCGTGCGCGCCATCAACCAGTACCAGGAACTGCTGCTCGCGCCGCTGCTGATGGCGCTGCTGCAGCGCGCCCGCGACCGGCTGGTGCTGGTGCGCGCGCTGATCCTCGGCGCGACCGTGCTGGCACTGGTGTACTGGGCCGCCCTGTTCGCGCCGCAGATCAAGGACCAGGTGCTGCACGAGCGCCGCATTTCGGCCGGCTTCGCCCTGTCGATCTGTGCCTTCCTGCTGCTCCTGCGGGCCCAGGGACACCGGCACGCCTGGTGGCTGCGCGGCGCGGCGGCGTTCTTCGCCCTGTCGGTGATGTTCGCCATCAGCGCGCGCACCGGCCACCTGCTGCTGCTGGTCCTGGCCGCGTGCGCGGCCTGGCTGTATGCGCCGCGCGGCTGGCGCTGGGCCGCCGCCGTGGCCTGCCCCCTGCTGGTGCTGGCGCTGGCGCTCAGCTCCGACGCCGTGGAAACGCGGATGAAGGAGACCCTGGCCGGCTCCCAGCCGGCCAGCGCCAGCGGCGAGTTCACCTCGACCACCATCCGCATCGAACTGATCCGGATCTCCGCCGGCCTGATGCGCAGCTACGGCCTGGCCGGCGCCGGCTACGCCAATTACGAAACCGTGCACCAACAGGCGGCCCGCGAGCGCTACCCGGAGCTGTCGCCGGCGGAGGTCCAGCGCCGGGCCCTGTGGATGCGCAGCAGCAACCCCCACAACGAATACGCGATGCACCTGATCAGCGGCGGCGCAATCGCGCTCGCGCTTTTCATCGCCTGGCTGGGGCTGACCGTGCGCGAGGCCTGGCGGGCCCGGCCGCCGGTGGCGGGCATCCTGGGCGGGCTCACCCTCGCCTTCGCGGTGGGCTGCCTGTTCAACTCGCTGCTGATGGACTTCGTCGAGGGCCACCTGTACGTGGCGCTGCTCGCGTGCCTGCTGGCGGAGGCCCGCGACCGCTCGCCGCGGCAGGAAAACATCCAGCGCGTGCTCGTCATCGTCACGCGGCAGATCGGCGACGTGCTGCTGGCCACGCCGCTGCTGCGGGCCGCGCGCCGGCGCTGGCCCCAAGCGGAACTGCACGTGCTGGCGTTTTCCGGCACGGCCGGCATGCTGCGCGGCAACGGCGACGTCGACCTCATTTTGGAATACCCGGCGCGCCTTGGCTGGCGCGGCCTGCAGGCGGCGGTGCGGCGCCTGTGGCGACGCTACGACCTCGCGCTGGTCGCCGATCCCGGGGACCGGGCCCACCTGCTGGGCTGGGTGGCGGCGCCGCGTCGCAGCGGCATCGTCCCGGCACGAGGCGGCAGCAACTGGCTCAAGCGCCTGTCGCTCGATCACGCCGTGGTGTCCCAGGGCGACCTGGGCGACGTCCACGTGACCGCCGAAAAAACCGCCTTGCTGGCGCCCTGGCTGCGGGCCGGTGCCGGCGTGGCGCAGGTGGTGCCGCCGCCGGCCAGCCCGCTGGCGCCGGCGCTGCGCGCGCAGGTGCGGCCCGGGGCCGTGGTGGTCCACGCGCCGTCGATGTGGCCGTACAAGCAATGGCCGATCGCGCATTTCGAGCGCCTGGTCGCGGCGCTGCTGGCGCGGGGCCGGCAGGTGATCCTCACCGGCAGCGGCAGCGGGCGCGACCAGGAGTGCATCGCCCCGCTGCGCCGCCTGGGCGCGGCGCCGCAGCTGCTCGATCTCTCCGGCCAGCTCGACTTCAGCCAGCTCTCGGGTCTGCTGCAGGAGGCGGCGCTGTACATCGGTCCCGACACGTCCGTCTCGCACCTCGCGGCGGCGACCGGGGTGCCGGTAATCGCCATCTTCGGACCGACCAATCCGATGCGCTGGGCGCCCTGGCCGGCACGGGCGCAGGCCCAGGCGCTGTTCGCCCGCTCCGCCGCCGTGCAGCGCGCGGGCAACGTGACCCTGCTGCAGGGGACGCAACCGTGCGTGCCGTGCGGCCGCGCGGGGTGCGAGGACCATCGGCTCAGCCGCAGCGATTGCCTGCAGTCGATCACGCCGGAGCAGGTCCTGGCGGAGGTGCAGCGGATCCTGGCCGCGTGACCGGCGGGCGCCCGGGCCCGGCCGGCGGCCCGGCTACAGCAGCACGATGTCGTACTGCTCCTGCCCCATCCCGCTCTCGCTTTGCAGCGAGATCGGTTTGCCGATGAAGTCCGACAGGCCCGCCAGGTGCTGGCTCTCCTCGTCCAGGAACAGCTCGATGACCTGGGGCGACGCCACCACCCGGTACTCGCGCGGATTGAACTGCCGGGCCTCGCGCAGGATCTCGCGCAGGATGTCGTAGGCCACGCTGCGCGCGGTCTTCACCGTACCCTTGCCCCGGCAGGCCGCGCAGGGCTCGCACAGCATGTGGGCCAGCGACTCGCGCGTGCGCTTGCGCGTCATCTCCACCAGCCCGAGCTGCGAGAAGCCACCGGCCATGGTCTTGACGCGGTCCCGTGCCAGCTGCTTGCGCAATTCCGCCAGCACCGCCTGGCGATGGTCGTCGCGCGCCATGTCGATGAAGTCGACGATGATGATGCCGCCCAGGTTGCGCAGCCGCAGCTGGCGCGCGATCGCGTGCGCCGCCTCGAGGTTGGTCTTGAAGATCGTGTCGTCGAAGTTGCGCGCGCCGACGAAGCCGCCGGTATTGACGTCCACCGTGGTCAGCGCCTCGGTCTGGTCGACGATCAGGTAGCCGCCGGACTTCAGTTCGACGCGGCGGCCCAGCGCCTTGGCAATCTCGTCGTCGATGGCGTACAGATCGAAGATCGGTCGCTCGCCCTTGTACAGCTGCAGGCGCTCGGCCGCCGCCGGCATGAACTCCATGCCGAACGCGCGCAGCTTGTCGAACTGCTCGTGCGAGTCGATCCGGATCGTCTGCGTCTCGTCGCAGACCAGGTCGCGCAGGACCCGCTGCAGCAGGTTCAGGTCCTGGTGCAGCAGCGACATCGGCGGCAGCCTGGTCGCCGCCTCGCGGATGCGCGCCCAGGTCTTGCGCAGGTAGGCGATGTCCTCGGACAGTTCGTGGTCGCTGGCGTCCTCGCCGTTGGTGCGCAGGATGAAGCCGCCGCCTTCGGGCCCCACCAGGGCCTGCAGGCGCGCGCGCAGCGCGTCGCGCTGGTCGGCCGGGATCTTCTGCGACACGCCGACGTGGTCGTCCTGCGGCAGGAACACCAGCAGCCGCCCGGCGATGCTGATCTGCGTCGACAGCCGCGCGCCCTTGGTGCCGATCGGGTCCTTGATCACCTGCACCATCAGCGCCTGGCCTTCGAACACCTGTTTTTCGATCGGCACCTGGGGCTGGCTCGCGCGCACGTACTGCGGCGGCTCGCCCTCGGGCTGACGGTGCCAGACGTCGGCCACGTGCAGGAAGGCCGCGCGCTCCAGGCCGGTGTCGATGAAGGCCGACTGCATCCCGGGCAGCACGCGGGCGACCTTGCCGAGGTAGACGTTGCCGACCAGGCCGCGCTCCAGCGTGCGCTCGACATGCAGTTCCTGGACGGCGCCGCTCTCGACCACGGCGACGCGGGTTTCCTGCGGCGACCAGTTGATCAGTATGTCCTGCTGCATTGAATGGTGGGTTGGGAGCGCTCGGCCGGAGGGAACAGGATACCTCAGCGTGTCCGCGGCCGTGCGCGCCGTGCGGCCCGCTCGCTAGAATCGATGGCTCTCCCCGTCACCGCTCCCGAATCCATGTCCAGCTCTCCGCCCGTCGCGCGCTTCCTCGAAGGCGGAGGTGCGATGGGCGAGCGGATGCGCCAGTTCGACTGGTCGGCGCATCCGCTCGGGCCGGCGGCGAACTGGCCGGCCGCCCTGCGCATGGCGGTCAGCCTGTGCCTGAACTCCAGCTTCCCGACCGCGATCTATTGGGGCCCGGACCTGCACGTCCTCTACAACGACGCGTGGTCGGTGATTCCGGCGGAGCGGCACCCGGGGGCGCTCGGACAGCCGGCGCGCGAGCTGTGGTCCGATATCTGGCATGTCGTCGGCCCGCAGTTCGAACATGTGATGGCCACCGGCGAGGGCGTCGCGCAGTACGAGCAGATGCTGCCGATGGTGCGCGGCGGCAAGCCGCGCGAGACTTGGTGGAACTACAGCCTGACGGCCCTGCGCAACCCCGACAACACCGTCGGCGGCCTGTTCAACCAGGGCAACGAGATCACCGACGTGGTGCGGGCGCGCCGTGCCCGGCAGGCGGAAATCGAGCGCTGGCGCGACGTGTTCCGCCAGGCGCCGGCGCCGATCGCGCTGTTGCGCGGCCCCAGCCACGTCTTCGAGATCGTGAACGACTCGTACATCGCGCTGATCGGCCGCGCCGACGTGCTGGGCAAGCCGGTCAAGACGGCGCTCCCGGAGATCGTGGGCCAGGGGTTCCTGGAATTGCTCGACCAGGTGTATCGCACGGGCGAGCCGTATCTCGGCAAAGGCGCCACGGTCAAGCTGCAGCGCGCGCCCGGCCAGACGGCCGAGGACCGCGTGCTCGATTTCGTGTACGAGCCCATGCGCAACCCGGGCGGCGAGGTCGACGGCATCTTCGTGCTGGCCACCGACGTGACGGAGCGCTCGCGCGCCGAGGCGGCCCTGCGCCTGAGCAACTGGCAGCTCGGCGAGGAGCGCGCCCGCCTGCGGGCCACGGTCGAAGCCGAGCAGCGCGCCCAGACCGCCCTGCGCCGCTTCACCGACATGCTGGAAGCGCAGGTGCGGATGCGGACCGACGAACTCAGCCGCGCCCTCGAGGCGCAAAGCGCCGCCGCGGCGCGGATGCGTGCCACCTTCGAGACCCAGCTGCTGTACCAGGGCTACATGGACCCCGACGGCATCCTGCGGGATGCGAACCAGGCTTCGCTGGCCGGCATCCAGGCCCGTCTGGAAGACGTGGTGGGCCGCCCCTTCTGGGACGCCCCGTGGTTCAGCGCCACGCCCGGCCTGGGCGAGACCGTGCGCCAGGCGGTGCGGCAAGCCGCCGCCGGCCGCACGGTGCAGCAGCCGATCGAAGTCGAGCTGCCCATCGGCCGCCGCACCTTCCAGTTTTCGCTGCGCCCGGTGTTCGACGCGCAGCGCCGGGTGATCGGCATCGTGCCCGAAGGCGTCGACGTCACCGACCGCTGAAGCTCACAAGCCGCCGGCGTGGCGGACGCCGAACGCCCGCAGCAGGCAGGCCGTCTCGTACAGCGGCAGGCCCATGATGCCGGTGTACGAGCCGCTGATGCGCACGATGTGGGCCGCCGCCCCGCCCTGGATCGCATAGGCCCCGGCCTTGCCCATCGGCTCGCCGCTGTCGACATAGCGGCGGATCTGCGCCGGCGTCCAGGAGGCGAAGGTCACCCGCGAATCGTTCAGCGCGTCGCGGCGCCGCCGGCCCTCGCCGATGGCCACCGCCGTCAGCACGCGATGGGTGGCGCCCGACAACTCGCGCAGCATGCGCGCGGCGTCGGCGGCGTCGGCCGGCTTGCCGTAGATCGTGCGGCCGCGGGCCACGGT
>NZ_DATMHS010000174.1:0-40769 GCF_035554825.1 Ramlibacter sp. | reverse complement strand
CTGATGTTCGGCTACGCCTGCGACGAGACGCCGGCGCTGATGCCCGCGCCGATCTACTACGCCCACCGGCTGGTGGAGCGCCAGGCGCAGCTGCGCAAGGACGGCCGCCTGCCCTTCCTGCGCCCCGACGCGAAGTCCCAGGTGACGATGCGCTACGTGGACGGCAAGCCGCACAGCATCGACACGGTGGTGCTGTCCTCGCAGCACGCGCCCGAAATGAGCGACGGCCACAAGATGAAGCCGGCGTTCGTCGAGGCAGTGATCGAGGAGATCATCAAGCCGGTGCTGCCCAAGGAGTGGCTGAAGGAAACGCGCTATCTGATCAACCCCACGGGCCGCTTCGTCATCGGCGGCCCGCAGGGCGATTGCGGCCTGACCGGCCGCAAGATCATCGTGGACACCTACGGCGGCGCCTGCCCGCACGGCGGCGGCGCGTTCTCGGGCAAGGACCCGAGCAAGGTGGACCGCTCCGCCGCCTATGCCGCGCGCTACGTGGCCAAGAACATCGTGGCCGCCGGCCTGGCGCGCCAGTGCCAGATCCAGGTCGCGTATGCCATCGGCGTCGCCCGGCCGATGAACGTGACGGTCTACACCGAAGGCACCGGCGTGATCCCGGACGACCAGCTCGCCGCCCTGGTGCACGACCACTTCGACCTGCGGCCCAAGGGCATCATCCAGATGCTGGACCTGCTGCGTCCGATCTACGAGAAGACCGCCGCCTACGGCCACTTCGGCCGCGAGGAGCCGGAATTCACCTGGGAAAGGACCGACAAGGCTGCGGCCCTGCGCGCCGCGGCGGGCTTGAAGTAAGACCGTGCGAGCGGGCTTGCTTCCAGACCCGCGCGCAGCGAGCTTGTCGGGCTGTCAGCGCAGGCTCATTCGCCCGCAGGCGATGTGAAGGCGCACGGCGCCGTGCCGCAGCGCAAGGACAGACATCGAAACGGCGCCCCGGCGCCGTTGCTTCATCGCAATTCCACCTTCGCCTGCTGGCGCTCGTATTCGCCGCGCTTCATCGCGAGGTAGGTGGCCCGGTCCATCTCGTGCAGCTGGCGGGGATAACGCTCGCTCTCGCGGAACCAGGTCTCGATCCGCCGATCGAGCTGCTGGTCGGGCGGTGCCGCCAGGGACGCGAGGTGCGCATCGATCGCCAGGTAGTAGCGCATCGCCGTGCGTTCGATCGCGCCGCGCACGCCGCCGATGTAGATCGGCTGGCCCGCCCCGTCGCGGCCGGAGATGCTGAACCCCACCTTGTCGGCGCCGGCGGTGGCGAGATAGCCCTGCATCGCCAGCCGGCCGGCCATGCCGTAGGCGTACGAATAACTGAAATGCATGAACGTGCGCTTGGCGTCGATCGGCACCGCCGACACGACGATGCGGTAGTCGCGGGTGCCGATCGGGCCGCTCGCCGCGCTCAGCCGGCTCTCGAAATAGTCCGCCGTGGCGGCCACCGGCTGCAGGGAAAACTCCAGGCGGTAGGCGTCCTGCACCGGCTGGTCGTACTTGCGGCCGATGCGCACCTGCAGCACCGCGCCGCCATTGCCCTGCGCCGCCCGGCAGTACTTGGTGTTGAACGGCAGCAGCAGCACGTCGCACCAGTCGTCCGGCTCCTTCAGCGCCTTGCTCACGGTCGCGAACGGGTAGTTGACGACCGCGTAGACGTCGCCCTTGAGCGTGTCGCCCGCCTCCGACGAGTCGACGTACAGGGCGCGACCGAAATTGTTGTGCCGCAGCTGCTCGCTCAGCTGGTCGTACTTCGCGCGCAGCGCGCCTGGCCCCGCATACGCGTGCGCCGCCACCCAGCCGAGCGCGAGCGTCGCCGTCACGGCCAGCCGCAGCACCAGCGCGAACACGGTGCGGATCGGTCCGGATTGGTTCATGCCTGTTTCCCTTCGGCCTCGTATTCGACGCCTGGCGCGTAGCCCAGCCCAGGCTGCTCGTCCACCAGCTCTTCCACGTCGAACTGGATGCCGCCGGTGAAGAGCGAGTGCGGCTGCACCGAGTACACGAAACGGCCGCGTTCGCCCAGGTCGAGCGTCATGCGCATCTGCGGCTGCTCGACCTGGTCCCAGGCGCGGATGAGGCGGGCCCGCACCAGGTTGTCCGAGCACTGCAGCGAGCGCAGCTTGTGGTAGTTGTGCGCCAGATTGATCGCGTCGAGGTACGCCGGCGCGCTCTTGTTGCGGATGTGAAAGTTGGGTGTGACGTCGATGCCCACCGTCAGCACCGCGCCCTCGACTTCGAGCGTGAAATTGCGCCCGGTCAGGCCGTCGCTGCCCTCGCCGTACTTGTAGGCCAGGTGCAGGTGCGATGGCGTCTTGCGCAGTGAGTACTTCATGTTCGGTCGGTGGTGCGCGGCCGGTGCGCGTTGCCTGAAAGATTGCGCGACCGCCACCGGCGGTCCTGTAGGACAACACAGCATTCCCCTGTGAGTCCCGCAAGCGGCAGCGCGCCCGCGCAGGGGCCATTTCCTACAGGCAGTTTCCCGGTTCGCTGACGGCCCGCACGAGCCATGCGCCGAAGATGAAGCGTTGCATCGTCGGCGGCGCGAGCCGCCCGGCGACAGGGGCGCCACGCGCGCTGCAACCTCTTCACATTCGACAGGAGCGCTGAGATGGCCGCAGAAGACAGAGACCTCAATCGCGAAGACCGCGAGCTGAACCGGGACGAACGCCGGGACCTGAACCGTGACCCGATCACCGACGAGCCCGGCGCGCACCCGATCGGCACCGGCGTCGGCGCCGCTGGCGGAGCCGTCGCCGGGGCGGCCGCGGGCGCGATCGGCGGCCCGATCGGGGTGGCCGTGGGTGGCGTCGTCGGTGCGGTCGTCGGCGGTCTCGCCGGCAAGGCGGCCGCCGAGGCCGTGAACCCCACGGCGGAAGAAGCCCACTGGCGCGAAAACTACACCCGCGAGCCGTACTACGAACAGGGCCGCTCGTTCGACGACTACGGTCCGGCCTACCGGCTCGGCGTGACCAGCCGCACCCGGGACCAGGGCGACTGGACGGCCGCCGAACCGCGCCTGGCTTCCGAGTGGGAGTCCAGCCGCGGCACGTCCAGCCTCGACTGGGAACAGGCCAGGCCCGCCAGCCGCGCCGCCTGGGAACGCATCGACAACCGCATGAGCGGCACCGGCGACCAGCTCGAACGCGGCGGCAGCCTGGCAGCCAGCGGCAACCGCATGAACATGGACCCGGGCACCATGTCGATGAGCGACGGCACGGGCCGGCGGATGGAGATGTCCGGCAGCGGCATGGCCATGAGCGGTGACTCGACCGCGCCGACGGCGACCACCGGTCGCAGCGGCGGCACCGGCACCCGTGGCGCAGCCGCCAAGGTCGGAGAGATGCAAAGCGCCGGCGACAACAAGGGCGACCGGGACGACGTGATCGACGTGCTGAAGGACCTGGTGGAGACCTGCTTCGACGGCGAGTACGGCTTTCGCACCTGCGCCGACCAGGCCAAGCGCCAGGACCTGAAGTCGCTGTTCATGCAGCGGGCCGAGGACTGCCGGCGCGGCGCGCAGGAGCTGGCCGAGCAGATCCACGCGCTGGGCGGCAAGGTCGCCGACGGCGGCAGCGCGATGGGCGCTGTGGAGCGGGGCTGGGTCGCGGTGCGCGCCACCCTCTCGACGTTCGACGACAAGGCGGTGCTCGAGGAATGCGAGCGGGGCGAGGACAACGCGCTGGCCCGCTATCGCAAGGCGCTGCAAAAGCCGCTGCCCGCCGACATCAAGCTGATCGTCGAGCGCCAGCTGCAGGGCGTGCAGCGCAACCACGACCAGATCAAGATGCTGCGCAACCAGTTTCGCGCCGCCTCCTGACAGCCGTAACGCACCATGGGCCGGCCGTGCGCCGGCCTTTTTTTCGCCGTTCGCCTTCTCACCGAACAAAGCGGGCTTCTCCTACAGGGGGCCAGCGCGGCATTTCGTACCGTGAGCGCAGAAAGGTTCCCGGCATGGACGAGCGTTCCTCCGACGCCCTCAAGACCTATCGCGACAAGCGCAATTTCGACGTGACGCCCGAACCCGCCGCCGGCGGCGCGGCGAACGAGGCCGAGCGCGCGTTCGTGGTCCAGAAGCACTGGGCCACGCGGCTGCACTATGACTTCCGCCTCGAACTGGGCGGGACGATGAAGAGCTGGGCGGTGCCCAAGGGCCCCAGCTTCGACCCCGACGACAAGCGGATGGCCGTGCACGTGGAGGACCACCCGATCTCGTACAACAGCTTCGAGGGCACGATCCCGCCCAAGCAGTACGGCGCCGGCAAGGTCATCATCTGGGACAAGGGTGTGTGGCTGCCGCTGGGCGACCCGTACCAGGGTTTTCGCGACGGCAAGCTCAAGTTCGAGCTGCGCGGCCACAAGCTGCAGGGGCGCTGGGCGCTGGTGCGCATGAAGGGCCGCGGCGATGAACGGCAGGAGCCCTGGCTGCTGATCAAGGAGCGCGACGAGCATGCCCGGGCCGCCGGCGAGTACAGCGTGGTGGACGCGCTGCCCGACAGCGTGAAGGCATTGCCCGACCGGCCGGCGCCGGAACGCGCGGGGCCGCTCGCGCAGGCCCAGCCGGCCTCGGGTCCGCCCGCCGGCGCGCGCCTCGCGGCCTTGCCAGAGCAGTTGCAGCCGCAACTGGCCACCCTGGTGGACAGCCCCCCGGCCGATCCCGGCAACTGGGTGTTCGAGATCAAGTTCGACGGCTACCGCATGCTGACGCGGGCCGAAGGCGGGCGGGTGCGGCTGCTCACGCGCAACGGCAACGACTGGACCGCCAAGCTGCCGGAGCTGGCCGAATCGCTGCGCCGGATGGAGCTGCCCGATGGCTGGTACGACGGCGAGATCATCATGCCGGGCGACCGCGTGCCGGCCGACTTCCAGGCACTGCAGGGCGCATTCGAGACCTCGCGCACGGCCAGGATCGTCTACTACCTGTTTGACCTGCCGTACTGCGCCGGCCATGACCTGCGCGAGGTGCCGCTGGTGGAGCGGCGCGCGGTGCTGCAACGCATCGTCGAGCGCCATCCGCAGCCGAGCGTGCGCTTCAGTGCGGTGTTCGACGCGCCGCCGGACGAGGTGCTGACGTCGGCCTGCCGCATCGGGCTGGAGGGGGTGATCGCCAAGCGCAGGAACTCCGCCTATGTGCCGCGGCGCTCGTCCGACTGGATCAAGCTCAAGTGCGGGCAGCGCCAGGAGTTCGTGATCGGCGGCTACACCGATCCGAGGGGATCGCGCGAAGGCATCGGCTCGCTGCTGCTCGGGGTGCACGACGACAGCGGCGCGCTGCGCTATGCCGGCAACGTCGGCACCGGCTTCAGCCAGCAGACGCTGCGCGAGATCCGGGCCCGCCTGGGCGAACTGCAGGCGGACACCAGCCCGTTCGCGCGCGACGCGGTGGTGCCGCGCCAGGCGCATTGGGTGCGGCCCGAACTGGTGTGCGAAGTGGCGTTCGGCGAATGGACCCGCGACGGGCGCATCCGGCACTCGGTGTTCTACGGCCTGCGCGACGACAAGCCGGCCGATGCGGTGACGCGGGAAAACGCGCGGTCCGCGGCGCCCGTGGACCGGACCGCCAAGGGCGGCCGCCGGAAGGCTGCGGCGCCGGCGGCGCAGACGCCGGCCGGGGACCCGCCGAAGGCCGCCAAGGCGGCGCCGCCCA
Source organism: Ramlibacter sp. (assembly GCF_035554825.1). Classification (GTDB taxonomy): domain Bacteria; phylum Pseudomonadota; class Gammaproteobacteria; order Burkholderiales; family Burkholderiaceae_C; genus Ramlibacter. The sequence continues at coordinate 35,122 of NZ_DATMHS010000174.1, read as the reverse complement.
ACCCGGCCGAAGTCGCGATGCCGCAATTGCCGCCATCGCTGCGGGTGACCCATCCGGAGCGCGTGATCGATCCTTCCAGCGGCCTCACCAAGCTCGACCTCGTGCGCTACTACGCCCTGGTCGCGCCCTTGCTGCTGGCGCACCTGAAGGACCGGCCCGTGGCCCTGGTGCGGGCGCCGTCGGGGATCGGGGGCGAACTGTTCTTCCAGAAGCACCTGGAGCGCTACCGCATGCCGGGGGTGGTGCCGTTCGATCCGGCCGTCGATCCCGACCACCCGCCGCCGCTGGGCGTGGCCAGTGCGCAAGGGCTGCTGTCGGCCGCCCAGATGAACGTGGTGGAGTTCCATGCCTGGAACGGCACCGCGTCGGCGATCGGCACGCCCGATCGCATGACCTTCGACCTCGACCCCGGCGAGGGTGTCGACTGGCCGCAGATCCAGGAGGCGGCGCAACTGGTGCACAGCTTCCTCAACGAACTGGGCCTGAAGGCCTTCCTCAAGACCAGCGGCGGCAAGGGGCTGCACATCGAGGTGCCGCTGCGACCGCAGTTCGACTGGGACACGGTCAAGGATTTTTCGCAGGCCGTGGTCCAGCACCTGGCGCGCACGCTGCCGCAGCGCTTCGTCGCCAAGAGCGGCGGCAACAACCGGGTCGGCCGGATCTTCATCGATTACCTGCGCAACGGCTTCGGCGCGACGACCGCCGCCGCCTGGTCGGCCCGGGCCCGCCCGGGGCTCGGCATCTCGGTGCCGGTGCGCTGGAGCGAGTTGGCGGGGCTGACCTCCGGCGCGCACTGGACGGTCGCCTCGGCGCCGACCCGGGTGGCCGAAGGCAACACGCCCTGGACCGGCTACGACGCCAGCCGCAACGCCCTCGCGCCGGCCATGAAGACGCTGGGCTTCGCGCGGAGGTAGCAGCGCGTGAGAGCACCCAAGGGAACGCAGTGGCCGCGCACGCTCTGGATCGTGCGGCATGGGCAAAGCGCCGGCAATGTCGCGCGGGACGCGGCCGAAGCGGCCGGCCTGCCGGTGATCGACATCGCCGAGCGCGACATCGACACCCCGCTCTCGGAACTGGGGCGGCGCCAGGCGGCCGCGCTGGGCCACTGGTTCGGCGAGCTGCCCGAGGATCGCCGTCCCGACGTCCTGCTGTGTTCGCCCTACGTGCGCGCCCGCGAGACGGCGCGCCTGTTGCGCGATGCCGCGGGCTTTTCCGAGCACGAGCTGCGCCTGCGGGTGGACGAGCGCCTGCGCGAAAAGGAGTTCGGCGTCCTCGACCGGCTGACCCGGTTCGGGATCCGGGAGAAATACCCGGAGCTGAGCGACCAGCGGGCCCACGTCGGCAAGTTCTATTTCCGCCCGCCCGGCGGCGAAAGCTGGTGCGACGTGATCCTGCGGCTGCGCAGCCTGCTCGAGATGGTCACCCGCGAGCACGGCGGCGAGCGGGTGCTGGTGGTGGGCCACCAGGTGATCGTCAACTGCATGCGCTACCTGGTCGAGTGTCTGGACGAGGAGCAGATCCTCACCATCGACCGCCGCGGCGACGTTCCCAACTGCGGCGTCAGCTCCTACGAGTACGACCCGGCGCAGGACGCGCTCAAGACCGATCTCGTGAACTTCGTGGCGCCGCTGCGCGAAGCCGGCGCCCCGGTCACCGTCGAGCCGGACGCGCAGGCCGCGCCCAAGCCCTGACCCCGATGGCGCGCGCGACCGCCTGGACCACCCTCGATCCGCGGCTGCTGCGCCGCTGGCCGCTGCCGACGCTGGCGCCCGACGCCGACAAGGAGGAGCGCGGGCGCGTGCTGATCGTGGCCGGCAGCCGCGAGATCCCCGGTGCCGCCTTGCTGGCGGGGATCGCCGCGCTGCGGGCCGGCGCCGGCAAGCTGGTGATCGCGACGGCGGCGTCGGTGGCGAAGTCCCTGGCGCTGGCGCTGCCGGAGGCGCGGGTGATCGCGCTGCCCGAGACCGGCGCCGGCTCGTTCGCGCCCGAAGGACTCGAGCTGGTGGCCGAGAGCGCGCGCCACACCCGCACCGCCCTGCTGGGACCCGGCCTGATGGACGCGGCCGGCACCTGCCGGTTCCTGGAGGACCTGCTGCCGCTGCTGGCGCACGCGCCGGTGATCCTCGACGCCCTGGCGATGGACCTGGTGCGTCGGCAGCGGCGCTTCGCGCAGCCGGTGCTGCTCACGCCGCATGCCGGCGAGATGGCGCACCTGACGGGCGACGACAAGGACGGGGTGCTGGGCGAGCCCGAGGCGGCGGTCGTCGACGCGGCGCAGCGCTGGCACGCGGTGGTCGCCCTCAAGGGTGCGACCACGCTCATCGCCACGCCGCTCGGACAGGGATGGCGCCACGAGAGCAGCCATCCGGGACTGGCGACCTCCGGTTCGGGCGACGTGCTGGCCGGCGTGATCGCGGGCCTGGCGGCGCAGCAGCCGCCGCTGGAACAGGCCTGCGCATGGGGCGTGGTGCTGCACGCGCAGGCGGGCGCGGCGCTGGGCCGGCGGATGGGTCCGGTGGGTTACCTCGCGCGGGAGCTGCCCGCGGAAATCCCGGCGCAGCTCAGCCGGCTGCAGGCGCGGTCTGCCAGGGCAGCGTGAGCTGCAGCTGCAGGGTGCCGTCGCGCGCCACGGCGCCGGACTCGGCGGCCGCCAGCGCCTCGAGGTCGGTCCAGTCCAGGCGCCGGTAGGGCGGGTCGGCGATGAAGGACGGCTCGCCGTCGGTGGGCCGCAGCGTCAGCATCAGCGTCAGGTCCCGCGCGCCGGACCGGGCCGACAGCGTGATGTCGGCCGGGGCGAGGGTGTGGTCGGTCGCGTAGAGCAAGGCCGCCGTGAGCACGTTGCGCATCGAGGAGCGCCGCACTTCGCCGGCCAGCCCCTGCACTTCGTTGCGCAGGTTGTAGCCGCGGAAGGTCAGGCTGGTGGCCACCAGCCCCAGGCATTCGCGCACGCCGGCTTCGGCGCTGGTGCGCATTTCGTCGTCGGGCGCGAGCCAGGTGACCACGTCGAGGCACGAGTTCAGGGCCGCCTTGGCGAAGCCGTTGATCTTCTGGGCGCTGTCGTGCACGTCGGCGAGATCCGGCTGCGGCGCCTTCAGCCGGCGGTCCATCACCTCGTAGATCATCCCGATCGGCTGCAGATTCACCACCAGGTGGTGTCGCATCGAGGGCGCGAGGCGGCGCAGCAGGGTGTAGCGGGCGGCTTCGGCGAGTCGGGCCACGGTCGCACCGGCGGCCGGCTCCTGCACCTGGTGCGCATTGGGCATCATGCGCCGAGCGTATTTCAGAGCGTCGGCGCTTGTCAATGCGGCGCCGATCGCGGCGGGCCGGCGCGGCGGCGCGCGCCGCCGCCCGCCCGCGCCCGGGTCACTTGTCGGCCCAGGGCATCTCCTTCCACAGCTGGCGGAATCCCGCCTCGGCGCTCTGCAGCTCGGCGGCATACTGCGCCGGCGGCAGGTAGCGCACCGGCGCGAAATACGACGCTGCCTGGGCCTGGAACTGCGGATCGTTCACCGACTTCTCGATGGCCTTGACCAGCGCCTCGCGCACCGCCGGCGGCAGGCCCTTGGGCGCGGCGACGCCGCGCAGCGACGCCATGATGATGTCGTAGCCCTGCTCCTTGAAGGTGGGCAGGTTGGGCGCCAGGGTGGTGCGGGCGACGCTCATCTGCCCGAGGTTGCGCAGCGGCGTGCCGCCCTTCTGGTACTGCAGGGCCTCGCCGATGTTCATCGCCGCCACCATGATCTGCTTGGAGGCGATCGCGTTCTGCACCTCGGCGGCGCCCTTGAACGGGATGTGGTTCATCTTGACGCCGGCCGCCTTCTCGAACATCAGGGCGGCCAGGTGGTCGTCGGAGCCGATGCCGGTCGTGCCGTAACTGACGGCGCCGGGATTGGCCTTGGCGTACGCCGCCAGTTCGGCCAGCGTCTTGATCGGGCTGTCGGCGTGCACGCTGAAGTTGTCGGGATCGTCGATGATGTTCCCGAGCAGGTCGAAGCTTTGCCACGTGAAGCTGGTCTTGCGCTCGATCGGCGACGTCAGCACGTTGGGGGTGTTGATGAACCCGATCGTGTAGCCGTCGGGCGGCGCGCTGGCGACCGCGCCGAAGCCGATGCCGCCGCCCGCGCCGGGCCGGTTCTGCACCACGATCCGGGCGTCGTTGCCCAGGTACTTCTCCATGTAGCGGGCCAGCACGCGGGCAATGATGTCGGTGCCGCCGCCGGGGGCGTACGCCACGATCATGTTGATCGGCTGCGCCGGATAGGTCGCGGCCGCCGCCGGCGCCATGGCCGCCAGGGCAGCGCCGCCGAGCACCATGGCGGGGATGGCGCGCAGCAGGCGGCGCCTCGTGTTGTGGTTGCTGTTCATCATGTCTCCGTCGTTGAATCTGTCGAATGAACGCTCAGGCCGCCGCCACCGGCTCCTGGCCCCGCCCCTGCCGCGCCGCCGCCAGCAGGCGGGCGCGAAACGCTGGCCACACCTGCGGGTTGATCAGCCGCGGCGGCCGCTCGCCGGCCAGCAGCTGCAGGATCTGCTGCGCCGCGATCGTGGCCATGTTGCGGCGCGCCTCGTGGGTCACGCCCGCGGTATGGAACGTGGCGAAGACGTTGTCACGCTGCAGCAGCGGGTGATCCAGCGGCGGCGGTTCCTTGTCCCACACGTCGACGCCGGCACCGGCCAGGTGGCCGGACGCCAGCGCGGCGGCCAGTGCTGCTTCGTCATGGATGCCGCCGCGCGCCGTCGTGATGAAGATCGAGCCGCGCTTCATGCGGGCAAAGGCGCCGGCGTCGATCATCCTGAGCGTGGTCGGGTCGCGCGGGCAGTGCAGCGACACCACGTCCGAGCGGGCCAGCAGTTCGTCCAGGGTCACCGGGCTCGCGCCGCGCCGGGTGATCTCGGCGGACTCCAGCAGCGGGTCGGTCGCGAGCACCTCCATCCCGAACGCGCGCGCCAGCGCCGCCACGCGCGTGCCGACGTGGCCGATGCCGACGATGCCCAGCGTCTTGCCGCGGATCTCGTGGCCCATCACCGACTCGCGGCCGAAGCCCTGCTCGCGGCGCAGGCGCCGGTCGCATTCGAGCATCCGGCGCGAGACGCCCAGCATCAGCCCGAACGTCTGTTCGGCGACCGACGCGGCATTGCCGCCCGCCTGGTTGACCACCGCGACACCTGCCTTGGTGCAGGCCGCCACGTCGATGGTGTCGTAGCCGGCGCCGGTCGAGGAGACGCACAGCAGCTGCGGGCAGCGCTGCAGCAACTGCTCGGTGGCGAACCACTGCCTGGGCAGTTCGTCCTTCGCGGCCGAGCATTGGTACACGTGGGCCCGCTCCAGCACGGCCCACGCCGCCTCGGCCGGGCCGTTGCGCGGGAACACGTCGAGCACGACGTCCTGCCGTCCCTGGAAGGACTGGTCGAAGGCGGGGTCGATCCACAGGTCCGAACGGACCACTCGCATCACGTTGACAGCCATCGCCGACACTCAGCGCGGCTCGGGGTCGCAGCCGATCCGCTTGAGGGCGGCGTCGATCCACGAAATGTCCAGGCGCCCTTCGGCGATGGCGGTCATGGTCTTGGCTTCGGCGGCCATCTTGTCGGTGGCGGCGCGGTGCACCGCCTCGACGTCGTCGAAGGGAACGCACAGGAAGCCGTCGGCGTCGCCGACGATCAGGTCGCCCGGCTGGATCACCATGCCGTCGATCGCGATCGGCACGTTGATCTCGCCGGGGCCGTCCTTGTACGGGCCGCGATGGGTGACGCCGGCGGCATACACGGGGAAGGTGCCGGCGCCGATCGTGTCCAGGTCGCGGATGGCGCCGTTCATCACGAAGCCGGCGATGCCGCGCTTGATGGCGGTGTTCACCATGATCTCGCCGATCAGGGCGTTGGTGAGGTCGCCGCCGCCGTCCACGACGATCACGTCGCCGGGCTGCGCGAGGCTGATCGCCTTGTGGATCATGAGGTTGTCGCCCGGGCGCGTCTTCACCGTCAGCGCCGGCCCGGCGAGGCGGCCGGAACCGTGCATGGGCCGCAGGCGCGGGCCGCCGGCCGTCATGCGCGCCATGCAGTCGCTGATGTTCGCCACCGGAATGGCGCGGAAGCTGTCCACCACGCGCGCATCCACCTGCCGCTGCCGTTTGCGGATTTGAAGACCGATCATTGCTCTGGTTCCTTTCACCGGCCGAACGTGCCGGCGCTCTTGCGCGAATGTACCGCAAAAAAACAAAATCCAGTACATTCCCACGTACATCAGGAATTCGCCAGAGGCTACGCGCAGCGACACTTGCCCCAAGGAAAACAAATTTTGAACAATCAGCCCCGCCTCGCGGCTCCGTCGCCCTCGCCATGAGCAGCGCCAGCGAGACCGCCTACGAGCTGCTGAAGCAGCGGCTGGTCGCCGGCAGCTACCCGCCCGGCGCCCAGCTGAAGGAGGAACCGATCGCCCGGGAGCTGGGGCTGTCGCGCACGCCGGTGCGGGCGGCGCTCAAGCGCCTGATCGAGGACGGGCTGGCCACCGTGGACGCGGGCCGCGGCGTGCGGGTCGCGCAGTGGACCGACGCCGACATCCTCGAGACCTACCACCTGCGCAGCCTGCTCGAGGCGCACGCGGCGCAGCGGGCGGCCCAGCGGGGCGATCCTGCCGTACGGGCCGAGCTGGAGCGGCTCAACCGCGAGATGGCCGCGGCGATCGGCAAGGGCGGCGCCGACATGGTGCTGCGGCTGCAGGCGATCAACAGCCGCTTCCACCGCACCATCCTCGACGGCTCGGGGTCGCCGCGGCTCAAGCTGCTGCTGGCCAGCATCATCGACATGCCGATCGTGGTGCGCTCCTTCTTCGTGAGCACCCGCGCCGACCTCCAGCAGAGCCTGCAGCACCACAAGGACATCACCGCCGCGATCGCGAGCGGCGACGGCGAAGTGGCGGCGCAGGCGATGCAGCTGCATCTGCGGCTGGCGGCGCAGCGCTTCTTCCAGCGCCGCGCCGAGTTCGTGCAGGCGCAGCAGCCCGCCGGGGCCACCCGCCCCCCCGACAGCCAGCACCTTCGGACATGAACACCCAGAACCCTCCACTCCCACCCGGCAACGCCAGGCCGGACGCCGGCCGCTCGAGCCAGCCGGCGGCGGCACGGCCGCTTTCGCCGCGGCTGGCGCGCATCCTGTCGCTGCACGATTTCGAGACGGCGGCCCAGGCCCATCTGCCGCGGCCGGTGTTCGGCTACATCGCCGGCGCCGCCGAAGACAACCGTTCGCAGCAGGCCAACCGCAGCGCGTTCGACGCGTACGAGTTCGTGCCGCGGGTGCTGGTGAACATCGCCGGACGCAGCACCGCGACGACCCTGTTCGGCGAGCGCCATGCCGCGCCGTTCGGGATCGCGCCGGTGGGATTGAGCGCGCTGTCGGCGTACCGCGGCGACATCGTGCTGGCGCAGGGCGCCGAGCGCGCCGGGGTGCCGATGATCATGAGCGGCTCCTCGCTGATCCGGCTGGAGGACGTGGCGCGGGCCAGTCCCGCGGCCTGGTTCCAGGCCTACCTGCCAGGCAAGCCCGACGACATCGTCGCCCTGGTCGAGCGCGCCGCGCGGGCCGGCTTCCGCAAGCTGGTGGTCACCGTCGACACGCCGGCGGCCGCCAATCGCGAGAACAACCTGCGGGCCGGTTTTTCCACGCCCCTGCGGCCGACGGCGCGCCTGGCGTGGGACGGCCTCACGCATCCGCGCTGGCTGTTCGGGACCTTCCTGAAGACCATCGCGCGGCATGGCATTCCGCACTTCGAGAACAACTTCCCGACCCGCGGCGCGCCGATCATCTCGCCCAACGTGGAGCGCGACTTCTCGCACCGCGGGCACCTGACCTGGGAGCATTTCGCGCTGGTGCGGCGCACCTGGAAGGGCATCCTGGTGATCAAGGGCGTGCTGCACCCCGACGACGCTCGCATCGCCCGCGACCACGGCGCCGACGGCGTGATCGTGTCCAACCACGGCGGGCGCCAGCTCGATGGCGCGGTCGCGCCGTTGCGCGTCCTGCCCGGGATCGTCGCCGCCGTGCCGGAGCTGCCGGTGATGATGGACAGCGGCGTGCGCCGCGGCGCGGACGTGCTCAAGGCGCTGGCGCTGGGCGCGAAGATGGTGTTCGCCGGCCGGCCGTTCGCCTATGCCGCCGCCGTCGGCGGCGAAGCCGGCGTGGCGCACGCGATCAACCTGCTGCAGGCGGAGGTGTCGCGCAACATGGCCATGCTGGGCATCTCGAGCCTGGGCGAACTCGACGCGCAGCGGTTCCTGCGGCGCGTCGACGGACGGTGAACGTCGCGCCCGGCGCCGGGCGCCTCGCCGGCCGCCATTTGTCACCCGCCCCGCGGCACGGGCGGGCGGCGAATCAGCTGCCGCCCTTGTGCGTGCGCTTGCCCGGGTTCTTCTTGTTGTGGCTCGCGCGCCCGCGCTCCAGGCTGACGCGCTGGCCGGTGCCCTCGCGGCGAATCTTGTAGCCTTCGATGCAGACCGGCGCGGGGGTGCGCTTGCGGTCGGCCTCGGTGACGAGCTTGTTGCCCATGGCCTGCCCTCCTTCGTGGTGAATCGAGCCGGGATTGGGCCATGGCTCGCGGCGCGCCGCGTTGCGCCCGGTCAAGGTTCGGGCGCGGGCCTCAGCCGCCGCTCGCCAGCACGATCTTGCCCAGGTGCCGGTTGGCGTTCATGTGTTCGCGCGCCGCCTCCAGCTCGGCGAAAGGGAAGACGCGATCGACCACCGGCGTGATCCGTCCGTCGGCCACCGCGGCCACGACGTCGCGCACGAAACCGGGGACGCCGGCGGCGCGCTGGTCCTGGCTGCGCAGCTTGTTCGACACGCCGAACAGCGTCAGCCGCTTCGCGTGCAGGGCCTCGATGTCGATCTCGGCCCTCAGCTGGCCGTCGACGTAGCCGACCATGCCCAGGCGCCCCTGGAAGGCCAGGCAGCGCACTTCCTCGGCGAACACCGAGCCGCCGACGTTGTTCACCGCGAGGTCGACGCCGCGGCCGCCGGTCGCCTCCAGCACCGCCCCGTGGAAATCGGCCGCGCGCGTGCACAGAGCGACGTCCAGCCCCAGCTCGCGCAAGCGCGCCAGCTTGTCCGCGGCCCCCGAGGTCCCGATCACCCGGGCGCCCAGCGCCTTCGCCAGCTGCAGGCTGGCGACGCCGACGCCAGAGGAGACGCCGTTGACCAGCACCCATTCGCCGGGCGCGAGCCGCCCCTGCAGCACGAGCAGGTCGTACGCCACCTGGTAGACCAGCGGCAGCGCGGCGGCCTGCTCCCAGGAAAGACGGTCCGGCACCGGCATCGCCTCGCGCCCGTCCATCAGCGCGTATTCGGCGAAGGCGCCGGGGCAGCGGCCCATCACGCGCTGGCCGACCTGCAGGCCGCTCACCCCGGCCCCGAGCGCGGCCACCTCGCCGGCCGCCTCCAGGCCGATCGGCCGCGCGCCGGGCTTGGCGTGCAGCCCATGGCCGGTGATGAACTCGCCGCGGTTGAGCGCGGCGGCGTGCACCCGGACCAGCACCTGGCCGGGACCGGCTTGCGGCTTCGCCACGTCGCGCAGCTGCAGCGTCGCGCTGTCACCGCTCACGTCCATCCAATACGCTTGCATCTCGTCTCCTTGCTGCCGCGGCGCGCCGCTCAGCGGCCGGTGAACACCGGCTTGCGCTTCTCCATGAACGCGCGCCGGCCTTCGGTGTAGTCCTCGCTCTCGAAGCAGCCCAGGATCATCCGCTTGCAGGACTCCAGGTCGAGGTCGGGCGACGGCTTGAGGATCTCGCGCGTGATCGCCTTGGCCGTGCGGATCGTCAGCGGCGCGTTCTGGTCCATGGCCGTGGTGTACTCGGCCAGCAGCTGCGGCAGTTGATCGGGCTCGCAGACCCGGGTGACGAGTCCGATGTCCTTGGCCTCCCGGGCGTCGATCCGGCGCGCGGTGAAGAACAGGTCCTTGGCGGCGCCCGGACCGACCAGGTCCACCAGGTTCTTCATCGCGGAATAGCGGTAGCCCAGCCCCAGGCGCGCGGCCGGGATCGCGAACACCGAATCGGTCGAGGCGATGCGGATGTCGCAGGCGATGGCGACGTTGACGCCGCCGCCGATGCAGTAGCCGCGGATGCACGACAGCGTCGGTTTGGCGAACTCGTGGATCCCGGTCAGCGCCTCCTCGGCCAGCACCTCGTATTTCGCGACGGCCGCCTTCGCGGCCCGCATGTCCTCGAACTGCGAGATGTCGGCGCCGGAAACGAACGCCTTCTCGCCGGCGCCCGAGAACGCCACCAGACGCACGCGGTCGTCGTCGGCCGCCTGCGCGAGCAGCGGCGGCACCGCGCCCCACATGTCGACCGACAGGGCGTTGTGCTTCACCGGGTTGTTGAAGCGGATGTGCAGCGTGGAGCCCTCGAGCCAGGTCTGGACCCGTTCGGTGGGCGAGGAATAGGAGGCGGACATCGGAAAGCTCCTTGTGATTGGGGCGATGCGGGGACGGCGCGCATCGGGCCGCGGCGCGCGGGACGCGCGGCGCCGGCGGCACCCCGCCGGTGGGCGCGATGGCGTGCAGTGTGCCCGAAGTCGCCGCCCGCGAAGGCCGGGGTTTGCCCGCCGTCCCGGCGGCCCGCCTTCGCGCCAGCCCGGCCATTGGCTTGCTTCCGCGCCGCCCGCTGGCGCCGGCCGCGATTCCGGCGTATATTGGCAAGTATTCAATTACTTACCAACATGAGCACTGCCGCCACCCGCCTGCCGACCGCCGACCGCCAGGCCGAAATCGTCACCGCCGCGCTCGCGCTCGCCCGCGAGGCCAGCCCGGCGTTGATCACGACCGCCGACATCGCGGCCGACGTCGGCGTCACCCAGGGCGCGCTGTTCAAGCACTTCCCCACCAAGGACGCGATCTGGCTGGCGGCGATGGGCTGGGTGCGCGAGCAGCTGCTGTCGACACTGGAGCGCGCCGTCGCCAGGGCCGGCTCGCCGCTGGATGCGCTGGCCGGCATGTTCAAGGCGCACGTGGGCTTCGTGGCGAGCCATCCCGGCGTGCCGCGCTTCATCTTCCACGAGCTGCAGCGCCCCGCCGACTCGCCGATCAAGCAGGAGGTGCGCAAGCTGCTGCAGGGGTATCGCAAGATGCTGCGCAAGCAGCTCGACGCGGCGGTGGCGATCGGCGAGGTGTCGCGCGAGGTCGACCTGGACGCCGCGGCGACCCTGTTCGTCGGTGTGGTGCAGGGCCTGGTGATGCAGTCCATGCTCAGCGGCAACCCGGCCGCCATCAAGAGCCAGGCCGACGCCGTGTTCGCGATCTATCGGCGCGGCCTGCAGGAGGCGCCATGAAGCTGGCCCGACTGGTTTCGCGCCGGGTGGCGCTCGTGGCCACGGCGGTCGCCCTGCTGGCGGGCTTCGCCTTCACCATGACCCGCGCCGGCCCGCTGGCCCCGACCCGGGTGACCGTGCAGGCGGCCCAGGTCGGCACCGTCGCGCCCGCCCTGTTCGGGCTCGGCACCGTCGAGGCGCGCCGCGCCTATCTGGTGGGGCCGACCGCAGCCGGCCGCGTGGCGCGGGTGCTGGTCGACGTCGGCGACCTCGTGAAGGCGGGCCAGCTCCTGGCCGAAATCGACCCGGTCGACCTGGACCAGCGGATCGCCGCCCTGGACGCGTCGATCGCCCGCGGCGCCAGCGCCGCGGCCGGTGCCCAGGCGCAGCGCCAGGACGCACTGGCGCGGCGCGACCTGGCCGCGGCGACTGCCCGCCGTTACCAGGACCTGGGGCGCCAGAACTTCCTCAGCGCCAGCGCCGTGGAAGGCAAGCTGCAGGAAAGCGCCTCGGCCAGCGCCACGCTGGCGGCGGCCGAAGCCAACGTCGCGGCGGCGCTGCAGGACCGCCAGCGGCTGGCGGCGGAGCGCGCCGGGCTGCTCCAGCAACGGCAGAACGCGCGCCTCGTGGCCCCGGCCGATGCGCTGGTCACCGGCCGGGACGCGGAGCCCGGCTCCACCGTGGTGGCCGGACAAGCGGTGCTCAGGCTGGTCGACCCGGACTCGCTGTGGGTCAAGGTGCGTTTCGACCAGGGCCGCGCCGCCGGCCTGGCGCCGGGGCAGGCCGCGTCGATCGCCCTGCGCTCCAACCCCGCGCATGCGCTGCCCGGGCGGATTGCGCGGCTGGAGGCCGTCAGCGACAGCGTGACCGAGGAACGGCTCGCGCAGGTGACCTTCGACGCCGCGCCGGCCGGGCTGGCGATCGGCGACCTCGCCGAGGTGACCGTCACGCTGCCGGCCGGGCCAGCCGTCCTGGTCGTGCCCAATGCGAGCATCCGCCAGCAGGGCGACCGCACCGGCGTGTGGCTGGCCGACGGCGGCCGGCCGCGGTTCGCGCCGGTGCGCGTCGGCCCCAGCGCGCTGGACGGGCGGGTCGCCGTGCTGGCCGGCCTGAACCCCGGCGATCCGGTGGTGGTCCACAGCGAGCAGGAACTCGGCGCGCGCAGCCGCATCAAGGTGGTCGACGCCGTGATCGCGAGCCGGCCATGATCAGCCTGGCCGGCCGCGACATCCTCCATTCCGCGGGCAAGTTCGTGCTCACGGGCGTGGGCCTGGGCCTGCTGATCGGCGTCACGCTGACGATGGCGGGCCTGTACCGCGGCATGGTCGACGACGCGCGGATGCTGCTGGACAACAGCCGGGCGGACCTGTGGGTGGTGCAGCAGGACACCCAGGGGCCGTATGCGGAATCCTCGAGCATCCGCGACGACGCCGTGCGCGCCATCCGCGGACTGCCCGGCGTCGCGCGCGCCGCCAACGTCACCTACTTCAGCATGCAGGTGCGGCGCGGCGCCACCGACGTGCGGGCGATGGTGGTGGGCTTCGAGCCGGGCCAGCCCGGCAGCCCCGGTGCGCTCGCCGCCGGCCGCCACGTGACCCGCAGCCACTACGAGGCCGTGGCCGACGTGAAGACCGGCTTCGCCCTCGGCGACCGCATCCGCATCCGCCGGCACGACTACGCCGTGGTCGGCCTCACCCGGCGCGCGGTCTCCTCCGGCGGCGATCCGATGGTCTTCATTCCGCTCAAGGACGCCCAGGAAGCGCAGTTCCTCAAGGACAACGACGCCATCGTCAACGAGCGGGCGCGCACCGCCGCCAACCCGGCCTTCAACCGGCCGGGCACACCGGGCCTGCTGGACGCCGTGCAAGCCGCGCAGAGCAGCAACCACAACGTCAACGCCGTGCTGGTGCAACTGCAGCCGGGGTGGGACGCCGAGCGCGTGGCGCAACCGATCCGCCGCTGGAAGCACCTGCAGGCCTTCACCCGGGCGCAGATGGAGGAGATCCTGGTCGCCAAGCTGATCGCCACCTCGGCCCGGCAGATCGGCATGTTCCTGGTGATCCTGGCGATCGTCAGCGCCGCCATCGTCGCCTTCATCATCTACACCATGACGCTCGGCAAGATCCGCGAGATCGCGGTGCTCAAGCTGATCGGAACGCGCAATCGGACCATCGCCGGGATGATCCTGCAGCAGGCGCTCGGCCTCGGCCTGATCGGGTTCGTGGTCGGCAAGATCGCGGCGACCAGCTGGGCGCCGCTGTTTCCAAAGTACGTGCTGCTGGAGCCCGCCGACGCCGCCCGCGGCCTGGCCGCCGTGATGGTGATCTGCGCCATCGCCAGCACGCTCGCGATCCGCGCCGCGCTGCGCGTCGATCCGGCCGCGGCCATCGGTGGCTAGCATGCAGGAAGCGGGCATCGTCATCGAGGGACTGCGCAAGCGCTACGGCGCCGGCGACACCGCCGTGGACGCGCTCAAGGACGTCAACATGACCGTCGCGCCGGGCGAGGTGGTCGGGCTGATCGGGCCCTCCGGCTCCGGCAAGAGCACGCTGCTGAAATGCCTGGGCGCCGTGACGGAGCCCAGCGGCGGCCGCATGGTGCTGGGCGGCGCGACGATCTACGACGACGGCTGGAAGCTGCCCGACCTGCGCGCGCTGCGGCGCGACAGCATCGGCTTCGTGTTCCAGGCGCCGCACCTGATTCCGTTCCTCGACGTGACCGACAACGTCGCGCTGCTGCCGATGCTGGCCGGCCGCCCCAATGCCGAGGCGCGCAGCCGCGCCCTGGAACTGCTCGACGCGCTCGACGTGCGGCACCGGGCGAAGGCCCAGCCGGCGCAACTCTCCGGGGGCGAGCAGCAGCGCGTCTCGATCGCGCGGGCCCTGGCGAACCGTCCGCCCGTGATCCTGGCCGACGAACCCACCGCGCCGCTCGACAGCGAACGCGCCCTGGCCGTGGTGCGCATCCTCGACCGGATGGCCAGGCAGTACCACACGGCGATCATCGTCGTCACCCACGACGAGAAGATCATCCCCACCTTCAAGCGCATCTACCACATCCGCGACGGGCGGACCTACGAGGAAGCGGGCGAAGGCCGGCGCATCGATGAAGGAGCGCACCCATGACGAAACCGGATTCCCCGCTGCGCGGGCTGGCCCTGGCGGCGGGCGCCTTCGGCCTGCTCACGATCGGCTCGGGCGGCAACGCGCTGTTCGGCGGCGCTGCGGCGCGGCAGGCGGCCGGCGCCTACGTGCCCTTCGTGCTGTGGTTCAACTTCCTGGCGGGCTTCGGCTACGTCCTGGCCGCGGCCGGCCTGTGGCTCGGCCGGCGCTGGGCGACGCAGCTGGCATGGGCGATCGCGCTGGCGACGCTGCTGGTGTTCGCGGCGTTCGGCGTGCACGTGGCGCGCGGCGGCGCCTACGAAGTTCGCACCGTGGCGGCGATGACGCTGCGCAGCGTGCTGTGGCTGGCGATCGCCTGGTTCGCCACCCGCCGCCTGGGACGGCGCAGCGCGTAGCGGCTCAGGGCCGCCGGGCCACCGGTTCGGTGCGGCGCCGCGCGAACGCGCCGCCCGAGGCCAGCACGGTCGCTCCCGCCCAGAACACCGACGCGACGCCCATCGCGGAGCCGAGGGCGCCGAACACCAGCGGGAACAGGGTCTGGCTGGCGCTCACGATCGAGGTCCGCACGCCGACGGCTTCGCCGGCCCGCGCGGGCGGCGCGGTGAGGTGCAACAGGCTCATGGCCATCGGCGTGCCGCAGCCGACGCTCAGTCCCATGGCGAACGCCGCGGCCAGCATCAGCGGCAGCGTGCCGGCCAGCGGAAAGACCGTGTAGCAGAGGGCCGCCACGAACAGCGCCCAGCTCAGGATGCGCCATTCGCTCATGCGCGCATGGATCAGCGGCAGCAGCAGGCGGATGGCGAAGGTGCCGGCGCCGAACGCGCCCATCAGGGTTCCGGTCAAGGTGGCGCTGAGGCCGGTGCGGGCCCCGTGCAGGGGCGCCAGGAACTGGAACATGTCCCAGGCCATGGTCAGCAGGCCGCTGACGATCAGCACCGCGCGCAGGGGCGGATGCCGCAGCAGGCCCATCACGCTGCCCGGCGCCTGCTGCCTGCCCTCGTCCGGGCCGGCCGCGCCGGCCTGCATGAAGGGCGCCAGCAGCGCCAGCGAGACGGCGGCAAACAACAGCATGCCCAGGAATGCCGCGGCGTGCCCGAGGTGGTCGATCACCACGCCGGCGACCAGCGGCCCCGTCATGCCCGACAGCGAAAAGCCCATGGCCAGCACCGAGAACGAGTGCGTGAGCTGGCGCGCCGGCGTGAGCTGGCCGACCGCGTTCTGCACCGCCACATGGGCCATCGTGTAGCCGGTGCCGATCAGGACGCTGGCCACGTAGAGGGCGGGCATCGAGCCGAGCAGTCCCCCGATCAGGCTGCCCAGCGCCAGCGCCGCCAGGCCGCAGGCCGCCGGACGGGCGAAGCCGAGCCGGTCGGCCCAGCGGCCCATGTGCACCGACAGCACCATCGGCACCACCATCAGCAGGCTCATGAGGATGCCGATCGACAGGGGGGAAGCGTGCAACGCGACCGCCTGCAGCGTGAGCGTGAAGCGGTTGCCGGCGAAGGCGACGTGGCCGAGGACCAGCAGGCAGATCAGCCTGAGGGGAATCGCACGGACTGCTTCGCGAAATGGCACGGCGCGAGTGTAAGCGCGGCGCAATGCCGCAGTGGGCCGTGGGTGCGAAGCGAACCTTTCGTTTGAACGCGCCGGCGGGGCCGGGCCCGGCGCGTCTACACTGCGGCGGTCGCGCCACCAACACCAGGAGACACCATGAAACGCCTCGCCCTCAAGAGCGTGCTGGCCGCAGTCGCCATCGCCGCCCTCCTTCCCGCCTTCGCCCAGGACGTGAAGGAACGCACCTTGAAGCTCGGGCTGCAGAACCCCAAGGGGCACCCGATGGCGATGGGCGCGGAGAAATTCGCCGAGATCGTCGCCGCCAGGTCGGGCGGCAAGATCAAGGTCAACCTGTTCCCCGGCGGCGCCCTCGGCAGCGACGCCGCCACCGTGACCGCGGTGCAGGCCGGCACGGTCGAAATGACGGTTCTCAACTCCGGCATCCTGGCCTCGCAGGTCAAGGAGTTCGCCGTCTACGACTTCCCGTTCCTGTTCGCCAACGGGCGCGAGGCCGACGCGGTGGTCGACGGGCCGTTCGGCAAGGCGATGCACGCCAAGCTGGCCGACAAGGGCATCGTCGGGCTCGCCTACTGGGAGCTGGGTTTCCGCGACCTCACCAACGGGCGCCGGCCGATCCACAAGGTGGAGGACATCGCCGGCCTGAAGCTGCGCGTCATCCCGAACCCGATCAACATCGACTGGGTCAAGGCGCTCGATGCCAACCCGACCCCGCTGGCCTTTCCCGAGCTGTACGCGGCCCTGGAGCAAAAGGCGGTGGACGGCCAGGAGAACCCGGTCAGCGTGATCCTGGCCAACCGCTTCGCCGAGGTGCAGAAGTACCTCACCTTGACCCACCACCAGTACAACCCGCAGTCGGTGATCGTCAGCAAGAAGCTGTGGGACACCCTGAGTCCCGCCGAGCGCCAGATCCTGCAGGAAGCCGCGAGCGAGGCCGGCAAGTACCAGCGCCAGGTGTCGCGCGAGCAGGCCGCCTCCACCATCGACCAGCTGAAGAAGGCCGGCATGCAGGTGAGCGAGCTGCCGGCGGCGGAACAGGCGAAGCTGCGCGAGAAGATGAAGCCGGTGATCGACAAGTACGCGGCGGCCGTGGGCGAGGGCACCGTGCGCGACCTGATGAACGAGCTGGGCAAGGCGCGCCGCTGATGGCGGCGCCGCGCAAGCTCCTGCTGGGCCTGATCGGCTCGGGCATCCAGCGCTCGCTGACGCCGGCGATGCAGGAAGCGGAGGCGCGCCATCACGGCTTGCGCGTGCACTACCAGTTGATCGACCTCGACGCCACCGCCAGCGGCGTGTCCGAGTTGCCCATGCTGATCGCCGCGGCGCGGATCATGGGCTTTGCCGGACTGAACATCACCTACCCCTGCAAACAGGCGGTGCTGCCGCTGCTGGACGAACTGTCGGAGGAGGCGGCGGCGATGGGCGCCGTCAACACCGTCGTCAACCGCGCCGGCCGGCTGGTGGGCCACAACACCGACGGCTGGGGCTGGAGCTGGGGTTTCAGGCGGGCGCTGCCCGGCGCCGACCTGTCGCGCGTGGTGCTGCTGGGCGCGGGCGGCGCGGGGTCGGCGGTGGCCCATGCCGCGCTGCGCCTGGGGGCCGGCCGCCTGCAGATCGTCGACACCGACCCGGCCAAGGCCGCCGGCCTCGCCCAGGCGCTCGAGGCGCGCTACGGCGCCGGCCGCGCGCGCGCCGCCAGCGACGTCGCCGCGGCACTGGCCGACGCCACCGGCCTCATCCACGCCACGCCCACCGGCATGGACAAGCTGCCGGGCCTGCCGCTGCCGGACGGCCTGCTGCAGCCGCGGCTGTGGGTGTCCGAAGTCGTCTACTTCCCGATCGAGACCGCGCTGCTGAAGGCGGCCCGGGCCCGCGGCTGCGCCACCGTCGACGGCGGCACCATGGCCGTCGGCCAGGCCGTCGGGGCGTTCGAGCTCTTCACCGGCTGCGCGCCGGACGCGCCGCGGATGGAAGCGCACCTGCGCTCGATGCTGGCGGCGGCGCGCTGAGGGCGGGGTCCGGACTGCACAGGCACATCGGCGGCCGCCGGCGGCTCGATCCGCGGCCCCACGGCTGCTCGGCAAGACGCTACCATCCCCCGGTGACAACAAGAGCAGTTTTCGCGGCGGCGCTGGCTGTGGCCGCCTCGGCCGCCACAGCGGGGGACCAACTGGCGGCGCTCGGCAACCTGGCCGACCTGTCGCTCGAGCAGCTTGCGACCATCCAAGTCACCTCGGTCTCGGGCCGACCGCAGACGCTGCGCAGCGCGCCGGCGTCGATCTACGTCATTACCGCCGAGGACATCCGTCGCTCGGCCGCCACCAGCCTGCCCGAGGCGTTGCGGCTCGCGCCCAACCTGCAGGTGGCGCGGCTGAACGCCGGCCAGTACGCGATCAGCGCCCGTGGCTTCAACAACCCGATCGCCAACAAGCTGCTGGTGCTGATCGACGGCCGGACGATCTATTCGGCGCTCTTTTCCGGCGTGTTCTGGGACTTCCACGACGTCGCCCTGGAGGATGTCGAGCGGATCGAGGTCATCAGCGGCCCCGGCGGCACGATCTGGGGCGCCAACGCGGTCAACGGCATCATCAACGTCGTCACCCGGCCGGCCGCGGACACGCAGGGCCCGCGCGTGGCCGCCACGCGCTCGACGGCGGGCGGTGAGCAATCGGTGCGGTGGGGCGGCCGGCTCGGGGCGGGCCACGTGCGCGTCCACGGCCTCGCCATCGACCGCGGCGCCACCCGGCTCGCCAGCGGCGCCGAACGGCCCGACGCCAGCAGCAAGCGCCAGGCCGGCTTTCGCGCCGACTTCGATTCGGCCGGCCATGCGCTCACGGTGCAGGGCGACGTCTTCGAGGCCGGCGATGTGCCGGCGACCAACCTCGCGCCGCGCCTGCGCGGCAGCAGCCTGCTCGCCCGGTGGGACCGGCGCCTGGCCGACGGCTCGGCCTCCCGGGTCCAGGCGTCGTACGACATGTACGCGCGCGACGAGACGGCGACGTTCCGCAACAAGGCGCAGACCTTCGACCTGCAATTCACGCACGAGCCGGTGGTCGCGCGCGGCCACGAAGTGCTGTGGGGCGCCGGCTACCGCACCGCGCGCGACGGGAACGACCCGAGCGCCTTGACGGCGTTCGTGCCCGGCCAGCGCACGCTGCGGTGGTGGAACGTGTTCGCGCAGGACCAGATCGCGGTCGGCGAGCGTCTCGAGCTGACGCTGGGCGCCAAGGCCGAGCGCAACAGCTACACCGGGATGGAGTTCCTGCCGACGGCCCGGCTGGCCTACAGCCATTCCGGCGGCGCCACCACCTGGGCGGCCTGGTCGCGGGCGGTGCGCGCGCCATCGCGCCTGGACCGCGACTTCTTTTTCCCGGGTCAGCCGCCGTACCTGATCGCAGGCGGCCCCGCGTTCCAGTCCGAGGTCGCGCGCGTGGTCGAAGCCGGGCATCGCGGCAACCTCGGCGCGGCGCTCAGCTACGACCTGACGCTCTTTCGCCAGTCGTATCGCGGGCTGCGCGGAGGCATCGGCAGCGCCGTGACCACCATCGCGAACCGCATCCAGGGCCATGTCGACGGGCTCGAGGCCTGGGCCAGGTGGCAGCTGCGTCCCAGCTGGCGCGTCTCGGCCGGCACGCTGCAGTTGCGCAAGAGCCTGTGGTATTCGTCGCCGCCGCCGGCGAACGCGACGACCGGCATCGCCAACCTCGGCAACGACCCGAAGTCGCAGTGGAAGCTGCGCTCGCAGCACGACTTCGGGCCGAGGGTGGCGCTCGACATCACGGCGCGGCGCGTCGGCGCCCTGCCCTCGCCGGGCGTGCCTGCGTACACCGCGGTGGATGCGCGGCTCGCCTGGACCCTCAGGCCCGACCTCGAGCTTTCGGTGCTGGGCCAGAACCTCCTCGACCGCAGCCACGTCGAGTTCAATGCGCCGGCCGCCGCCAGCATCATCCGGCGCCGGCTGTTCCTGAGGCTGGTTTGGCAGCCCTGACCATCAGCCGGGGCGCCCGCCGCCTGCGCCACCTGCTCGTGCTGCTGCTGGCCGCGGCATCGCTCGCGCTGCAGGCGCAGACGCTCACCGTGCCGCGCGAGAGCGCCGTCAAGGCGGCCTTCCTGATGAAGTTCGGCACCTTCGTCGACTGGCCGCCGGGCGCGTTCGCGCGGCCGGAAGACCCGCTGGTGATCGGCGTGATCGGCGACGACGCGGTCCTGGCCGATCTCGAGCGGCTGGCGCAGGGGCGCAGCATCAACGGCCACCCCATCGCGGTGCGCCGCCTGCGCGAGCCGCCCGCCGAGCGCGAGCGGCTGCACATTCTCTTTCTGGCGTCGCCAAACGAGAGCCGGTTGCGCGACCTCATCGCCCGCACGCCCGGCCAGGTGCTGGTCGTGACCCAGCTGGAGGGCGCGCTGTCCCTGGGCGCCGTCCTGAATTTCGTGGTCGAAGGCGGGCGGGTGCGATTCGAAGCGGCACCCCGCGCGGCGGACAGCCGCGGCATCAAGCTCAGCTCGCGCCTGCTCGCCGTGGCCAAGTCGGTGGAGGAGCGGTCGCAATGAGGCTGGAAGACGCCACTTCGATCCGCCAGAAGCTGCGCCTGGTCCTGCTGCGCGCCAGCCTGGTCAGCCTGCTGCTGGCCGGCTTCGGGCTGATGGCGGTGGATCTCGTGCGGCACGGGCGCGCCACCCAGCACGACCTGGAGACCCAGGCCGACGTGCTGGCCCTCACCTCGCAGGCGGCCCTGAGCTTCCAGGACCCGCAGACCGCCACCGAGGACCTCAGCTCGCTGCGCGCCAAACCGACCGTCGTCGGGGCCGCGATCTACGACGTGCACGGCGGCGTCTTCGCCTCCTACACCGCGCCGGGCGCGACGAGCGACCTGCCGCCCCGCGTGCCCGGCAGGCGGGCCCACATCGGCTGGCGCTCGATCGAAGTCGTGCGCCCGATCGTGGTCAAGCAGGATCGCCTCGGCTCGATCTACATCCGGGGCGAGCACGAGTTGCTGCCGCGGATGCTGGAATACCTGGGCGCGCTCGCCGTGATCCTGGCGGCGAGCCTGGGCGCCGGCGTCGTCCTCACCAACCGGCTGCAGCGCTCGATCACCGAGCCGATCACGGCCATCAGCGCCGTCGCGCGCCAGGTGCTGCGCGGCGAAACGCAGGTGCGCGCCGACAAGAAGAGCAGCGACGAAGTCGGCGAGCTGGTCGACGCGTTCAACGCGATGCTCGCCGAACTGGGCCAGCGGGCGCACCGGCTGGAGGAATCGAACCGCGCCAAGGACCGCTTCCTGGCGACGCTGGCGCACGAGCTGCGCAACCCGCTGGCGCCGATCCGGACCGGGCTCGAAATCCTGAAGAAGGACCAGGGCCGCACGGCGGCCTCGGAGCGCGCCCGCGCCACGATGGAACGGCAACTGGTGCACATGGTCCACCTCATCGACGACCTGCTCGACATCGCCCGCGTCAACACCGGCAAGTTCAAGCTGGAGCTGCGCCAGGTGGACTTGCGATCCCTGGTCGACGCCGCGGTGGAAGCATGCCGGCCGGGCCTGGACGGAAGCCGCCATGCGCTCGCCCTGCAGTTCCCCGACGCCACCGTGGAGGTGCTGGTCGATCCGGTGCGCATCACGCAGGCCGTCAGCAACCTCCTGAGCAACGCCGCGAAGTACACGCCGGCGGGCGGCCGGATCGCGCTGCGGGTGGAGGTCGACCAGCACATCCGCATCAGCGTGCAGGACAACGGCATCGGCATCGCCCCCAAGGCGCTGGAGCAGGTGTTCGAGCTGTTCGCGCAGATCGAGCACGGCCAGCATCGCGCCCAGGGCCTGGGAATCGGCCTGTTCCTGGTGCGCAGCGTCGTCGCGATGCATGGCGGCACCGTCACGGCCGCCAGCGCGGGCGAGGGCCAGGGCGCCTGCTTCACGATCACGCTGCCGCCGTCGGTGCTGGTCGCGGTCACGCCGCGCGCCCTCGTGCCGGCGCCGCCCGGCGCGGCGGCACCGGCCGGCGACGCCGCCCGCCGCTTTCTGGTGGTCGACGACAACACCGACGCGGCCGGTACGCTGGCGGCGCTGCTGGAGATGCTCGGCCACACGGTGAGCGTGGCCCACAGCGGCGAAGAAGCGCTGGCCCTGGTGCCTCGGTTCGAGCCCGACATCGTGGTGCTGGACATCGGCATGCCCGGCATGGACGGCTACGAGGTGGCGCGGCGGCTGAAGCGGCGCACCGACCTGCGGCGGCAACCGCTGCTGGTGGCGGCCACCGGCTGGGGCACGGACGCCGACCGGGCGCGGGCCATGGCCGCCGGGTTCGACCGGCACCTGACCAAGCCGATCGAGGTCGGCGCGCTGGAGGCGATCGCCCAGGCGGGCGCCTGAGGCCGCTTCAGCCGAGCGCGGCGTCGGCGAGCAGGTTCTCGACCGGCACCGGGAAGACGGCGCGCACCCGCGTTCCCTGGGCCGGGGCCGTCTCGATCTCGAGCCGACCGCCCACCAGGCTGGCCCGCTCGCCCATCGAGATCAGGCCGAAATGCTTCTTGCGCTCCTCGGGGGAGCCGTAGCGCGCCAGGTCGAAGCCGGCGCCGTTGTCGGAAACGGTCAGCTCCAGCTCGCGCCCGATCATCCGCAGCTCCAGGCTGACCTCGGTGGCGCCGGCGTGGCGCGCGGCGTTCGTCAGCGCCTCCTGCCCGATGCGGAAGCACGCGGTCTGGATCTCCGGCGGCAGGCCGGAAGTATCGCCGTCGGATTCGAGCGCGGTGACCCAGCCGGCGGCCTTCGCCTGCTGTTCGAGCGCCCACTCCAGCGCCTCGGCGAGGCCCAGGTCGTCCAGCATGGTGGGCCGCAGGTTCAGCGCCATGCCGCGGATCTGGGCAATCGCGGCGTCGACCACGGCGATGCACTCGGGCACGCGGCTCATCGCGTCCTCCTTGCCGCGCAGCATGTCCATCAGGTGCATCCGGATCACGGTCATCGACTGGCCGGTGTCGTCGTGCAGTTCGCGCGCGATGTGCCGGCGCTCCTGCTCCTGGGCCGTGATCAGCTGCGAGGACAGGTCGCGCAGCCGCAGCTTGGCCTCAAGCAGGTCCGCGTTCGCCGCCCGCAGTTCCGCCGTGCGCTCGCGCACCAGGGCCTCCAGCGACCGGTTCAGGCGCTGCAGTTCCTCGTCGATGCGCAGGCGCTCGCTCATCTCGGCGCGCAGGGCATGCTCGGCCTGGCGGCGCTCGGTGAGGTCGCGCGCGATCATCGAGAAGCCGCGCAGGTCGCCGCCCGCGCTGCGCAGCGGCGTGATCACCACGCTGGCCCAGAACGCGGAGCCGTCGTGGCGCACCAGCCAGTTCTCGCCCGCGTGGCGGCCCTGCGCCGCCGCCTCCTGCAGCGTGCGCGTCGGCCGGCCCGCGCGCGCGTCCTCCTCGGTATAGAAGCAGGCGAAGTCGCGGCCGATGATCACATCGGCGCCGCTGTAGCCGGTGATGCGCTCGGCCCCGGCGTTCCAGGTGCGAACGCAGCCCTGCAGGTCGAGCATGATGATCGCGTAGTCCAGCACGCTGCTGGTCATGAGGTGGAACCGGTGCTCGCTCTCCAGCAGCTGCAGCTGGGCGGCGCGGCGGCGCCGCACCTGCAGATACAGCACCGCCAGCGCGGCGAACAGCACCAGCACGATCACCGCCATGCCGCCCCACAGCCACTGCAGCCGCTGGTGGTGGTCGGCCAGCCGCTGCCGCAACAGCCGCTCTTCCTCGGTCTCGAGCTCCTGCAGCACGGCCCGCAGGCGCGTCATCTGCTGGGTCGGCATGCCGGTGTCGACGATCGACTTGGCGGCGTCGAAGCCGCCGCTGCGGCGCGCGGCGACGAGTTCCGCGGCCGAGGCCAAGCGATGCGCCAGCGCAGCCTCCAGCTCGGCCATGTGCTGGCGCTGCACCGGGTTGTCGGCGACGAACCCGCGCAGGCGTGCGGCTTCCCGATCGATCGCGGCCCGGCCCTCGAGGTAGGGCCGCAGGTCTTCCTCCTGGCCACTGATCGTGAAGCCGCGGTGGCCGTTCTGGATGTCGACCAGCGCGGTACGGGTGCGCGCGATGCTGGTGAGGACCTCGTGGGTGTGGCTCACCCAGGCCGCCGCGCGGTTCTGCTGCAGCGACAGCCAGTACGCCGCACCGGCGAGCATCAGGGCGACGCAGGCGGCGGCGACAAAGCCGGACAACGTGAGGTCGCCACGGCCGGGATCGGGTCTCTCGGCGTACACGGAAAGAGGGAAGGTGCGAGGGGTAAAACAGGCTCTGGAAGATTTTATGGACGGGCAGCCGTCCTGGCACCCACGGATTCGGACGGGGTTGACGTACGTCAACGGCAACGCAACCGCGAGCCGTGCCGCGTCCGGCCATTGGGGTCGGTCCCGATGCCGGCGCCCGCAAAAGGGGCATCGCAGATGACGGAATTGTCATGAGGCGGTCAGCACCGCGCGGCATCCGCCCGCCTACAGTACCGGCCATGGATGCAGCGATTTGCATCCAGCCCGACCGACCCGACCTCCAGCAACACACCATGAGAATTCCCACCGCCAGCGCCGCCCAGGCGCCCTGACTGCTCCCACGACCTGCTCCTGACTGACTTCACGCCCGGCTCCGCCGGGCTTTTTTTTTCCCGGCCGGCCCACGGCAGGCGACCGCTATAGTCGCCTGCCATGCAGAGCCAACCTGCCGCCTCCGTCCCCGCGCTGGCCGACCTGTCGCCGGCCTGCTTCGCCATGGTGATGGCCACCGGCATCGTCTCGCTGGCGGCGCGCATGCACGGCTGGCGGGCTGCCGCCGTGGCGCTGTTCGGCCTGAACATCGTCGCGTGGCTGGCCTTCGGCATGCTCACGGCCCTGCGCGCGACCCGCTACCCGGGCCGCTTCTTCGGCGACCTGATCGATCACCGGCGCGGCCCCGGCTTCTTCACCACCGTGGCCGGAACGGCGGTGCTGGGCAGCCAGTTCGCCACGTTCGGGCTGCCCGCGCCGGCGGCCTTCGGGCTCGGCGCGGTGGCCGCGGTGCTCTGGTTCGTGCTGACCTACGCGATCTTCACGGCCTTCACCATCAAGGAAGACAAGCCGACCCTGGACCAGGGCATCACCGGCGGCTGGCTGCTGGCCGTGGTGGCGACGCAGTCGCTGGCCGTGCTCGGCGCCATCCTCGCCGCCCGCTCGGCGCAGCCCTGGAAGCTGGAGCTGAACTTCTTCGCGCTGTCGATGTGGCTGTGGGGCGGCATGCTGTACATCTGGATGATGTCGCTGATCTTCTACCGCTACACCTTCTTCCGCTTCGCGCCGAGCGACCTGGCGCCGCCGTACTGGATCAACATGGGCGCGATGGCGATTTCCACGCTGGCCGGCTCGCTGCTGATCGTCAACGCACCCGACGCCCCGTTCCTGCAGGCGCTGCTGCCCTTCCTCAAAGGCTTCACCATCCTGTACTGGGCCACCGGCACCTGGTGGATCCCGATGCTGGTGCTGCTGGCCGTGTGGCGCT
The DNA here is from genome assembly GCF_035554825.1 of Ramlibacter sp. Lineage (GTDB taxonomy): Bacteria > Pseudomonadota > Gammaproteobacteria > Burkholderiales > Burkholderiaceae_C > Ramlibacter. Next base: position 9,637 of record NZ_DATMHS010000174.1, on the reverse strand, counting down.
ACGTGTACAAGCGCTTTCCGCTGCGCTACGACCCCCTGTACTGGGGCGCGGTGTTTCCGCTGGGCATGTACTCCGCGGCGACGCACGAGATGATCCTGGCGCTGCAGCTGGACTTCCTGTCGTGGGTGCCGCCGCTGTTCCTGGGCGTCGCCGTGCTCGCCTGGACCACGGCCTTGCTGGGCCTGGGGCGCCACCTGCTGCGGCTGCGGCGCACCGCGTGAGCCAGCGTGGCATCGACCCACCGCCGGCATGGTCATGCGCCGACGGAAAATGTGGGCCATCCTTGAGAAAACTCGCACCAGCACGAGGTCGACGCCGGTATGGTGCGAGCACCGATCTGCGCTCGAGCCACACCGCGGCGCATCTCTCTGTCGTTCGCAAGCATGACCCGACCTCCCACGCTCCACCGGCCCGCCCCGCCCGCTCCCGTCGTCCTCTTTCTCACCGGGCCGGCAGGCTGCGGCAAGACGACCCTGGCCCAGCAGTGGGTGCGCCATCGGCTGCAGCAGGGCGATCCGTGGACGATCCTCGACAAGGACCTCGTGGGTGGCCTGCACGGCCCGCGCTTGCTGCAGGCGCTCGGCGGCGATCCGCACGACCGTGACAGTCCCTTGTTCAAGCGGGAAGTGCGCGATCTCGATTACCGCACCACGCTGAACCTCGCCGCCGCCCAGCTCGAACTCGGCGGATCGGTCGTGCTGCCGGGACCGTGGACGCAGGAACTGGTGGCCGGCGCGCTCGCCGATCCGGCACGGCTCGGCTTGCCGCCGGTGCCGTCGGCCGTGGTGTGGATGTCGCTGTCGGACGAAACCCGGCGCCGGCGCATCGAGCAGCGGGGCCATCCGCTGGACCAGTGGAAGCTGGCCCACTGGGAGGCCTACTCGAAGGGCTCGCGCAACGGCGAACCGCCGCCATGCCGCGGACCGCAACCCGAGCTGATCGAGGCGGAAGCCCCGGTGGCCGCGCAACTGGCGGCGCTGGACCGGCTGGTCGCGCACCAGCGTGCGCTGGCGAAGCCGGCGGCGCAGGACGACGACAGGAGCGCGTGGCGCCCGCCGGCCGCCCGCGCGCCGGACTGCCGCCGCCTGTAAACCAGCCCCGTCAGTCGGCCGTGATCTTGCGCTGGCGCACGATGGCGCCCCACTGCGCCGATTCCTTCTGCATGAAGTCCAGCAGTTCGGGGCGCGTGGTTGGGTGCGGCGTCAGCCCGTGCTTGGTCAGGGCCTCACGGACGCCGGCGTCGTTCAGCACCTTCACGATCTCGCGGTTCCAGCGGTCCAGGATCGGAGCGGGCGTCTTGGACGAAGCGACGAAGGCATACCAGTTCAGCGCCTGGAACCCGGGGAAGCCGGATTCCGCCACGGTCGGAACGTTGGGCATGTAGGCCGGCCGCGTGAGACCGGTGGTCGCCAGCGGCGTCAGCTTGCCGGTCTGGATGTGCGGCAGCGCGGTGGGGGGCGCGGCGAAGTAGCCGGTGAAGCGGCCGCCCAGCAGGTCCTGCATCGCCGGCGCGCCGCCGCGGTACGGCACGTGGACCATCTCGACGCCCGCCCGCTGCGAGAACAGTTCGCCGGCCAGGTGCGAGGCCGAGCCCGAACCGGTGGAGGCGAAGGTGACGCTGCCCGGCTCCTTCTTGGCGGCGGCGACGAAGTCGGCCAGCGTCTTGATCCCCGAGTTGGAGTTGACCACCAGCACGTTCGGGAAGTGGACGCCGCCGGACACCGGCGCCAGGTCCTTGAACGGGTCGTACGGCAGCTTCATCATGTGCGGCGCGATCGTCAGCGGGCCGATCGAGCCGAACAGCAGCATCGAGCCGTCCGACGGCCCCGTGGCCGCGATCTGGTGGGCGATGTTGCCGCCGGCGCCGGCCTTGTTGTCGACCACCACCGTCTGGCCGATGTTCTCGCCCAGCTTCTTGGCGATCAGGCGCGCGGCCGCGTCGGCGGCGCCTCCGGGCGCGAACCCGACCACCAGCGTGACCGGCTTCTTCGGCGGGAAATCCTGGGCCCAGCCGCCCAGGGGCAGCAGCAGGCCGGGCACCGCCAGGGCGGCCAGGCGCAGCAGGTGGCGCTTGTTCATGAGTCTCTTCTCCAATGGCAGAACACGGATGCGGTGGCGGCGGCACCGGGACGGCCGCCGCGCCCACAGGAGGCGAGAGGGTACACCAAGCGGCGCCGCCGGTCCGAAGCGTGGCCGGCGGACGCAGGCAGAAGCCCGCCGTGCCGGCGGCGACCGCGTCGACGAAGCGGTCGTGGATGCCCTCGGTGCCGATCACGCCCGAGCAGATGGTGCACCGCCGTCCGGTGGAGAAGAAGCCGCTCTTGATGGCGGCGCCCACGGCGATGGCGAGGTGAGCGTCGTCCGCCGCGCACCGCGGGTCCCGGGCCGCTGCCGAGTGGCGCTCACCGCACCAGGCAGGGCCGTTTCGGATCGAACTTCCAGCCCGGGACGAGGTATTGCATCCCGATCGCGTCGTCGCGCGCGCCCAGGCCGTGCTGGCGGTACAGCGCATGCGCCCGCTCCAGCTGCGCCATGTCGAGCTCGATCCCGAGCCCCGGCTTCCTGGGCACCTGCACGAAGCCGCCCTCGATCTTCAGCGGCTCCTTGGTCAGGCGCTGCCCGTCCTGCCAGATCCAGTGGGTGTCGATCGCCGTCACCTTGCCCGGCGCCGCGGCACCGACATGCGTGAACATCGCGAGCGAGACGTCGAAGTGGTTGTTGGAGTGCGAGCCCCAGGTCAGGCCCCAGTCGCGGCAGGTCTGCGCCACCCGCACCGAGCCGGCCATGGTCCAGAAGTGCGGGTCCGCCAGCGGAATGTCGACCGCCTGCAGCGAGAGCGCATGCGCCATCTGCCGCCAATCGGTCGCGACCATGTTGGTCGCCGTGGGCAGGCCGGTGGCGCGGCGGAATTCCGCCATCACTTCGCGGCCGGAGAAGCCTTCCTCGGCGCCGCACGGGTCCTCGGCATACGCCAGCACGCCGTGCATGTCGCGCATCAGACGGATCGCGTCCCGCAGCAGCCAGCCGCCGTTGGGGTCGAGCGTCACCCGCGCCTGCGGGAAGCGCTCGTGCAGGGCGCGGATCGCCTCGACTTCCTCCTCGCCGCGCAGCACCCCGCCCTTGAGCTTGAAGTCCTGGAAGCCGTAGCGCTGCTGGGCGGCCTCGGCCAGCCGCACCACCGCCTGCGGCGTCAGCGCCGTCTCGTGCCGCAGCCGGAACCAGTCGTTGTCCGCCTCGGGCTCGCTCGCATACGGCAGGTCGGTCCGGGTGCGGTCGCCGACGTAGAACAGGTAGCCGAGCATCTGCACCGCGTCGCGCTGCTGGCCTTCGCCGAGCAGCGCCGCCACCGGCAGGCCGAGGAACTGCCCGTGCAGGTCCAGCAGCGCCGATTCGACGGCGGTGAGCGCATGGATGGTGGTGCGCAGGTCGAAGGTCTGCAGGCCGCGCCCGCCGGCGTCGCGGTCGGCGAAGCGCGCGCGCATCGCGTTCAGGATCGCCTGCAGGTCGGCCACGGGCCGCCCTTCCACCAAGGGGCGGGCGTCCTCCAGGGTCTGGCGGATCTTCTCGCCGCCGGGCACCTCGCCGACGCCGGTGTGGCCGGCGCTGTCGGTGGCGATCACGATGTTGCGCGTGAAGAAGGGCGCGTGCGCGCCCGACAGATTGAGCAGCATGCCGTCGCGGCCCGCCACGGGGACGACGCGCAGGGTCTGGACGATGGGAGAGGTCATGGTTGCGGAACGGAAGTTCAGGTCACGGGCGCCGGATTGAACAGCACCAGCGCGTTGTGCAGCTGCCAGCGCTCGGCCCAGGTCCGCTGGCGGCCGCTGGCGACGGCCAGCATCAGGCGGAACAGGTCCCAGCCGAGGTCTTCCACGGTCGCCTCGCCGTCGGCGACGCGGCCGGCGTTGACGTCGATCAGGTCGTGCCAGCGGCGCGCGAGCTCGGTGCGGGTGCCGACCTTGATCACCGGCACCTCGGCCAGGCCGTACGGCGTGCCGCGGCCGGTGGTGAACACGTGCAGGTTCATGCCGGCCGCCAGCTGCAGCGTGCCGCAGATGAAGTCGCTGCCCGGGGTGGCGGCGTAGAACAGGCCGCGCCGGCCGGCCGGCAGTCTTTCACCCGGGCGCAGCACGCCGACGATCGGCGCGGTGCCGGACTTGATGATCGAGCCCATCGCCTTCTCGACGATGTTGGACAGCCCGCCCTTCTTGTTGCCGGGCGTGGTGTTGGCGCTGCGGTCGGCGCTGCCGCGGGCCAGGTAGGCGTCGTACCAGGCCATCTCGCGCTTGATCGCCTCGGCCACGCCGGCGTCGGCCGCGCGCGCCGTGAGCTGGTCGACGGCGTCGCGCACTTCGGTCGTCTCGGAGAACAGCACGGTGGCGCCGGCGCGCACCAGCAAGTCGGTGCAGAAGCCCACGGCGGGATTGGCGGTGACACCCGAGAACGCATCGCTGCCGCCGCACTGCACTCCGACCACCAGCTCGCTGGCCGGGACGGTCTCGCGGCGGCGCGCGTTCAGGCGCTCCAGATGCGGCACGGCCTGCCGCACCACCGCGTCCACCATGGACATGAAGCCGACATGGCGTTCGTCCTGCAGCGTCACCACGTCGAGCGCCGGGGTCGGGCCGGCGTGCAGCGGGATCGCGCCGGGCGGCATCAGCCGCTCGGGCTGCAGCTTCTCGCAGCCCAGGCTGACCAGCATCACCTCGCCGCCGAAGTTGGGGTTCAGCGAGATGTTGCGCACGGTGCGGATCGGGATGACGGCGTCGGGCGCATCGATCGCGACGCCGCAGCCGTAGCCATGCTCCAGCACCGCCACGCCGTCCACGTTGGGATAGCGCGGCAGCAGTTCGGCGCGGATGCGCTCGGCCGCGATCCGGGCCACGCCGGCCACGCACTGCACCGTCTGCGTGATGGCCAGCAGGTTGCGGGTGCCGACGGAGCCGTCCGCGTTGCGGTAGCCCTCGAAGGTAAAGCCTGCCAGCGGCTCCGCGGCGGCGCGCGGCGCCGTCGCGAGCGGCAGGTCGTCCATGCCGGCGGCCTCCGGCATGGCCAGCAGCCGCTCGTGCACCCAGCTGCCGGCGGGGATGTCGCGCAGCGCGCGGCCGATCACGACGCCGTAGCGGCGGACCGCGGCGCCTGCGGCCAGGTCCGCCAGCGCCACCTTGTGCCCCTGCGGCACCCGCTCGCGCAAGCTCAGGCCGTCGGGAAAGGTCGCCCCCGCCTCCAGGCCGCCGTCGTTGGCGACGATGGCGACGTTGTCCGCCTCGTGCATGCGGATCCAGCGGGGAGCGCGGTTCATCGCCACCGGTCCGGTCTCAGTCCGCGGTGATCTTGCGGGTTTCGATCAGCTGCTTCCAGCGCGCGTACTCGGCGGCCTGGAACTTGCCGAACTGCTCGGGCGAATTGGCCACGATCTCGAAGCCCTGCGCCAGCAGCTTGTCCTTCACCGCCGGTTCGTTCAGCGCGCCGGCGATGGCCGCGTGCAGCTTGGCCTTGATGTCCGCCGGAATGCCCCTGGGCGCCGCCACGGCCTGCCAGGACTGCACTTCGGCGCCCCTGACGCCCTGCTCCTGCAGCGTGGCCAGATCCGGCAGCAAGGGCGAGCGCTTGTCCGAGGAGATCGCGAGCGCGCGCACCTTGCCGGTCCTGATGTGCTGGATGATGCTGTTGATGTTGACGAACGCGGCGTCCACCTGGGCGCCCAGCAGGTCGTTGATGGCGGGACCGCCGCCCTTGTACGGGATGTGCAGGCCTTCGGTGCCGGTCTGCTGCCAGAACAGTTCGGCCGACAGGTGGTCGGACGAGCCGTTGCCCGAGGAGGCGAAGCTCATCTTGCCCGGGCTCTTCTTCAGGCCGGCCAGCATGTCGGCCACGGTCTTGTAGGGCGACGCGGCGGGCACCACCAGCACGTTGGGCGCCTGCACGGCGACCGTGATCGGATCGAAGTCCTTCAACGCGTCGTACTGCACGCCCCGGATCAGGTGGGGAGCGATCACGAAGGGGCCCAAGGAGGAGACGAACAGGGTGTAGCCGTCGGCAGGCGCGCGCTTGACGTAGGCGGCGCCGATGGTGCCGGTGGCGCCGGCCTTGTTGTCGATGATGAAGCTGCCGCCCAGCTTCTCCTGCAGCTTCTGGGCGAGCACGCGGCCGATGGCGTCGGTGGAGCCGCCCGGCGGAAACGGCACCACCAAGGTCACCGGCTTGTCCGGATAGGCGGCGAACGCACCCGCGCCGGCGGTGAGCGCGAGCGCGCAGGCGAGCAGGATCTTCTTCATGGCTTCTCCTCAGGTTGATGGATTACTGCGGACCCAGCCCGCGGATCAGGGTCGCGAGCTGGTCGACCTCCGCCGGCTTGAGATCGGACAGCGGCGGCCGCACCGCCCCGGCGCTCTTGCCGACGATGGCGGCCCCGGCCTTGACGATGCTCACGGCATAGCCCTCGCCCTTGTTGCGGATGGCGAGGTAGGGCAGGAAGAATTCGTCGAGCAGCCGGCCGGTGGTGGCGGTGTCGCCGCGGGCGTAGGCGTTGTAGAACTCGATCGCCGTGCGCGGCACGAAGTTGAACACCGCCGAGGAATAGACCGGCACCCCCAGCGCCTGGTACGCGCTCGCGTAGACCTCGTGGGTTGGCATGCCGCCGACGTAGACGAAGCGGTCGCCCAGCTTCTGGCGGATCGCCACGATGCGCTCGATGTCGCCGAGGCCGTCCTTGAAGCCGATCAGGTTCGGGCAGCGCTGCGCCAGCGTGAGCAGCGAATCGGCGGTGAGCTTGCAGGCGCCGCGGTTGTAGACGATGACGCCGATCTGCACGCTCTTGCACACGGCTTCGACGTGGGCGACCAGACCGTCCTGGCCGGCTTCGGTGAGGTAGTGCGGCAGCAGCAGCACGCCCTGCGCGCCGCAGCGCTGCGCCTCCTGGGCGTAGCTGATCGCCAGCCGCGTGCCGCCGCCGGCGCCGGCGACGATCGGCACCCGGCCGCGGCAGGTGTCGGCGGCGGTGCGGATCACGCTCGCGTATTCGCCCGGCTCGAGCGAGAAGAACTCGCCGGTGCCGCCGGCCGCGAACAGCACCGTGGCGCCATAGGGCATCAGCCATTCGAGTCGCCGCGCATAGCCGCGCGGGTCGAACTGCAGATCGGCGTCGAAGTCGGTGAGGGGGAAGGAAAGCAGGCCGGAGGAAAGTGCGTGCTTGAGTTCGTTCGGGGTCATGCGGTCGGGTCGTCCTTGAAGTCAGACATCGTACAACCAACCCGGGACGAATCCGCAATTCCGAGCGCGTTGCGGGGTCTCCGCGCCCGGCCGGCGCGACCCCCGGCGCGCCGTTCAGCGCGGTGCGCTGCCGGCCGCCCGCTGGCGCCGCTCCTTGCTGTTGGCCAGGTGGGTCCGCATCGCCGCGCGCGCGCCTTCGGCGTCCTGGCGCTCGATGGCCTGCAGGATGTTCTCGTGCTCGGCGTTCACCCGGCGCAGATAGGCCTCGCGTTCGGCGGTCGCCGGCTGCGCCTGGTCCAGGCGCGCGCGCGGGATCATCGTTCCGCCCAGCGTCGTCATCAGCTCCGCGAACCGGGCGTTCTGGGTCGCCCGCGCCACCTCGAGGTGGAACTGGAAGTCGGGGCCGGCGCCGTCGCGGCCTTCGCGGATGGCCGCGGCCACCGCCTCGAGGGCGGCCCGGATGGCGGCCAGGTTCTCCGGCGTGCGACGCATCGCGGCCAGCGCCGCGCTTTCGGTTTCCATGCCGATGCGCAGTTCGAGCACGCCGATCACATCCTGCAGCGTCGCCACCTGCTGCGGGTCGATGCGGAAGGTGCTGCCCTCGCCCTGCCCCAGCACGAACGTGCCGACGCCATGGCGCGTTTCAACCACCCTGGCCGCCTGCAAGCGGGAGATCGCCTCCCGGACCACGGTGCGGCTGACCCCGAACTCCTCCATGATCGCGCCCTCGGTGGGCAGCTTGCTGCCTGGCGGCCAACGGCCGTCGCGCACGCGGTCGCCCAGGGCCTGCACCAGGCCGGCGGTGAGGGAACGGGGACGGCGCAAGGCGGCGGTCTGCATGCCCCGATTATGTCGTACGACGACCGGCGCCGCTGCGCCGCCGGGCCCCCGTTCAATGCGAGCTGAAGAAGGCCCAGATCGCCTGCGTGGCGGAAATCGGCGCCGCCGGCACGTCCCTGGCGCTTTTCGCCGCTCCCGGCCAGGAGTGGCCCCCGGTATCGGTCACGCACAACTGCACTTCGGCCTGGCCGCGGCAGTACGAGTAGGCCTCGCAGGAGGCACCGGCCTGCTCGAGGACCGGGCGCGGCGCTTCCATGCAGCCGTCCAGCTTGGCCCATTTGGAGACCGTCTCCGGTGCCGACTTGAACGCCCTCGGCTTGACGCCGGGGCGCGCGGCCGGCGCGCCGCCGAACAGGACCCGCGGATCGTTCCTGGCATGGATGTGGAGCACCGACACCGGCTTGTCCGGCGTGCAGCTGGCGGTGTTGTCGGTCCCCCCGACCGAGGCCACGGCACGGAACAGGTGGGGCCGCTCGCAGGCGAGCCGGTAGGCCATCATTCCGCCATCGGACATGCCGGTCGCGTAGATCTGGTCGCGCGCGACGCTGGCCTGCCGGAACACGTTCGCGACCGCCGCCTCGATGAAGCCGACGTCGTTGACGTTCTGTTCGCGCGCGTCGCCGCAGCAGCTGCCGGCGTTCCAGGAGCCGGCGCTCTTGCCCGGCGCCTTGTAGGCCTCCGGAAAGACGGCGATGAAGCCGGCGCGGTCGGATTCGCGAGCCAGGCTCTCCACGCCCCGCTGCCCCTGCGGATCGAGCCCGCCGCCGTGCAGCGCGACCACCAGCGGCGCCGGCTCGCTGGCGTTGTAGCCGGACGGCAGATGCACGCGGTAGGTGCGGGCGCGGCCTTCGTGCTCGATCGCGAAACGGTAGTCCCCGGGCCTGGTGAGCCTGCTCTGAAGGTCGGCCAGCGGCCGCGCTGCGGCCACCGGCTGCGCCGGCTTGGACAGCGGCTTCTTCGCCAGTTGTTTCTTCGCCGGTCGGCTCGCCCGCAGCGGCGACCGCGCCTTCGAGCGCGGCGGCGCGGCTCGTTGCTTTGCCTTCGCCTTGCCGAGCGCCGGCCGCGCCGGCTCGGTGGTCGCTGCCTGCGCGGCCGTTGACCAGACCAGGCCAAACGCGGCCAGCACGAGCGCCGGCAGGAGATGCTTCAACATCGCTGTTCCCCTCGGGCGGCACCGGTCGCCCGTGTCGGCGCACTGTAGAGGCTGGAGCGGCCGAGGGGTCGCCGCTGTAAGCAATCGTTGAACCAGCGCGTCAGTTCCTGACGCCGGGCCGCAATGAAAAAGGCTCCGCCGCGGCGGAGCCTTCGCGCGTCAGCGCCGGCTGGGCGTCAATCGGCCTTGGCGCCCGAGAACTTCACGATCTTGGCCCACTTCTCGGTCTCCATCCTGTGAATGGCCCAGAACTGGTCGGGGGTGCCGGGGATCGGCACGCCGCCCAGGTCGGCCAGCTTGGCCTTCATGCCGGGATCGGCCAGCGCCGCGTTGATCTCGCGGTTGAGGCGGTCGATCGCCGCCTGCGGCGTTCCCTTGGGCGCCGACGCGCCGAACCACGCGCTGGCTTCGTAGCCGGGCACGGTCTCGGCC
>NZ_DATMHS010000173.1:0-118817 GCF_035554825.1 Ramlibacter sp. | reverse complement strand
GGAGCGCTCGCTCGGCGACTGGGCCCTGCGCTTCCTGTGCCTGACGCTGGCCGTGACGCCGCTGCGGGTCCTGACGGCCACTCCCGCACTGGCGCGCTTTCGCCGGATGCTCGGGCTCTTCATGTACTTCTACGCGGCGCTGCACCTGCTGGCCTACAGCTGGTTCGACATGGGCTTCGATCCGGCCGAGATCGCCAGCGATATCCCGAAGCGCCCGTTCATCCTGGTCGGGTTCACGGCCTTCCTGCTGCTGACGCCGCTGGCGGCCACCTCGTTCAACCGTGCGGTGAAAGCGCTGGGGGCGCGCCGCTGGCAGGCGCTGCACCGCCTGGTCTATGTCGTCGCCGGGCTGGCCATCCTGCATTTCTTCTGGATGCGCGCGGCCAAGCACAACTTCGCCGAGGTGGCGCTGTATGCCGCGATCCTGTCCGTCTTGCTCGGCTGGCGGGTCGGGCAGGCGTTGAAGAAGCGCCGGATGGCGGCGCCGGCGCCGGCACGGCGGCGCCAGCCGGAACTGCGTTAGGGCAGCAGCCGTTCCAGCCGGAGCTGGTCCGCGATCGATTCGCGGCCGCGGATCACGGCTGCGCGGTCGCCTTCGACCAGCACTTCCGCCGCCCGGCCGCGGCTGTTGTAGTTGCTGGCCATGCTCATGCAGTAGGCGCCGGCCGACATCACGGCGAGCAGGTCCCCCGGCCGGACCGCCAGCTCACGGTCGCGCGCGATCCAGTCGCCGCTCTCGCACACCGGGCCGACCAGATCGTAGGTGCTGGCCGGGCCGCCGCCCGCGGCGACCGGCACGACGGCGTGCCAGGCCTGGTACATCGCCGGCCGCGGCAGGTCGTTCATCGCGACATCCACGATGCAGAAGTTCTTTTGCTCGCCCGGCTTGAGGTACAGCACTTCGGTGAGGCACACGCCGGCGTTGCCGACCAGCGAGCGCCCCGGCTCGATGAGGAACTGCCGGTCGCCGAAGCCGCGTGCGTCGAGCTTGTCGAACAGCTTGCGCCACAACGCGTCCGCCGCCGGCGGCTGCACGCCCTGGTAGTCGATGCCCAGGCCGCCGCCGAAGTCGATGTGCGGCAGCGCGATGCCGGCCGCTTCCACGCTCTCGACCAGGTCCAGGATGCGCTCCATGGCATCGAGGTATGGCGCTGCGTCGGTGATCTGGGAGCCGATGTGGCAGTCGATGCCGACGACCTTCAGCCCGGGCAGGGCGGCGGCGCGGCGGTATGCGGCCAGGGCACGGCCATGTGCCACGCCGAACTTGTTGCCCTTGAGGCCGGTGGAGATGTAGGGGTGGGTCTTGGGATCGACGTCCGGATTGACCCGGATGCTGACGGGGGCCGTGGTGCCGCTGGCGACGGCCACTTCGCTCAGCACCTCCAGTTCGGCTTCGCTCTCCACGTTGAAGCAGCCGATGCCCAGCTCCAGCGCGCGCCGCATCTCGGCGCGGGTCTTGCCGACGCCCGAAAAGATGATGTCCGCTGCCCGGCCACCGGCGGCCAGCACCCGTTCGAGCTCGCCGCCCGAGACGATGTCGAAGCCGCAGCCGGCCTGTGCGAACACCTGCAGGATGGCCAGCGACGGATTCGCCTTCATCGCGTAGCAGATGCGCGCCCGGCGCCCGGCGAAGCCGCGCTGGTAGGCGCCCAGCGCCGCCAACATGGCGGCCTTGGAATAGACGAACAGTGGCGTGCCGTGCTCGCGGGCCAGGTCGGCCAGGCGCAGCTCCTCGACGAACAGTTCGCCGCCACGACTGGAAAAGAAAGGCTGCCCGGGCAGGGCGGTGGTGTGGGTGGTCATTGGCCGGGAATCGGGGAGGCGGTGCCGGTGGCGGGGGCGGAGGCCGGCGCCGCCGGGCGCAGGGTCTGCGGCAGCGTGGCGCGCTGTGCGGCGACCGGATCGGTGGGCAGGAACAGCGGCCCTTTCTGCCCGCAAGCGGCGAGCGGGCCGACCACGGCAGCCGCGAGGACAAGCCGCCGCGCCGGCGCGCTGACTAGAATTCTCGAAACATTCAACATGGTGAAATTGTAATGACCGACCCCGAGTTCATGGACCAGGCCGAGTCGCTGCTGGGCCGGGTCGAGGCGTGCTGCGACCGCATCAACGACGAGTCCGACGCGGACGTCGACAACCAGCGCGTCGGCGGCATGGTGACGCTCACCTTCCGCAACGGCAGCCAGATCATCGTCAACCTGCAGAAGCCATTGCACGAGGTCTGGCTGGCGGCGCGCGCCGGTGGCTTCCATTACAAGTTCGATGGCGCCCGCTGGGTGGACAGCAAGGGCAACGGCGAGTTCTTCGCCAACCTCAGCCGGTTCGCGAGCGAGCAGGCCGGGCAGCCGCTGCAGTTTTCCTAGTTCCGGAACAGGTCGAGGATGCTGCGGCGCTCGTCGGAGGGAGCCGGGGCCGGCCGGTTCGGCGGCAGGCCGTCGGAATTCATCAGGCTCTTGTCGTAGGGCACGCCCGGTGCTCCGGGCGAGGGCGCGCCGCTGCCGTTGTCCTGCGCGGGCGCAGACATCCCCAGGCTGCTGACGCCGCGCCCCGGTGCGTATTCGTCGAAGTACCACTCGCCGCCGACGTTCACGACGCCTTCCGGCGCCGAGGGTTCCATCACCGGCACGCCCTTGAGCGCGGTCTCCATGAAGTTGATCCAGACCGGCAGCGACAGGCCGCCGCCGGTCTCGCGGTCGCCGAGCGAGCGCGGCGTGTCGTAGCCCATCCAGACCACGGCCATGAGGGTCGGCTGGTAGCCGGCGAACCAGGTGTCGATCGAGTCGTTGGTGGTGCCGGTCTTGCCGTACAGGTCGACCCGCTTCAGGGTCGCCTGGGCCCGGGCTGCCGTGCCTTCGCGGGCGACCTCCTGCAGCAGCCGGCTCATCACGAAGGCGTTGCGAGCGTCGATGGCCCGCACGGCCTCGTTGGGCAGGGGCGGCTGGCTTTCGACGACGACCTTGCCGCGCTGGTCGGTGATCTTGGAGATCAGCCAGGGATTGACGCGGTAGCCGCCGTTGGCGAAGACCGAATAGGCCGTGGCCATCTGCATGGGCGTGACCGAGCCGGCGCCCAGCGCCATCGTCAGGTAGGGCGGGTGCTTCTCGGCGTCGAAGCCGAAGCGGGTGATCCAGTCCTGCGCGTTCTGCGTGCCCACGGCCTGCAGGACCCGGATCGAGACCATGTTCTTGGACTTGGCGAGCGCCTTGTGCAAAGGCATGGCCCCCTCGAACTTGCCGTCGTAGTTCTTCGGCTCCCAGGGCTGGCCGCCGGTGATCCCGGCGTCGAAGAAGAGGGGAGCGTCGTTCACGACCGTGGAAGGCGTGAACCCTTTTTCCAGGGCCGCGGAATAGATGAACGGCTTGAACGACGAGCCCGGCTGCCGCCAGGCCTGCATCACGTGGTTGAACTTGTTCTTGTTGAAATCGAACCCGCCGACCAGCGCCTGGATGGCGCCGTCGCGAGGATCGAGCGCCACGAACGCGCCCTCCACTTCGGGCAGCTGCGTGATCTCCCAGTCGCCCTTGGGCGTCTTGACCACGCGGATGACAGCGCCGCGGCGGATCTTGATCTTCGGCGGCGCCTTCTCGGACAAGCCGGACTGGGCCGGCTTCAGGCCCTGACCGGTGATTTCCACCCGCTCGCCGTTCTGGCGCTCGGCCAGGATCTTCTTCGGGCTGGCTTCGAGGACCACCGCCGACATCACGTCGCCGTTGTCGGGGTGCTCGGTCAAGGCGTCGTCGATGTCGTCTTCGGCCTCCTTGTCGCTGTCGGGGAGGTCGACGAACTGCTCCGGCCCGCGGTAGATCTGGCGCCGCTCGTAGTTCATGATGCCGGCGCGCAGGGATTTGTAGGCGGTTTCCTGCCGGGTGGCATTGATGGTCGTGTACACGTTGAGGCCGCGGGTGTAGGCCTCGTCGCCATACTGGGCGAACACCAGCTGGCGCACCGTCTCGGCGATGTATTCGGCATGCACGCGGGCATTGCCGGTGGCGCTGCGGAACTTGAGCTCCTGCTTCCTGGCCGCTTCGGCTTCCTCGTGGGTGATGAAGCCGTTCTCCTCCATCCGCTCGATGATGTACTGCTGGCGGGTGCGGGCGCGGGTCGGGTTCGTGAGCGGATTGTTGCCCGACGGCGACTTGGGCAGGCCGGCCAGCATGGCGGCCTCGGCGATCGTCAGGTCCTTCATCGGCTTGCCGAAATAGGTCTCGGCCGCCGCCGCGAAGCCGTAGGCCCGGTTGCCCAGGAAGATCTGGTTCATGTAGATCTCGAGGATCTGGTCCTTCGTGAGCAGGTGCTCCAGCTTGAAGGTCAGCAGCACCTCGTACAGCTTGCGGGTGAAGGTCTTTTCCGACGACAGGTAGACGTTGCGCGCGACCTGCATCGTGATCGTCGACGCGCCCTGGCTCTTGACCCGCCCGAGGTTGGCGACCGCCGCCCGCACCAGGCCGCGATAGTCCACCCCGCCGTGGGAATAGAAACGCGCGTCCTCGATGGCGAGCACTGCGTCCTTCATCACCTTGGGGATCTGCGCGATCGGCGTCAGGCTGCGGCGTTCCTCGCCGAATTCGCCGATCAGGACGCCGTCGGACGAATAGACCCGCAGCGGCAGCTTGGGCCGGTAATCGGAGAGCTCGGAGATGTCCGGCAGGTTCGGATAGGCGACCGCCAGCGCCACGCCCCCGACGATCACGATGGAGACGAGGCCGGCCGCGACGAGGCCGAAGGTCCACAGCAGTGCCCGCAGGACAAGGCCGCGCCAGCCGGCCGGTGCTGGTGGCGAGGCGGGGCGCTCTTCACGGGTCGGTTCAGATGGCATGTGGGTCCAGTAGCGTGGCTGCGGCCATTATAAAAATCGCCCCCTTGCCCCCTGCTGAACGGCAGGGGACGCGAAACGGACTCGATGTGAGCGCATGCTCACTCGTGGCGATGCCCGGCAGTATCGCAGTTTCCAACGTAGGCTTTTGGCAACGGGTCTAGTGTTCAGGTGGCCAAAAATCCTTTGCCGACAATGACGTTACTGCTAGCATTCAAGTGAAACTTTAAGTTTGTTACGTCTTGAAATACCCGCGGCAGGAGACTGAATGAGCTTTTTCGGGTCGATCTTGAGTCGGCAGCCGGCGCCCCTGCTCGGGCTGGACATCAGCTCGTCCAGTGTCAAGCTGGTGGAACTCGGCCGGGACAAGGCGGGCGAACTGGTCCTGGAGCGTTGCGCCATCGAGCCGCTGGAGCGGGGCTGGGTCGTCGACGGCAACGTCGAGAAGTTCGAGGAAGTCGCCGACGCGATGCGCCGGGTGGTGAAGAAGAGCGGCACCCGCACCAAGAACGTCGCCATGGCGCTGCCGCCGTCGGCGGTGATCACCAAGAAGATCGTGCTGCCGGCCGGGCTGTCCGAGCAGGATCTGGAAATCCAGGTCGAGGCCGAGGCCAATCAATACATTCCGTTCTCGCTCGACGAGGTCAGCCTGGACTTCTGCGTCCTCGGGCCGAGCACCACTTCCGCCGGCGATGTCGAAGTGCTGATCGCCGCATCGCGCCGGGAAAAGGTGCAGGACCGGCAGGGCCTGGCCGAGGCCGCGGGGCTCAAACCGCTGATTGTCGACGTCGAGTCCTACGCCTCCCGGCTGGCCGCGGGCCGCCTGATCGAGACCCTGCCGAACGGCGGCGTGGACACGATGGTCGCCCTGTTCGAAGTCGGCGCGTTCACCACCAGCATGCAGGTGATCCGCAACGAGGAAGTGCTGTACGACCGCGACCAGGCCTTCGGTGGCGCGCAGCTGACGCAGCTGATCGTGCGGCAGTATGGCTTCTCGCCCGAAGAGGCCGAGAACAAGAAGCGAAACGGCGACCTGCCCGAGGACTATGCGACCGGCGTGCTCAAGCCCTTCGTCGACAGCCTGGCGCAGGAAGTGGCCCGGGCCCTGCAGTTCTTCTTCACCAGCACGCCGCACAACCGCGTCGACTATGTGATGCTTGCCGGCGGCTCCGCCGCCCTGCCCGGGCTCACCGATGCGGTCACGGCGCAGACGTCCTTCCCCTGCCACCTGGCCAACCCGTTCGAAGGCATGCAGATCGGCCAGGCGGTGCGCGAGAAGAAGATGCGGCGCGAAGCGCCGTCGTATCTCACGTCCTGCGGTCTGGCGATGCGGAGGTTCCTGCAGTGATCCTGATCAACCTGCTGCCGCACCGGGAAGCGGCCCGCAAGCGCCGCCGCGAAGCGTTCTACGTCACGCTGGTGCTTTCGGCCATGGCCGGGGTGATGATCGCCGGCGGCGTGTACGTCTGGTACGCGGCGCAGATTTCCGAGCAGCAGGGCAAGAATCTGGTGCTCACGGGCGAGATCAAGCGCCTCGAGTCGCAGATCAAGGATATCGCCACCCTGCAGGCCGAAATCGCCGCGCTGCGCGCCCGCCAGCAGGCCGTCGAAGACCTGCAGGCCGACCGCAACATGCCGGTGCACCTGCTCAACGAGCTGGTGCGGCAGACCCCCGACGGGGTCTACGTCACGAGCCTGAAGCAGGAGAACCAGACGGTGTCGATCCAGGGCGTGGCCCAGTCGAACGAGCGCGTGTCCGAGCTGCTGCGCAATCTCGGCAACAACAGCGCCTGGCTGGCGCGTCCGGAGCTGGTGGAGATCACCGCCGGCAACGTGAACCTCAGCCCGCGCGACCAGCGCCGCGTTTCCAACTTCACCATGCGCGTCAGGCTGCTGCGCGCGAGCGAGCAGAAATCCGCTGCCGCCGCCAGTGCGGCCGGCGGCGCGGTTCCCGCCGCGTCGAGCGCGGCGGCGGCGCCGGCCTCGAGCGCGGCGGCCGCCGCGGCGGCGGGCGCTGCTGCCTCGGCCCGCAGGAGCTGACCATGGCGAGCGTCAACATGCCAAAGATCGACTTCGCCGCCATGCAGCAGGCGGTGACCCGCCAGTTCCGCGGCCTGAACCCCAACGACCCGGGCTCCTGGCCGCTGCTGCCGCGGATCGCCTTGTGCGCGTTCCTCATGGCGGCCATCGTCGCCGTGCTCTGGTTCCTGTGGCTCACCGGCTCGGCGGAGGAGCTCGAGGCCGAGCAGAAGAAGGAAGTCAAGCTGCGCGAGGACTACAAGAAGAAGCTGGCGCAGGCCGTCAACCTGGACGCGCTCAAGAAGCAGCGCGAGCAGGTGCAGCAATACGTGACCCAGCTCGAAAAGCAGTTGCCCAGCAAGGCCGAGATGGACGCGCTGCTGTCGGACATCAACCAGGCCGGCCTCGGCCGCAGCCTGAACTTCGAACTGTTCCGCCCCGGGCAGGTGAGCGTCAAGGAGTACTACGCCGAACTCCCGATCGCCGTGCGGGTGACCGGCCGGTTCCACGACATGGGCGCCTTCGCTTCGGACATCGCCAACCTGTCGCGGATCGTGACGCTGAACAACCTCGCATTCGCGCCGGTCAAGGACGGGAACCTCACCATGGACGCGACTGCGAAGACCTTCCGCTATCTGGACGCCGAGGAAGTGGCGTCGCAGCGCAAGGCGGCGCCAGCGGGGAAGAAGAAATGAGCCGCCACAGCGTCATCAGCATCGCGGCGCTGTCGCTGTTGCTCGGCGCCTGCAGCCAGTCCGGGCAGGACGAACTGCAGGACTGGATGCGCCAGCAGCGGGCGCAGACGCGGCCGAAGGTCGACCCGATCCCCGAGCCGAAGCGGTTTTCGCCGCAGGCGTACACCGAGGAGCGCTCGGTCGACCCGTTCAGCAACCAGAAGCTCACGCAGGCACTGCGGCGCGAATCGGCGCAGTCGACGTCCAATGCGGCGTTGGTGGCGCCCGAGCTCGCGCGGCGCAAGGAGCCGCTGGAGGCGTACCCGCTGGATGCGATGGCGATGGTCGGCAGCCTGTTGAAGCAGGGCAAGCCGATGGCGCTGGTGCGCGTCGACAACCTGCTGTACCAGGTGCGTCCCGGCAATTACCTGGGGCAGAACTACGGCCGCATCGTGAAGGTGACCGAAACCGAGGTGGTGCTGCGCGAGATCGTGCAGGACGCGGCGGGTGAGTGGATCGAGCGCCCAGCCACATTGCAGCTGCAAGAGAGGTCGAAATGAACAAGAAACTGGTCCCCTGGCGCAGCGCATGGGCGTTCGCGGTCCTGCTGTGGTCGGTCGGGGCGGCGTGCCTGCCAGCCGTCGCCCAGGCCCAGCCGGTCGTCGAGGCCGTCAGCACCCAGATCCAGGGCGGGGTCGAAGTCGTACGCATCGATTTCTCGCAGCCGCTGCAGGCCGTGCCGGCCGGATTCGCGATCCAGTCCCCGGCCCGCATCGCGCTGGACGTCCCCGGCGCCAGCAACGGCCTGGGCCGCAACACGGTCGAAATCAACCAGGGCAACGTGCGTTCGGTCAACATCGTGCAGGCCGGCGAGCGCACGCGGCTGGTGGTGAATCTCAAGTCGGCGGCGTCGTACAGCGCCCAGTTGCAGGGCAAGTCGCTGCTGGTGGTGCTCGGTCAGACCGCGGTGGCTGGACCGGCCCCGTCGGCCGCGCCGGTCTTTGCCGAAAGCCGCAACGCGGAGACCCAGCCGATCAGGGACCTCGACTTCCGCCGTGGCCCCGACAGCTCCGCCCGCGTGATCGTCGCGCTGCCGAGCAACCAGGTCGGGGTCGACATCCGTCAGCAGGGCCAGAACCTGGTGGTCGAATTCCTCAAGTCGTCGCTGCCCGAGGGCCTGCGCCGGCGGCTGGACGTGACCGATTTCGGCACCCCGGTGAACAGCGTCACCACCTCGCAGGTGGGAGACCGGGTGCGGGTCATCATCGAGCCGCGTGGCGCCTGGGAGCACTCCGCGTACCAGAGCGACAACCAGTTCGTGGTCGAGGTCCGGCAGCTGAAGGTGGATCCGACCAAGCTGAGCCAGGGCCCGGGCTTCACCGGCGAGAAGCTGTCGCTCAACTTCCAGAACATCGAAGTCCGGGCACTGCTGCAGGTGATCGCCGATTTCACGAACTTCAACGTCGTGACCTCGGATTCGGTGACCGGCTCCGTGACGCTGCGACTGAAGGACGTGCCGTGGGACCAGGCCCTCGACATCGTGCTGCAGGCCAAGGGCCTGGGCATGCGCAAGAGCGGCAACGTGCTATGGATCGCGCCGAAGGACGAGATCGCGGCCAAGGAGAAGCTCGACCTGGAGTCGCGCAACGCGATCCAGAACCTGGAGCCGCTGCGCACGCAGTCCTTTCAGCTCAATTACACGAAGGCGGCCGAGATCGCGACCCAGATCACGGCCGGAACCGGCGCCGCCCGGATCCTGAGCACGCGCGGCAGCGTGATCGCCGAGCCGCGCACGAACCAGCTGTTCGTCACCGACATTCCGGCCCGGCTGGAGCAGGTGCAGCAGCTGATCGGAAAGCTGGACATCGCCGTGCGCCAGGTGCTGATCGAAGCCCGCATCGTCGAGGCGTCGGACACCTTCGGCAAGTCGCTGGGCGTGCGCCTGGGCGGCAGCGACCTGCGCGGCGTGCGCGGCGGCGATCCCGGCTACCAGATCAACGGCAATACGCGCGTCGCCATCGGCGGCACGTACAACGCGGTGTCGGCCACCACCGGTGAAGGCTCCGGCACGCTCGACACCAACAACACCACGTTCGTGAACCTGCCGGCGGTGGGGCAGGGCGGCTTCACGCCGTCGACGTTCGCGATCTCGCTGTTCAGCGCCGCCGCCAACCGGTTCCTGAATCTGGAGCTCTCGGCGCTGGAAGCCGACGGCAAGGGCAAGCTGGTGTCGAGCCCGCGCATCGTCACCGCCGACCAGACCAAGGCCATGATCGAGCAGGGAACGGAATTTCCGTACCAGCAGGCCACGTCGAGCGGTGCCACCGCCGTGGCATTCCGGCGCGCCACCCTGAAGCTGGAAGTGACGCCGCAGATCACGCCCGAAGGCAACATCATCCTGGACCTGGACATCAACAAGGACAGCCGCGGCGAAACGACGGCGGCCGGCATCGCGATCAACACCAAGCACATCAAGACGCAGGTGCTGGTGGAAAACGGCGGCACCGTCGTCATCGGCGGCATTTTCGAACTGACGGAAAGCGAAAACGAGGCCAAGGTGCCGCTGCTGGGCGACCTCCCGGCCGTGGGCAACCTGTTCAAGAGCCGGCAGCGCAGTTCCAACAAGCAGGAAATGCTCGTCTTCATCACCCCGAAGATGATCGCCGACCGCGCGGCCGCGCGTTGACAACCCAGATCTGGAAAGAGGAGCGAAGATGCACCTGATGAGACTGCTGGCGGGCCTGCTGCTCGCTGCCTTGATGACAGCTTGCGGCGGTGGCGGCGGGAGTGCCGGCACGACATCCACCGGTGGGGGCGCCAACGCCACTCCGACCATCACGATGGAGCTGGTCGATGCGGCCGGGGCGCCGACAACCAACGTCAGCAGCACCTCGGCATCGTTCGTGCGAGCCACGGTGCGCGACGTGTCCGGCGCCACGGTCGCCGGGACGGTGGTGACCTTCACCAGCGACGCCAACCTGATCGGCTTCGTGCCCGCAGGCGGCACGGCGCTGACCGATGCCAACGGCGTGGCGACGATCCAGCTCACGCCTGCCAATGGCAGCGCCGCCGGCGCCGCCACCATCTCCGCCGCCGCCACCGTGGCCGGCAAGGCGGCCAAGACGGGGACGCTGGGCGTCCAGGTGGTCGGATCCATTTCGACCCCGGATGCGCAGATTCCCGCGGCCGTGGAATTGTTCGCTTCGTCCACCCAACTTTCCTCGGCGCCCAACTCCACCGTGAGCTTCACGGTCGCGGTGAAGGACGCGCAGAACCGCGCCATGCCGACGCAGACGGTGACCTTCACCGCCAACTCCGGCAACCTCATCGGCGCCCTGCCGGCGCCCAAGACAGGCTCCGCGGGCCAGCCGGTGACCAGCATCAGCCTCTCGCCCGGCGGCGACCGTTCCAATCGCGACATTCTGGTGACGGCCAGCGCCGGCGGTGTGAAGCAGACCATGACGGTGGTGGTCACCGGCACGACGCTGTCGCTGGTCGGGGACAGCTCGGTCCTGCTCGGCGGGACGACCAGCTTTGCCGTGACGGCGCGCGACTCGAACGGCTCGCCGATCTCCGGCGCCTCGCTCGCCGTCACCTCTGCCATCGGCAACACGGTGACGCCCTCGCAACTGGTCACCGACGCGCTTGGCGCCGGCAGGTTCACGTACCGGGCGGTCAATTCGGGGACCGACACCCTGTCGGTGCGCGGGCTCGGCGCCAGCACCAGTGCGAGTGTCGCCGTGAGCGCCGAAGATTTCGCCTTCGAAACGCCGGTCGCCAATACCGCCGTCGCGATCGGCGCAGCCCAGAGCGTGACGGTGCGACTGCTCAGTGGCGGTGCTCCCGTCGCCGGTCGGGCGGTCACCTTCAGCACGACACGCGGCGCCATTTCGGTGGCGAACGTGACGACGGACGCCAATGGACGGGCGTCCACGAGCGTCAGTTCCACGACCTCCGGTCCCGCCAGCATCGTGGCGCGGGCCGGCACGTCGCAGACCTTGCTGCCGTTGACATTCGTGGCAACGACGCCGGCTTCGGTCGTGCTGCAGGCCAATCCTGGCGCGGTACTGCCGAATCTGGCCGGATCCACCACCAATCAGGCGACGCTGCAGGCGACCGTTCGGGATGCCGCCGGCAACCCGGTCCCCGGACGCGTCGTCAATTTCACGGCGCTGAGCGACCTGAGCAACGGTTCCATCTCGCCTGGTTCGGGCGTGACCGACGCCAACGGCATGGTCTCCGTCCAATTCATTCCCGGCGCCTTGACCACGGCGAACAACGGCGTGCAGGTGCAGGCGGCCGTTCAGGGGACGACCGTGTCGGGTACCGCCACGCTGACCGTGAGCGGCCAGTCCCTGTTCATCTCGATCGGCAAGGGCCGCCTGCTCGGCGAGCTGAGCGAGCCCGTATACAAGAAGCAATTCTCGGTCTATGTCACGGACGCGAACGGCGCGCCGGTCGGCAACAAGGCCGTCACGCTGTCCGTGTACCCGGATTGGTACCAGAAGGGCGCGTTCTCGCTGGCCATTCCGCCGGGCGGCACATCGATGAAGTGGGTCCAGTTTGTCTCCGCGACCTGCGCCAACGAGGACGTGCGGCGTGACGGGATCGTGATCGGGCAGGACCTCAACGGCAACGGAAAACTCGATCCCGGCCTGCCGGTCGTGGTGACACCCCCGTCGGTCACCACCGACGCCGGTGGCTTTGCGACCTTCTATCTCCAGTACGGCAAGAATTTCGCCAACTGGGTCGACACCATCGTCACCGCCCGGGCGAGTGCGGGCGGCACCGAATCGGTGCAGACTCAGGTCTGGTCGCTGGAGGTCCTGGCCGCCGATATCTCTGACGCCACCAGCGATCCCCCCAACAAGATCAGCCCGTTCGGCCTCTCAGATTCTTGCACCAGCGCCAACTGATCGTTCTGA
This sequence comes from Ramlibacter sp., assembly GCF_035554825.1. Classification (GTDB taxonomy): domain Bacteria; phylum Pseudomonadota; class Gammaproteobacteria; order Burkholderiales; family Burkholderiaceae_C; genus Ramlibacter. Next base: position 106,389 of record NZ_DATMHS010000173.1, on the reverse strand, counting down.
TCGGCCTGCCCGGTTCGGGCAAGTCCACCGTCGGGCGCCACCTCGCCCGGCGGCTCGGGCTGCCCTTTCGCGATTCGGACCACGAGATCGAGCAGCGCATCGGTTGCCCGATTCGCGAGTTTTTCGCCCGCGAGGGGGAGGCGGCGTTTCGAGACATCGAGGAACAGGTCATTGCCGAGCTCACCGGCCCTGGTGACGGGGTCCTGGCCACCGGCGGCGGCGCCGTGCTGCGGCCTGCCAACCGGCAGCGGCTGCGCGACTCGGCCCACGTCGTCTACCTGCGGTCCCCCCCGGAAGAGCTTTATCGGCGGCTGCGCCACGACAGCCAGCGGCCCCTGCTGCAGGTGGCCGATCCGCTGCAGCGCCTGCGCACGCTGTATGAAGAGCGCGACCCGCTCTACCGCGAGACCTGCCACTATGTCATCGAAACCGGGCGCCCCTCGGTGTCGACCCTGGTGAACATGGTGTTGATGCAGCTGGAACTGGCCGGCGCCGTGCCACCGCGCCCTTAAACTGGCGGCCATGGCCGCAGCCTCCTCCGTTCTCCATCAGGTGCCGATCGCCCTCGGCGACCGCAGTTACTCGATCGCCATCGGCGCCGGATTGATCGGCGATCCGGCCAGCTGGTCGGCGGCGCCCGCGGCCGCGCATGGCGTCATCGTCAGCAATACGACGGTCGCGCCGCTCTATGCACGGCAGCTGCAGGCAGCGATCGCGCCCCGCCACCAGCAACTGCACCTGGTGGTGCTGCCTGACGGCGAGGTCCACAAGACCTGGGCCACGTTGAACCTGATCTTCGACGCCTTGCTGGGGCATGGCTGCGACCGCAAGACCGTGATCTACGCGCTCGGTGGCGGCGTCGTCGGCGACATGGCCGGATTCGCGGCCGCCTGCTACATGCGGGGCGTGCCGTTCGTGCAGGTGCCGACCACGCTGCTGGCGCAGGTCGATTCGTCGGTCGGCGGCAAGACAGGCATCAACCATCCCCTGGGCAAGAACATGATCGGGGCCTTCTACCAGCCCCGGCTGGTCGTCTGCGATCTCGACGTGCTGCGGACGCTGCCGCCGCGCGAGTTCAGTGCCGGCCTGGCCGAAGTGATCAAGTACGGGCCGATCGCCGACACCAGCTTCCTCGACTGGATCGAAAGCCACATCGAGGCACTGATGCGGCGCGACACGGACGCGCTGGCGCACGCCGTCAGGCGCAGTTGCGAGATCAAGGCCGCCGTCGTCGGCGAAGACGAGCGCGAGTCGGGCCTGCGAGCCGTCCTGAACTTCGGCCACACCTTCGGCCATGCAATCGAGGCCGGACTCGGCTACGGTGCGTGGCTCCATGGCGAGGCCGTCGGCTGCGGCATGGTCATGGCGATGGAGCTGTCGCGGCGGCTCGGCTTGCTCGACCGCGCCTGGGTGCAGCGGGTGACCAGCCTGCTGCGGCGCGCGGGCCTGCCGACCGTCGGCCCGGCGCTCGGCGCCGACCGCTACCTGCAGCTGATGCGGGTGGACAAGAAGGCCGAAGCCGGCGAGATCCGCTTCGTCCTGATCGAACGTCCGGGCCTCGCGGTCGTGCGCAGCGCGCCCGACGCGCTGGTGCGCGAAGTCATCGCCGATTGCTGCCGTCCGGCCTGAGATGAGCCTCGCTGCCTACGCCTGCGATGCGGCGCAGTCGCGCGGACGACGCCATGCGGAACCACCGGCGCCGACGCGCACGGAATACCAGCGCGATCGCGACCGCATCGTGCACTCGACGGCCTTTCGACGCCTCGTCTACAAGACCCAGGTCTTCCTGAATCACGAGGGGGACCTGTTCCGCACGCGCCTGACCCATTCACTGGAGGTCGCGCAGCTCGGGCGATCGGTGGCGCGCTCGCTGCGCCTGAACGAGGATCTGGTCGAGGCGATCGCCCTGGCCCATGATCTCGGCCACACGCCATTCGGCCATGCGGGGCAGGACGCGCTCGACGACTGCATGCGCGAGCACGGCGGCTTCGAGCACAACCTGCAGAGCCTGCGCGTGGTGGACGAACTCGAGGAACGCTACCCCGCATTCAACGGCCTGAATCTGACCTTCGAGACGCGCGAGGGCATTCTGAAGCACTGCTCGCGGGCCAATGCGCAGCGCCTGGAGGCGATCGAGCCGGGCGGGGTGGCGCGCCGCTTCCTGGAGCGGACCCAGCCCAGCCTGGAGGCCCAGTTGTGCAACCTCGCGGACGAAATCGCCTACAACGCGCACGACATCGACGATGGCGTGCGCTCGGGCCTGATCACGCTCGATCAGCTCGGCGAGGTGGACCTGTTCCGGACCTTCCATGCGCAGGCGCTCGCCGAGCACCCGCGACTGCAGGGCCGGCGCGTGCTGTACGAATCGATTCGACGGATGCTCAGCGCACAGGTCTACGACCTGATCGACGCGACCGGCGCGGCCTTGCGCGCGGCGGCACCGGCCTCGGCCGACGACGCGCGACGCGCGGGGCCGCTGGTCGCGTTCGGTGACGGCATGCGCACCCGATCGGCCGCATTGAAGGGTTTTCTCCTGCGCAACCTGTACCGGCATCCGCAGGTGCTGGCCATGACGGGCCAGGCCCGGCAGGTCGTGCGCGAGCTGTTCGACGCCTACCGGGCGCAGCCGCAGCAGATGCCGCCGGACTTCGCGGCACGCGAGAACCGGGCCCGCGCCGTGGCCGACTACATCGCGGGCATGACTGATCGCTTCGCGATGCGCGAGCACGAGCGCCTCACGGGCACGCGCCTGCTGACCTGAGATGCGCAAGATCGACCCGGCGCTGCTGGTCTTCCTGGGCGGCATCGCCGCCGCCCTGCACGTGGGCAAATTGCCGCCGGCGCTGCCGGCGCTGGCCCAGAGCCTGGGCGTCACGCTGATCCAGGCCGGCTTCCTGCTCTCGCTGGTCCAACTCGCGGGCATGACGCTGGGGCTGGCGGCGGGACTGGTGGCCGACAGCCTCGGCCTGAAGCGGACAATGGTCGCCGGCCTGGTGCTGCTGTCGACGGCCGGGGTGCTGGGGGGCTGGGCGGGCAACCCCTCGGCGCTCATGGCGCTGCGCGCCGCCGAAGGACTTGGTTTCCTGCTTGCCTCGATGCCGGCGCCGAGCCTCATCCGGCGCCTGGTCGAACCGGCGCGGATGAGCGCGGCGCTCGGCCTGTGGGGCGCCTACATGCCGTTCGGCACCGCGTTGGCGCTGCTGCTCGGTCCGCTGGTGATCGCGGGCACCGGATGGCCCGGCTGGTGGTGGCTGCTGGCGGGGTTCTCCGGGGCGGTCGCCTGGTGGCTGTGTCGGGTGTTGCCGGCCGACGTGCCGCACCGACCTGCGGCCGACGGCGCGGCCGCGGGATGGCGCCAGCGCCTGCGGCGCACGCTCACTGCACGCGGACCGTGGCTGGTGGCACTGAGCTTCGCCGCCTATTCCAGCCAATGGCTGGCCGTGATCGGCTTCCTGCCCACGATGTACGCGCAGGCGGGCGTCGGCCCGGCGCTCGCCGGTGCGGCGACGGCGCTGGCGGCGGCCGTGAACGTCACCGGCAACATCGCATCCGGCCGCCTGTTGCAGCGTGGTGTCCGGCCGCACGTCCTGCTCCACCTCGGCTTCGCGGCCATGGGCGCCGCGGCCTTCGTGGCATTCGCGCCGGTGTGGGGCGAACCGGGTCCGCGCGCGGCCGCCGCCCTGCGCTATGCAGCCGTGCTGGTGTTCTCTGCGGTGGGCGGGCTCATCCCCGGCACCCTGTTTTCGCTGGCGGTGCGGCTGGCGCCGGGCGAGGGGACGGTCTCGACCACGGTCGGCTGGATGCAGCAGTGCTCTTCGCTCGGGCAGTTCTGCGGCCCGCCGCTGGTGGCCCTGGTGGCCGCCCGCGCGGGCGGCTGGCAGTGGAGCTGGGTGGTCACGGGCGGCTGCGCCGCGGCCGGAGTGGCCCTGTCCACGCTGATCGGCAGCGCCGTGAGCCGGCCGCTCGCGGCGCCGAATCGGCTGGGGCAGCGGACGTAGAATCGTCGCGTCTTGGCGACGTACCCGGCCGGTCGTGAGCTTCCTCAACCAACTGAAATCGCAGGCCAACGCCTTGCAGAACCAGCAGGGACTGCAGCGGCGGGACCTGGAAGAAAGCATCGCCCGCACCGAGGCGGCGTGCCGCTTCGCGCTCGACTACCTGGGCGACCTGGCGCGCCAGCTGAATGTCATCCAGCCGGCCGCGCCGCGCTTCAGTCTCGATGGCCGCACTCCCTGGCCGGCCATGAAGCTGGCTGAATTCCGGGTCGATTCGCGCAAGAAGCTGATTCTTGCGCGCGAAGCGTTCGAATACGTCGCGATGGGTTGGCGGGTGGTGCCGCAGGTGGGACAGCCCGTCGAGGGCCGGGTCCGGGTCAACTTCCCGCCCGACCTGCAGCGCGTCGAGTCACGCTTGATGATGGGACCGGTCAAGCACGAGCGGCGCGAAATCCGCCATCCGGAGAAGAACACCTTGCAGGCGATCGAGTTCGAATACATCACCGAAACGCGCGGCAGCGTGCACATCACGGCCGATCACGACCGGGGCGCGCTGGGCTTTCGCATCCTCAACGCCAGTGGCTTCGACGTGCTGGAGCGGCGCTTTCCGGCGGTGCGGGTGGCAGCCGAGCTCATGGACGAACTCGCCAAGCTGGTTGTCGGCCAGCCGAACCGCTTCGGATGACCGCCATGGCCCGCCCGGCAGCCGCGGCTACGCTCAAGGATCCATCGTCCAACACGTCCGACGCGCTCGAACTGCGTCCGGGGCAGTCCACGGAACTGCTCAAGGAATTGCACATCCTGACGCGCGAGGGCCGCATCAACCAGGATTCGCGCCGCAAGCTCAAGCAGGTCTACCACCTGTACCAGTTCATCGAGAAGCTGCTGTTGGAGCTGCCCCAATCCCCGGAGCGGCCGACGCTGGCGGACCACGGCGCCGGCAAGTCCTATCTGGGCTTCATCCTCTACGACCTGTTCTTCAAGCCGCGCGGCTGCGGCCACATCTACGGCATCGAGACCCGCGGCGAGCTGGTGGAACGCGCGCGGGCGCTCGCCGGGCGGCTCGGATTCGAGCGGATGTCGTTCCTGAACATCAGTGCCGCCGACGCGAAGGACGAGGCGGCGCTGCCGGCAAGCATCGACGTGGTGACGGCACTGCACGCCTGTGACACCGCCACCGACGACGCGATCGCCTTCGGCCTGCGCAAGCAGGCCCGCTTCATGGTGCTGGTGCCTTGTTGCCAGGCCGAACTGGCGGCGCGGCTGCGCCAGAACAAGGCGCTGTCGCTGTCGCGCACGCCACTGGCCGAGCTGTGGCGGCACCCGCTGCACACGCGCGAGCTGGGCAGCCAGCTCACCAATGTCTTGCGCTGCCTGTACCTGGAGGCAATGGGGTACCAGGTGACCGTGACCGAACTCGTGGGCTGGGAGCACAGCCTCAAGAACGAATTGATCCTGGCGCGCCGCACCGGCCACGGCAAGCGCAGTGCCGGCCAGCGGCTGCGGGCCCTGTTGGCCGAATTCGGACTGGAGTCACTCGAAGCGACGCGTTACGCCGGCATCGCATAATTGGGGTCGGATCAATATTCAGCTGCCCAGTGCAGTCGCGCCATGGCCCGCCTCCCCCGGTTGACCGTTCCCGGTCATCCCCACCACATCATCCAGCGGGGCAACAACCGGCAGCCGATTTTCGCCGCGCCCGACGATTACCAGTCGCTGCTGGACCTGCTGGACGAGCACGCACGCAAGAGTGGGGTCGCGATCCACGCGTATGTGCTGATGAGCAATCACTTTCACCTGCTGGCCACGCCCGAAACGGCTGAAGGCATCCCGGGGCTGATGCAGGCCGTGGGGCGCCGCTACGTCCGCGGCTTCAACCAACGCCAGGGGCGCACCGGCACCTTGTGGGAGGGGCGGTACCGATCAACGCTGATCCAGCCGGAGCGCTACCTGCTGGCCTGCATGGTCTATCTGGATCTCAACCCGGTCCGGGCAGGGCTCATGGACAGCGCTGCGGACTACCCGTGGTCGAGCCACGCGCACTACGTCGGGCGCCGCATCGACCGCCTGGTCACGCCGCACCCGCTCTGGTGGGGGCTGGGCAATACACCTTTCGCGCGGGAAGCGGCCTACAGCGACCTGGTGCAGCGCGGAATCCCGTCGGCGCAGGAGCGCGCCCTCACCGATTCCGTGCTGCGTGGCTGGGCCCTGGGCGATGCGGATTACGTGGCCGAGCTGCAGCGCCGCACCGAGCGCCGGGTGACCAAGAGTCGCGCCGGCAGGCCGCGTGCAGCTGGGCGAGCGCCGGCGCTTTAATCTGTCCCTTATTTGATGGTGGCATCTGATCTATGGAAATAATTGGAATCTGACCCTTATTATTTCGCTTGGCACGCTTGCTGCGCTGCAGTATTCTCGCCGCTTCCCCCAGAACCAGCAGGAGCGCGCCATGACGACGGCTGCCGAGATTTCCCATTTGCAAGCAGAAGGCCTGTATGCGGCCGGCAACGAGCACGACGCATGTGGCGTCGGCTTCGTGGCGCACATCAAGGGCGAGAAGAGCCACGGCATCATCCAGCAGGCGCTGAAGATCCTGGAAAACCTCGACCATCGCGGCGCCGTCGGCGCCGACAAGCTGATGGGCGACGGCGCCGGCATCCTGATCCAGATGCCCGACGCCTTGTACCGGGACGAACTGGCCAAGCAGGGGGTCGAGCTGCCGCCGCCCGGCGAATACGGCGTCGGCATGATCTTCCTGCCCAAGGAACACGCCTCGCGGCTGGCGTGCGAGCAGGAACTGGAGCGGGCCGTCAAGGCCGAAGGGCAGGTGCTGCTCGGCTGGCGCGACGTGCCGGTGGACCGCGAGATGCCGATGTCGCCCGCGGTGCGCAGCAAGGAGCCGATCATCCGGCAGATCTTCATCGGCCGGGGCACCGACGTGATCGTGCAGGACGCGCTCGAGCGCAAGCTGTACGTGATCCGCAAGACGGCCAGTGCCGCCATCCAGAACCTGCAGCTCAAGCACAGCAAGGAGTACTACGTTCCGAGCATGTCGAGCCGCACGGTGGTCTACAAGGGACTGCTGCTGGCCGACCAGGTCGGCACCTATTACCTCGACCTCAAGGACCCGCGCTGCGTCTCGGCCCTGGGCCTGGTCCACCAGCGCTTCTCCACCAACACCTTCCCCGAGTGGCCGCTGGCTCACCCCTACCGCTATGTCGCCCACAACGGCGAGATCAACACGGTCAAGGGCAACTACAACTGGATGAAGGCCCGCGAAGGCGTGATGAGCTCGCCCGTGCTGGGCACCGATCTCAAGAAGCTGTACCCGATCAGCTTCCCCACCCAGTCGGACACCGCCACCTTCGACAACTGCCTCGAACTGCTCACGATGGCCGGCTACCCGCTGAGCCAGGCGGTGATGATGATGATCCCCGAGCCGTGGGAGCAGCACACGTTGATGGACGAGCGCCGCAAGGCGTTCTACGAGTACCACGCCGCCATGCTCGAGCCCTGGGACGGCCCGGCCTCGATCGTGTTCACCGACGGCCGCCAGATCGGCGCGACCCTCGACCGCAACGGCCTGCGTCCGGCCCGCTACTGCGTCACGGACGACGACCTGGTGATCATGGGGTCCGAGTCCGGGGTGCTGCCGGTGCCGGAAGACAAGATCGTGCGCAAGTGGCGCCTGCAGCCGGGCCGGATGTTCCTGATCGACCTGGAGCAGGGCCGCATGATCGACGACGAGGAGGTCAAGGCCAACCTCGCCAACAGCAAGCCGTACAAGCAGTGGATCGAGAACCTGCGCATCAAGCTCGACGACCTGTCCGACACGTCGGGCAAGGTGCCGCACAGCGACGTCGAGCTGCTCGATCGCCAGCAGGCGTTCGGCTACACCCAGGAAGACATCAAGTTCCTGATTTCGCCGATGGCGCAGGCCGGCGAAGAAGGCATCGGTTCGATGGGCAACGACAGCCCGCTGGCCGTGCTGTCGTCCAAGAACAAGCCGCTGTTCAACTACTTCAAGCAGCTGTTCGCGCAGGTGACCAACCCGCCGATCGACCCGATCCGCGAAGCGATCGTGATGTCGCTGGTGTCCTTCATCGGTCCCAAGCCGAACCTGCTGGACATCAATCAGGTGAACCCGCCGATGCGGCTGGAGGTGAGCCAGCCGGTGCTCGATTTCGCGGACATGCAGAAGCTGCGCGACATCGACAAGCAGACCCAGGGCAAGTTCCGCAGCTACACGCTGGACATCACCTATCCCTTCGAGTGGGGCCATGAGGGGGTCGAAGCGAAACTGGCCTCGCTCAATGCCGAAGCGGTGGACGCGATCCGGGGCGGCAAGAACATCCTGATCGTCAGCGACCGGGCGGTGGGGCCGCAGCGCGTCGCCATTCCGGCGCTGCTGGCCCTGTCCTCGATCCACCAGCACCTGGTGCGCGAGGGCCTGCGCACCACCGCCGGGCTGGTGGTGGAAACCGGCACGGCGCGCGAAGTGCATCACTTCGCCGTGCTGGCCGGCTACGGCGCCGAAGCGGTGCACCCGTACCTGGCGATGGAGACGCTGGTCTCGATCTGCCGTGACCTGCCGGGCGACCTGTCGGCCGACAAGGCGATCTACAACTATGTGAAGGCGGTCGGCAAGGGCCTGTCCAAGATCATGTCCAAGATGGGCGTGAGCACGTACATGAGCTACTGCGGCTCGCAGCTGTTCGAGGCCATCGGCCTGAACAGCGGCACCGTGGAAAAGTATTTCACCGGCACCGCCAGCCGCGTCGAAGGCATCGGCGTGTTCGAGATCGCGGAAGAGGCGATCCGCATGCACAAGGCGGCCTTCGGCGATGACCCGGTGCTGGCCACGATGCTGGACGCCGGCGGCGAGTACGCCTGGCGCACCCGCGGCGAGGAGCACATGTGGACGCCCGACGCGATCGCCAAGCTGCAGCATGCGTCGCGCGCCAACAACTGGAACACGTACAAGGAGTACGCCCAGCTGATCAACGACCAGAGCCGCCGCCACATGACGCTGCGCGGGCTGTTCGAGTTCCGCATCGATCCCTCCAAGGCGATTCCGATCGACGAGGTCGAGCCGGCCAAGGACATCGTCAAGCGCTTCGCCACCGGCGCCATGTCGCTGGGCTCGATCTCCACCGAGGCCCACACCACGCTGGCCGTGGCGATGAACCGCATCGGCGGCAAGAGCAACACGGGCGAGGGCGGCGAGGATCCGGCCCGCTACCGCCAGGAGCTCAAGGGCATTCCGATCAAGCAGGGCCAGACCGTCGCCGACATCATCGGCCGCGAGGTCGTCGAGGTCGACTACCCGCTGAACGCGGGCGACTCGCTGCGCTCGCGCATCAAGCAGGTGGCCTCGGGCCGCTTCGGGGTCACGGCGGAATACCTCGCATCGTCGGACCAGATCCAGATCAAGATGGCGCAGGGCGCCAAGCCGGGCGAAGGTGGCCAGCTGCCGGGCGGCAAGGTGTCCAAGTACATCGGCAAGCTGCGCTACTCGGTGCCGGGCGTCGGCCTGATCTCGCCGCCGCCGCACCACGACATCTACTCGATCGAGGACCTGGCGCAGCTGATCCACGACCTGAAGAACGTGGCGCCGCATGCGTCGATCAGCGTCAAGCTGGTGTCGGAGGTGGGAGTCGGCACGGTGGCCGCCGGTGTCGCCAAGTGCAAGAGCGACCATGTGGTGATCGCCGGCCATGACGGCGGCACCGGCGCTTCGCCCTGGTCGTCGATCAAGCACGCGGGCAGCCCCTGGGAAATCGGCCTCGCGGAAACCCAGCAGACCCTGGTGCTGAACCGGCTCAGGGGCCGGATCCGGGTGCAGGCCGACGGCCAGATGAAGACCGGCCGCGACGTCGCCATCGGCGCCTTGCTCGGCGCCGACGAATTCGGCTTCGCGACCGCGCCGCTGGTGGTCGAAGGCTGCATCATGATGCGCAAGTGCCACCTCAACACCTGCCCGGTGGGCGTCGCCACGCAGGACCCGGTGCTGCGCAAGAAGTTTTCCGGCAAGCCCGAGCATGTCGTCAACTACTTCTTCTTCGTGGCCGAGGAAGTGCGCCAGATCATGGCGCAGCTGGGCATCCGCAAGTTCGACGACCTGATCGGCCGTGCCGACCTGCTGGACACCAGGAAGGGCATCGCGCACTGGAAGGCGCGCGGCCTGGACTTCAGCCGCCTGTTCGCCCAGCCCCAGGTGCCGGCCGACGTGCCGCGCTTCCACAGCGAGGCGCAGGACCATGGCCTGGAGAAGAGCCTGGACCGGATCCTGATCGAGCGCTCGCGCCCGGCGATCGAACGCGGCGAGAAGGTCTCGTTCATCGAGCGCGCGCGCAACGTGAACCGCTCGGTGGGTGCGATGCTCTCGGGCGCGGTGACCAAGGTCCATCCGGAAGGGCTGGAGGACGACAGCATCCGCATCCAGCTCGAAGGCACGGGCGGCCAGTCGTTCGGCGCCTTCCTGGCTCGGGGCGTCACGCTGTACCTGATCGGCGATGCCAACGACTACACCGGCAAGGGGCTGTCAGGCGGGCGCATCGTGGTGCGCCCGAGCATCGATTTCCGCGGCATCGCAACGCAGAACATCATCATCGGCAACACCGCGCTGTACGGCGCCACCACCGGCGAGGCGTTCTTCAGCGGTGTCGCCGGCGAGCGTTTCGCCGTACGCCTGTCGGGGGCGACGGCGGTGGTGGAAGGCACGGGTGACCATGGCTGCGAATACATGACGGGCGGCACCGTGGTGGTGCTCGGCAAGACCGGCCGCAACTTCGCCGCCGGCATGTCAGGCGGCATCGCATACGTGTACGACGAGGACGGCCAGTTCGCCAGCCGCTGCAACACCGCGATGGTCTCGCTGGGGCCGGTCGCGCCGGCCGCCGAACAGCAGGCCGGCAAGACCCGGCTGCACAAGGACCAGACCGACGAGGCGCTGCTGAAAAAGCTGCTGCAGGACCACAACCGCTGGACCGGCAGCCGCCGCGCCCGCGAATTGCTGGACAACTGGACGGTCGCGCGCACCAGGTTCGTGAAGGTGTTCCCGAACGAATACAAGCGCGCCCTGGCCGAGATGTACGAGCGCGAAGTCGAGGAGGCCAGCGCGGGCAGCAACGCGCAGGTGTCGATGAAGCACGACAGCGTCGCAGCGGCGTAATCAGGGACGGCAGGCAGGAACGCGGGAGCGGCGGCGCGCCGCCCCGCACGAGGAAAGAACCATGGGAAAAATCACCGGCTTCATGGAATACGAGCGGCTCGAGGAGGGCTACCGCCCGGTCCAGGAGCGCCTGAAGAACCACAAGGAATTCGTCGTCCGGCTCACCGACAAACAGGCGGGCATCCAGGGCGCGCGCTGCATGGACTGCGGGACGCCGTTCTGCAACAGCGGCTGTCCGGTCAACAACGTGATTCCGGACTTCAACGACCTGGTCTACCGGCAGGACTGGCGGGACGCCTTCACGGTGCTGGACTCCACCAACAACTATCCCGAATTCACCGGCCGCATCTGCCCGGCGCCGTGCGAGGCGGCGTGCACGCTCAACATCAACGACGATCCGGTCGGGATCAAGTCGATCGAGCACGCGATCATCGACAAGGCCTGGGAGCAGGGCTGGGTGACGCCGAAGATCGCCAAGGTCAAGACCGGCAAGAAGGTCGCGGTGGTCGGCTCCGGCCCGGCCGGCATGGCCGCCGCGCAACAGCTCGCGCGTGCCGGCCACGACGTCACGCTGTTCGAGAAGAACGACCGGGTCGGCGGCCTGCTGCGCTACGGCATTCCCGACTTCAAGCTGGAAAAGTTCCAGATCGACCGCCGCGTTGAGCAGATGAAGGCCGAAGGCGTGACGGTGCGCACCGGCGTCATGGTGGGCAAGCTGCCCAAGGGCTCGAAGGTGACCAACTGGGCCAAGGAAACAATCACGCCCGAGGAGCTGCGCCAGCAGTTCGAGGCCGTGGTGCTGACCGGTGGCGCCGAGCAGTCGCGCGACCTGCCGGTGCCCGGGCGCGACCTGGACGGGGTGCACTTCGCGATGGAGTTCCTGCCGCAGCAGAACAAGATCAACGCCGGCGACAAGATCAAGGGGCAGATCCGGGCCGACGGCAAGCGGGTGATCGTGATCGGCGGCGGCGACACCGGCTCCGACTGCGTGGGCACCAGCAACCGGCACGGCGCCAAGAGCGTGATCCAGTTCGAATTGATGCCGCAGCCGCCGGAGCAAGAGAACAAGCCGCTGACGTGGCCGTACTGGCCGTACAAGCTGCGCACCAGTTCCAGCCACGAGGAAGGGTGCACGCGCGAGTTCGCCATCGCCACCAAGGAATTCGTCGGCCAGAACGGCAAGGTCACGGGCCTGAAGACCGTCCACGTCGAGTGGAAGGACGGCAAGATGGTCGAGGTACCCGGCACCGAGAAGGTGTACGAGGCCGATCTCGTGCTGCTGGCCATGGGGTTCGTCAGCCCGGTCGCCTCGATCCTGGAAGGATTCGGCGTCGACCAGGACAACCGGGGCAACGCCAGGGCCAGCACCGACTTCGACGGCGGCTACGCGACCAACGTGAAGGGCGTGTTCGCGGCCGGCGACATGCGCCGCGGCCAGTCGCTGGTGGTGTGGGCAATCAGGGAGGGGCGGCAAGCTGCGCGTGCGGTCGACGAATACCTGATGGGATTCAGCGACCTGCCGCGCTGATCCTCTCCGATTTGTGAAAGCTGAACGCAGAGGAAACCGGGCGGGGCCCGGTTCCCGACCGGGGCAGGGGCGGCGGCCGACGGACGGCTGAGCCGTTTGGCGCAAGGTCGTATCATCCCTGCATCCTCATTTCCCGGCCGGCGTCAATCCGGCCTTTCCCGCCGGATGACCGATCCCCATCCCACGGCCCTCGTGGAATGCCGCCATGTGACCTTCGGCTATGGCGAGCGCGTCGTGCTTCAGGACGTCACGCTGACCGTGCCGCGCGGCAAGGTGACCGCGCTGATGGGTGCGTCCGGCGGCGGCAAGACCACGATCCTGCGCCTGATCGGCGGTCAGGTCCGGCCGCGGCAGGGCGAGGTGCTGTTCGACGGCGAAGACGTGGGCCGGCTCGACCAGGCGGGCCTGTACGCCGTGCGCCGCCGGATGGGCATGCTGTTTCAGTTCGGGGCGCTGTTCACCGATCTCAGCGTGTTCGATAACGTGGCCTTTCCCCTGCGCGAGCACACCCACCTGCCGGAAGCGCTGGTACGCGACATCGTGCTGATGAAGCTCAACGCGGTCGGCCTGCGCGGCGCGCGCGACCTGATGCCGTCGCAGATTTCGGGCGGCATGGCGCGGCGGGTGGCGCTGGCCCGGGCCATCGCGCTCGATCCCGAACTGATCATGTACGACGAGCCTTTCGCGGGGCTGGACCCGATTTCCCTCGGCACGGCGGCACAGCTGATCCGTCGGCTGAACGACACCCTGGGGATCACCAGCCTGGTGGTATCGCATGACCTGGAAGAAGTGTTCGCCATCGCCGACCGGGTGATCGTGCTCGGCAACGGCCGCATCGCGGCCGAAGGCACGCCGCAGGAAGTGATGAATTCGACCGATCCACTGGTGGACCAGTTCGTTCACGCACGCCCGGAAGGGCCGGTGCATTTCCACTACCCCGGCCCGAGCGTGCCGGAGGATTTCGGCGGAGGGTTCCGCGGATGACGTCGTCGGGCACGGCCGCCCTGGCCGGGAGCAAGGCATGAGCTGGTTGCATCCTGCCAACCTGGGTTACCTGATGAGGCGCAAGCTGGCCGATCTCGGCCATGGCGCCCGGCTGTTCGCGCGCCTGGTGGCGTTGTTCGGCGCCAGCATGCGGCGCTTCGGGCTGGTGCGCGACCAGGTCCACTTCCTGGGCAACTATTCGCTGGCCATCATCGCCGTGTCCGGCCTGTTCGTCGGTTTCGTGCTGGCGCTCCAGGGTTATTACATCCTGCAACGCTACGGCTCGTCCGAGGCGCTCGGCCTGATGGTCGCGCTCAGCCTGTTGCGCGAGCTGGGGCCGGTGATCACGGCATTGCTGTTCGCGGGGCGGGCCGGCACCTCGCTCACGGCCGAGATCGGGCTGATGAAGGCTGGCGAACAGCTGAGCGCGATGGAAATGATGGCCGTCGACCCGGTGCGGCGCGTGCTCGCGCCCCGCTTCTGGGGTGGCGTGATCGCCTTGCCGCTGCTGGCGGCGGTGTTCAGCGCCGTTGGCGTGATCGGCGGCTGGGTGGTCGGCGTGCTGATGATCGGCGTCGATCCGGGCGCGTTCTGGGGCCAGATGCAAGGCGGCGTCGACGTGTGGAAAGATGTGGGCAACGGCGTGGTCAAGAGCCTGGTGTTCGGCGTCGCCGTCACGTTCATCGCCGTGTTCGAGGGCTTCGAGGCCCAGGCGACCCCCGAGGGCGTGTCACGGGCCACCACGCGGACCGTGGTCGTGTCGTCCCTCAGCGTGCTGGGGCTCGACTTCGTCCTGACGGCCATGATGTTCAGCATTTGAAGGAGAAAGCGCAATGGAACGCTCCAGGAGCGATGTCTGGGTAGGGCTGTTCGTGCTGATCGGCGCGGTGGCGATCCTGTTCCTGGCCCTGCAGTCGGCGAACCTGTTGTCGCTCAGCTTCCAGCCCACCTACCAGGTGATCGCCAAGTTCGACAACATCGGCGGCCTCAAGCGCCAGGCGGCGGTCAAGAGCGCCGGCGTGGTCGTCGGCCGGGTCGAGTCGATCAGCTTCGACGACAAGAGCTTCCAGGCCCGCGTGACGCTGGCGCTGGAGAACCGCTACGGCTTCCCGAAGGACAGCTCGTTGAAGATCCTCACCAGCGGCCTGCTGGGCGAGCAGTACATCGGCATCCAGGCGGGCGCCGACGAGAAGAACCTCGCCGCCGGGGATACCATTGCCCAGACCCAATCCGCCGTGGTGCTGGAGAACCTCATCGGTCAGTTCCTGTACAACAAGGCCGCCGACGCCAGCGCGCCGGGCGCGAAGAAATGAAGATCCCCACGCCGATTTCCCCCGCTGCGGCGCCGCGCCGCGCCCTGTTCGCCGTCGCGGCCCTCCTGCTGGGCCTGCTCGCCGGCTGCGCGAGCGGCCCCAACGCCAATCCGCGCGACCCGTTCGAGCCGTTCAACCGCAAGATGATGGAGTTCAACGAGGCCGTGGATGCGGTGGCCCTCAAGCCGGCGGCCACGGCCTACCGGAACACGGTGCCGGGCCTGGCGCGCACCGGCGTGAGCAATTTCTTCGGCAACCTGCGCGACGTCTGGTCCGCCGTCAACAGCGCGCTGCAGCTGAAGTTCCACAACGCGGCGGAGAACATCCTGCGCTTCGAGGTGAACACGGTGTTCGGCTTCGCCGGCATCCTCGACATCGCGAGCGAGCTGAACATCGAGCGGCACAAGGAGGATCTGGGCCAGACCCTGGGGCGCTGGGGCGTGCCGGCCGGCCCGTACCTCATGCTGCCGTTCTTCGGGCCGTCGACGGTGCGCGACGCGGCGGCGCTGCCGTTCGACCGCGCGGCCGATCCGCTGCACCAGATCAGCGACTGGGACGTGCGCTGGTCGCTCTATACGCTGCGGGCCGTGGACCAGCGGGCCGACCTGCTGCGGGTGACTTCGGTGCTCAGCGAAGCCTCGCTCGACAAGTACAGCTTCACGCGCGACGCGCACCTGCAGCGGCGGCGGGCGGAGATCTACGAGCCCGGACCCGCGCCGAGGGATGGCCGCCGGCCGGGCACGGCCAACGAGCCGCCGTCGCGGACCGGCGACGGGTACATTCCACCCGAGCCCGAGGAGGACAGCCCGCCGCCGGCGCGTTGAAGGAGCCCGGGCCGCCGCCGTTGCCCGCTGTTGCAGCGCGCGCGGCGGCGGCCGGAACCGATGGGCGGATTCCGGTTCCAACGGTTGAACTGCGGAGTTTCCGCGAAAGGAAAGTGAATGAAGCGACGAGATCTCGGGCGACTGGCTGCCGGTGTGCTGGCCATGGCTGCGTTCGCGGGCCTGCCCTCCCTGGTGCTGGCGGCCGACGAGACGCCGGACGCGATGATCAGGCGGCTGTCGGACGAAGTGCTCGCCACGATCAAGTCCGACAAGTCGATCCAGGCCGGCGACACGTCGAAGATCATGGCCCTGGTCGACAGCAAGATCATGCCGAACGTGAACTTCCAGCGCATGACCGCCGCCGCCGTGGGACCTGCCTGGCGCCAGGCCACGCCGGAGCAGAAGAAGCGGCTGCAGGACGAGTTCAAGACCTTGCTGATTCGCACCTACTCGGGCGCGCTGTCGCAGGTGAACGACCAGACCATCAGCATCCTGCCGTTGCGCGCTTCGCCGGGCGACACCGATGTCGTGGTGCGCAGCGAAATCCGCGGCAAGGGGGAGCCGATCCAGCTCGAATACCGCATGGAGAAGACGCCGGGGCAGGGCGCCGGCTGGCGCATCTACAACCTGAACGTGCTGGGGGTGTGGCTGGTGGATACCTATCGCAGCCAGTTCGCGCCCGAGATCAATGCCAAGGGCATCGACGGCCTGATCGCCACCCTGGCCGAGCGCAACCGCTCCAACGCCGCCAACGGCGGCGCGAACGGGAAGAAGGGCTGATGGCGCCGCGCCTCCGCCGCGACCGGCGCGGCGCATGAACATGCTGGTCCTGCCCGCGCGCCTCACCCACGAACAGGCGGGTCCGTGCGCCCAGATGCTGGCGCAGGCGATGCGGGCCTTGCCTGAATCGGCCGTCGTGGCCGACGCCGGCCCGCTGACGCAGTTCGATTCGTCCGCGCTCGCCGTGCTGCTGGACTGCCGCCGCGAAGCGCTGGCCCTGGGCAAGAGCTTCTCGGTGGGCCGCCTGCCGGCGCGCCTGCGGGAACTGGCCACGCTGTACGGGGTGGCCGAACTGCTTCCGGCCGCGCCGTAGGGAAGCTCGGGCGCCCCGGGGCGCCGCCGGGGGCGGCTGGCTAGAATCGGAGGCTCCCATGCCCGCGATTTCCTTCCAGTCGGTCTCGAAAACCTATCCGGTGTCCCGGGCCGGCGCGCTCAAGGCGCTGGACGGCGTGTCGTTCGACATCCAGGAAGGCGAGTTCTTCGGGCTGCTGGGGCCCAATGGCGCCGGCAAGACCACGCTGATCAGCATCCTGGCGGGCCTGGTGCGGCCCAGCGCCGGCCAGGTGACGGTGCGCGGGTTCGACGTGCAGCGCGACTATGCGAATGCGCGGCGCCAGCTCGGCGTCGTCCCGCAGGAACTCGTGTTCGATCCGTTCTTCAACGTCCGGGAGGCGCTGCGGATCCAGTCCGGCTATTTCGGCGTGACCAACAACGGCCCCTGGATCGACGAATTGCTCGAGAGCCTCGGGCTCGCCGACAAGGCGGAATCGAACATGCGCCAGCTCTCGGGCGGCATGAAGCGGCGGGTCCTGGTCGCGCAGGCGCTGGTGCACAAGCCGCCCGTGATCGTGCTCGACGAGCCGACGGCCGGCGTCGACGTCGAGCTGCGCCAGACGCTCTGGCAATTCATCGCCAAGCTCAATCGCGAGGGCCACACGGTGCTGCTGACGACGCACTACCTCGAAGAGGCAGAGGCCCTGTGCGGCCGCATCGCCATGCTCAAGACCGGCCGGGTGGTGGCGCTGGAACGCACCAGCGTGCTGCTGCAGGCCGCCTCCAGCAACGTGCTGCGGTTCAAGGTCGACGGCCAGCTGCCGAGCGAATTCGCGGAGAAGGCGCGCGTGACCGGCCGCATCGTGCAACTGCCCGCGCATGACGCGCAGGAGATCGAGCAGTACCTGGCCGGCATCCGCCAGGCCGGGCTGCGGGTGGAAGACGTGGAAATCCGCAAGGCGGACCTCGAGGACGTGTTCCTGGACGTGATGTCGCAGCATACGCAGCAGGCGGTGCCGGCATGACGGGCTGGCAGACCCTGTTCTACAAGGAAGTGCTGCGGTTCTGGAAGGTGAGCTTCCAGACCGTCGCCGCGCCGGTGCTCACGGCGGTGCTGTACATGCTGATCTTCGGCCATGTGCTGCAGGACCATGTCAAGGTCTACAACCAGGTCAGCTACACGGCGTTCCTGGTGCCCGGGCTGGTGATGATGAGCGTGCTGCAGAACTCGTTCGCCAACAGCTCGTCGTCCCTGATCCAGAGCAAGATCATGGGCAGCCTGGTGTTCGTGCTGCTCACGCCGCTGTCCCACTGGAGCTGGTTCGTCGCCTACGTCGGTTCCTCGGTGGCGCGCGGGCTGGCCGTCGGCGTCGGCGTGTTCGCGGTCACCAGCTTCTTCGGTCGTCCGGCGTTCGTCGCGCCGGCGTGGATCGTCGTCTTCGCGGTGCTGGGCGCCTCGATGCTGGGGGCGCTGGGCATCATCGCCGGACTCTGGGCCGAGAAATTCGACCAGATGGCGGCCTTCCAGAACTTCGTCATCATGCCGATGACGTTCCTGTCCGGCGTGTTCTACTCGATCCATTCGCTGCCCGGCTTCTGGCAGGACGTGAGCCATCTCAACCCGTTCTTCTACATGATCGACGGCTTCCGCTACGGCTTCTTCGGGGTGAGCGACGTGTCGCCCTGGCTCAGCCTGGGTATCGTGGCCACGGCGATGGTCGCCGTGAGCGCGATCGCCGTGCACCTGCTGCGCATCGGCTACAAAATCCGGAGCTGAACTCCAGCCGCCGGCCACCACCATGACTGCTGACGAACTCAAATCCATCATCAGCGCCAAGCTGCGCTGCGACTACATCGACGTCGACGGCGACGGCCGCCACTGGACGGCGCTCGTGGTTTCGCCCGAGTTCGAAGGCCTGCGCTCGATCAAGCGCCATCAGCGCGTGTTCGAGACGCTGGGCGCGCGAATGAAGACGGACGAGGTGCATGCGCTGTCGATCCACGCGCTCACGCCCGCCGAGTGGGAAGCCGCTCAGAAGGCCTGACAGCACATGGACAAGCTACTGATTCGCGGAGGCCGCCAGCTGCAGGGCGAGGTGCGCATCTCCGGCGCCAAGAACGCCGCCCTGCCCGAGTTGTGCGCGGCGCTGCTCACCGACGAGCCGGTCGTGCTCGAGAACGTACCCCGGCTGCAGGACGTGGCCACGATGCTCACCCTGATTCGCAACATGGGTGTCGCCGTGAAGCACACCGCCGAAGGCTGCGTGCGCATCGACGCCTCCCGGCTGAGCTCGCCCGAAGCCCCGTACGAGCTGGTGAAGACCATGCGCGCCGCGGTGCTCGCGCTCGGCCCGCTGCTGGCGCGGTTCGGCGAGGCCACCGTCTCGCTGCCGGGCGGCTGCGCCATCGGTTCCCGGCCGGTCGACCAGCACATCAAGGGCATGCAGGCCATGGGCGCCGAGATCGTCGTCGAGCACGGCTACATGATCGCCAAACTGCCGAAGGGGCGCGAGCGGCTGCAGGGCGCCGCCATCCGGACCGACATGGTCACGGTGACGGGCACCGAGAACTTCCTGATGGCCGCGGCGCTGGCCGAGGGCGAAACCGTGCTCGAGAACGCCGCGCAGGAGCCCGAGATCACCGACCTGGCGGAAATGCTGATCCGCATGGGGGCGCGCATCGAGGGGCACGGTACCAGCCGCATCGTGGTGCGCGGCGTGCCCAAGCTGCACGGCTGCACCCATCGCGTGGTCGCGGATCGCATCGAGGCCGGCACTTTCCTGTGCGCCGTCGCGGCGACCGGCGGTGACGTGGTGCTGCGCCATGGCCGCGCCGACCACCTCGAGGCCGTGATCGAGAAACTGCGCGACGCCGGCGCCAGCGTGAATGCGGTGGAGGACGGCATCCACCTGCACGCGCAGGGGCGCCTGGCGCCCCAGAGCTTCCGCACCAGCGAATACCCGGGCTTTCCCACCGACATGCAGGCGCAGTTCATGGTGCTCAATGCGATCGCGGATGGGCCGTCCAAGGTGACCGAGACGATCTTCGAGAACCGCTTCATGCACGTCAATGAACTGGTCCGGCTGGGCGCCAATATCCAGGTGGAAGGCAAGTTCGCCGTCATCGAAGGGGTGGAGAAACTTTCGGGCGCCACGGTGATGGCGACCGACCTGCGGGCCTCCGCCAGCCTCGTGATCGCCGGACTGGTGGCCGAAGGCGAGACGCTGGTGGACCGGATCTACCACCTGGACCGCGGCTACGACCAGATGGAAGCCAAGCTGCGCGCCATCGGCGCCGACATCGAGCGGGTGCGGTGACGCCATGATCACGCTCGCTTTGTCCAAGGGCCGGATCTTCGAGGAAACGGTGCCGCTGCTCCAGGCGGCCGGCATCGAGGTGCTCGACGATCCGGAGCGCTCGCGCAAACTGATCCTCGCGACCAACCAGCCCGACGTGCGCGTGGTGATCGTCCGCGCCACCGACGTGCCGACCTATGTGCAGTATGGCGGCGCCGACCTGGGCGTGACCGGCCTGGACACGTTGATCGAACATGGCGCCAGCTGGGGCGGCGGCGCCGGCCTGTACCAGCCGCTGGACCTGCGCATCGCCAAGTGCCGCGTCAGTGTCGCCGTGCGCGCGGATTTCGACTATGCGAACGCCGTGCGGCAGGGCTCGCGCCTGCGGGTCGCCACCAAGTACGTGAACATCGCCCGCGATTTCTTCGCCGCCAAGGGTGTGCACGTCGATCTGATCAAGCTGTACGGCAGCATGGAGCTGGCGCCGCTCACCGGCCTTGCCGATGCGATCGTCGACCTGGTGTCCACCGGCAACACGCTCAAGGCCAACCAGCTGGTCGAGGTCGAGCGCATCATGGACATCAGCTCGCGCCTGGTCGTGAACCAGGCGGCCCTGAAACTGAAACAGCCGGCGATGCGCCGCGTCATCGACGCCTTCGCTGCCGCCACGCGCGAGGAAGGACCGGCATGACGTTGCACGCCAAGCCGCTGCGGCTCGCCACCAGCGCGGGCGACTTCGACGCCGCCTTTGCCGCGCGCCTGCACTGGTCGGCCGAGACCGACGCGCAGGTCGAGCAAAGCGTGACCGACATCCTGGCCGACGTGCGCCGGCGCGGGGACGCCGCCGTGCTGGACTACACGAAGCGGTTCGACGCATTGTCGGCCGCCTCGCTCGCGGAACTGGAGCTGTCGCCGGGCGAGCTCGAGCGCGCCTGCGACGCGCTGCCGTCGGCGCAGCGCCGCGCCCTGGAGGCCGCCGCGCAGCGGGTGCGCCGCTACCACGAGGCGCAGCGCAAGGCGAGCGGCGAGAGCTGGAGCTACCGTGACGCCGACGGCACCTTGCTGGGGCAGAAGGTCACGCCGCTGGACCGCGTCGGCATCTACGTGCCGGGCGGCAAGGCGGCCTACCCGTCGTCGGTCCTGATGAACGCGATCCCGGCCCATGTCGCCGGCGTGCCCGAAATCGTCATGGTCGTGCCGACGCCGCGCGGCGAGCAGAACCAGCTGGTGCTGGCGGCCGCCCATGTCGCCGGCGTGCACCGCGTGTTTCGCATCGGCGGCGCCCAGGCCGTCGGCGCCCTGGCATACGGGACCCAGACGGTGCCGCGGGTGGACAAGATCACCGGGCCCGGCAACGCCTACGTGGCGAGCGCCAAGCGGCGCGTCTTCGGCCAGGTCGGCATCGACATGATCGCCGGGCCGAGCGAGATCCTGGTCCTGGCCGACGGCTCCACGCCGCCGGACTGGGTGGCGATGGACCTGTTTTCGCAAGCCGAGCACGACGAGCTCGCGCAGAGCATCCTGCTGTGCCCGGATCCAGGCTACATCGACCAGGTCCAGGCGGCGATCGACCGGTTGCTGGCGCAGATGCCGCGTGCGCGGATCATCGCGGCATCGCTCAACGGCCGGGGCGCCCTCATCCACACCCGCAGCATGGAAGAGGCCTGCGAGATCAGCAACCGCATCGCGCCCGAGCACCTGGAAATCGCCAGCGCCGAGCCCCACCGCTGGGAGCCGCTCCTGCGCCACGCTGGCGCCATCTTCCTCGGCGCTTTCACCAGCGAATCGCTCGGCGACTACTGCGCGGGGCCCAATCACGTGCTGCCGACCAGCAGCACCGCGCGTTTCTCCAGCCCGCTGGGGGTCTACGATTTCCAGAAGCGCAGCAGCCTGATCGAGGTGAGCGAGGCGGGGGCGCAGGGTCTGGGCGCGATCGCCTCGGAACTCGCCCATGGCGAAGGGCTGCAGGCGCATGCCCGGGCGGCCGAAATGAGGATGAAGCGATGAGCGGCTTGGCCGAGCGGCTGCGGCCACTGATCCGCCGCGACGTCCAGGGGCTGCACGCCTACGCCATCCAGCCGTCTGCCGGCATGGTCAAGCTCGATGCGATGGAAAACCCGTACCGGCTGCCGCCCGCGCTGCGAACGGCGCTGGGCGAGCGGCTCGCCGGGCTGGCGCTGAACCGCTATCCGGGCGAGCGCATTCACGACCTGCGCGCCGCCCTGGCTGCGCACGCGGGCCTGCCCGACGGCTTCGACCTGATGCTCGGCAATGGTTCCGACGAGCTGATTTCCCTGCTGGCCATGGCCTGCGACGTCCCCGGCGCCGGCATCCTGGCGCCGGTGCCCGGTTTCGTGATGTACGCGATGAGCGCACAGCTGCAGGGGCTGAAATTCACCGGCGTGCCGCTGACCGCCGATTTCGAGCTGGACGAGCGGCCCATGCTGGAGGCGATCGAGCGCGAGCGGCCGTCGATCATCTACCTCGCCTATCCCAACAATCCGACGGCCAACCTGTGGGACGACGCCGCGATCGACCGGATCATCGAGGCCGCGCCCGGCCTGGTGGTCATCGACGAGGCCTACCAGCCGTTCGCCGGCCGCAGCTACATCGGCCGGCTGCAGCGGCACCAGCATGTGCTGCTGATGCGCACGATGAGCAAGTTCGGCCTTGCCGGCGTGCGGATCGGGTACCTGATCGGCCGGCAGGCGCTGGTCGCCGAGCTGGACAAGGTGCGGCCGCCCTACAACGTCAGCGTGCTCAACTGCGAGGCGGCGCTGTTCGCCCTGGAGCATGCCGACGTGTTCGCGGCGCAGGCCGCCGCGGTGCGCGAGGAGCGCGCGCGGCTGCAGCAGGCGCTGGCGGCGCTGCCGGGCGTGCAGACCTGGCGCAGCGACGCCAACATGATCCTGGTGCGCGTGCCCGACGCCAGGCGCGCCTTCGACGGCCTGAAGGCCCGCGGCGTGCTGGTCAAGAACGTTTCTACAATGCACCCATTGCTGGCCAACTGCCTGCGCCTGACCGTCGGGACGCCCGAGGAGAACGCGCAGCTGCTCGCGGCCCTGCAGTCCTCCTTATGACCCGCACTGCTGAAGTCTCGAGAACCACCGCGGAAACCCGCATCACCGCCCGCGTGAACCTGGAAGGCACCGGGCAGGGCCGCTTTGCGACCGGCATCGGCTTCTTCGACCACATGCTGGACCAGATCGCGCGCCACGGCATGATCGATGTGGACATCCAGGCCGAGGGCGACCTGCACATCGACGGCCACCACACGGTGGAAGACGTCGGCATCACGCTCGGGCAGGCCGTGTACCAGGCGGTGGGCGACAAGAAGGGCATCCGCCGCTACGGCCACGCCTACGTGCCGCTGGACGAGGCCCTGTCGCGCGTCGTGATCGATTTCTCGGGCCGCCCCGGCCTCGTGATGAACGTGCCGTTCAAGAGCGGCATGATCGGCACCTTCGACACGCAGCTGGCCCACGAGTTCTTCCAGGGCTTCGCCAATCACGCCTTCGTCACGCTGCACATCGACAATCTGCGCGGCGAGAACGCGCACCACCAGTGCGAGACCGTGTTCAAGGCCTTCGGCCGCGCGCTGCGCATGGCAGTCGAACTCGATCCCCGCTCGGCCGGCATGGTGCCTTCCACGAAAGGCAGCCTCTGACCGCCGTCCCAGCGCGCGCCGCGAGCAGATCCGCATGAAGACAGTGGCAGTCGTCGACTATGGCATGGGCAACCTGCGCTCGGTGGCCCAGGCCGTGCTGCACGTCGCCCGAGACAGCGGCTACGAGGTGCTGGTCACGTCGCGCCCGGAGGACGTCCGCGCCGCGGAGCGGGTGGTGCTGCCCGGCCAGGGCGCGATGCCCGATTGCATGCGTGAACTGGCCGATTCCGGCCTGCGGGCGTCGGTGCTGGAGGCGGCGGCGAGCAAGCCGCTCTTCGGCGTCTGCGTCGGCATGCAGATGCTGCTCGATCGCAGCGAGGAGGGGCCCACCGACGGCCTGGGCCTGGTCCATGGGCAGGTGCTCAAATTCGACCTTGCCGGCCGGTTGCAGCCCGACGGCAGCCGCTTCAAGGTGCCGCAGATGGGGTGGAACCAGGTGTTCCAGACGCAGCCGCACCCGATCTGGCAGGGTGTCCCCGAGGCGAGCTACTTCTACTTCGTGCACAGTTACTATGTGCGCCCGTCCGATCCGCGGCACAGCGCCGGCGAGGCCGACTACGGCACGCGCTTTACCGCCGCCATCGCACGGGATAATATTTTTGCGACCCAGTTCCATCCCGAGAAGAGTGCCGACCAGGGCCTCGCCCTCTATCGCAACTTCCTGCACTGGACTCCCTGATTCCCGACTGCTGCTCCCGGCAACATGCTCCTCATTCCCGCGATTGACCTGAAAGACGGCCACTGCGTACGCCTCCAGCAAGGCGACATGGCACGCGCCACCACGTTCAGCGAGGACCCGGCCGCGATGGCGCGCCACTGGGTCGACAAGGGCGCGCGCCGGCTGCACCTGGTGGACCTGAACGGCGCCTTCGCCGGCAAGCCGCAGAACTACGCGGCCGTCAAGTCGATCCTGAAGGAGGTCGGCGACGAGATCCCGGTGCAGTTGGGCGGCGGCATCCGCGACCTGGACACGATCGAGAAATACATCGACGGCGGCCTGCGCTACGTGATCATCGGCACCGCCGCCGTCAAGAACCCGGGCTTCCTGCAGGACGCCTGCACCGCGTTCGGCGGCCACATCATCGTCGGCCTGGATGCCAAGGAGGGCAAGGTCGCCACCGACGGCTGGAGCAAGCTCACCGGCCACGAAGTGGTGGACCTGGCGCGCAAGTTCGAGGACTGGGGCGTGGAGGCGATCGTCTACACCGATATCGGCCGCGACGGGATGCTCACCGGCATCAACATCGAAGCCACCGTGAAGCTGGCGCAGGCGCTGCACATTCCGGTCATCGCTTCCGGCGGCCTGTCGCACATCTCCGAGATCGAGAAGCTGTGCGCGGTGGAGGACGAGGGCGTCGAAGGCGTGATCTGCGGCCGGGCGATCTACTCCGGCGAGCTCGATTTCGTCGCCGCCCAGGCCAAGGCCGACGAGCTCGGCAAATGAATGCCTTCCGGCCGCCGGCCGCCAACTGACATGCT
The DNA here is from genome assembly GCF_035554825.1 of Ramlibacter sp. Classification (GTDB taxonomy): domain Bacteria; phylum Pseudomonadota; class Gammaproteobacteria; order Burkholderiales; family Burkholderiaceae_C; genus Ramlibacter. The sequence goes on along the minus strand of NZ_DATMHS010000173.1, from coordinate 81,079 downwards.
CGCCAAGCGAATCATCCCCTGCCTGGACGTCACCGGCGGCCGGGTCGTGAAGGGCGTCAACTTCCTGGAGCTGCGCGACGCGGGCGATCCGGTGGAGATCGCGGCCCGCTACAACCAGCAAGGCGCGGACGAACTGACCTTCCTGGACATCACCGCGACCAGCGACGACCGCGGCCTGATCCTGCACATGATCGAGGCCGTCGCCTCGCAGGTGTTCATTCCGCTGACCGTGGGCGGCGGGGTGCGCACGGTGGAAGACGTGCGGCGGCTGCTCAACGCCGGCGCCGACAAGACCAGCTTCAACTCGGCGGCGATCGCCGATCCGGACGTGATCTCGGCCGCGGCCGACCGCTACGGCTCCCAGTGCATCGTGGTCGCGATCGACGCCAAGCGCCGCAGCGGCGAAGCTGCCGCGCAGCGCGGCGCCGGCTGGGACGTCTACAGCCACGGCGGGCGTCGCAACACCGGTCTCGACGCGCTCGCCTGGGCGGCGGAGATGGCGCGGCGCGGCGCCGGCGAGATCCTGCTCACCAGCATGGACCGCGACGGCACCAAGGCCGGCTTCGACCTCGAACTGACGCGCGCGGTGAGCGACGCCATTTCCATCCCCGTGATCGCATCCGGCGGCGTCGGCAACCTCGACCACCTCGCCGACGGCATCCAGCTCGGTCACGCCGACGCGGTGCTGGCCGCCAGCATCTTCCACTACGGCGAATACACCGTCAGCCAGGCCAAGGCGCGTATGGCCGAGCGCGGCATCCCGGTCCGTCTCTGACCCCGCGCGGGGCGCTGCGCCCGCCGCCTTCCGTCACAATACCGCCATGGATTGGCTCGATCAGGTCAAGTGGGACGCCCAGGGGCTGGTGCCCGTCATCGCGCAGGAAGCCGGCACCAACGACGTCCTGATGTTCGCCTGGATGGACCGCGAGGCGCTGCGCCAGACGGTGGAACTCGGCCGCGCCGTCTACTACAGCCGGTCGCGCCAGCGCCTCTGGTTCAAGGGCGAGGAGTCGGGCCATGTGCAGACCGTGCACGAGGTGCGGCTGGACTGCGACAGCGACGTCGTGCTGCTGAAGGTGACGCAGCAGGGGCACGATCCTTCCATTGCCTGCCACACCGGCCGGCACAGCTGTTTCTTCCAGGTCCTTCGCGGCGGCGCCTGGCAGGCCGTGGAACCGGTCTTGAAAGACCCGCAGACCATCTACAAGTGAGGACAATGGCACCAGACGACTCCAACCCGGACGCCCTGCTCGAGCGGCTCGCGGCGGTGATCGAAAGCCGCAAACCGGATCGCGGCGGCGATCCGGACAAGAGCTACGTGGCCCGCCTGCTGCAGCGCGGGCCCGACGTGTTCCTCAAGAAGATCGGCGAGGAGGCCACCGAGACCGTGATGGCGGCCAAGGACCTCGATGCGGCCGGCACGCCGGAAGCCCGGCGCAAGCTGGTGGGCGAGGTGGCCGATCTGTGGTTCCATTCGATGATCGCGTTGGCCCATTACGGGCTGCGGCCGGCCGACGTCATCGCGGAGCTGGTGCGGCGCGAAGGGACCAGCGGCATCGAGGAAAAGGCGCTGCGCCGGTCCGGCCAGCGCGAGCGCAGCGGGGAGTGAAGACATGGCCTATCCCAACGACGCGACCCTGGCGGCGAAGACCCCCGCCGACCGCTCCATCATGCATGTCCTGTATGGCCTGCACACCATTGCCTGGGCCAGCATGGGGACGCTGGCGGTGATCGCGCTCGTGATCAATTACGTCAAGCGCTCCGACGAGAACGATCCCCTCTACGTCGCGCACCACGGCTACATGATCGCCACCTTCTGGTGGACCGTGCTGTGGCTGGTGGTGACCGGGCCGTTGTGGCTCCTGTTTTTCTTCCCCGGCATGGCCGCCTACACGATCATCGGGCTGTGGTACCTGTACCGCTGCCTGCGCGGGTGGCTGCGCTTCAACGACGGGCGACTGCCCACCTGAAACCGACTGCGGACATGAGCGCTGCCGATCCCAACTGCATCTTCTGCAGGATCGTCGAAGGAAAAATTCCTTCGCGCAAGGTGCACGAGGACGACGAGATCCTCGTCTTCCACGACATCAATCCCTGGGCGCCCGTGCACTTTCTCATGGTCCCCAAGCGCCACATTCCCTCGCTGGCCCAGGTCGAGGCCGAACATGCGCCGCTGCTCGGCCGGATGCTGGCCCTGGCGCCCAAGCTGGCGCTCCAGGAAGGCTGCCGGCCCTATCCGCAGGGCGGCTACCGGGTGGTGATCAACACCGGCGACGACGGCGGGCAGGAGGTGCACCACCTGCACGTCCACGTCTTCGGCGGGCCCCGGCCGTGGCTCAAGGGCTGAATCGGGTCTCTTCCCCATCAAGGGCTGAACTTCTGCTGCCCGACTAGAATCCACAGGTTGTACTGGAGTCAACATGCTTCCCCGTTTCCGTCCGCTGCGCTCGCATGGCGCGACTCCTTCCTATCAGGCCGTTCGGCAGGAGGTATAGACATGGGTTCGTTTTCGATTTGGCACTGGTTGATCGTCCTGCTGATCATCGTGCTGGTTTTTGGCACCAAGAAACTGAAGAACATCGGCTCCGACCTGGGCGGCGCCGTCAAGGGCTTCAAGGACGGGCTGCGCGAGGGTGGCGCGGCGGATGCGCCGGTGCCCCCGTCCGGCCAAGTCACGTCGTCCCAGCCCACCGGCGCGGACAAGACCACGATCGACGTCGAGGCCCGCAACAAGTCCTGACCCCGCGGTGAGCGCAGCCTTCGGCGCGGCGCCGCCGCCCGCTTCGACGCGCCAGGGCGCCCGGCTGCGGCCGGGCTCTCCTACTGAATACGCATGATCGATCTCGGCATAGAAAAGATGCTGGTGATCGGCGCCGTGGCGCTGATCGTCATCGGCCCCGAAAAGCTGCCGCGCGTCGCGCGCACGGTCGGCACGCTGCTGGGCAAGGCGCAGCGGTACGTGGCCGACGTCAAGGCCGAGGTCAACCGTTCGATCGAGCTCGAAGAGCTCAAGAAGATGAAGGAAACGGTGGAGACGGCCGCGCGCGACGTCGAAGCGGCCGCCCGCGACGTGGAAAACTCCCTGCAGGCCACGGCCGGCGACCTCGAGCGCAGCTGGGGCGGCACCGCCGCCGGCCCGGCGCTGGAGCCGGCGCCGTCCTATCCGGAATATCGCCATCCGAAGAAGAAATGGCGCCTGAAGCAGGGGGCGACCCCCAGCTGGTACAAGGCGCGCAACGGCATCCGCACCAAGGCGCTGTCCGGTGCGGCCCGCGTGGCGCGGTACCGGCCCCACAAATTCAATTGATGGCCGAACAGAACCAAGAAGACGAGCTCGCCGGGACGGAGCAGCCGTTCGTTGCCCATCTGGTGGAGCTGCGCGATCGCCTCATCAAGGCGATGATCGCGGTCGGCATCGTCGCGGCCGTGCTGTTCGTCTATCCCGGCCCCGGCGCGCTCTACGACATCCTCGCGGCGCCGCTGGTCGCGCATCTGCCCAAGGGCGCCAGCCTGATCGCCACGTCGGTGATTTCGCCGTTCATGGTGCCGCTGAAGATCCTCATGATGGCGGCCTTCCTGATCGCGCTGCCGGTGGTGCTGTACCAGGCCTGGGCCTTCATCGCGCCCGGGCTCTATTCGCACGAGAAGAAGCTGGTGCTGCCGCTGGTGATCTCCAGCACCCTGCTGTTTTTCATCGGCGTGGCGTTCTGTTACTTCTTCGTCTTCGGCCGCGTGTTCGCCTTCATCCAGAGCTTCGCCCCCAAGAGCATCACCGCCGCCCCCGACATCGAGGCGTACCTGAGCTTCGTGCTGACGATGTTCATCGCGTTCGGCTGCGCCTTCGAGGTGCCGATCGTCGTGGTGGTACTGGCGCGCATGGGCTTTGTCAGCGTTGCCAAGCTGAAGGAATTCCGGCCGTACTTCATCGTGCTGGCCTTCGTCATCGCGGCCGTCATCACGCCGCCGGACGTCGTTTCGCAGCTGTCGCTGGCTGTGCCGATGTGCCTGCTCTACGAAGCCGGGATCTGGGCCGCGCAGCTCTTCATCAAGAAGACGCAGGCGCCGGAAGAGGGCGCCGCCGCGGCGGATTGAGGCCGCCTCCGGCGCCGGTCAGCGCTCGACTTGCGGCGTCTTGGGCGGCCGCGGCCGCAGGCCCGGCGTCACGTTCAGTTCCACCGGATCGTCGCGTCGCAGCACGCGGAACCTGATGGCCTGGCCGGGCTTGAGCGCCGCCACGTTGGTCAGCAGCTCGGACACATTGGCCACCGGCTTGCCGGCGACGTCGATGATGACGTCGCCGGGGCGGATGCCGGCCTGGGCGGCCGGGCCGTTCTGCAGCACGCCGGTGATCAGCACGCCGCGGTTGGCCTTGACCCCGAACGTTTCCATCAGCTCGGGCGACAGGTCTGCCGGCTCGACGCCGATCCAGCCGCGCCGCACCACGCCGTCCTTCACGATGCCTTCCAGCACCAGCTTGGCGGTCGAGACCGGGATCGCAAAGCCGATCCCCATGCTGCCGCCGGAGCGCGAATAGATGGCCGTGTTGATTCCCATCAGGTTGCCGTTGACGTCCACCAGGGCCCCGCCGGAATTGCCCGGGTTGATCGCGGCATCGGTCTGGATGAAGTTCTCGAAGGTGTTGATCCCCAGCTGGTTGCGGCCGAGGGCGCTCACGATGCCGCTGGTCACGGTCTGGCCCACGCCGAAGGGGTTGCCGATGGCGAGCACCTGGTCGCCGACCTGCAGCGCGTCCGAGTTGCCGAGCGTGATGACCGGCAGCCGATCCAGGGTGATCTTGAGAATGGCCAGGTCGGTGTCCGGATCGGTGCCGATCACCTTGCCGCGCGCGTGCCGGCTGTCCTGCAGCACGACCTCGATCTCGTCGGCGCCCTCCACCACGTGGTTGTTGGTGAGGATGTAGCCGTCGTGACTGATGATGACGCCGCTGCCGAGGCCGGCCTGCGGCTGCGCCCCGCGGTCGCCGAAGAAGAATCGGAACCAGGGATCGTCGATCTGCGGATGGCCGGCCTTGAGCGTGTTGATGCTCACCACGGCGGAAGAGGCCCGCTGCGCCGCCAGCCGGAAGCTGCCGGCCGGCGGCGGCCCGGATGCCGGACCCGGGGCCTCGATCAGCGGCACGCCGAGGCCCGAGGGGGTTCCGGTGCGACCGAGCCATTCCGGCTTGAGGGTGGCCACCACGAAATAGGCGGCGAGCAGGACAGTGACGGCCTGGGAAAAAACCAGCCAGTAGCGACGCATGGGGGTAGGCAGTGGATGAGGGTTCGCTCGCAAGTGTAGACGCGCGCTGCCGCTCGCGCGCCGGCGGACCCGCGCCTCAGGCCGCCGAGCGCAGTGCCCCGGTGCGCCGCTGGCGCTGCGACCCCAGGTGCGCCAGCTCGATGGCGACGACCTGCCCGCTGCGCGGGTCGCGGATCGCGGCACGCGAGCGCATGGCCCGCGCTGCCATGGCCATGCGCTGCCCGTCCGCCAGGATGTCCTCGACGGCCGCGGCCGGACTCGACAGGTGCACCACGCCGACCCCGATGTCCGGCGCGAGCTTGGCGCGCTCGCCGGAGCGCAAGGTGATCACCATCGGGCGGCGCAGCGCAGTGGCGAGGCGCAGGGCCAGCGTCCGCAGCCACAGCGTCGAGGGGATGCTCTCCACCAGCACCACGAAGCAGCCTTCGTAGTAGCGGCCGACGATGTTGACGCTGCCCACCTGCCGCTGGATGCGGCTGGCGAGCCCGATGTACAGCTCGTTCACGCCGGCGGTGCCGGCTTCGGTGCGAACGCGCTCGATGTCGAACACCAGCACGGCGAACATGCCGCCGTCGCGTCCGGAGCGCACGCGCCGCCGCTGCGCCCGCAGCAGCTTGTGCACGAACGTGCGGCCGCTGCGCAGCCGTGTCACGGGATCGATCGTGGAGGCGATGGCAGGATGCCGCCGCGCCCGCGCTTCCTGGCGCTCGCGCTGCCACAGCCCCAGGCCGGTGAGCGCGTTCGACAGCGCGGCGCAGAGCGCGAACACGCCTTGCAGCCACGGCGCGAGCGGCCATTGCATGGCCACCGCATAGAGGCCGGCGATCGCCGGCAACGTGAACAGGCAACCCGCCGCCATCACGGGCGCCAGCGCGTCGCCGAGCAGCCAGGCGCGCGCAGCGAGCCAGAGGGTCAGACTGCCGCCGATCAGCGAAATGGCCGCAGCGGCCGGCAGTTCCCATGGCGCGGGCAGCGCCAGCGCGGCAAGGCCCGCAGCCGGCAGCAGCACGGCCGCCAGACGCAACGCCGATGCCATCAGCCGGTCACGTTGCGGCGCGTACAGCCAGCGGCGGATCCAGAGGTCGGAGACGCCCACGCAGAACGGGCCGGCGAGCACCTGGGCGACGTGGAGCGCCTTCGCCGGGACCGCCGGGGCGAAGTGACCGGCGACGCCGCTGAGGAGCAGCACCAGCGCCAGCACGGCCGCGTGGTAGCCGGCGCCCTGTGCCTGGGCCGCGCTGGGCGCGCGCACGAACGAGGCGACGCGGCCGACGGCCAGCGCGGCGATGGCGCCGAGCGCCATGCTCCACAGTGCAAGTTCCTGCGCGCTCATGAGGCTGTCTCCTCTGCTTTTTGTGAACCAAGGTACTCATGCGTCAGTATACGAATAAAGTGCTCAATGGCAACCGGGCCCAAGGAGCGCAGCGGCTTGGCCGACAATCGGCCGCTACCACCCGATGTCACCGATGGCCACCGCGCAAGAGCTCCTCCACGCCTTCGACACCCTGCTCCAGCCGGAGCGGTTCAGCGACTACGCACCCAACGGGCTGCAGGTGGAGGGCTGCCAGGAGGTGCGGCGGATCGTCTCGGGCGTCACCGCCAGCCGTGCCTTCATCGAGGCGGCCATTGCAGCCCACGCCGACGCGGTCTTCGTGCACCACGGGCTGTTCTGGCGCGGCCAGGATGGCCGCGTCACCGGCTGGATGAAGCAGCGCCTCGCGCTGCTGCTGCGACACGACATCAACGTGTTCGCCTACCACCTGCCGCTCGACGCCCATGCCGAGCTTGGCAACAACGCGCAGTTCGGACGAACGCTGGGGCTTGCGGCGAGCGGCCGCTTCGGCCAGCAGGACCTCGGCTTCATCGGCCGACGGCTGGACGGCCCCGACTGGACCGGGGTTGAATTCGCCGGCCACGTGCGGCGTGCGCTCGGCCGTGACGTGCTGTTGGTGGGCGGCGACGACCGGCCACTGCGCCGCATTGCCTGGTGCACCGGTGGCGCCCAAGGCTATTTCGAGGCCGCCATCGCCGCCGGCGCCGACGCGTTCATCACGGGCGAAATCTCCGAGCCCCAAGCCCATTACGCCAGCGAGTGCGGCGTCGCCTTCCTGGCCTGCGGCCACCACGCGAGCGAGCGTTTCGGCGCGCCGGCGGTGGCCGGCCATGTGGCGGCGCAGCTCGGCATCGAACACCAGTTCATCGAGATCGACAATCCGGCATGACGCACGCCTTGCCACCGCCGCTGGCCATCAGCATGGGCGATCCGGCCGGCATCGGCCCCGAAATCATCGCCAAGGTCTTTCGCGACCAGCCCCAGGCGGCGCAAGGCTGTTTCGTCGCGGGCGACCTCGCGGTGATGCGGCGCGCCGCCGCGGCGATCCGCGGCCCGCACGGCGTGGACCTGCCGGTGGCCGAGATCGAAACGTCGGCCGACGCATGGCGCGTGCCCGCGCGCTGCATTCCGTTGCTGCAGGCCACCCCCGCGCTGGAGCCGCCGGCCTGGGGCGCGGTGAGCGCGGCAGCCGGGCGCGCCGCGGCCGACTGCGTCGTCTGGTCGGCTCGCGCCGCGCTGCGCGGCGAGCTTGCGGGCGTGGTCACGGCGCCGTTGCACAAGCAGGCGCTCGCCGCGGCGGGGGTGCGCTTTCCGGGGCACACCGAACTGCTGCAGGCCGAGGCCGCCGCCCATGTCGGCTGTCCCGTCGAGCGCATGCCCGTCCGGATGATGCTGGCCAACGACGAACTGCGCACGGTGCTGGTCAGCATTCACGTCGCGTTGCGCGCGGCGATCGCGGCCGTCACCTTCGACAACGTGCTGCAGACGGTGCGCATTGCCCACGAGGCGCTGTCACGCGCGCTCGGCCGCGCCCCGCGCATCGGCGTGGCCGGGCTCAACCCGCACGCCGGCGAGGGCGGATTGATGGGGCGAGAGGAAGTCGAGGTGATTGCCCCGGCGGTGCAAGCCGCGTGCAAAGCCGGCATGCTCGCCAGCGGGCCGTTGCCGCCCGACACGATCTTCATGCGTGCTCGCAACGTGGCGCAGCACCCGGGGGAATTCGACGTCGTGGTTGCGATGTACCACGACCAGGGGCTGATTCCGGTGAAGTACCTGGGCGTCGAGCAGGGCGTCAACGTGACGCTCGGCTTGCCGCTGGTGCGCACGAGTCCGGACCACGGCACGGCCTTCGACCTCGCCGGCACCGGGCGCGCCGACCCCGCGAGCCTGCTCGCGGCGATCCGCATGGCGCGCCAGCTGGCCGGTTAGGGGCGGCGCAGGCTGTCGCGGATCTCGCGCAGCAGCACCACTTCCTCGGCCGGCGCCGGCGGCGCCTTCTCGGCGGGGGTCGCCTCGCGCTTGAGCCGGTTGATCTGCTTGACCATCAGGAAGATGATGAACGCGAGGATCAGGAAGTTCACGGCGATGGTCAGGAAGTTGCCGTAGGCCAGCACCGGCACGCCGGCCTTCTTGAGCGCATCGAGGGTCATGGCGGTGCCGGCCGGTACCGGCCCGAGCACGACGAAGAGGTTCGAGAAGTCGATCCGGCCGATCAGCGCCGCCACCACGGGCATGATCAGGTCGCCGACCACCGATTCGACGATCTTGCCGAAGGCCGCGCCGATGATCACCCCGACCGCCAGGTCGATCACGTTGCCCTTGATCGCGAACTCGCGGAACTCACGCATCATTCCCATCGCACGCTCCTGTGTTGTTGGCCGGGTGGAGTATCGGGCATTCGCGCACGGATGCCGAGCAGCCGCGCGGCAGGCGCCCGGAAACCGTCAGCTAGAATCGCGGGTTGACCCAAATCAAGCCCCACCTCGAGGAGCCCCATGAGTGACACCCCAACCGACGCCAGCAAGCGGACGTGGCTGATCGCCTCCACTTGCGCCGGCGCCGCGGGCGCAGCCTTCACCGCCGTTCCGTTCGTCAGCAGCTTCCAGCCGTCCGAGCGCGCGAAGGCCGCTGGCGCCCCCGTCGAAGTCGACATCTCGGCCCTGCAGCCGGGCGAGAAGATCACCGTCGAGTGGCGCGGCAAGCCGGTCTGGATCCTGAAGCGCACGCCCGAAATGCTGGCCACGCTGCAGAAGACGGACGGCGAAGTCGCCGACCCGAAGTCCGAGCGTGCCGCCTACCCGACGCCCGAGTACGCCCGCAACCAGCACCGCTCGATCAAGCCCGAGGTGCTGGTCGCCGTCGGCATCTGCACGCACCTGGGCTGCTCGCCCTCGGACCGCTTCCAGAAGGGGGCGCAGCCTTCGCTGCCGGACGACTGGCAAGGCGGCTTCCTGTGCCCGTGCCACGGCTCCACCTTCGACCTGGCGGGCCGGGTGTTCAAGAACAAACCCGCGCCCGACAACCTCGAGGTGCCGCAGCACATGTACCTCTCGGACAGCCGGCTGGTGATCGGCGAAGACAAGAAAGGATGATGACCTTGCAGCGGCGCGCCCTGCGCGGCGGCCGGTGCAACTGATCAGAGGGACGACATGGCTGAATTCAAGGAAATCTCACCGAATGCCAGCGCGACGGACAAGCTCGCGAACTGGTGGAACAACCGTTTCCCCACCGCGGGGGCGGCCTACCGGACGCACATGTCCGAGTACTACGCGCCGAAGAACTTCAACTTCTGGTACTTCTTCGGCTCGCTGGCGCTGCTGGTGCTGGTGATCCAGATCGTCACCGGGATCTTCCTGACGATGAACTACAAGCCCGACGCCAGCGTGGCGTTCGCGTCGGTCGAGTACATCATGCGCGACGTCCCCTGGGGCTGGCTGATCCGCTACATGCACTCCACCGGCGCGTCGGCGTTCTTCATCGTCGTCTACCTGCACATGTTCCGCGGGCTGATCTACGGCAGCCACCGCAAGCCGCGGGAGCTGGTCTGGATCTTCGGCTGCGCCATCTTCCTGGTGCTGATGGCCGAGGCGTTCATGGGCTACCTGCTGCCGTGGGGCCAGATGTCCTACTGGGGCGCCCAGGTGATCGTGAACCTGTTCTCCGCGATTCCGTTCGTCGGCCCGGACCTCGCGCTCCTGATCCGCGGCGACTACGTCGTGAGCGACGCCACGCTGAACCGCTTCTTCAGCTTCCACGTCATCGCCGTGCCGCTGGTGCTGCTGGGCCTGGTCGTCGCGCACATCTTCGCGCTGCACGACGTCGGCTCGAACAACCCGGACGGCATCGAGATCAAGGGGCCGGGCGCGCAGCTCGATGCCAACGGCCATCCGGTGGACGGCATCCCCTTCCATCCGTACTACTCGGTCCACGACGTCCTGGGCGTGTCCGTGTTCCTGCTGGTGTTCACGGCGATCGTGTTCTTCGCGCCCGAGTTCGGCGGCTACTTCCTCGAGTACAACAACTTCATCCCGGCCGACCCGCTGAAGACCCCCGCGCACATCGCGCCGGTGTGGTATTTCACGCCCTTCTATTCGATGCTGCGGGCGATCACCACCGAGATGATGTACGCGCTGTCGCTGATCCTCGTCCTCAGCGTCGGCTACGTGCTGCTCAAGACCCGCGCCTCGTCGATGACCAAGGGCCTGCTGATCGTGCTGATGGTCGCGTTCCTTTGGATGTTCAATGCCTTCGCCTTCACCCACGTGCGCTTCCTGGAAGGCATCGACGCGAAGTTCTGGGGCGTGGTGGTGATGATCGGCTCGGTGCTGATCCTGTTCTTCCTGCCGTGGCTGGACCACAGCCCGGTGAAGTCGATCCGCTACCGTCCGGGCTGGCACAAGCTGATGCTCGGGGTCTTCGTGATCGACTTCCTGGTGCTGGCGTACCTTGGCACGCAGCCGCCGTCGCCCATCGGCGAGCGGGTGTCGCAGGTCGGCACGCTGTTCTATTTCGGCTTTTTCCTGCTGATGCCCTGGTGGAGCCGGCTGGGCGAATTCAAGCCCTTGCCGCAGCGCATCACGTTTGCCGCGCACTAGGGGTGGACACAAGAATGAAGAAACTCATCCTCTCGTTGCTGATGGCCGCGGGTATCGCGGGCGCCGCGCATGCCTCCGGCGGCGAAAGCATCGCCTGGGATCGGGCGCCGGCCAAGGTGAACGACCTGCCGGCCCTGCAAAACGGTGCGAAGCTGTTCGTCAACTACTGCCTGAGCTGCCACTCGGCGGCGTTCATGCGCTACAACCGGCTGCGCGACATCGGCCTGTCCGAGCAGCAGATCAAGGACAACCTGCTGTTCGCGACCGACAAGGTCGGCGACACGATGAAGGCGACGATCAATCCGAAGGAAGCGAAGGATTGGTTCGGCGGCACGCCGCCCGACCTGACGCTGATCGCCCGCTCGCGCGCGGGCCACGGCGGCACGGGTGCGGACTACCTCTACACCTACATGCGCACGTTCTACCGCGACCCGACCAAGCCGACGGGGTGGAACAACCTGACGTTCCCCAATGTCGGCATGCCGCACGTGCTGTGGGAACTGCAGGGCGAGCGCGAGCCGGTGTTCGAGACCCGCAACGAGCACGGCCACGAAACCAGGGTGTTCAGCGGCTGGAAGCAGCTGAGCCCGGGCACGATGACGCCGCGCCAGTACGACGAAGCGATGGGCGACCTGGTCGCCTATCTGCAGTGGATGGGCGAGCCCGCCCAGAACTCGCGGCTGCGGGTCGGCGTCTGGGTGCTGTTGTTCCTCGTCGGCTTCACGGTGATCGCATGGCGGCTCAATGCCGCCTACTGGAAAGACATAACCTAAGTGGCGACGCGGCCGGCCACGAACCGGCCGCGCGATCTGCCCGCTGGAGTGGCCGCGACCCGCGTCCACTCTTTTTGATTTGAAGGAGCTTCCATCATGATGGTGCTGTACTCGGGAACCACCTGTCCTTTCTCCCACCGCTGCCGCTTCGTCCTGTTCGAAAAGGGGATGGACTTCGAAATCCGCGACGTCGACCTCTACAACAAGCCCGAAGACATCAATGTGATGAACCCGTACGGGCAGGTGCCGATCCTGGTCGAGCGCGACCTGATCCTGTACGAGTCGAACATCATCAACGAGTACATCGACGAGCGCTTCCCGCATCCCCAGCTGATGCCCGGCGATCCGGTGGACCGTGCGCGGGTGCGCCTGTTCCTGCTCAATTTCGAGAAGGAACTGTTCGTGCACGTGAGCACGCTCGAGTCGCGTCTGGCCAAGAGCAACGAGAAGGCGCTGGAAAAGGCCCGCTCGCACATCCGCGACCGCCTGACGCAACTCGCGCCCGTGTTCCTCAAGAACAAGTACATGCTGGGCGATAATTTCTCGATGCTGGACGTCGCGATTGCGCCGCTGCTCTGGCGCCTGGACTACTATGGCATCGAGCTGTCGAAGAATGCGGCGCCCCTGCTGAAGTACGCCGAGCGCATCTTTTCGCGTCCGGCCTACATCGAGGCATTGACCCCGTCCGAAAAGGTCATGCGCAAGTGAGGATGGCGGCCGCGCCTGCCCGATGAACGCCCTGGAATCGACGTCCACCCGTCCCTACCTGATCCGTGCCCTCTACGACTGGTGCACGGACAACGGCCTGACGCCGTACATCGCGGTGCTGGTCGACGACACCGTGCAGGTGCCGCGCGAGTACGTCAAGAACGGCGAGATCGTGCTGAACATCAGCTTCGACGCGACCAGTTCGCTCAAGCTCGGCAACGACTTCATCGAGTTCAAGGCGCGCTTCGCCGGCACGGCCCGCGAAATCATGGTCCCGGTCAGCCGGGTGATCGCGATCTACGCCCGCGAGAACGGCCAGGGCATGGCGTTCCCGGTGGCGGTGCCGGCGGCGGCCGGCGAGGAAAAGCCTTCGCCGCTGTCCAGCGTGCCGGCGGCCGGCGCCGGCAGCGACGACGAACCGCGCGTCGTCCAACTGGTCACGCCGGAGCCGCCCGCTTCCAACACCGGCCCCGAGACCGAGCCGCCCCGTCCGCCCAGCGGGCCGCGGCCGGCGCTCAAGCGCGTCAAGTGACCCTGGCCCGGGTCGCGCCCTAGAATTCAGGTCCCGCCGATTTAGCTCAGGGGTAGAGCAACCGCCTTGTAAGCGGTAGGTCGTCAGTTCGAATCCGACAATCGGCACCACTGTCCCCGCCAGGGGAACCGGCAGCGGCCGCCTACCTTCGCGCGATCTGGACCTTCAATCGGATGGCGGTGACCTGCGACCCGCGTTCGCGCAGGCGGTTGAGAAGCGCGGGCAGCAGCTGCCTCAGTTTCGCGGCCGCGGCGTTGCCGTCCACCAGCAGGCACCAGGAGTTCTCCTCGATCGGCCCGGCCTGCACGGCGGAGCGCAGCGCCGCCGGGATCAACGACTCGACCGCCTTGAGCTGCTCGGCGGATTCGCGGGCCAGCTGCGCCAGTCGGGCCAGCGTCGGCGATTCCTCCGCGGCCTGCTGCAGTGTGACGGGGTGCGGGCGGCGTTGGGGCGAGGGCGGCATCTGGGATCGGTGTGCATTTCATTATCGGGGATGCCCGGCTTGCGGCGCGGAAGTCGCCCACTGGCCTGGACGCGCGCCAGCGCGCCGCGCCGCACGCGCCCAGGCGGCCCCCAGGTAAAATCGGTGGTTTTGCCGCTGCGGCCAGCCATTGCTATTGGGCCGGCGCAGCCCTATTTCATCCTGATCATCAAAGGATTGCGCTGTCCTGCCGGCCGCCCCGGCCCCGGCAGGGCAGCACCGCGTTCATGGCCAAGAACTTCCTGACCCAGATTTTCGGTTCGCGCAACGACCGCTTGCTCAAGCAATACCGGAAGAAGGCCGATCGCATCAACGCGCTCGAGGCGCAATTCGAGCAACTCGACGACGAGCAACTGCGCGCGAAGACGCAGGAGTTCAAGGAGCGGGTCGCTGCCGGCACCACGCTCGACGATCTGCTGCCCGAGGCGTTCGCCGTCGTGCGCGAAGGCTCCAAGCGCGTCATGAAGATGCGGCACTTCGACGTGCAGCTGCTCGGCGGCATGGCGCTGCACGAAGGCAAGATCGCCGAAATGCGCACTGGCGAGGGCAAGACGCTGACGGCCACGCTCGCGGTGTACCTGAACGCGTTGACGGGCAAGGGCGTGCACGTGGTGACCGTCAACGACTACCTCGCCAACCGCGACGCCCTGTGGATGGGCAAGCTGTACGGCTACCTCGGCCTCACCGTGGGGGTGAACCTGCCGAACATGTCGCGCGAGGAAAAGCAGGCGGCCTACAACGCCGACATCACGTACGGCACGAACAACGAGTTCGGCTTCGATTATCTGCGCGACAACATGGTGTACGAGTCGGGGGACCGCGTGCAGCGGCACCTGAACTACGCGATCGTCGACGAGGTGGACTCGATCCTGATCGACGAGGCGCGCACCCCCTTGATCATCAGCGGCCAGGCCGAGGACCACACCGACCTGTACATCGCCATCAACGGCCTCGTGCCGTTCCTCACCAAGCAGGAAGGCGAGGCCGATCCGCGCACCGGCGAGGGCGTCACCAAGCCCGGCGACTTCACGCTCGACGAGAAGACGCACCAGGTGTTCCTCACCGAGCAGGGCCACGAGAACGCCGAGCGCATCCTCGCCAGTCACGGCCTGATTCCCGAAGGCGCGTCGCTGTACGACCCGGCGAACATCACGCTGATGCACCACCTGTATGCGGCGCTGCGGGCCAACCACCTGTACCACCGCGACCAGCACTACGTCGTCCAGGAAGGCGAGGTGGTCATCGTCGACGAGTTCACCGGCCGCCTGATGTCGGGCCGGCGCTGGAGCGACGGCCTGCACCAGGCCGTCGAGGCCAAGGAACGCGTGCAGATCCAGGCCGAGAACCAGACCCTGGCCTCGATCACGTTCCAGAACTATTTCCGCCTCTACACGCGCCTGGCCGGCATGACCGGCACCGCCGACACCGAAGCCTACGAGTTCCAGGAGATCTACGGGCTCGAGACCGTGGTGGTCCCGCCCAACAAGCCGAGCCGCCGCGACGACCAGCTCGACCGCGTCTACAAGACCACGCGCGAGAAATACGAGGCGGCGATCAAGGACATCCGCGAGTGCTACGGGCGCGGCCAGCCGGTGCTGGTGGGCACGACCTCGATCGAGAACTCCGAGATCATCGACGAGCTGCTGAAGAAGGAGGACCTGCCGCACCAGGTGCTCAACGCCAAGCAGCACGCGCGCGAAGCCGAGATCGTGGCGCAGGCCGGCCGGCCCAAGATGATCACGATCGCGACCAACATGGCCGGCCGCGGCACGGACATCGTGCTCGGCGGCAACGTGGAAAAGGCAGTGGAAGCCGTCGAGGCGGACGAGACCCTCGATGCGGCCGCGAAACAGGAAAAGATCGCGCAGCTGCGCGCGCAGTGGCAGAAGGACCACGAGTTCGTCGTCGGCCAGGGCGGCTTGCGGATCATCGCGACCGAACGCCACGAGTCGCGCCGCATCGACAACCAGCTGCGTGGCCGATCCGGCCGCCAGGGCGATCCCGGCTCGTCGCGCTTCTACCTGAGCCTGGACGATCCGCTGATGCGCATCTTCGCCGGCGACCGCGTCAAGGCGATCATGGAGCGCCTGAAGATGCCCGACGGCGAAGCCATCGAGGCCGGCATCGTCACGCGCAGCATCGAAAGCGCGCAACGCAAGGTCGAGGCCCGCAACTTCGACATCCGCAAGCAGCTGCTGGAGTACGACGACGTCGCCAACGACCAGCGCAAGGTGATCTACCAGCAGCGCAACGACATCCTGGACGCGAAGGACCTGTCGGCGCAGATCGCGTCGCTGCGCGAGGGCTGCTTCACGGATCTGGTGCACCAGTACGTGCCGGCCGAATCGGTCGAGGAGCAGTGGGACGTCGCCGGCCTCGAGCAGGTGCTGGCCAAGGAATGGGGCATCCAGCTCGACTTGCAGCAGCATGTCCAGGCGGCCAGCAGCATCACCGACGAGGACATCCTCGAGCGGGTGCTGGCGGCCGCCAACGACGCGTTCGCTGCCAAGGTGCAGCAGGTCGGGGAGGAAAACTTCACACAGTTCGAACGCGTGGTGCTGCTGCAGAGCATCGACACCCACTGGCGCGAGCATCTGTCCGCGCTCGACTATCTGCGGCAGGGGATCCACCTGCGCGGTTACGCGCAGAAGCAGCCGAAGCAGGAGTACAAGCGCGAGGCCTTCGAACTGTTCGGGCAGCTGCTCGACTCGGTGAAGAACGAGGTCAGCCGCGTCCTGATGACGGTCACCGTGCAATCGAGCGAGCAGCTGGAGCAGGCGGCGGAGGACATGGAAAGCCGCGCCGAGCGGATCTCCAACGTCACTTACACCGCGCCGACCGAGACCGGCGAGGTCGAAAGCAAGCTGGACGAAAACACAGCCCGGCAACAAACGCCGCAGGCGGCGCCGGTCCGGCACGTCGGCCGCAACGATCCCTGCCCCTGCGGCAGCGGGAAAAAATACAAGCACTGCCACGGCAAGCTGGCCTGAACGCGGGGCCACCGGCGGGCCGGCGCCGACAACGTTTGGAAACAAAGTGTAACAAACCCTGTCAGATCTGACAGGGGTTCGGTCGGGCTGCGGCCCAAGAACTTCTTCAATGCGGAACTCTCGAGGAGTTTTCCATGCAAGAAGTCATCGACCGCACCACCACCGCCACCACCCCCGCAGTCGCCCGCCGCCCGGGCCCGGCCCTCTCCACCAAACTGCGCGCGCGCATCGACCGTGACTTCAAGTCACGGTGGGAAGACGAATGGGGCGGCAAGTTCGTCACCCACGGCAAGGTGCCGGGCTCCGACGCCGTCCGGCTCGACGGCAACGACTACCTGGCCGTCACGGGCAACCCCAGGATCGTCCAGGCCCAGCTGGATTCGCTGCGGCAAGGCCAGGAATTCATCGTCCAGTCCGGCGTGTTCCAGCACGACGGCAGTGCCGCGTCCCAGTTCCAGAGCGTGCTGGCGGCGTGGGTGGGCAAGGAGGAGGGCCTGCTGTGCCAGTCCGGCTACACCGCCAATCTCGGCCTGCTGCAGGTGATCGCCGACCCGCAGACGCCGGTGTATCTCGACGGACTGGCCCACATGTCGCTGTGGGAAGGGGCCAAGGCGGCCGGTGCGCCGTCGTATGCCTTCCGCCACAACGACCCGGCCCACCTGGCCAAGATGGCGACCCGCCACGGTCCGGGCGTCGTCGTCGTCGACTCCGTCTACAGCACCACCGGCGCGGTCGCCCGGCTGCACGAGATCGTCGAGGTGGCTGAACAGCATGACTGCATGATCCTGGTCGACGAGTCGCACTCGCTGGGCACCCACGGTCCCGGCGGCAAGGGCCTGTGCGCCGAACTGGGCCTGACCGACCGCGTGCACTTCATCAGCGCCAGCCTGGCGAAGGCCTTCGCCGGACGGGCCGGCTTCTTCACGATGCCGACCGAGCTGCGCGACTACCTCATGTGCCACAGCCATCCCAGCATCTTCAGTTCGTGCCTGCTGCCGCACGAGGTGGCGGGCCTGGCGGCCACCTTCGAGGTGATCAAGGAAAGCGACAATGCGCGGCGCCAGTTGCGCGCGAACACCGCGCGGGTTCGCAGCGCCTTCGTCGAACACGGCTACCCGATCCACCAGGGGACCGAGCAGATCATCTCGCTCGAAGCCGGCGCCGAGGCCGACACGCTGGTGCTGCGCGACGCGCTGGAGGCCCGCGGCGTCTTCGGCGCGGTGTTCTGCGCTCCGGCGACCAGCCGCAATCGCGCCATGGTCCGCCTCACCCTGAACGCGGCGCTGACCGATGCCGAGATGGACCACGTCGCGGCGGTGGCCAAGGAGATCGCACCCAGCGTCAAGCCGTGGGAGTGGCCGATCGCCCGCCGCCTGGCGCGAGGCAACGACGCCGCGTAGCCGCGGTCGCGGGGAGGACCTCGGGCGCCACGGCATCAGTCCTGCACGTGCCGCCGCTTCTGCCGCGCGAGCCAGCTGTTGTAGCTGTTGCCGGGATCGGGGCACAGCGGTGAGTTCACCGGAAACAGGGCGCCGACCAGGACCCGTTCCTGGCCGAGCGCAAACGCCTTCGCCAGGTCGGGCGCACCCCCTTGGCCCAGCGATTGCCGCAATTCGAGGTCCGCGAGCAACCGGCCGTGCCGGATGTCATCGAGCTTCGACGGCGCCAGGCCTTCCAGTTCGGCGAGCTCGGCCAGCGCCTTGAGGCCCTCGGCGGTCTCGAGCTGCAGCCAGCTCACGCGGCCGGCCGCGTCCATGCCCAGGATGCCGAACGGGTCGCCGATGACGACATGCTCAACCCATTGCTTGGCCGCGAACGTCGACAGGTCGCGTCCGACCGAGGGCAGGCGCAGCAGCGCGCTCTGCTCGGGCCCCAGCGTCACCCGCCAGGTCTGCGAATGGCGCGCGTTGGGCGTGGCCAGCAGATGCTCCACCGCGTCGATCAGCTGGCGCGAGATGTCGGACGACTGCTTGGCGATGAACTGCTCGATCAGGCCGCGGTTGAACGCGCGCACCGCCACCTGCTCGTCGGCCTGGCCCGTCAGCAGCACCCGCGAGCCCGGCCAGTCGACGAGCTCCCCCAGCGCTTCCAGGCCGTCCATGCCCGGCATCGAGTAGTCGAAGACGCACACCCGGGTGAGCGCGTAGCGCTCGGTGTAGGTCGACCAGTACGAGAGCAGCTGCGGGATCAGCGGCTTGCCTTCGCGCCAGTTGTCGATCAGCTGCTGCTGGTGCCAGGCATCGGCTTCCCAGAACGGCGGCTCCTGCTGCAGGTAGTTGATGCACTGCACCGGGCGCATGAAGAGCTTCACGTGCCAGTGCCGCGGCAGCACCATCGCGAGCATCTCGAGATAGTCCGGATCGTCGTCGAGGAACACCACGGTGCCCGGTCGGTGGAAGAGCGAAAAACTCATGATGGTCGGCGGGTGTGAGTGGAGGGTGAGGCGTTCATGTCCCGGCCCCCAGGACCGGCAGCTCGATCGTGAACCGGGCGCCCTGCGTCAACTCCGACTGGACATGGATGCTGCCGTCGGCGCTTTCCACGACGCGCTGGCAGAAGGCCAGCCCGAGGCCGTGGCCGGTGCCGCGGTCGGTGGAAAAGAAGGGCGTGAAGATCAGCGCCTTCAACCGCGTGTCCATGCCCACGCCGCGATCCTGCACGACGATCTGGCCGCGCCCGCCGCTGGTGCGCACTTCCAGGCGCAGGTCGCCGGGCCGGCTCGCGTGCTCCGCCGCTGCGAGCGAGCGCAGCGCGTTCTTCACCAGGTTGTCGACCACCTGCAGGAACAGCGCGCGGGAGCCGCGGAACTGGAAGTCCTGCTGCACCTCCACGGCCACGCACTCGCGCTCGCGAGTCGTGCGGTACGGGTAGCCGGCCACCGCTTCGCGCACCAGCTCGGCCGCGCTCACCGTGTCGTGGTGCGCCGGGAGGCGGGTCAGCCGGGCATTGGCGATCTGGGTGTCGATCTGGTGATTCATGTTGCGCACGGTGGCGTACAGCCGTCCGGCCAGCTTCTCCAGCGCTGCGGCGCCCTCGGGTCCGCAGTGGGGGGCCTCGTTGCGCACGGCGTCGCCGATCAGCGAGACGGTCGCCAGCGGCGTGCGCAGCTCGTGCGCCATGATGCCCATGGTCGCCAGCGTGTAATTGAGCTGCTCGCGCCGCAGGTTGGATGAAGAGATCGCGAGAATCACACCCATGATCCAGCAGAAGGCGAGCACCAAGGTGTTGGACGCCACATGGACGAAGGACCAGGCCGGCGTCGCCGGGCCGAACGCCTCGAACGCGAGCCACGCCACCAGCACGCCGCTGGCGCTGCCGATCGTGGCAATGCGCCAGTCAGTGACGTGGTAGTAGATCAGGAACATCGCGCCGAAGCTCGCCAGCCAGACCTGATTGCCGGAGTTGCAGAAGTACATCCACGAGAAGAACAAGGGCAGCGTGACCCAGAAGATGGCCGTGAAGACCACAACCGCCGCCTTGCGCGGCGGCGTCGCGGTGATGGCGGGGAACACGAGCAGGCTGATCCCCAGCACGCTCATGAGGATGCGCAGGAACAGGCTCTCGTACGGCTGCGGCAGCAGCTTGGCCCAGGCCCAGTAGAACAAGGGGTGGCCGAAGGTGGTGGTCAGGCCCAGGGCGCGGATGCGCCAGCGCGACGGATGCAGGATCGGCTCGACGAGTGGACGCACCACCTCGTTCGAGGCCCACGATCGCAGCACCTCGTTGGCACCGACGTAAACCGTACGAATCGAAGACAAACAGGTCCCCTCTCAGGACGGCCGCCCCAGGCTGCGGCGGCGGCGAATGATGCTATTGTCACAGGCCTCTCAGACCGGAAGAAATGGCGCCATGGGCGTACCTGTTAACTTTGACAGTGTGAGCCTCGATGGGCTGCTCAGCGACTGGATCACCGCGCTGCGCGAGTTTTCGGTGGAGGCGGTGGCGGTGCTCGGGCCGGACCCCTTCGGCGGCAGCGAGGACCGCGAGGTGGTGGCCGTGCACCCGCCGGTGCTGGCCGACGCGGCGCAGGCGCTGGCGCAAAGCCGCGACTTCGGCGCCCCGTGGCGCGATTCGGACGCCCCGCTGGTGGCATGGCAGCACATCGCGAAGTCGGATCAGCTCAATTCGAGCCGCTGGCGCATGCTGTGGCTCGCGCACGGCTACCAGACGGTGGTGCGGGTCGAGTTCGCGTTGCCCGCGGGCCGGGCGTTCGAATGCTTCATGTTCAGCCCGCGCGAGCTGACCGACCGCGCGGAGGCCGCTTCGCTGGTGTGGTCCGCGATGAACATCTGGCCGCTCGTGAAGCGGGCGATCGCCCAGGCCCGCTGCACGCTGAGCCCGCGCGAGCGCGAATGCCTGGTCCTGGCCTTCCAGGGCCTTACCGCTCGCGAGACGGCCGGGCGGCTCGGCTGCACCGAGCGCACGGTGAACTACCACCTCGCCAATGCGATGGGCAAACTGAGGGTCGACAACAAGATGGCGGCCATCCAGCGCGCCTGCTGGCTCGGCGCCATCTAGGAAACCCCGGCGCCCGGGCCCCCGCCCTCTGCTGGGTTTACCATCGGCGCACCATGGCTTTCCTGGCAATCGACATCGGCAACACCCGGCTCAAGTGGTCGCTGTTCGAAGCGCCGCGTCCGGCCGCGCCGGTGCTGGCGCACGGCGTCGATTTCCTGGACAACATCCACAAGCTGGCGGACACCGCGTGGTCGGCGCTGCCGCCGCCGCAAGGCATGCTGGGGTGCTGCGTGGCGGCGCATCCGGTGCGGCGCAGCGTCGAGGAACAGATGGAGGAGCTGTGGTCGGTGCCCGCGCACTGGGTGGTGCCCAGCGCCGCCGAAGCCGGATTGATCAATGGCTACGACCATCCCAGCCGCCTGGGCGCCGACCGCTGGGTGGCGATGATCGGGGCGCGGCACCGGATGCTCTCGCGCGGTCCGGCCCGGCCGATGGTGGTGGTGATGGTCGGCACGGCGGTCACCGTGGAAGCCGTGGACCAGCACGGGCGGTTCCTGGGCGGATTGATCCTGCCGGGCCACGGCATCATGCTGCGGGCGCTCGAATCGGGCACGGCCGGGCTGCATGTGCCGACCGGGGAAGTGCGCGAATTCCCGACCAACACCAGCGATGCGCTCACCAGCGGCGGCACCTACGCCATCGCAGGCGCCATCGAACGCATGGTGCAGCACCTGTGGCGGCGCTGCGGCGCCGAGCCGGTGTGCTACATGACCGGCGGCGCCGGCTGGAAGATGGCGCCCCACATCGTGATGCCGTTCGAACTCGTCGAGACGCTGATCTTCGACGGCCTGCTGGTGATCGCGCAGGGCCGGCAGGCCCGCTGAGGGCGGGTCAGGCCTTGCGATTCAGCCAGGCTTCGGCCAGGCGTACCCAGTAGGTCGCGCCCAGCGGAATCAGGTCGTCGTTGAAGTCGTAGCTCGGGTTGTGCAGCATGCACGGGCCGGCGCCGTGGCCCATCTCGCGGTGGCTGCCGTCGCCGTTGGCGATGAAGCAATAGGCTCCGGGCTTGGCCTGCAGCATGAACGCGAAGTCCTCGGCGCCCATCGTCGGCTCCTGGACCGACACGTTGTCCGGCCCGACGATCGAAGCCATCACCTGCCGGGCGAACTCCGCTTCGGCCGCCGAGTTCACCGTCGCCGGGTAGTTGCGGCGGAATTCGAACTCGCACTTCGCATCGTGCGCGGCGCAGACGTGCTCGGCGACCTGACGCATCCGCCGCTCGATCAGGTCCTGCACGTCCTCCTTGAACGCACGCACCGTGCCCTGCAGTTCGCAGCTGTCGGGCACCACGTTCGTCGCCTCGCCGCCGTGAATCATGGTGACCGAGATGACGCCGGCGTCGATCGGCTTCATGTTGCGGCTGATGATGGTCTGGAACGCCTGCACCATGGCGCACGCGATCGGCACCGGGTCCGTGCCGTTGTGCGGCAGCGCGGCATGGCTGCCCTTGCCGCGGATGGTGATCTTGAACTCGGCGGTCGAGGCCATGACCGGCCCCGGGCTCACGGCGAACTTGCCGACCTGCTCGCCCGGCCAGTTGTGCATGCCGAACACGGCTTCCATCGGGAACTGCTCGAACAGGCCGTCCTTGATCATTTCGCGCGCGCCGCCGCCGCCTTCTTCGGCCGGCTGGAAGATCACGTAGACCGTGCCGTCGAAATTGCGGTTCTTCGACAGGTGCTGCGCCGCGGCCAGCAGCATCGCCACATGGCCGTCGTGGCCGCAGGCGTGCATCTTGCCCGCGTGCTTGCTGGCGTGGCCGAACGTGTTGAATTCCTGCATCGGCAGGGCGTCCATGTCGGCGCGCAGACCGACGGCGCGCGAGCCCGTGCCGTTCTTGATGATCCCCACCACGCCGGTGGTGCCCAGGCCGCGGTGAATCGGAATGCCCCATTCGGTCAGCTTGGCCGCGACGACGTCCGCCGTGCGCGTTTCCTCGAAGCACAGCTCGGGATGGGCATGAATGTCGCGGCGGATCGCCGTGATGGCGGCAGCCTGGGTCAGAACGGAATCGAGCAGGTTCATGGGCAAATCTCGGTCGCGGAAGCCGCGAGTCTAGCGCCGGCCCGCCGTGCGCGCCGACGTCCGGCCGGATATCCGCGAAAATCCCCGGATGCATTCCACGATTGCCGCGCCGTCCAGCCGTGCGCTCGAGCTGGCCCGGACCTTGATCCGGATGAACACCGTCAGCGCCAACTCCAACCTGGCGCTCATCCACTTCATCCGCGACGAACTGGCCGGACTGGGTGTCGCCAGCCGCCTGACCTTCAACGCGGACAAGACCAAGGCGAACCTGTTCGCCACGCTGGGCGAGGGCAAGCCGGCCGGCATCATCCTGTCGGGCCACACCGACACGGTGCCCTGGGATGGTCAGGCCTGGACCGCCGATCCGCTGGACCCGGTCGTGCGGGACGGCAAGCTGTTCGGCCGCGGCTCGGCCGACATGAAGAGCTTCATCGCCATGGCGGTGGCCCATGCCGAGCGGTTCCTGCACAGCGCCCCGCCGTTCGCGATCCACTTCGCGTTCAGCTATGACGAGGAGGTGGGCTGCTTCGGCGTGCGCCACCTGATCGCCGACATGCGCGACGCCGGCATCGAGCCGCTGGCCTGCATCATCGGCGAGCCCACCAGCATGGTGCCGGCCATCGCGCACAAGGGGGTGTACCGCTACCGCTGCTGCGTGCGCGGCAAGGAAGCCCATTCGTCGCTGACGCCGCAATCGGTCAACGCGATCGAGATGGCGGCCCGTGTGATCGGCAAGCTGCGCGACATGGCCGAGGGCTTCGAGCGCGACGAGCCGCGCTACGAAGGCTTCGACGTGCCGTATTCCACCGCCAGCGTCGGCCAGTTCCACGGCGGCATCGCCGACAACGTGGTGCCGCGCGACGCGGAATTCCGCTACGAATTCCGCGACCTGCCCACGGCCGACGCCCGGGCCATGCAGGCGGAACTGGTGGCCCACGCGCAATCCCTGGAACCGGCGATGCGGCGGGTGGCCCCGGAGGCAGGCTTCAGGTTCGAAACGATCTGCGAGATTCCGAGCTTCCTCGGCGCGCCCGGCGACAGCGTGACGCGGCTGGCGCAGCGGCTCGCCGGCGAGACGCGCACCACCCAGGTGGCGTTCGGCACCGAGGCCGGGATCTTCAAGAACGCCGGCATCGCCACGGTGGTCTGCGGGCCCGGCAGCATCGTCCAGGCGCACCAGCCCGATGAATACGTCACGCTGGAGCAGCTGGGGCGCTGCGAAGCGTTCATGCACGGTCTGGCGGGCACCCGCGAGCTCGGCTGAGCCCGGTGGCCGGGCAAGCCCACGCCGGCCGCAGGCGTTCCGTTTCGTGCGACCATCCTCCACCATTGGCGCCGCCACAGCCGAGTCATCGATGACCACCAGCACCGTCGTTCCGTCCCCCGTCCAGGTCAAGGGCGCCTGCCCGCACGACTGCCCCGACACCTGCTCGCTGGTGACCACGGTGGACAAGGGGGTCGCCGTTCGCATCCACGGCAACCCGGACCACCGCCCCACCGACGGCGTGCTGTGCACCAAGGTTTCGCGCTACCTCGAACGCACCTATCACCCGGAACGGGTGCTGCAGCCGCTGAAGCGCACCGGGCCCAAGGGAGCCGGCCAGTTCGAGCCGGTCGGCTGGGACGAGGCGCTGGCGGATATCGCGCGGCGGCTGCGGGCGATCGCGGCGGTCGATCCGCAGGCGATCGTGCCGTACAGCTACTGCGGCACCATGGGCCTGGTGCAGGGCGAGGCGATGGCGAGCCGGTTCTTCCACCGGCTCGGCGCGTCGTTCCTGGACCGCACGATCTGCGCCACGGCCGGCACCGAGGGCTTGCTGCACACCATCGGCGGCAAGCTCGGCATGCGGGTGGAGTTCTTCGCCGAGTCCAGGTTGATCCTGATCTGGGGCAGCAACTCGATCGGCAGCAACCTGCACTTCTGGCGCCTGGCGCAGGAGGCGAAACGGCGCGGCGCGAAGCTGGTCTGCATCGATCCGCGCCGCAGCGAAACCGCCGACAAGTGCCACGAACACGTCGCCTTGCTCCCCGGGACCGACGCCGCGCTGGCGCTGGCCATGATGCACGAGCTGGTCGTCAACGACTGGCTGGATCACGACTACCTGGCGCGGCACACGCTCGGCTGGGAGGGGCTGCGCGAACGGGCCCTGCGCTGGAGTCCGGAGCGCGCCAGCGCGGTCTGCGGCGTGCCGGCGGAGCAGATCCGCTCGCTGGCGCGCGACTGGGGCACCACCAGCCCGGCGGCGATTCGCCTGAACTACGGGATGCAGCGCGTGCGCGGCGGCGGCAACGCGGTACGGGCCGTCGCCTGCCTGCCGGCGCTGACCGGCGCCTGGCGGCACCGGGCCGGCGGAATGCTGCTGTCCAGTTCGAGCGTCTACCCGGTGGACGGCGCCGCCTTGCGCCGGCCCGACCTGCTCGCGGGGCGGGCGCCGCGCACCGTCAACATGGTCACGATCGGCGACGACCTGCTGCGGCGCGGTTCGCCGGCGTTCGGACCGGCCATCGAGGCCCTGGTCGTCTACAACAGCAATCCGGTGGCGGTGGCCCCCGAGTCGGGCAAGGTGGTCGCCGGCTTCGCGCGCGAAGACCTGTTCACGGTGGTCCTGGAACATTTCCGCACCGACACGGCGGACTACGCGGACTACGTGTTGCCCGCCACCACGCAGCTCGAACACTGGGACGTGCACACGTCCTATGGCCACACCGACGTCCTGCTGAACCGGCCGGCCATCGCGCCGGTGGGCCAGGCGCGGCCGAACACGCAGATCTTCCGCGAGCTGGCGCGGCACATGGGGTTCGCCGACCCGTGCTTCGGCGACGACGACCAGACGCTGTGCCGCGCCGCCTTCGGCGACCGCGTCGACTTCGAGCTGCTGCTGGAACGGGGCCACGCTTCGCTCGGGCTGCCCGAGGCGCCGTTTGCCGAGGGCGGCTTCCCGACGCCCTCGGGCCGGTGCGAGTTCTTCAGCGAGCGGCTGGCGCGGCAGGGCCTCGACGGATTGCCCGACCACGTCGCCAACCACGAGCCGGCCGCCTCCTCGACCCGCTATCCGTTGTCGATGATCTCGCCGCCGGCGCGCAACTTCCTCAACTCCAGCTTCGTGAACCTGCGCAGCCTGCGCGACATCGAGGGCGAGCCGCTGCTGGAAATCCACCCGCGGGATGCGCAGGTGCGCGGCATCGGCAGCGGCGACGTCGTCCGCGTCTTCAACGACCGCGGCGAGTACCGCTGCAAGGCCGAGGTCTGCGAGCGCGCGCGTCCCGGCGTGGTGAACGGCCTGGGCATCTGGTGGCGCAAGCTCGGACTGGACGGCACCAACGTCAACCAGCTCACGAGCCAGCGGCTCACCGACCTGGGCCGCGGGCCGGTCTTCTACGATTGCGTCGTCGAAGTCGAACGGGAGTGAAGGCCGGGCTGCTCATGGCGGGGGGCGCGATCGTCGCGGGCGCGGCGCTGCTCGCCCTGACCGGCTGTTCCAACCTCGGCTACTACTGGCAGTCCGCGACCGGCCACCTCAGCCTCATGGCGGCCGCGCGGCCGGTGGAGGACTGGCTCGGCGACGCGAATGCGCCGCAGCGCCTCAAGACGCGGCTGGCGCTGAGCCGCCGCATCCGCTCCTTCGCCGTGAGCGAGTTGAAGCTTCCCGACAACCCGAGCTACCACCGCTATGCGGACCTGCACCGGCCGGCGGCGGTCTGGAACGTGGTGGTGGCGCCGCGCTACTCGCTCACGCTCAAGACTTGGTGCTTCCCGGTGACGGGCTGCGTCACCTACCGCGGGTACTACGATCTGGCCGAGGCGCGTGACGAGGCCGCGAAGCACGCCGCCGAGGGATTCGAAACCAGCGTCTACCCGGTGCCCGCGTACTCCACCCTGGGACTCATGAACTGGGCCGGCGGCGATCCTTTGCTCAACACGTTCATCCACTACCCGGAGGGCGAGCTGGCGCGGCTGATCTTCCACGAACTGGCGCACCAGATCGTGTACGTGAAGAACGACACCATGTTCAACGAATCCTTCGCGACGGCCGTGGAACGGCTGGGGAGCGCGCGCTGGCTGGCCGCGCAGGCTTCGCCGCAGGCGCGCGAGGAGTACGCCCAGTACGACGGCCGCCGCCGGCAGTTCCGCGAACTTGCCCTGGCCACGCGCAAGCGGCTGGAAGACGTGTATGCGAATGTCCCGGAGGGCGAGCGCGAGCAGTCGAAACAGGCGACGCTGCAGGATTTCCGGGACCGGTACGCGACGCTGCGCGCCAGCTGGGGCGGCGATCCGGCGCGCTGGCGCGGCTACGACCAGTGGGTGGCCCAGGCCAACAACGCGTCATTCGGCGCGCAAGCCGCCTACGACGAGCTGGTGCCCGGATTCGAGACGCTGTTCGAGCGCGAGGGGCGCGACTGGGCGCGTTTCTATGATGCCGTTCGCAAGCTGGCGGCGCTGCCCAAGGATGAACGCCACCGGCTGCTGCAGCAACACCATTGAAAATCGAATGCCCCGCTGCGTTCGCAGGGGCCGGGGCCGAAAACGCATGTCCAAGATCCACATCACCCGCGAGCACGCGCTCGGCCTGGCCGATGCCCGAAAACTCGCATTCAGATGGGCCGAGACGGCCCGCGAACACCTTGGCATGGAGTGCCTCTACGAGGAGGGCGAGGACGCCGACCTGCTGCACTTCAAGCGCAACGGCGTGCACGGCGAACTGGCCGTGACGGCCGAGCGTTTCGTGCTCGATGCCAAGCTCGGCCTCCTGCTCGCGGCGTTCAAGCACCGCATCCACAGCGAGATCGTCAAGAACCTCGACCTGCTGCTGGCGCACGAGGAGCCGCTGGCGGCGTTCGAGAGCGAACTGGCCAAGCGCGCGGCCGCGCGCAAGGCTGCCGGCAAGGAGGCCTGAGCGCGATGGCAGAAGACAGGAACCAGGCCGCGGACGGGCCACGACCGGGCGCCCTTGACGGAATCAAGGTGCTGGAGCTGGGCCAGTTGATCGCCGGACCCTTCGCGGCGAAGACGCTGGCCGACTTCGGGGCCGAGGTGATCAAGGTGGAGACGCCGCCGGACCCGCAGCGCCCGCAGGCGGGCGGCGGCGATCCCCTGCGCCGCTGGCGCTTGCTCAAGGACGGCACGTCGCTGTGGTGGCAGGTGCAGTCGCGCAACAAGCGCTCGCTGGCGCTCGACCTGAAGCAGCCCCAGGCGCAGGAGATCGTCCGGCGGCTGGCCGGCGAGGCCGATGTGCTGATCGAGAACTTCCGGCCCGGCGCGCTCGAAGGCTGGGGCCTCGCGCCGGCGGACCTCATGCGGCTGAACCCGCGGCTGATCGTGCTGCGCATCAGCGGCTACGGGCAAAGCGGCCCCTATCGCGACCGCCCGGGCTTCGGCGTGGTCGCCGAGGCCATGGGCGGCCTGCGCCACCTCACGGCCGAGCCCGGCCACGTGCCGGTGCGCGTCGGGGTGAGCATCGGCGATACGCTGGCGGCGCTGCACGGCGTGATCGGCATCCTGCTGGCGCTGCACCACCGCCATCGCAGCGGCCGCGGACAGGTCATCGATGTCGCCCTGTACGAGGCCGTGTTCAACTGCATGGAAAGCCTGCTGCCCGAATACAGCGCGTTCGGCGCGGTGCGCCAGCCCAGCGGCAGCGCGCTGCCCGGCATCGCGCCGACCAACGCCTATCTGTGCGGCGACGGTGCCTATGCGCTGATCGCCGGCAACGGCGACAGCATCTTCAAGCGCCTGATGGGGGTGATCGGCCGGCCCGACCTGGCGGCCGATCCGCAGCTCGCCGACAACGCGGGGCGGGTGCTGCGGGTCGACGAAATCGACGCGGCGATCAACCGGTGGACCGCCCAGCGGCCCGTGACCGACGTGCTCGCGGCGCTCGACGCCGCCTCCGTGCCGGCGGGACGCATCTACACCATCGCCGACATCGCCGCCGACCTGCACTACCGCGCCCGCGGCATGCTCGACGAAATCACGCTCGCCGACGGCAGCCGGGTGGCCGTGCCGGGGTTCGTGCCCAAGCTGTCGGAGACGCCGGGCAGCCACCGGCGCAACGCGCCGGCCCTGGGTCAGGACACGGACGCCGTGCTGCGCGAGGTCGGGCTCACCGAGGCCCAGATTGCCGCCCTGAAGGAGCGCGGCGTCGTCGCCGGCAACGGCGGCACGCCGCCCCTCAGCTGAGGGAGCCGATCAGGTCGATGTACTCCTGCATCGCGTCGTCGGCCGACTTGCCTTTCTGCGCGGTCCAGGCGTCCCACTTGGCGCGCCCGACCATGTCGCTGAACCCGGGCTTTTTCTCCGCGTTGTCGCCCACGGTCGCCTGCTTGTACAAGGCATAGAGCTTCAGCAAGGTGGCGTTGTCCGGGCGTTCGGTGAGGTTCTTCGAACCGGCGACGGCGGCTTCGAATTCGTCTTTCAGGTCGGCCATCGATGCTCCTGGCATTGTGTGATGCGGGCCATGCACCTTGCGGCGGCCCGATCGGGCGATCTTACCGGCCGACGGGCCAGCCTTCGGTCCTAGTCCACCAGTTCGGCGCGGGCCAGTTCCACGTGCAGGCGCTCGACCGCGTCGAGCGCAGCGCAATCGGCGGCCTGCGCATACAGGCGGCTCGCATCCTCCATGCGCTCTTCGCCTTCCAGCATCAGCAGCCCGTTGGCGCACTCGATCATGGCGATGGCCGACCCGGGGTTGATGCGAAGCGCGTCCTGGAACAGCCGCAGGCCGACCTCCTTCTTGGCGCCGTAGGTCATGCCGGCGATCAGCGAACCCACCTTGTCGATCACCTCGGCATGGAAGGCGCCCAGCGCCAGGTGCGCGTCGGCATGGCGCGGCTGCAGCCGGATGGCGCGTTCGAGCGCTTCCTTCACCTTGCCGCCCAGCCCCTGGGCCAGCGCCTTGGCGACGCTGACGCCCTGGCTGTAGCGGCCCAGCGCGAAGGCGAGGAGGTACCAGGCATTGGGATTGCGGGGGTCACGGGCGCACTGGCTTTCCGCCCGCCGGGCGGCCTGCATCAGGAGCTCCAGGCGCACGTCCTCGCGCTTTTCGAGGTAGCTCGCGTAGACGCAGGTCGCCTTGTTCGCGACCGTCAGGCCCGCGTCGCCGGCTTCCAGCCCTGCGGCCGCGGCCTGCTGGAACTCGCCGTTGTGCAACAGGGCCCACGCGTGCAGGACCGCGCGATCGTGCGGCAGCGGCTCGGCATCGCCGGCATGCAGCCGTTCCCAGTGCGCGGGCAGCCCCGCGGCGTCGAAGCGGTATTCGCCCCGGTGCGCAAATTCAAGCCACTGCATGATGGTCTCCTCGCGCGCCATGCGGCCGGAGCGGCGCGTCGGCGCTCATGAGGCTCAGTGTAGGACCCCGACGCCGATCCCCCTGCTGCGTTGCAGCAATGCAGCGACAGCTCAAGCAGCCGGGGCGCGTTGGTCACTCGCCGTCGTCGCGACCGGTGGGGCCGACCGCGGGTTTGGAGTCATCGGAGCGGCCCCGGCGCGGCGCCATCCCCGATTTCAATGCCGTGACCTGCCGCTCCAGCTCGTCGATGCGCTCGAGGGCGCTCTCGAATTCGGCGGCCGAGGGGGCGCCGAGCCGCTCGAGCGTCCTGGCGACACGCTCGTCGAACAGCCCGGCGGCCTTGGCCGAGAAGTCGGTGGCCATGCTGGAAAGCCGGCTCGTCGCCTCGGCCATCCGCTCGCCCGCCACGCCCTGCGTCTTGCGCTGCAGCGCCGCGCCCTCCTTGACCAGGGTCTCGAACATCTTGCTGCCTTCTTGCCGGGCCCTGGCAAAGGTGGCCAGCCCGGCCAGCCAGATCTGCTGGGCCGAGTGCTTCAATGCGTCCGCGAACTGCTCGTCGCGCCGGGCTTCCTCGCCCGTGGTCCTGTCTTCGGTTGCCATGCCATCTCCCGCAAAAGTGCTCGATCCGGCTGCAACTGTAGGCCCAGCGGGCCGGCTCGTGGGGTGGCGACCCCGAGAGAACCTGCCTCGGCGGCTCGGGGGCGGCGCGGCGGGCGGGGCGGGTGCGGCGGCGGCGAGCGCAAGGACGACTACGCTAGACTTTGCGGTTTTGGCTCGGCAGTCTGCCGCCCGTGCGGGCCTCGCCCTGCGGGGCCAATCGTGGCGCCCGCCTCCGCCGTCCAATGAACGCACCGTCCCTGCTCGAGCCCCAGCGCCTGCCATCCGACGCCACGCCCGCCGTTTCGGTGCTGATTCGCACCCTGGGACGGGCCAGCCTCGCTGCCGCCATCGCCTCCGTGCGGCAACAGACCTTCGCCGACTGGGAACTGGTGGTGCTCAACGCGGGCGGCGGGCCCATCGCGGGCCTGCCGCAACTGCTCGACGGCGTGCGCGCCCGCGTGCTGACGCCAGGTGGCCGCGTGGAGCGGGCGGCCGCGGCCAATCTCCTGCTCGATGCGGCCTCGGGTGAACTGGCGCTGTTCCTGGACGACGACGACTGGCTGCTGCCGGACCACCTCGCCAAGCTGACCGGCCTGCTGCGGGCGCAGCCCGAACTGGTGGCTGCCTACGGGGACGTGGAAGCCGTGGCCGGCGCCGGCACGCCGCGGCAGCACACGGTGCATGTCTTCGAGAGCGACTTCGATCCGGTGGCGCTGCAGCTGCAGAACTATCTTCCGATCCACGCGGTGCTGTTTCGCGTGGACGCCGTGCGCTCGGCGCCGCCGGTGCGGTTCGACACCGCGCTGTCGCTGTTCGAGGACTGGGATTTCTGGCTGCAGCTGGCGGCGAAAGGGCCGTTCCGGCGTGCCGCCGGCGTGTCCGCGGTGTATGCGTACGAAGTCAGCGACGGCTCCAGCCATGCTGCCAGCGGGCCGCAGCGGGAGTCGATGCTGGCGGCGCTGGCCGCGCGGCAGCTCGCCCGCTGGCGGCCGGCCGACGTGGCCGCCTTGATCGAGCGCGATGGCCGCCGCACCGACCTGCTGAACGACAGCGTGCAGCGCGCGAGCGCGCGCGAGCGCCAACTGCAGGAGACGCAGGCGGGTCTGGAGGCTTCGCAACGGTGGTGCGCGGAGCTGCGCCATGCGGTGGACCAGCATCTGGACAACCTCGCGCAGCAGCGTGCGTCGTTGCAGGAACAGCAGCAGACGATCGCACGCCAGCAGGACGCCATCGGACAGCAGCAGCAGCTGATCGCGCAGCAGCAGCAAGCGCTGGCGGAGGGTTCGCGCACGGTGGCGGCGCAGCAGCTCGCGCTGGCGGAACAGGCCGATGCGCTGGCGCGGCAGCGGCAGGAGTTGCAGGTGCTCGCGCACGTTCGCGAAGAGCTGCTGGCGCAGATCGCCGACATCCGGCAGTCCACCTCGTGGCGCATCACCCGGCCGCTGCGCGGCGCCGGGCGGGCGGCGGGCCTGTTGAAGGCGCGCGCGCGGTCGATGGCCAACCTCGGATCGGCGGTCGGCAGCCAGGTGCGCAAACACGGCGCGATCGGGTTTGCCCGGCGGCTGCCGTACTACCTGCGCCATCGCGAAGCCTACCTGTCGCGGGTGACCGGCATTCCGGCCGGGCACATGACGAATCCGTTCGATGCGCCGGCCCCCGTGCCGCGCGATGTGCCCCTGCATCCCGATCTGGAAGGCGCCGGTGAGCCGTTCGACGTGAAGGTCTCCGTGGTGATCCCGACGCTCAACGCCGGCACGGAGTTCGGGTGGCTGTTGCGCAAGCTGCGCGCGCAGCGGGGCCTGCGCGAGCTGCAGATCGTCATCGTCGACTCCGGGTCGCGCGACGGCACCGTCGCGATGGCGCGGGAGGCGGGCGCCAAGGTGGTCGAGATCGCCCCTTCCGAGTTCACGCACAGCCATTCGCGCAACCTCGGGGCCGATGCGGCCGACGGCGACTACCTGCTGTTCATGGTGCAGGACGCGTTTCCCATCGGCGAATACTGGCTGCATGGCATGTTGCGCTTCCTGCGCGATCCGCAGCACGAGCGGCTGGCGGCGGTGTCTTGTTCCGAGTCGAGCCGCAGCGACAGCGACCTGATGTACGACGCGATGATCGACACGCACTACCGCTTCCTCGGCTGCCTGGAGCAGGACCGGGTGGGGCGGCATCGCGGCGACGACCACATGTCGCTGCGTTCCCAGGGACAGCTCAGCGACGTCTCCTGCCTGATCGGGCGCGAGCTGTTCGGCCGGTACCGCTACCGCGGCGACTACGCCGAAGACCTCGACCTGGGCATCCGCCTGATCCAGGACGGCTGGCAGGTCGCCATGCTCGCTTCGGTCAAGGTGGTGCACTCGCACAACCGGCCCGCCTACTATTACCTGAAGCGCTCGTTCGTCGACGTGCAGTTCCTGGTGGAACTCTTCGACGACTTCACCTACCCGCGATCGCGTTCGCTGCCGGGCCTGGCGGCCGGCATCGCTTCGGCCGCGGCCCATGTCTCCGGGTGGCTTGCCGACATCGAGCGCGGCGACAGCGGGCTGACGGGCGGCAGGCTGAAGGCATGGATCGCGCGGTGGCGGCAGGACCTCGAGCAGCTGCGCGCCGGCGAACCCGCGGCGCTCGGCGACCAGCGCCTCGAAGCGTTCGTCGCGCAACTGGCGCTGCGGCATCCGGTGCCGAGGCAGACCGACGCGGTGGGGGCGGAGATCCGCCAGTTCAACGAGATGCTGATGGGGCGGCTGGAGCACTTCGGCCAGTACGCGGCGCAGGTGTACGACGATGCCGACGAACTGCCCCGGCACGAGTTCGCGGCAGCCGTGTGCAAGACGCTGGCGGCCACGGCGGGCTCGGCGCTCGGCTTTTACTGCCTGGATCACCGGCAACCCGGCGCGGCCGACCGCGCCGACGCCGATTCGCTCCACCGCGAGCTGACAGCGGGCGTCTGATGCGCATCCTTTTCATCCTGCACCAGTTCTTCCCCGAATTCGGCAGCGGCACCGAGCGGGTCGCCCTCAACATCGCGCGGATGGCGCAGCGCGCCGGGCATCATGTCCACGTGCTGGCCGGCACGGTGGATCCGGCCCGCACCGGCGGCGCGCCGACGTCGCGGCCGTTCGCCGGCTGCATCCGGCTTTCGCACGAAGGCATTGCGGTCACGCTGATCCCGCGCAACCTGCTGCCCGCCACGGCCGATATCGGCCTCGACGCCGACGAGGCGCTGGCGGGGCCGCTGGCGCAGTGGATGCAGGCCGAGCGCTTCGACATCGCGCATGTGCTGCACACCATGCGCATGGCGACGGCGGTGCTGGCGGCGCAGCGTTGCGGACTGCCGTATGTCGCGACGCTGACCGACTTCTTCGTGCCATGCGCCCGGATCAACCTGGTGACGCAGGACGGGGAAGGGTGCGGGGGGCCGGACCGCGGCCGCCGCTGCCCGGCCGATTGCCCTGCGCCGCCGTGGACGACACAGAGCTATCTGCGGCGCTATGACCAGGGTGCTTCGCTGCTCGCCGGCGCCGCCGAGCGCGTCGTGCCGTCCGAATTCGTGGCGCAGCGCTACCGCGCGTCATACCCGGAGCTGTCGTTCCGCGTGATCCCGCATGGCATCGACCTGCTGGCGCTGGTGCGCCATGGCGGCGAGCGCTCACGGCCGCGGCCGCGGCAGCACCCGCTGCGGCTCGCGTTCGTCGGCACGGTGGTGCCACAGAAGGGCCTGCATGTCCTGCTGCGGGCCGCCCGCCTGCTGCAAGGCCGCGACCTCAGCCTCAAGGTGATCGGCGCCTTCCACGGCAACCCCGGCTATCACCAGGAAGTGCGCGCCCTCGCCAGCGGCGACAGCCGCGTCGAGATCACGGGTGCCATGTCCGCGGCCGATCTCTTCGCGGCGCTGCAGGAGATCGACCTGCTCTGCCTGCCCTCCCAGGTGCCGGAGACGTTCTCGCTGATCCTGCAGGAAAGCGCCGCCGCCGGCGTGCCCGCCCTGGTTTCGGATTTGGGAGCGCCGGCCGACCGCGTCGCGGAGCAGGGCAGCGGCCGCGTCGTGCCCCACGCGGACCCGCAGGCCTGGGCGGCCGCGATCGCAGCCGTCCTCGACGATCCGGCGCTGCTGCCCCAGTGGCGCAGCGCGCTGCCGCTGCCGCTGCGCATCGAGGAAGAGGCGTTCTTCTACGAGTCGCTGTTCCGGCGCAACCGCCGCCTGCCAGCATGACCAGCCAGCGCGAGACCTTCCAGCAAAGGCGATGGATATTGCTCGCTGTCTTGACGAAGCATCCTATCTTGTAAAATTCATGCCCTTGTCCAGGGGGACGCGGCGGGCTGTCCGCTGAGTCGAGGGCAGTATCCCCACCAGGCGCGAAACGACGGTTCGCGACTGAGCAGCGCAGCAACGTGTCGAGGTCGAATCGAGCGGTGCCGCCGAGATCAGAAGTCCGATTCCACTCGCACCGAAGGTCGTGATCAAACCCATTTACGTTTTACTGGCGACCTACAACGGCAGCGCCTTCATCGCCGAGCAGCTCGACAGCCTGATCGCCCAAACCGATCCGGGCTGGCGCTTGCTGGTCCGCGACGACGCGTCGACCGACCGCACGGCCGAGATCGTCGCCGCGTACGCAGCGAAGGATGCCCGCATCACCGTGCTGGCGGCGAGCCAGACCAATCAGGGCACCGCCGCGAACTTCGGCCGCCTGCTGCGCGCCGCCTGCGAGCAGGGCGCCGCCTACGTCATGCTGATGGACCAGGATGACGTCTGGCGCGCCGACAAGATCGAACGCCAGATCCGACTGATGCGAACCGAGGAAGAGCGGCTCGGGGCCGGCGTGCCGATCCTCGTGCATTCCGATCTCGAGCTGATCGATTGCGATGGCCGCACGATCCATTCCTCGTTCATGAACTTCCAGCACATCCGCGACGAGCCGTCGGCGCCGCTGCGCACGCTGCTGGTTCAGAACTACGTGACCGGCTGCACGATCCTGGTCAATCGCCCGTTGCTCGACGCGGCACTGCCGATACCTCCTTCAGCGATGGTGCACGACTGGTGGCTGGCGCTGATCGCCGCGACGGTCGGGAAGATCCTCTACGACCCGACGCCGACCGTTGGCTATCGTCAGCACCCGGGCAACCAGATCGGCGCCAAAGGATGGCGGCGGGGTCTTGCCTCGGTCTGGCAGGGGCTGCGCCTGAGCCGCACCGGCGACGGCAATTTTGCGCGCAGCCTGGCGCAGGCGAGTGCGCTGAAGACGAGAGTCGAGCGGGCCGGCCTCGGCGCAGACGCGCAGCAGCAACTGCTCGCCGCCTACTGCGCGTTGTTCGAGCGTCCGCGCGGCCGCTGCGCGCGGATCAGCGGTCTGCGCGCCCTCGGGCTGCGCCGCCAGTGGGCGGTGCGCCAGTGGCTTCTCTATCTGCACGCCTGCCTGTTGCCGGCGGCCTACGCAAACCCGGCAGCAGGCAAATGACATGAACATGCCACCCACCAACCAACCCGAGATCGACTGGCAGGCGCCCGATGCCGCGCTTCCCGCCGGCCCCTGGCTCGTCTTCGCGCGCCATCCCGGCGAGGAGGTCAGCGCGCTCGGCGGCAGCCTGATCCGGGCCCGCCTGAGCGGCATCGCCGTCGCCATTGTCTACACGCACTCGGCACAGGCGCCCTTCGGCGACCTGCTGCCGGAGATCCGACGCGTCTTCCTCGCCGGCGAACGCGACCCGACCCGCGACATCGCCTCGCTCGCGCCGCTCGTGCGCGAGATCGCGCCGACGACGGTGTTCCTGCCCTCGCGCTTCGAGCACGACACCGGCCTGCGCGCGCTCGCGGTGGAACTCGAAGGCATGCTCGCCGACGCGGGTTTCCACGGCGCGGCGTGGTACTACGAGTTGTCGCGCGTGGGCGAGGTCAACCGCATCCTCGACATCTCGGCTGTCTTCGAAGCCAAGCAGGCGGCACTCGCCCGCCTCGAGGGCCAGTTCCCAGCGCGGCAGCCGCCGCGCCGGCGCAGCGAGCTGACCGATCGCCTGCGCGCGCTCGCGCTGGCTGGCGCCACCGCCGCCGAAGCGTTCTGGGCCGAGCCGCGATTCGAGCCGATGCGCGGCGCGACCGCGGCGCTCGCCGAGCTTGCGCACCGCTCGTGCGGCGCCCCGGCGGCGGCGCGGTCGTCGATCTCGGTCGTCGTGCGCACGCGCAACCGGCCGCAACTCCTCGAGGAGGCGCTGGCGAGCCTCGCACTGCAGGACTACCCCGAGCTCGACGTGATCGTCGTCAACGACGGGGGCAGCCCGGTCGCGGAGATCGCCAATCGCTTCCCCGGCCTCGCGCCGCGCGTGATCGACCTGCAGCCCGGCCGTGGCCGCTCGTCGGCGGCCAA
Organism: Ramlibacter sp.; assembly: GCF_035554825.1. Classification (GTDB taxonomy): domain Bacteria; phylum Pseudomonadota; class Gammaproteobacteria; order Burkholderiales; family Burkholderiaceae_C; genus Ramlibacter. Next base: position 43,620 of record NZ_DATMHS010000173.1, on the reverse strand, counting down.
CGTCGGTATCGCGCAAGCGCGCGGCGACTGGCTGCTGATCCTCGACGACGACGATGTCTATCTCGCCGGCGGCGTGCGCGCGCTCGCTGCCGCGGCGACCGATCCCGACACCGTGTACTTCGGCAGCGTCGACTCGTATTCCTACGACGGTGGCCAGCGGCGCCACCTGCGAACCTTCGGCGCGCCGTACGACGCGGACCTGATGCTGTTCGAAAACCAGATCCCGTTCATCGGCTGCCTGATGCCGACGGCGCACGTGCGAGCAATAGGCGGCCTCGACGAGTCCTTCGCCTGCTTCGAGGACTGGGACCTGTATCTTCGGCTCGCCGAGCGCTGCCGCTTCCAGCACGTCGCGCGCACGGTGGCCGAGTACCGGGTCTTCGGCCAGAGCTTCATCACCGGCAAGGGCAGCGAGTCGCTGCAGGAAGAAGGGCTCGAGCGCATCTTCGCCAAGCATCTGCAATGCGCCAAGGCCCGCCCGCTCGCGCGCGCGCAGCTCGCGGTCAAGCGCGAACTGATCCCGCGCGAGGTGCGGCGCGAGGCGAAAGCCGCCGAGATCGCGCTGCGGGAGAAGCTGACGCGGGAAGTCGCACTGGAAATCGGGCAGCTGCGCGACAACCTGCGGGAGGAGGAGCGCAAGCTGCACGAGCGCACGAGCGCCGAGGTTGCGGCTGTCCACGAGCGCACGAGCGCCGAGGTTGCGGCGCTCCACGAGCGCACCGCGAACGAAGTCGCCGCAGTGCGCGCGGAGGCTGCGAAGCGGGTGGAGCTGAACCTCGTGTCGGCCGACGAGCTGTTCGTCTCCATCGTCATCGTCAACTACAACGGCCGCCATCATCTCGAAAAGTGCCTGCCGTCGGTCTTCGAGACGCGCAAGGTGAACTTCGAGGTGATCGTCATCGACAACGGCTCGAGCGACGACAGCGTCGCCTGGATGCGCGAGCAGTGGCCGCAGGTGCGCGTGATCGCCGAGTCGCGCAATCTCGGCTTCGGCCTGGCCAACCTGGTCGGCGCGCGCAACGCGAAGAGCAATTACCTGGCGCTGCTCAACAGCGACACCGTGGTCACGCCCGACTGGCTCGAGCAGCTGCTGCGCCCGCTGCTGCTGGACCCGGCGATCGGTGCGACCTGCTCGCAGCTGCGGCTGCTGGCGCGGCCGGAGTACCTGAACGCGCGCGGCGGCGGCATGTCGCGGCTCGGCTTCGGCTATGACATCGACTTCGGCTACCCATTCGTGGCGCCGGCCGGCCCGGACGACGCGAGGCCGGTCGACGTGCTGTTTCCGTCCGGCGCGGCGATGCTGATGCGCCGGACTGATTTCCTCGACGTCGGCGCCTTCGACCCCTCGTACTTCATGTACCACGAGGACGTCGACCTCGGCTGGCGGCTGTGGCTGCTCGGCAAGCGCGTCGTCCTGTGCCCGGCCTCGATCGTCTTCCACGCCTTCGGCGGCACGACCAAGAGCCAGCAGGGAACGAAGTTCCGCGACTGGATGGGCAATCGCCACAACCTGCGCAGCCTGTGGAAGAACTACGAGCTTCGCAACGCGCTGTGGGCGACCCGGCGGCTCGTCTGGCTGTGGCTGCGCACCGGCCAGGCCGGGCTCGCATGGCACGCGCTGAGCTGGAACCTCATCCACATCCGCGGCACCGTGCGGGAACGGCGGCGGCTGCAGCGGCAGCGGCGGATCTCGGACAACGAACTGTTCGCGCGCGGGCTGATCCCCGAGCATGTCCCGCCGGCGCCCAGCATCCCGCCGCTGACCGGCGCCTCCGACAGTCCGCCGTTGATCGTCGCGTCGCAGCTCTGGCCGGGACGCACGTCGGCGGTCGGCCGCCTGGGACCGGGCTGGTACGGCCCCGAAGGCGTCGACGGCGACGTCGTGCGTGCGACCTGCGGCGACGCTTCGGCGACGCTCAAGGTCGAGCCGGGCGCGACGGGCACGGTCGTGGTCGAGATTCACGTTCCGGACCGCGTTGCCGAGGAGGGGGTACTGACGCTCGAGTGCAACGGCGGGCGGCAACGCTTCGGCCTGGCCGCCGGCTCGTTCTGGCGGACGATCGAGATGCCCGGTCAGGCGGACGAGAACGGCCTGCTCAGGATCCGCATCGGCAACACGCCGTGGCGTCCGCACGATCTGTTCGGCAACGGCGACCTGCGCCGCCTCGGCTGCATCGTCCGCCAGATCGCGTTTCGCACCGAAGACGCGGCCACCGCGTACGCGCCAAGCCGCGTCAGTGTGATCGTTACCACCTTCAACCGCCGTCCGGTTCTGCTGCGCACGCTGGACGCGCTGGCCGCTCAGACCTGGAAGGATTTCGAAGTCATCGTCGTCGACGATGGCTCGCGTGACGATACCTGGAGCGAATTGCAGAAATGGCGCGACGCGCATCCCGGCGCGCTTGGCCTGAAGATCTTCACGCAGCAGAACACCGGCCAGGGCATCGCGCGCAACAACGGCCTCGAGCACGCCGACGGCGAACTCGTGCTGTTCATCGGCGACGACATCATCCCGGACCCGGATTTCGTCGAACAGCACGTGCGCCGCCATCGCGAACTGGGCGTGCCTTGCGCGGTCGTCGGCTACACCGACTGGGAACGCTCGGCGATGCAGGTCACGCCGCTGCTCGAGCACGTCAACGAAGCCGGGCACCAGTTCGGCTACCGCTACATGAAGGACGGCGACGACGTTCCGTACACCTGCTTCTACACGTCGAACGTCTCGCTGCCGCGCGCGATCCTCGGTCCGCGCCCGTTCGACCCGGAATTCCGGACCTACGGCTGGGAGGACGTCGAGGTCGGCTATCGGCTGAGCAAGCGGGGCGTGCGCATCGTCTACAACCGCCAGGCCCGCGCGCGGCACCTGCACCCGATGGATCTCAGGGATTTCTACCGGCGCCAGGTCAAGGTCGGGGGCGCGATCGGCAAGATCTACGCCATGCATCCTGAGCTGGCGTCCGACCAGCCCCTGATGCCGCCGGCCCGTCCGCCGCGCTGGCTTGCCGCCGCGCGCCGCATCGTGCCGCCGCTCCTGCCGGTCGCGAACTGGCTCGATCGGCGGTCGGTCAGGCTGCCGCACCGGCTGTACGACCTGATACTCGGGACGGGCTTCTGGGTCGGACGAACGTCCTGACGGGCGCACGGTACGAGCCGCAGTCGCCCTGCTACCATGCCGGCTGCGCCGTCACCCGACGGCGCAGCGATTTTCAACGTACCCGGCCAGCGGAAGATGGTCTGGACCTTCCTGAAGAACATGCTTTCCCGGCTGTTCCGGCTCCTGTTGCCCACCCACCTGCTCCTCAATCCGTTCGCTCCGCCCGCCTTCACCGCGCATGACCGGGCGCGGCTGGTGCTGCGCGCCGAGCGCGATGCGGTCCCGCCCTGGCGCGGCGTCCGGCGCCAGGCGGGCGAAGTGCCGGCCCGTCGTGCGGTGGTGCCGGGCGCCATCCGGGCGGCGCTCGACCAGGGCCGGCCGGCGCCGGGCAGGGTGCACGGGCGATGAATCTCTCCGACGCACCGGTGCAGGAAGCGGCGCTCGCGATCGAGGCCGTCGATCTGGGCAAGGCCTACCGGCCCAACGCGACCCCGGCCGCGCGGCTGCGGGCCGCGCTCCTGGGCCGCGAGATCCCCGGCGACAGCTTCTGGGCGCTGCGCGAGGTGTCGCTGCAGGTGCGCAAGGGCGAGTCGCTCGGCGTCATCGGCAACAACGGCGCCGGCAAGTCGACGCTGCTGCAACTGCTGTGCGGCACGGTGGCCCCGACCACCGGTTCCGTGCGCGTGGACGGCCGCATCGCGGCGCTGCTCGAACTGGGCGCCGGTTTCAACCCGGACTTTTCCGGCCGCGACAACGTGCTGCTCAACGGTCCCTTGCTGGGCCTGGGCCGGGCCCAACTGCTGGAGCAGATGGACTCGATCATCGAGTTCTCCGGCATCGGGCATTTCATCGACCAGCCGGTCAAGACGTATTCCAGCGGGATGTTCGTGCGGCTCGCGTTCGCGCTGGCCACCAGCGTCGAGCCCGACATCCTGGTGATCGACGAGGCGCTCTCGGTGGGCGATGGCGGCTTCGCGCGCAAGTCCTTCGACCGCATCCTGGCGATGAAGGAGCGCGGCACCACGATCCTGTTCTGCTCGCACTCGCTTTACCAGGTGGAGGCGTTCTGCGACCGCGTCCTGTGGTTGCACGAAGGCAGGGCCATGGCAGTCGGGCCGTCGCACGCCGTCGTGCGCGACTACACCTTGTTCCTCGCGGGCGGCTCGCCGGCCGCCGCGGAAGCGCCAGCCCCGGTCGCGGCGGCTGCGGCGGTGGAAACCCCGGCGCCGGTCGCGGCCGGCGCGGTGTCCGAAGCCGAACCTGCGGCTGCGGAGCCTGCCGCCGCGCCACTGCACACGGGCACCGCGACGCCCGGCCATGCGCGCATCCGTCGCGTCCTCACCTCGCTCGACGGGGTGGTGTCGACGCGGCTGCAGATGACGCCGGGCCAGGGCAGGTTGCGCGTGACGATCGAGTTCGACTCCGACCCCGAGATCCCGATGCCGACGGCCGGCATGACCTTCGAGCTGGCCAACACCATGATCCTGAGCAGCGTCGTGTCGCGCACCGACCAGGTGACGCTGGAGCGCGACGCGCAGGGCCGCGGCACGGCGACGATCGAGTTCGGTCCGCTGGCGCTGCGCAAGGGCGACTACTACATCGGTGCCTACCTGGGCAACGAGAACGCGATCCACCTGTACTCGGAAGCGCCGCGCATCGCGCTGCTTTCGGTGGCTGACGCCAGGCCCGAGCCGGGCCTGGTCGATCTGCCGCACCAGTGGCGCATGCGGCCGGGACACGCGGACGAGTGAGCGGACCCGTGCCTCAGAGAAACCGGTTGTCGCGGGCGCCGGTCACGGCGTAGGCCTCGGCCCAGCGCCGCGGGCCCGGCGGCAGGTACAGCGCCCGATAGGCATTGAGGCCCAGCATCGCGTCCAGGTAGTTGCCGTACTTCAGTGCGGTTTCGTGGCACAGCACGGCGGCCCGCTTGGTTTCGAGCACCGACGTGATGTCCACGACGTGCGTGGCGGGCACCGGATTCCAGGTTTCGTAATAGAGCAACTGCTCGACGCCGCTGCGCCGCAGCACCTGCGAACTCGCGCGCGAGATGCGTGCATGATCCGGGTGCGAATCGCCGACCCAGGGCAGGAAGACCCAGTTCGGCTGCAGCCGCTGGACGACGGCGGCGAGCGCCTGGCGAAATGCGCGCGAATCGTCGAAACGTCCGTCGGGCTCGTCGAGGTGCAGCACGTCGTTGGCGATCCCCAGGGTCCGCACCGCCGCGGCCATCTCCTGTTTGCGCAAGCTGCTGGTCTCCGGCGGCAGACCGCCGCCGCCGTCGCCATTGGTCACCAGCAGCACGTGGATGTCGCAGGTGGGCGCCAGGCGCGCCAGCGTGCCGCCGCAGCCGAGCGTCTCGTCGTCGGGATGCGGCGCGATCACCAGCGCCGTGCGCGCGCCGGCCAGGTCCAGTTCGGGCGGCAGCGCATTCGGCTGCGCGGCGGGGCGGCTAAGCTGTTTGATAAATCGCCACATATCTTCGAGCGATGTCCTCCGGGGGCGGCCAGCCGGCAGCGCGGGCGAGCGCGCGTGTGGCCCAATGTGCGCGCAGGGCCTCGTCGGCGCGCAGGGCCGACAGCGCGCGGGTGAGGGTGTCGGTGTCGTTGGGAACCAGCCAGGCGCCGTCCCCCATGACTTCAGGCACGCCGCCGGCCGCGCTGCAGATGGCGGGCAGGCCGGCGCACAGCGCTTCCAGGTTGGCCAGGCCGAACGATTCGGTGCTGGATGCGCTGATGTAGATGTCGGCGCCGTGGAAGAAGGGCGTCACGTCCTCGGTGCTGGTGACGCGCAACCGGCTGCCGAAGCCAAGGCGCTGCGCCAGCGCCTGCAGCGGGGCGGCCTCGCCGCCGCCGAGCAGTTGCAGCCGCACGCGCGGGTCCTGCTGCGCGGCGCAGGCGTGCACGATCCGGTCCAAGCATTTCAGGGGCACCAGCCGTCCGACCGCGAGCACCACCAGTTCGTCACTGTCCCAGCCGAGTGCGGCGCGCGCGGCTTCGCGCGTGGCGGGGGTGCGCGCGTTCAGCGGCGGCCTGGCGTGGGGCACGCAATGCCAGTGGGCCGGAACGCGCGACAGCGCGAAGTCGCGCGCGAGCTGCGCCAGCGCGGCCTGCGTCGGCGCCGTGACCCAGCGCGCCCGCAGCGACGTGAACCGCTCGATGCGCCGCAGCCAGGCCTGGGCGGCGGGTCCCTGCTCCAGCCCGTCCTCGTGCGTGGCCTGGCTGTAGGAGCCGAATCCGTGCTGCGTCAGGCCCCAGCGCACGCCGCTCGCGCCGTGCCGGCGCAGGCCCAGCGCGACGCCGCACGCGAGCCAGGGGTCGTGGGCGTGGACATGTGTGTAGGCCTCGTGCCGGGCGACGCGCGCTGCCTCGAAGCCGATGTGCAGTCGCTCCGACCAGGCGCGCAGCAGGTTCACACGGTTCGGCCGGTCGGCGATGAGCGGCCAGCGCTCCCACTGTTCCACCCGCAGCCGGCGCCGCCGTGCGGCCGCCGGGTCGATGTCGTCGGCGCAGAAATAACGCACCTGCGCGCCGGCCGCGGCCATCGGCCCCATCAGCGGCGCCAGGCTGCGACCGAGGCCGTAGCGGCGATCTTCGGCCGACTCCCGGGTGACCATCAGCACTCGCATGTCAGCGGAAGTCCGTGTCGCCCGCGGTCAGCCACCAGCGCCCGCGCAGCTCCTGCGCGGAGGGGCCGGCGCTCCACACGTTCGCCGGCACCACCAGGTCCAGTTGCTGCTGCTGCGGTCCGGTCGCGGCGAGCACCGAGGCGTGGCTTTCGGTCACCCAGGCGGTGACGCGGTTGGCGCCATGGTCGGCTGCCCAGCGCCGCGCGGCGGCGATCAGCCCCGGGAAGTTGCGCCTGGGCCCGACCAGGTCCATCAGTTCGATGCGCTCGGGCTGCGGCTGGCGCAGCACGAGCAGGCCCTGCGGCGCGCCGGTGAGCACGCGCCGCACCAGCAGGCATTCGTACGCCACCGTCGGGTGCTTGCGATAGCGCTCCTGGACGTAGGCGGCGTCGCGCACGCCGATGATGCTGTCGCGGAAGTCGTCCGCCATCTTGTGCCAGAGCTTGTCGATCACCGCGCCGTCCTGCGCTCCGGCCGGCGCGCAGCGCAGCAGCCGTTCGGTCCAGCTCGCGCCGGCCGGCCAGGTCAGCTCGCAGATCTGGTCCACGCCTTCGTACAGCCCGAGCTTCTGCGCCACCTGCAGCGCTTTCGACGTCGGAAAGCCGAATCCGAACAGCTGCGGCCGGCCGTAGCCGACGCTGCGATCGATGAAGGTCGACGCGGCGATCTGGAACGGGCCGGAGCGCGTCATCACGCCGCGCTCGTGGGGATGCACCATGACGTCGCCGATCTGCACCGTGGACGCGGGTTGGCCGAGAAAGAGGACCGGGCGCGGCATCGCGCCGTAGAACGCGACCAGCTGGTCGCCGCGCCACACGCCCATGCCCGGCGAAGCCGCGTCGCGGTACTTCCAGCGCCACAGCGCCGGATCGATCCGATAGCCGAAGGCGGTTTCGAACAAGTCGAAGCACTGGGCCTCGTGCTCGGGCCGAATCCAGTCCGGCCGCCAGCGCGGCGTCCTTTCGAGCTGCCAGTGGCCGTCCTCGGCGTGCGCGACTCCATAGCGGCGGGCCAGCGCCGCGAAGGCGTCCGGACCGTAGGGGTCGGCGCGCTCGAGGTCCTGCAGCTCCACCGCCGCGCCGGCGGGAATCGCCGCAGTGCGGCGGTTCAGGGCGGCGACCAGCTCGCGGTCCGCGCTGGCGGCGTCGGCGGGCGGCAGGGTTTCAGACTTCATCGGCGAAGGCAGGGCGGATGCGCTCGAACAGCCGGTGGGCGAGGAATGCGAACACCAGACCGAGGGCGGTGTAGGTCGCCAGGGTGCCCCAGTCCGGCGCGGCGCCTTTCAGCACGAGGTCACGCAGGGTTTCGATCGGCACCGTGAGGGGGTTGAGCCAGAGCAGGTTGGCCACGAACGGGGGCAGGGCGCTGGTCGGGTACAGCACCGGCGAGACGAACAGCAGCAAGCTGACCGCGGGGCCGATCACGTGGCCGATGTCGCGCAGGAACACGCCCAGGCCGGAGAGCAGCCAGCAAAAGCCGAGCAGCACCGGCACGGTGCAGGCCAGCACGATCGGCGTCGCCAGCACCCAGGGGGTCAGGTGCGATCCGAGGCCCACCGTGGCCGCCAGCAGGATCACCAGGGCAATGACCGCGTTGAACATCACGGCGCCGACGGCGACCCACGACAGCGTTTCGAGCGGAAACACCACACGCTTGACCAGGTTCGGCTGTTCCAGAACCAGCCGCGGCGCGCGCGTCAGCACTTCGGAGAACAGATTGAAGATCAGCAGGCCGGCGAACATCTGCAGCACGAATTCGCCGGTCGAATCGCTGCCGCCGGGCCAGCGCGCCTTGAACACGGTCCGGAACACGAAGGTATACGCCGCCAGGATCAACAGCGGCGACAGCACGCCCCAGCTCATGCCCAGCACCGATCCCTGGTAGCGCGCCATGATCTCGCGGCGCACCATTTGCAACACCAGGTAGCGGTGTCGGGCCAGGAAGATCGGGTGGCCCAGATGAAGCAGACGGGAAAGCATCGCGCCGATTGTGCCTTCTTGTGCCAGGGCCCCCTCGGCAGCCAAGACGGCAGCAGGCACGGTCACGCGGACCCGGAGCGCTCCGGCTGGTTGCGGCCCGCCGCCACGTCCTTGAGGAAGTCGGGATCGTCCACGCGCAGGTCGTTGCCGCTGCGCTCCACCACGCCGCGGCTTTGCAGCAACTGGAACACGCGGGTGACCGTCTCCCGGCTGGCATTGATCATGATGGCGAGTTCCTGGTGGGTGGGCGCGTTGCGGACCCAGGTGCTGCCTTCCTTGGTCGGCGCGAGCAGGAGTTCCAGCTGTGCGCAGACCCGCTGGATCGGGTTGGGCATGCCGAGAATGCGGCGTTGTCCGGAAATCTGCCGCAGCCGCAAAGCCAGGCTCGTGCACAGCACTTCCGCCACGCGCGGGTGCGCGAACAGGATCGGCCGGATCAGGTCGCGCGGGACGAAGACGACCCGAGACCGGGACACGGCCGTCACGTAGACGGGGTGCGGCTCGCCGTCGATCACGGCAACGTCGCCGAAATAATCGCCCGGATTGACAAAGTAAAGACCTACTTCGCGTCCGTCCACCGTGAAGTCGACCCCCTGCAGCCGCCCTTCGAGCAGGAAGCACAGGGAGCCGCCCTCGGCGCCTTTCTGGATCACCACTTCCCGCTTGGCGAACACCCGCTCCTGGGCGTGCTGCGCCAGATGCGTCAGCGTCACGCCCGGCAGCCCGGCCAGCAGGGGCAGCTGCGACATGACGGGAGCGGGGAGCGGCATGAGGATGAGGAGCGAAAGAACGAATGATAATGATGAGAACCATTCGCCCGGCCCTTTCCATGGCGCCAGCGATACGCAACGGCGCCGGATGTGACGGGGCTCACATCGGAAAACCGCCGGGCTGGTTAAATTAGCACACCAGTGGCTCTGCGCCCGTGCTCCCGGATCCGACGCCCATGTCCAACTTCATGACTTCCCGAACTGCGCCCGTTGCGGTGGCGTTGGGTCTGGCCTGCCTGGCGGGCCAGGCCGCGCATGCGGATGGCGTCCCGTCGGCCCAGCGCCCGGTGGGCGAGGTGACCATGAGCGTGGGGCCGGTGATTCGCACCCCGGCGCAGGGGCTGCCCGAGACCGTGCGCCGCGGCACGCCCATCCGGCCGGGCGACCGCCTGGACACCGCGGACGGCGGCCATCTGCACATCCGCTTCATCGACGGCGCCATGGTCAGCATCCGCCCCGGCAGCCGCATGTGGGTGGAGGACTACCAGTACAACCCGCAGCAGGTCTCGATGTCGCTGGTGCGGTTCAAGCTGGAGTACGGCGTGGCCCGCGCGATTTCGGGGGCCGCGGCGGAGGGAGCGAAAGATCGGTTCCGCCTGAACACCCCGCTGGTTGCCATCGGCGTGCGGGGCACGGATTTCGTCGTGCGCGCAGGCGAGGCCACGACTCGGGCCGCGGTCAATCAGGGCGCCATCGTGATGGCCCCGTTCGGCGACGGCTGCAACGCGCAGGCGCTGGGGCCTTGCGGCACCACCTCCGCCAAGCTGTTGTCTGCCGACATGGGCCAACTGCAGGTGGAGTTCCGGCCGCAGCTGGCGCAGCCGGAGATCAAGCCCCTGCAAGGCGCGGTGTTCGCTTCCAACACGCAGGACCCCGGCAATGGGCATGTGGTGCTCGCTCGCAACGCGGCGGCGCCTGCCACGCCCGCGGGTGATCATCCCGAGTCGGAACGGCTCGCGACGACCGCCCTGGCCGAAAGCGCGGTGAAGGCCGTCATGACGGGGCAGGCGGCGCCGCCGCCGCCACCCGCGCCGCAACCCGTGCCGCCGGTCGTGGTTCTGCCCGATCCCGTCCCCGTGCCGCCTCCAGTCGTCGCCACCCCGGAGCCGACCGTGCCGCCGCCGCCTCCGATCCTGCAATGGGGTCGCTGGGCCGCCGTTGCCTCGGGCGATGCCGCCATCGCCGTGTCGCGCGCCGAAGCGGCGGAAGGCCGGTCGGTCACCGTGGGCAACGCGCAATACAGCTTGTACCGGGCGACCAACGGGCTCACCGACCTGGCGAACGGCCTCGGCTCCTACAGCTTCAGCCTCGACAAGTCCTATGCGCAGTACGAGGTGTCCGGCGCCATGTCGCCCGCGTCGGTCGAGCAAGGCAGGCTGACACTCGACTTCGGCAATGCCCGCTTCGCCACCGATCTGCGGGTCGCCAGCCAGTTGACGGGCGCGGTGCTGATCTCCGGCGCCGGCGCCATTCGCGGCGACGGCATCTTCTTCGACCGGACGGTGCCAGGGCAGGCGATTGCCGGCGCGGCAGCGCTGGACGGCAAGTCGGCCGGTTACTTCTTCGAGAAGGCCATAGGCGCAGGTACCTTGTCCGGTATCACCCTCTGGTCGCGTCCATGACGCTCGGCCCGGCCCTGTTGATGCAACGGCGCCTGCGCTGGTTTGCGCTCGCCGCCGCCTTGCTCGCCTGGGCGGCGTTCGCTCTTTTCGCCCCGGCCGCGTTGCAGCAGGCCGACGAGCGTTCCACGGATCTCGTCTGGCAGTTGAGCGCGCAGGACGCTCCGGAACGGCGAGTCGTCGTCGTCGACATCGACGATGCCAGCCTCCAGCGAATCGGGCCCTGGCCCTGGCCGCGGGAGACGCAGGCTCGACTGGTGAACGCATTGCGCGAGCAAGGCGCGACGCTGCAGATGTACGACGTGGTGTTCGCGGACCAGCGGCCCGGCACCCGCGAACTGGCGGCGGCGCTGGCAGCCGGCCGCGCGACCGCGCCGGCCGTGCTGGCGCAGGTGTTCGCCCTGAACGGCGAGAGCCGCCAGCAAAGCGGCGAACTCACCGGCGCCCTGCCGGGGCGGGTGTGCCTGCCGCCGGCCGTGCCGGCGCAAGGCTACGTGGCGAACGTCCCGGGCTTGAATACGCCGTCCGGGCATATCACCCCGCGGCTGGATCCTGACGGTGCGGTTCGGCGCGTCCCGGCCGTGGTTTGCTTCGGGCAGCGGAACTATCCCGCGTTGGCCCTGGCCGGCCTGCTGGCCCTGGACGACGCAGCCAACGCGGTTCCGCTGCGGGCGGAGCCGGGTTCGCGTCCCTGGGACGCCGCGTGGACCGTGACCCTCAGCACCATGCCGGGCGTGCGGATTCCGCTGGACGCCAATGGCGACATCCGCGTGCCTTATCGCAAGGCGCGCAGCGGCATCATCTCGATCTCGGCCGCCGATCTGCTCGAAGGCAAGCTGCCACAGCCGAGCGCGCTGGCCGGCGCGTGGGCCATCGTGGGGGCTTCTGCCTTCGGTCTGGGTGACGCGGTCCCGACGGCGCTGGGTGGTGCGGTAAGCGGCGTCGAAGTGCATACGCAACTTCTTGCCGGCATCCTGGACGAGGCGGTGCCGTTCACGCCGCGCGGCGCGGCCGTGTTTCAGGGGCTGTGGGCGGCCGCGGCGATTCTCATGCTGCTGGCTTTGAGCTGGAACCGCGCCCCAGCCGGTACGCGCAATCTGCAAACCCGGCACGTCCTGTGGATTCCGGTGGCGGGGCTGGGGCTCGGGGCGCTCAGTTTCGCGCTCCACGGGGTCGCGCTGCTCGGGCTCGACTGGTGGGTGGGCTGGTCCCACGCTGCGTTGGCGATCGTCTTGAGCGGCCTGTTCCTCGGGCTGGCCGAACACGCACGCAGCCTCGGTGAAAAGGGCCGGCTGTTCCAGAACCTCGCCAGCTACCTGCCCGCGTCGGTGGCCGAGAAGATCGCCCTGCTGGAGCCGACCGGCGAGATCGCGGCCGAGCGGCGCGAACTCACCGTGGTGGTGGCCGACGTCCGCAATTTCTCCGCCTACGCCGACGTGCGCAGCCCCGAGGACGCCGCGCGCGTGCTGCACCGGCTGTACACCACGGCCAGCGCCATCGTCGAGGCGCACTCGGGCACCGTCGAGGAGATGAACGGCGACCGCCTGATCGCGGTGTTCAACGGTTCCAAACCGTGCGCCGATCACCCGTCCGAAGGCCTGGCCGCCGCGCGCGAGCTGTGGCTGCGGTGCAGCGAGGAACTTCCCAACGTGCCGCCGCAGGGCCTGGAGCCGCTGGGCCTGGGCGTTGGCGTGGAAACTGGCACCGCGCTGGTCGGCAGCTTCGGCGCCGCGAGCCGGCGGGTCCACACGGTGCTGGGCCAGCCGATCACGGTGGCCATGCGACTCGAGGAAATGACCGCGGAGCTCGCCTATCCGATCCTGGTGGGCAGCGAGACGGCCGAACGCATCGGCGTGCCGTTCGAACGACATGAACTGGCGCTGAAGCCCCTCGGAAGCTTCCTGCTGCCCGGGTTGCGACACAGCAGCAAAGTATTTACACTCCGCACCTTGGTGCAGCCCGGCAGCGATGCGGAGCAGCAGTCCCTGCAATACCTGAAGCAACAAGGCCATCTGGCTGCCTGAAGCCGGCCTGAGCTGGCGCAGTCGATCCCCTTGCTGGCGCGCTTCGACGCGCCTCCTTTCACGGTGGCCGTTCCACGTTCGTTCAGCCCGGCCTTCTCGCTTTCGCTGCGCCTCGCCCTGTCGGCAGCCAGCTTGTTGCCGCCTGCCGTCTGGGGCCAAACCGCCCCGCCGGCGCCAACACCCAGTCCCGCGTGTTCGCTCCAGGCGCAGTACCCATTACCGGTCGAGCGTTCCGCCTTGCAGAATCTGGCCGCCGCACAGCAGGCCGCGGCCGGGGAACGAGGTTGCCTGCGAAGCGCTGCGTTTCACGCCTGGCGCGGCGCGACGCTGCTGGCCCTGGGCCGGACGGCCGAGGCCGTCGAGCCGCTGGAGCGGGCGCTGCTGCAGGATCCGGATCTGCCGGGCGCTCAACTCGATCTCGCGCAGGCGCTGGCGGCGCAGGGCGACGCAGCGTCGGCGCGGTCTCTTCTTTCCGCCATGCGGCAGCGGGCGGACCTGCCGTTGCCGATCGGCAGCGCGATCGACCGGCAGCTCGAAGTGCTGTCGTTGCCGGCGCAACTCGCCGGCAAGCTGACGGAAAGCTGGCAGTCGCGCTGGCAATTCAGTGCCTTGGCCGGAGCCGACAGCAACCTGAATAACGCGCCGGCCGCCAGCGAAATCACGCTCACGTTCCCGCAAGGCAATGTGACCTTGCCGCTCGAGCGGTCCTCGCAGCCGCGGCGCGGGGGGGCCGGCCTGGGGATCATGCAATGGCAAGGGCTGCGGCAACAGGGCGAGTCGCTCTGGGCGCTCCAGGCGGAACTGAGGCGTCGCCAGACCTCCGAGTCCGAGACGACCTACCAGCAAAGCGACGTCGCGGCGACCTGGCTCCAGGCGCCAGCTGCCGCACGCCAGTGGGTCGCTCGGCTGGCGACAGGCCATCTCCAATATGGAGCCAGCACGCTGCTGCATGCGACCCGTGCCACGGTGCAGTACCAGTGGGAGGCTCGCGGCCGGAACGGGCTGGCGGACCGGTGGGCCGAGCAGCTCGCCGGCTGCCGCCCGGTCGCGAGTCTGGAAATCGAACACCGCCGCTATCCCGCCTCGCGGGGGCTGGACGGTGTTTACCAGGGCGGGGCGGCGGGCTGGCTGTGCCGGCGCTCGGAGGCGACGGCCGGCAGCTCCGGCGAGACGCTGACCGCCGACACCTCTTTCTATAGTGTGCAGCTTCGCGCGGGCAGGGACCGCCCCATCTCGGACTCCCGGCCCGGCGGCTCGTATCGGCGACACGAACTGAAGGCGCAGTGGGAAGGACCGCTGTTGGCGATCGGCAGGTGGGGCGCGCAATGGACGTCCACCCGGCAAACCGATGGACAACCTTACAGCGTTCTGCTAGGCAACGTCCCGCGCAACACGCTGCGGCACGTGCTGCAACTCGAAGCAAGCTGGCCCATCGGGCCGCGGCTGTCCCTCGTTGGCAATGCCGAAGCTGCCCGTCAAACGAGCAACCTGCCTGTCTTTGCGACACGCCAGCGAAGCGTCTATATGGGCTTGCGCTGGGAAGTGATGCAATAAAACAACGTAGGCGCAATTGCAGTCTTCGTGTGACTGCAATCACATTGCTCTTGTAGGACGACTCCCTATACTTCGTCCCTGAATCGGCGGCACCCCGCTCCCGGTCACTTTCAATCCTTGGATGGAGAACTGAATGGCAATCACCACTGCCGAACGCAACCAGATCATCGAACTGACCGTTCTGATGTTCAACGCGGCACCTGGCGCGAATTACCTGAGCCAGATCGTCACCCTGTACGAAGCCAATGCGGGCACGCAGGCGCAGAAGCTGCAGGCGCTGGCCAACCAGCTCGCCACGACGAGCGTGTATCGCTCGCTGCACCCCAATTTCGAAACCGCCGAAGAATTCGCCGCCGACTTCCTGACGCCCCTGGGCCTGCAGAACGACGCGACGGCCAAAGACTTCATCGTTGCCAAGTTCAACGCCGGCGTGTCGAAGGGTCAGATCGCCTATGAAGCGTACGCTGCGCTGAACGCCGTGCCGTCCACCGGCGCCGCTCAGTACGTCGCCGCGAACGCGATCCTGAACAACAAGACCACGGTCGCCGAGTACTACTCCGTCACCAAGGAAGCCGCCGCCACCGACCTGGCCACCCTCCAGTCCGTGCTGACCGGCGTGACGGCGTCTGCCGACAGCGTCACCGCCGCCAAGGCCGCCATCGACAACCAGAGCGTGGGCGGCGTCGGCCAGACCTTCGCGCTGACGATCAACCAGGACACCTTCGGCGGTACGTCCGGCGATGACCAGTACATCGCTGGCGTGACCACTGCTGCCGACGGCGTGACGCAAGTCCAGACGCTGCAAGCGATCGACCAGATCAACGGCGGCGACGGCGTCGACACCCTGAACGCCACGCTGATCACCGGCGGCCTGGTGGCTCCGGCGCTCACGAACGTCGAAAACGTGATCGTGCGCTCCACGAACGCTGGTTCCGGCATCAACTTCGCCGGCGCCACGGGCGTGCAGAAGATCACCGTTTCGAACAGCACGGCCACCGCCGCGTTCACCAACGTTGGCGCGGCCGCCACGCTGGGCATCGCGAACCAGAGCCAGAACGTTTCGTTCGACAATTCCACCGCTACCACGCTGGGCCTGTCCTTCGACACCGTTGGCTCCCTGAGCGTGCCCACTGAAGTCGCGATCGACATCGGCGCCACCGCCGCCTCGAAGGCGACGACGCTGAACATCACCACCGTGAACTCGAACGTCGAAGTCACGGACACCGCCGGCACGAACGTTGCCACCGCTGCGAGCATCGCGGCCACCGGTTCGAACGAAGTCAAGCTGACCGACGGCCTGAACCTGGCTGCGCTGACGGTCACCGGCTCCGGCTCGGTCGACGTGTCCGAGGTCCAACTGGTCAAGGTCGGCACGCTGACCGTGGCCGATGGCGGCGTCACCTTCGACAACGGCGACTCCACCGCGACGACGTTCACCGCCACGACCGGCGCTGGCGCCGACACGCTGAAGGTTGACGGTGCCAACGTGAAGAGCATCAGCACTGGCGCCGGCAAGGACAGCGTGACCACGCAGACCGCTGCGCTGGCCGCGACGGCGACGATCGACCTGGGCGCCGGCGACGACACGCTGACGCTGCACGCCGCACCGACCGCCGGCGCGACGCTGACCGGCGGCGACGGCAAGGACACGCTGGCCCTGGCAGTGGCCGACTACAACACGGTTTCCGCCTTCACCGCTGCGAACCTCGCCAAGATCACGGGCTTCGAGATCCTGAGCGCGACCGACGCCGCTGTCGCAGATACCGCATCGATCGACCTGTCGAAGATCGCCGGCCTGACGGGCTTCCAGAGCAAGGGCGTCGCCGCTGCTGGCACTGCGACGGTGACCAACGTGGGCGCCAACGCCGACGTGATCCTGAAGGGCGCCCTGGGGACCAACACCGGTACGCTGGTGGTCACCCTGAAGGACGCGACGGGCACCAGCGACACGCTGAACCTGACGCTGAACGCCAACTACGCGGAAAACAACGACGCGACGGCGACCGTCGCTGCCGTGACCGAGACCGTGCAGGCTGCGGGCGTCGAGATCATCAACGTGACCAGCACGGGCACGCCGAGCACGAAGTTCCTGGGCGCCGCCGGCACCAAGGCCGATGGCGTGAACAACACGCTCGCGCTGACGGACACCGCGCTGACGACCCTGAACGTTTCGGGCAACCAGGCGTTCACGTTCAACACGGCTGACGCGCAGACCAAGCTGGCTGTGATCAACGCCTCGGCGAACACCGCCGGTGCCGTGATCTCCGCCGCTTCGACCACGACGGCGACGAACGCCGCCCTGACGATCACCGGTTCGGCGACGGCCGGCAACACCCTGACGGGTTCGGCCAACGCCGACACCATCGTCGGTGGCGCCAAGTCCGACACCATCACCGGCGGCGCAGGCGCCGACGCGCTGACGGGTGGCGCTGGCAACGACGTGTTCGTGATCGCCGCGGCGACCGACTCGACGCTGGCGAAGATGGACACCATCGCCGACTTCTCCGCCAACACCGTCGGTCTCGGCACCAACGGCGCGGCGAACGAGCTCGGCGCCGCCGGTGCCACGCTGCGCACGGGCGACGTGATCGACCTGAGCGCTGCCACCCCGACGAACCTCGAGTTCAGCGTGCAAGCCAACGCCACCGACGTGCAAGTGTTCATCCAGAACTCTGCTACCGACGGGGCCCTGGCCGCTGTCAACGCCGCGCTCGACTCGTCGACCGGCCGTCTGTACATCGACTTCGACAACAACGGCACGATCGACACCGTGATCGCCCTGACGGGTGTCACGACCCTGACGACCGCCGCGTTCGTGATCTAAGACCTCGGTCTTCGCGACAGGAAGGGCCAAGCGAAAGCTTGGCCCTTTTTTCTTGTCCGCGCCGCTGGCACGTCCTGTAGAGTGCGCTCCCAGGGAATGCACAGGAAAGGCAAGAGATCATGAGCGACTGGTCCGCCGGCTACGTGTCCGACATCGGGTACACCTTCGGCTATTACAACGAATTGAATCCGCTGCGGGCGCGGCTGGCGCTGCTGAATGCAGGCCTGGCATGTCCGGAGTTCACCACCGGTTGCGAGCTGGGTTTCGGCCAGGGGCTGAGCGCGAACTTTCATGCCGCCGCGTCGGCGGTGCAGTGGCACGGTACCGATTTCAATCCAGCCCAGGCCGGCTTCGCGCAAGAACTGGCCGCCGCGAGCGGCTCGGGGGCGCGCCTCTACGACGAGGCGTTCGCGGATTTCGCGAGCCGATCGGACCTGCCGGACTTCGACTTCATTGGCCTGCACGGGATCTGGAGCTGGATCTCCGACGAAAATCGCTCGGTGATCGCGCAGTTCGTGCGGCGCAAACTGAAGGTGGGCGGCGTCCTCTACGTCAGCTACAACACGCTTCCGGGGTGGGGCGCCTTCGCACCCATGCGACATCTGATGTCCCAGCATGCCGAGGTGATCGGCGCAGAAGGCCATGGCATCGTCAGCCGGATCAATGGCGCCTTGGAATTCGCCGAGAAGCTGCTGGATACCAACCCCGCGTACGGTCGCGCCAATCCTCAGATCGCCGAGAGAATCAAGAAGATCAAGGACCAGAACCGACATTACCTGGCGCACGAATACTTCAACCGGGACTGGCAGCCAATGCACTTCGCGACCATGGCGAGCTGCCTCGAGCCTGCCAAGGTGAACTACGCGTGTTCTGCCGTCTATCTCGACCACATTGACCCGCTGAACCTCACGCCCGAGCAACAGAGCTTCCTGAAGGACATTCCCGACGCCATGTTTCGCGAGAGCACCCGCGACTTCATGGTCAACCAGCAATTCCGGCGCGACTACTGGATCAAGGGCGCGCGGAAGCTCTCGCCGCTCGATCAGGCTGAGGCACTGAGGGCGCAGAAGGTGGTACTCATGGCTCCGCGGCCCGACGTCTCGCTGAAGGTGAGCGGCGCGCTGGGGGAGGCCAGCATGAGCGAGGCGATCTACCACCCGATCCTGGACTACCTCGCCGACCACAAGACCAAGTCGATCGGACAAATCGAGCAGGCCACACAGGCCCAGGGGCTCAATCTGGGGCTGGTGAAACAAGCCGTCCTGCTGCTGGCGGGCATTGGTCACCTCGGCCTGGTGCAGGATGAATCGGTGACGGCAAGAAGCCGCAAACACACCGACAAGCTCAATGCCCATCTGATGGCGAAGGCCAGGAGCAATACTGACGTCGGCCATCTTGCCAGTCCGGTCACCGGCGGGGGCATCCCGGTGGGCCGGTTCAACCAACTGTTCCTGATGGCGCTCGCGCAGGGCAAGAAGCAACCGGCCGACTGGGCCCAATTCGTCTGGAGCGTCCTCGCCATGCAGGGGCAGCACCTGATCAAGGACGGGCAGGCGCTGCAAACCCCGGCGGAGAACCTTGCCGAACTCAACTCGCAGGCGACCCTCTTTGGGGAGAAACACCTGCCGATCCTCCGGGCGCTTCAGATCGTCTGAGCGTCGGCCCCGATGCGTCATCGCACTGCCCGGGGCCGCTATCGAACCGTTCCCTGCCGGCTGAAAAAGTGTCGTGCAGGGTAAATGCCAATTCTGGCTGGAATATTCATATAGGAGCCTGTACACTCGCATTCCTATATGAATTCAAGTTTGCGCGTCACGCTGAATGCCTCGGCCGAACAGGCGAAGCGGCTGGTCGCCCTCCAGGCAGCCTTCGCCCAGGTCTGCAACGCGCTGGCGCCGCTGGTGCAACAAAACCGCATGTGGAACCGGGTGACTCTGCATCACCTCGCGTACCGCTCGCTGCGCGAGCAGTTTCCCCAGATGGGGTCGCAGATGGTCTGCAATGCCATCTACTCGGTCTCGCGCACGGCGCGGCTCGTGTTTCAGCATCCGGCCAGCCCCTTCCACCTGTCCCGCTACCAGGGCAAGCCGCTGCCGACGCTCCACTTTTCCGACCGCTGCCCCGTCTACTTCGACCGCCACACCCTCAGCGTGAAGGACGGTGCGCTGTCCATGTACACGCTCGACGGCCGGATGCGCTTTCTGCTGTCGGTTTCCGAAGAAGACGAGCGCAGCTTCCGCGAGAAGAAGCTGCGCGAGATCGTGCTGTCCCGCAAGAAGGACGGCGCTTTTGAACTGGTGTTCTGGTTCGGCGACGCGCTGGAGGAGGAGGCCGCCCGGGCGCCCCTCGCGCCCCCTGGCCAGATTCCGGATTACGTGAAAGTCGAGGCTGCCGCATGAACGCGCCGATGCAAAAATCTTCCGAGCTCAAAGACGCGCTGCTGGCGCTGACGCCGTATTTCAGGCGGGCATTCTGGTTCAGCATCGTGGCCACCATCCTGGTGCTGGCGCCCACCGGCTACATGCTCGAGGTGTACGACCGCGTGGTGAACAGCCGCAGCTACGGCACGCTTGCCATGCTGACCGCGGCCGTGCTCGGCGCGTTGATCGTCATGGAGGTGCTGGAGTGGTCGCGAGCCCAGATCCTGCACGCGGCCGGCCTCGAACTCGATCGCCGCCTGGGCGACCGCGTTTTCTCGGCGGTCTTCGCTGCCAACCTGCGTCGCCTGCCTGGTGGAACGACGCAACCGGTCTCGGATTTCCGTGTGCTGCGCGACTTCCTCCAATCGCCGGCCGTGCTGGCGGCGATGGAGGTGCCGATCGCGCTGGCCTTCGCCGTCCTGATCTTCGCCATGAGCCCGGTGCTCGGGTGGGTCGCCGTCGTCGGCGCCATCCTCCAGACGTTCGTCGGCTGGCTCAACGAGCGCGCCACGCAGCCGCCGCTGGTCGCCGCCAACCGCAGCGCCTTCGCCGCGCAGCAGTACGCCGACGGCACCTTGCGCAATGCCCAGGTGATCGAGGCGATGGGGATGCAGCGCGACATCCACCAGCGCTGGGCCGAGAAGCAGCGCGAGTTCCTCACCTTGCAGGCCGTCGCTTCCGACCGCGCCGGCGGCTACCAGTCGCTCACCAAGTTCTTCCAGACCACCATGGGCTCGCTGCTCATGGGCGTGGCGGCCTGGCTGCTGCTGCACAACGAGTTGAACGGCGGCAGCGCGATGCTGATCATGTCGTCCATCCTGGGCGGGCGGATGCTGGCGCCGCTGGTGGCGGTCGTGACGCAGTGGCGCAGCGTGGTCAACGTGCGCGACTCCTACGGTCGCCTGAACCAGCTGCTGGCCTCCGTGCCGGCGCCCGCAGAAGGCATGCCCCTGCCGCCGCCGCGCGGAATGCTGCAAGTGGAGAGCGTGATCGCCACGGCGCCGAACAGCTCGATCGCCATCCTGCGCGGTGTGACCTTCGGCTTGCAGCCGGGCGAAGTCCTCGCCGTCGTCGGTCCCTCCGCCTCGGGCAAGACGACCCTGGCGCGGGCGCTGGTGGGGCTGTGGCCATCCGCCGGCGGCAAGGTCCGCCTCGACGGCGCCGACGTGTACACCTGGGACAAGGCGGAACTCGGTCCGCACATCGGCTACCTGCCCCAGGGCGTGGAGCTGTTCGACGGCACGCTCGCCGAAAACATCGCGCGCTTCGGGACGCTCGAGCCGCAGAAGGTGGAAGCCGCGGCGCGGGCCGTCGGCCTGCACGAGCTGATCATGGGCCTGCCCGACGGCTACGAGACGCAGGTCGGCCGCGAAGGCGCGATCCTCTCGGGCGGCCAGCGCCAGCGCGTCGGACTGGCCCGCGCCATCTATGGCGACCCGGTGTTCGTGGTGCTGGACGAGCCCAACTCGAGCCTCGACGAAGCCGGCGACGCGGCACTCGCCGCGGCGGTGCTGTCCCTCAAGGCGCGCGGCACCACCTTCGTCGTCATGACGCACCGCACCAGCATCCTGCCGGTCGTGGACAAGATGCTGGTGCTGCGGGACGGCCAGGTGCAGGCGTTCGGGCCGCGCGACGACGTGCTGGCGGCCCTCAACAAGGCGGCGCAACAGATGCAACAGCAGCCGCCGCGTCCGGCCGGCGGCGCCGTGGCCACGGCCTGATCGCGACAGAGAACAACAATGGCAACTCCTACATTCTTTCGGCGCAGCGAACTCACCGGGGCGCTCTGGGCCTTCCGACACGAGTTCCTCGTGGTCGGCCTGTTCAGCATGGCCGTCAACCTGATGATGCTGGCCCCCACGCTGTACATGCTGCAGGTCTTCGACCGCGTGCTGTCCAGCCGCAGCGAACTCACGCTGCTCGCGCTGTCCCTCATCACGCTGTTCTTTTTCGGCGTGATGGCGTTCTCCGAGTGGACCAGGTCGCGCGTGCTGGTGCGGGCCGGCGTCCGCTTCGACCAGCAACTCAGCTCGCGCGTGTTCGACGCCAGCTTCGAGTCCTATCTCACGGAAACGCGTGCCGGCCCGTCGCGGGCCTTCTACGACCTGATCACATTGCGCCAGTTCATCACCGGGCAGGGCATCTTCGCGCTGTTCGACGTGCCGTGGGCGCCGATCTATCTGGCGGTGATCTTCTTCCTGCACCCCTTGCTGGGATGGATCGCCGTGTTCTTCGCGGTGATTCAGGCATGCGTGGCCTGGTTCGGACACCGCCGGAGCGTGGCGCCGGCAGAGGAAGCGGCGCGTACGGCCACGGACGTGCAGGCCTATCTGCAAAGCAAGCTGCGCAATGCCGAGGTCATCGAGTCGATGGGCATGGTCGGCAACCTGCGCACGCTGTGGCGGCGCCTGCACAACGGATCGCTCGCCCAGAACGCCAAGGCGCATGACGTCAGCACGCGCGTCGTGGCCTGGAGCAAGTTCATCCGGTACAGCCAGCAGTCGCTTTCGCTCGGCGCCGGCGCCGTGCTCGTGATCAACGGCGAAATGAGCGCCGGCGCGATGGTGGCCACCAACCTCCTGATGGGCCGGGCGCTGGCGCCGATCGACCAGCTGGTGAGCGTGTGGCGCGCGTTCATCACGACCCGCGACGCGTTCCACCGGCTCGAGCAGCTGCTGTCCGACTATCCGCAACGCGACCCCAACCTGAGGCGCGTCGCCCCTCAGGGCGAGGTCACCCTGCGCAATGTCGTCGCGGAAGCGGCTGGCCGCGCCACGCCGATCCTCAAGGGGATTTCCTTTTCCGTGCCGGCCGGCAGTGTGACGGCGGTGCTGGGGCCATCGGGGTCGGGCAAGTCGACGCTCGCCCGCGTGATGATGGGCATCTGGCCCGAAGTGTCCGGCGAGGTCCTGCTCGATGGCCTGCCGATCGAGGGCTGGAACCGGATCGAACTCGGCCCGCACCTGGGCTACCTGCCGCAGGACATCGAACTCTTCGAAGGCAGCATCGGCGAGAACATCGCCCGCTTCGGCGAGGTGGATCCGGTGAAGGTGATCGAGGCGGCGCGCTGCGCCGGTCTGCACGAGATGATCCTGCGGTTCCCGAAGGGATACGACACGCCGATCGGCGAGGCCGGCAACCTGCTGTCCGGCGGTCAGCGGCAGCGCATCGGACTGGCCCGCGCGGTGTATGGCGACCCCGCCGTGATCGTGCTCGACGAACCCAACGCCAACCTCGACGACGCCGGCGAAGCGGCACTGGTGCGCACCGTGCAGCAGCTCAAGGCCCGCGGCAAGACGATTTTCCTGATCACGCACCGCCCCGGCGCGGTGGCCGTCGCCGACCGGATCATCATGCTGCAGGACGGCCAGATCCGGGTCGAGGGGCCGCGCGATGCCGTCATCGCCAGTCTGCGAGCCGCTGCCACGCCCGCCCAGCCGGCGGCCGCGCCATCCAATGCGATCCAGCCGGCGTGAGCCGGCCGCCTTCCGAACATTCAGTGAGCCAGCCATGACCAAACCCGAATTGCTGCAACGCCTGTCTTCCAGGCACCTCGCGCCGGTGCCCGCCGCGGACCTCGCGCCCGAATCCGACCTGCCCGCGGTGGCCGACACCACGCGCGCCACGCGCATCGGCGTGTGGGCGCTGCTGATCGGACTGGGCGGCTTCATGCTGTGGGCCGCCTTCGCACCGCTGGACGAAGGCGTGCCGAGCCAGGGCGTCGTCGCCATCAACACCAAGCGCAAGACGGTCCAGCACCCCAGCGGCGGGATCGTGAAGGAGGTCTTCGTCGGCGAAGGCGACCGGGTCAAGGAAGGGCAAGTGCTGATCAAGCTCGACGAAGCCACCGCCCGTGCCAACTACGAGACGGTGCGCCAGCACTACCTGAGCCTGCGCGCCAACCAGGGCCGTCTCATCGCGGAGCAGTCCGGCGCCGCCACGATCACCTTCCACCCGGAACTGCAGGCGGCCAGCAAGGACCCGTTGATCCGCAGCCAGATGCTGACGCAGGAGCAGTTGTTCCTGTCGCGCCGGTCGGCCCTGCGCGCCGACGTCCAGGGTCTGCAGGAGAGCATCGAGGGCCAGCAGGCCCTGGCGCGCTCCTACGAGAGCATGCTCGGCAACCGGCGCACCCAGATGTCGCTGCTGAACGAGGAGTTGTCGCACACGCGCGAACTGGTCAAGGAAGGCTACGCGCCGCGCAATCGCCAGCTCGAACTCGAGCGCAACGCCTCGGAGGCAAGCGCGTCGGTGTCCGAGCTGCTGGGCAACATCACGCGCGCGCAGCGCTCCATCGCCGAGCTGCGCCAGCGCATCATTTCGCGTCAGCAGGACTACCGCAAGGAAGTGGAGTCGCAGCTGAGCGACGTCTCGCGCGAGGTGCTGGCCGACGAAGCGAAGTTCCGCGCGCTCTCCGACGACCTGGGTCGCATCGACATCAAGTCGCCGGCGACGGGGCAGGTGGTCGGTCTGGCGGTCCAGACCGTGGGTGGGGTCGTCGCCGCCGGCCAGAAGCTCATGGACATCGTGCCGGACAACGAACTGCTGATGATCGAGACCAAGGTCGCGCCCAACCTGATCGACCGCGTCCACGCCGGGCTGCCCGTCGACATCCGCTTCACGTCATTCGCCAATTCGCCCCAGCTGGTGGTGGAAGGCAAGGTGGTCTCGGTTTCGGGCGACCTGCTGACCGAGCAGAATGGCGCCGCCTATTTCCTGTCGCGCGTGAGCGTGACGCCCGAGGGCTACAAGCAGCTGGGCAAGCGGCAACTGCAACCCGGCATGCCCGTCGAAGTCGTCCTGAAGACCGGCGAGCGCACGCTGCTGACGTACCTGCTGCACCCGCTGACCAAGCGGCTGGCGGCTTCACTGAAGGAGGAGTGATGGCGATGACGACCTCGTTGCGAATTACGCCGCGCGCGCTGCCTCTGGCGGCGGTGGCGATCGCCGTGCTCGCGGCGATGCTCCCCCTGTCCGGCGCCGCGCAAACCAACGGCAGCACCCCGAAGACGCCGGAGCAGCCCGCGCCGGGTTCGGCTGCCACCGCCGTCTCGCTGAACCTGGAGCAGGCGTATCGCGCCGCCCTGGAGCAGGACGCCGTGATCCGCGCCGCGACGGCCGGCGCGGCCGCGCGCCGCGAACGGCTGCCGCAGGCGCGCGCGCAGCTGCTGCCGAACGTCTCGGCCACTGCGTCGCGCTTTCGCAATGACCTGGCGACGACGCAGCCGGGTTTCGGCGGCGTGCCCCTGCATTCCGAGCAGATGTACAACAGCGGCAACCGGGCGCTCACCATCCGGCAGCCGCTGTACCGGCCACTGAATTTCGCCGACTACCAGCAGGCCAAGGCGCAGGTCGAGGACGCCAATGCGACGCTCGACAAGGAACTGCAGAACGTGGCGGTGCGGGTCTCCGGCGCGTATCTCGAAGGCCTCCTCGCCCAGGACCAGCTCGCGCTCGTGCTGGCCCAGAAAGAGGCCTACACCACCCAGCTCGATGCCGCGCGCCGGCGCTTCGCGGCGGGCGCCGGCGTGCGCACCGACATCGACGAGGCCCAGGCGCGGGTCGACATGACGATCGCCCAGGAGCTGGAGGCGCGGCAGAACCTGGGCTACACCAAGCGCCAGCTGCAGGTGCTGGTGAACACGCCGATCGCCAGCCTCGCGACGGTCGACCCCGACAAGCTGCGCGCGGCCCAGCCGGCCCCCGGCCAATTGCAGGAGTGGACCGAGCGCGCCGAGCAGGCCAGTCCCGAGCTGCGGTCGCTGCGGGCGCAGCAGGAAGTGGCGCGCCAGGAGATCGAGAAGGCGCGCGCCGGCCACAAGCCGACGGTGGACGCCATCGCCCAATGGTCGGTGAGCGACAGCGACAACGTGACCCGCGTCGATACCAAATACAACAGCAAGTCGATCGGGGTGCAGGTGAACATCCCGATCTTCGCCGGCGGCTACGTCAGCTCGCAGGTGCGGCAGGCACTGGCGGAGCAGGAGCGGATCGACAACGCGTTCGAGGCGACCCGGCGCGATCTCGCCTTGCGGGTCGAGAAGGAGTACCGCGGCATCACGGAAGGGGCGCTGCGCATCCGGGCGCTGGAGCAGGCCGTGCGTTCCGCCGAGACGATGGTCCAGTCCAACCGCCGCTCCTACGAAGCAGGCAGCCGGACGCTGGTCGACATCCTCAACGCCGAGCAGGAGCGCGTCAGCGCCATGCGCGATCTGGCCAACGCGCGTTACGTCTACATGATGTCGCGCATCCGCCTGCGCGCGCTGGCCGGTCAGGCCGACGACCAGGCCGTGCGGGAACTCAACGGCTGGCTGAAGCTGTGAGGCTCAGCGTGAGCCCGCGCTTTGCGGGGCTCACCCGGCCTTCAGGCGGACCACAGGCCGGTCTGCGCGAGGCCGGCGAGGTTGACGTGCTGCACGTTCAGGTCCAAGTCGGCCGCGTAGATGCCCAGGCCGGCCTGCGTGCGCGCACCTGAATAGAGTTCGGCGAGATACGGCGCCGCCTGCTCCGCTGTGGGGGCGACGCCGGCCACGTTCGTGTAGAGCAGGTTGACCAGCTGCTCGTTGCTGTGACTCGCGCCGAGCTGGTAGTTGATCGCGATCGACATCAGGTCGGCATAGCTCATGCCGGCGTCGAGGTCGCCCAGGCCGACGCTGACGTAGTCCGGATGGGCCGCGACGTTCTGCGGACCGAAAACGGCACCGATGATCTTGGCCGTCAGGCCGGCGTTGCCGCCGATGTCGAACGCCAGCTTGCCGTCCGCGAAAGCGAGGCGCTCGACGCTGGTGAGCGTGTCGCTGACATTGCTGCCGGTCACGCGGATGCCGGAGCCGCTGGCCGCTGCCTGATAGGCGCCGCGCGTGCCTGCGTACACGGCCAGGTCGAGGCCGACTCCGCCGTCGGCGACATTGGCCCCGGTGCCGAGCACGAAGGTGTTGTTGGCATCGTTGCCGGTCACCGTGTCCGAATACGGGGTGCCCACGAAGCGCTCCACCACGGTGCTGAAGTCGATCGAAAGGTTGTTGAGCGCCCTGGCGCCGCCGTTCATGCCCACCGAGCTGAACGTGCCCGGACGCATGTCCACGGTCTTGCTGCCCAGTGAACCGACGGCCGAAATGTCGATGGTGTCGAACCCCGCGGCATCGTCGATCATCTTCAGCACGCGCCCGGAGGCATCGGTGTAGCTGTAGACGGTGTCCCCGGCGTTCAGGCCGCGGCTGCCATAGAGCGCCTTCAGCGCCAACAGGTCGTACATCCCGTACCAGTCGCGCGGCTGGAAGCCGCTGGCCTCCTGGTACGACATGATGGTGTAGTTCTCGTTGTCCTCGGCGCTGCCGAGATAGTTTCCCGGCGCCGTGGAAGCGCTGTCGCCGGCGTTGTAGTTGCCAGGGTGCTTCAACCCGAGGGCATGGCCGATTTCATGCAGCAAGGTGTCGAAGCCCTGCGTGCCCGGCGTGACGTTGGTGAGGTTGCCCGGCGTGAGGTCGTCGATCCAGATATCGCCGCCGCGGTCGTCGCCGGTGCTGTACGGCAACCAGGAGTAGCCGGACGATGTCTGCTGGCTGTTGTTGCCAAGGCGGATCTGGCCATAGACGGAGCTGCTGTCGCCGACCTCCACCAGCGTGATGCCCAGTTCGGTCGACAGCGTGGCCATGATTTGCCGGGTGGCTGTCCGCTGCGCCGACGTGAAGGGCTGGAATCCGCTGTCGCCGGCGGAGTCGGCATTGCCGCCGTACCATGGCACGGCCGACATGAAACTGTATGTCACTGCCTGCGAAGGCGGCGTTCCAAGCGGCGCGGGCGCGTTCCAACGATAGGCGAGGGCAGACACCCCCTGCGGCGCCGTGCCCCAGCTCTGGTCTGTGCCATCGAGCAGCACGTCGATCCGGTAGTCGCCGGTGTACGGATAGGCGATGACGGTGCCGGCCGGCGCGGCCGCCAGCGAACCGCTCGCGGCATGCAGGGGCCAGCCGGCCGGGCTCGCGGCAGGCTCGAGCAGGGTCGGCGCAGGCTCGGCGATCAACAGGGACATCGGATGTCAGTCGAAGAATTCGGCGCCGCTCCAGGCGGGAGCGGCCGCATCCTTGGCTGAGAGCGCGGGGGCCTGGCGGAGTTCCCGCAGCGGCCACTCGACGGCCACGTGCGGATCGTTCCAGGCAAGCGCCCGCTCGTACTGCGGGGCGTAGTAGTCGGTGGTCTTGTACAGGAAATCCGCGCTGTCCGAGAGCACGACGAAACCGTGCGCGAAACCGGGCGGCACCCACAGTTGCCGGTGATTGGCCGCGCTCAGCTCCACCCCGACCCACTGGCCCAACCTCGGCGACGATCGCCGCATGTCCACGGCCACGTCGAAGACGCGCCCGCTCACGACCCGCACCAGCTTGCCCTGCGGTTGGCGGATCTGGTAGTGCAGGCCGCGCAGCACCCCATGCGCCGAGCGCGAATGGTTGTCCTGCACGAAGTCGAGCGTGACGCCGGTCGCCGCCCGGAATCCGGCCTGATTGAAGCTTTCGAGAAAAAAGCCGCGTTCGTCGCCGAACACCTTGGGCTCGACGATCAGGACCTCGGGCAGGCGGGTGGCGGTGACGGTGAGCGTCACACCGTGCCCCGGGCGATCGCCTGCAGATAGAGGCCGTAGCTGGTCTTGGCGAGCGGCTCGGCGAGCGCCAGCAGGCGGTGGCCGTCGATCCAGCCGTTGCGCCACGCGATCTCCTCGGGGCACGCCACCTTCAGACCTTGCCGTTGTTCCAGCGTGTGGATGAACTGCGTGGCCTCCAGCATGCTCTCGTGGGTGCCGGTGTCGAGCCAGGCGAAGCCGCGCCCCATGGTCTGCACGGTCAGCTGGCCGCGCTCCAGATACTCCTGATTGACGCTCGTGATCTCGAGTTCGCCGCGGCGCGAGGGGCTCACGCTGGCCGCGATGTCGCACACCTGGTGATCGTAGAAGTACAGGCCGGTGACCGCGAAGTGGCTTTGCGGCTGTTTCGGCTTCTCCTGCACGGAGAGCGCCTTGCCCTGCTCGTCGAAGGCGACCACGCCGTAGCGCTCCGGATCCTTCACGTGGTAGGCGAAGATCGTCGCGCCGGCCGGCTGGGCATCGGCTTCGCGCAGCAGGCGGACCAGATCGTGCCCGTAGAAGATGTTGTCGCCCAGGACCAGCGCGCTGGGCTGGCCGCCGACGAAATCGCGGCCGATGACAAAGGCCTGCGCCACGCCGTCGGGCCGCTCCTGCACCGCGTACTGGAGCGTCATGCCCCAAGCGCTGCCGTCGCCGAGCAACTGCTGGAAGCGGGGCGTGTCCTGCGGCGTGCTGATCACCAGCACTTCGCGGATCCCGGCCAGCATCAGCGTGGTCAGCGGGTAATAGATCATCGGCTTGTCGTAGATCGGCAGCAGCTGCTTGGACATCGCCAGCGTGGCCGGGTGCAGCCGGGTGCCGGCGCCGCCGGCCAGGATGATCCCCTTGCGGGGCGTGTGCTTCACTGGCATGTTGTTCTGAAACTAGCGTGACAAATTGAAAGCGGCAAGTTCGCCGACGACGCAGCGCACTCCCTCTTCCCAGGACGGCAGGACGAGGCCGAACGCACGGCGCAGCTTGCTCGTGTCCAGGCGGGAGTTGCCGGGACGGGCCGCCGCGACGGGGTACTCCGTGGATGGTACCGGCCGGATGTTTCCGGCTTGTATCTTGAGCGGCATGCCGCACTGGCCGGCGTGCGCCACCGCGAACTGCGCGTACGCATGCCAGTTGGTCTCGCCCGCCGCTGCCACGTGGTAGATGCCCGCCAGCTGCGGCCGCAACTGGCGCACGAGGTGGGCGGTGACGTCGGCGATGAGCGCGGCCCGGGTGGGGGCCCCCCATTGGTCGCACACCACGGTCAGGCTGTCGCGCTGCGCGGCGGCGCGCAGGATCGACTTCAGGAAGTTCTGGCCCCAGGTGTCGAACACCCAGCTGGTGCGCAGGATGACGTGGCGGGAATGCCGGGCGAGCGCCTGCTCACCGGCCAGCTTGCTGCTGCCGTACACGTTGATGGGCGCGGTCGGGTCCGACTCCTGCCATGGCCGCTGGCCGGTGCCGTCGTAGACGTAGTCGGTGGAGTAGTGCACCACCCAGGCGTCCAGGCGGGCGGCCTCGGTCGCGATGGCGTCGCAAGCCTGTGCATTCACGGCGAATGCCGCCTCGCGATCGGACTCGGCGCGATCCACGGCCGTGTAAGCCGCCGCATTGACGATCACGTCCGGGGTCACGGCCCGGATGCTCGCGGCCAGCGCCTCGGGGCGGCTCAGGTCCCCGCACAGCGGCTCGCTGCCGCGGTGCAGCGCCGTCACTTCACCCAGGACCGCCAGGCTGCGGCGCAGCTGCCAGCCGACCTGGCCGTTGGAGCCCAGCAGCAGGATCCTCATGACCCCGGCCGGCCGCCGTACTGCTGCTCCACCCACTGCCGGTAGGCGCCGCTGGTCACCGATTCGACCCAGTCCTGGTTGGCCAGGTACCACTGGATCGTCTGGCGCATGCCGTCGTCGAAGGTGATCGACGGCTGCCAGCCGAGTTCGCCGGCGATCTTGCTGTCGTCGATCGCATAGCGGCGGTCGTGCCCGGGGCGGTCCTTCACGTGCGTGATCAGCCGGGCGTGCGAGCCGCCGCCGGCCAGCGGCACCAGGCTGTCCAGGGCGGCGCAGATCGCATGCACCACCTGCAGGTTGGTGCGCTCCGAGCGGCCGCCGATGTTGTAGGTCTCGCCGACGCGGCCGTGGTCGAGCACGGCGCGCAGGCCCGAGCAATGGTCGTCCACGTGCAGCCAGTCGCGCACCTGCTGGCCGTCGCCATACACCGGCAGCGGCAGGCCCTTCAGGCCGTTGTGGATCATGAGCGGAATCAGCTTTTCCGGAAACTGCCGCGGGCCATAGTTGTTGGAGCAGTTGGTCGTGACCGTCGGCAGCCCGAAGGTATGATGCCAGGCGCGCACGAAGTGGTCCGAAGCCGCCTTCGAGGCGGAATAAGGACTGTTCGGTTCGTAAGCATTCGTTTCCCGGAAGGGCGGCTCGCTGGCCTGCAGCGAGCCGTACACCTCATCGGTGGACACATGCAGGAACCGGAATCGCGCCGCTTCGTCGCCGGGCATCGACTGCCAATAGGCATGGGCGGCCTGCAGCAACTTCACCGTCCCCACCACGTTGGTCTGGACGAAGGCCTGCGGCGCCGCGATCGAGCGGTCGACGTGGCTCTCGGCGGCGAAGTTGAGGATGGCCCGGGGGCGGTGCTGGCTCAGCAGGTCCTGCACCAGCGCCATGTCGCCGATATCCCCGCGCACGAAACGATAGCGCGGGTCGTTGGCGACGGCGGCGAGGTTGCCCGGGTGGCCGGCATAGGTGAGCAGATCGAGGTTGAGGATGGGCTCGTCCTGATCCTTCAGCCACCGGAGCACGAAGGCCGAGCCGATGAAGCCGCAGCCGCCGGTCACTAGAATCATGTGTTTTCCTGCTTGGTGTAGCCCTACTTGATCCCTCCGATTGTAAATGCCCCCTTGTGGAGCCCTCCCGCCCCAGGCCGCGGCATCACAGTCTCGGTGGTGAGCCACGGTCAGGGCGACATGGTCCAGCAGCAGCTGCTGCGGCTCGCCCAGTCGCACGACGGCTGGATCGAGCGCTGCGTGGTGACCCACAACCTGCCCGACCTCGCCTTGCAGGCGCCCGAAGGCGGCTGGCCGTTTGCCCTCACCGAGCTGTTCAACACCCAGCCGGTGGGCTTCGGCGCGAACCACAACCGCGCCTTCAAGCACTGCGGCTCGGAGTTCTTCTGCGTGCTCAATCCCGACATCGAACTGGCGAGCCCGCACGTCTGGCAGGAACTGGTGCGCGAAGCCAGCGTGCCCGGGGTGGGACTGGCCTACCCGCGGGTGTTGAACCCGGACGGGGGGGTGCAGGACAACGAACGCGAGGCCGTCACCCCCCTGGCGCTGCTGCGCCGCTACTTCCTGAAGCAGGGCAGCCGCCGGATCGACTGGGTCAGCGCCGCCTTCTGGATCGTGCCTTCCTCGGTGTACCGGCGCCTGGGCGGATTCGACGAGCGCTTTTTCATGTATTGCGAGGACGTCGACTTCTGCCTGCGGCTGCGGCTGGAAGGATGGACGCTGCGGCGGGCCGCCGCGCAGGTGGTGCACGACGCTTCGCGCAACAGCCACCGCGACCCGCGTCACTTCGCGTGGCACGTGCGCAGCCTGCTGCGCCTCTGGTCGGGGCCAGCGCTGTGGCGCTACCAGGCGGCCACCAGCTGACGGGGCAGCACCGGGCCGCATGCTCCTGCTGCTGATCCTGTGTTTCGTCTGTGCCTTCGTCGCCACCGCGCTGGTGGTGCGGTACGGCCGGCGCCATGCCAGGGGCTACGCGGACACCATGCCGCAGCGATTCCACGTCGGTCACGTGCCGCGCCTGGGCGGGGTGGCCATGCTCGCCGCCTGCAGCGTCGGCTGGGGCTGGATGGCGTTGTCGCAGCGGCTCGGCGTTGCCAATCAGATCCGGGGCGACAGCGTGCTGGTGGGAACCCTCTGCGCCGTCTCGCTGGTCGGGGTGGGCGTGGGCGTGGTCGAAGATCTCAGCCAGCGCCTGGCGGTGCGCTACCGCCTGGCGCTGACCGTCGTGGCCGCCGCGCTGGCGGTCTGGCTGCTGGGCCTGTCCGTGACGCGGCTCGGCCTGCCCTGGCTCGACGCGCTCTGGTCGATCACGCCGTGGCTGGGGATCGCGC
This sequence comes from Ramlibacter sp., assembly GCF_035554825.1. Lineage (GTDB taxonomy): Bacteria > Pseudomonadota > Gammaproteobacteria > Burkholderiales > Burkholderiaceae_C > Ramlibacter. The sequence continues at coordinate 10,972 of NZ_DATMHS010000173.1, read as the reverse complement.
TGGCGGTGGTCGCGATCACGGGCTTGCCGCACGCCTTCAACCTGATCGACGGCTACAACGGCCTGGCGGGAACGGTGGCGGTCGTCTGCTGCATGGCCCTGGCGTACGTGGCGCTGCAGGTCGGCGACCGCCAGCTGGCGGCGCTGGTGCTGGTGCTGGCCGGGTCGACCGCTGGTTTTCTGGTCTGGAACTATCCCCGGGGGCTGATCTTCGCCGGCGACGGCGGGGCCTACCTGTGGGGCGTGGTGATCGGGATCGACAGCATCCTGCTGGTGCAGCGCCACCCGCAGGTCTCGCCCTGGTTCCCGATGCTGCTGCTGATCTACCCGGTGCTCGAGACGCTCTTCTCGATCTACCGCAAGGCCGCCCGCGGCCAGTCGCCCGGGGTGGCCGACGCCCTGCATTTCCACCAGCTGATCTACCGCCGCATCGTGCGCGAGGTGTTCGACGACGACGGCGCGCGACGGGTCCTGATGCGCAACAACCGCACCTCGCCCTACCTGTGGGGCTTCGCGCTGCTGACGGTGATGCCGGCCGTGCTGTTCTGGGACAGCACCTGGTGGCTGATGGCCTTCACGCTGCTGTCGGTGGTCAGCTACGTCTGGGCCTACGTCAGCATCGTCCGCTTCAAGGTGCCGCGTTGGGTGCGCCGATAGCGGCTGCCGGCGCCGGCCGCTCGCTTGCGGCACAATTTGACGCAACCGCCGCCGGCAAGGCGGCTCCCCACATTCCCCTTGCACCGCGTCCATGACCGACCTTTCCAACATTGCACCGCGCGACAAAGCGGAGATCCTGGCCCAGGCGCTGCCCTACATCCGGCAGTTCCACGGCAAGACCATGGTCATCAAGTACGGCGGCAACGCCATGACGGACCCCGAACTGCAGGCCGACTTCGCCGAGGACGTGGTGCTGCTGAAGCTGGTGGGCATGAACCCGGTGGTGGTCCACGGCGGCGGCCCGCAGATCGAGGCCGCCCTCGGACGCCTGGGCAAGAAGGGCGAATTCATCCAGGGCATGCGGGTCACCGATGCCGAAACGATGGAAGTCGTGGAATGGGTGCTGGCCGGCGAAGTGCAGCAGGACATCGTGGGCCTGATCAACCAGGCCGGCGGCAAGGCAGTGGGCCTGACCGGACGTGACGGCGGGCTGATCCGCGCGCAAAAGCTCAAGATGGTCGACAACGTCGACCCGAACAAGCAGCACGACGTGGGGCAGGTCGGCGACATCGTGGCGATCGATCCGGCCGTGGTCAAGGCGCTCCAGGACGACCAGTTCATCCCGGTCATTTCGCCGATCGGCTTCGGTACGGAGAACGAGAGCTACAACATCAACGCCGACGTGGTCGCCGGCAAGCTGGCCACCGTGCTGCAGGCGGAAAAGCTGGTGCTGCTGACGAACACGCCGGGCGTCCTGGACAAGACGGGCAAGCTGCTGACCGACCTCACGGCGCGCGAGATCGACCAGTTGTTCGCCGACGGCACGATCTCCGGCGGCATGCTGCCCAAGATCAGCGGCGCGCTCGATGCGGCCAAGAACGGCGTCAACTCGGTGCACATCATCGACGGCCGGGTGCCGCATGCGATGCTGCTGGAAATCCTGACCGACCAGGCATACGGCACGATGATCCGCTCGCACTGAGCGGGCGGCGCGGGGGGCCGCGCTCGAACGCCCTCGATGGTCAGTCAGCCCAGGGAGCCGGAACACACGAGATCGAGGGGTACCTGCAATGCGTCTCCTGCTGGTTGAAGACGATGTGATGGTCGCGAGCGGCATCAAGCTGGGTCTCACCGACGCCGGCTATGCGGTCGACTGGGTCGGCACCGGCGAGCGGGCCGAGGAGGTGCTGGGCCGCGAGCAGTTCGACGCCGCGATCATCGACATCGGCCTGCCCGGCATCGATGGCCTGGAGCTGACGCGCCGGCTGCGCCGTCCCGAGATGCCCAGCCACGCGATGCCGGTGCTGATCCTCACCGCCCGCGACGCGCTGCAGGACCGGGTGCAGGGCCTGGACCTCGGCGCCGACGACTACATGATCAAGCCGTTCGAGCTGCCGGAACTGCTGGCGCGCTTGCGGGCGCTCCTGCGGCGATCCCAGGCGGCGAAGACGGCGGTGCTGGGCTTCGGCCCGATCGAGCTCGACACGGCCAACCGCCGCGCCAGCGGCCAGCGGCAGGGCCACGCTGTCACGATCGAGCTCGGGCCGCGCGAGTGGACGGTGCTCGAATACCTCCTTATCAACGCGCCCAAGCCGGCCAGCAAGGACAAGCTGCTGCAGGCGCTGACGGGCTGGGACAAGGAGATCACGCCCAACGCCGTGGAGGTCTACATCTCGCGGCTGCGGGGCAAGCTCGAACCGCACGGCGTCGCCTTGCGCTCGATCCGCGGTTTCGGCTATCGGCTCGAACTGAGCGAAGTCGCCACGGCGTGAGCCCGGACGTCACCGCGCCGACCGCCGCTCGCCCGCGTGGCGCGGAGCCCGGGATCACGCTCGGCCTGCGCCGGCGGCTGCTGGTGATGCTGATCGTGCCGCTGCTGCTGCTGGCGGTGATCAATGCCTGGTACGACTACCGCTCGGCCGACAACGTGGCCTTGCGCCAGGACCAGGGGCTGCTCGCGCTGGTGCCGCTGCTGGCCGATTCGATCGTCGGGGAGGGCCGCACCGTCGGCGAGCCTTCGGTGCTGCTGCTCGCCCCGCCGGTGCAGGACTTCCTCAAGAGCGGCCCGCGCCACGCCGCGTACGCGATCTCGGACGCCGACGGCAAGGTGCTGCACGGTGACCAGTGGCTGGCCGGCCTGCCGCCGACGAGCCGCGAGCCGGAGTTCCATACCGAGGAATACGGCGGCGTCGCGTGGCGCATCGTGCGCCAGCGCCAGCAGACGGTGCTGGGCGAGGTGGTCGTGGCGCTGGCCGATGGCTCCGATCCGCGGCAGCAATGGGCCCGTTCGATCCTGTTTCGCGTGCTGCTGCCGAACCTGGTGCTGGTCGTCGCCGCCGCCTTCGCGGTGCGCTGGGCAGTGGAGCGGGCGCTGCGGCCGCTGCTCGAATTGCGCGACGCGCTGGAGCGGCGCTCGCCGCGCGACCTGAGCTCGATCGACGAAGCGGGCTCGCCCGACGAGGTGCGGCCGCTGGTGCGCTCGCTCAACCGGCTGTTCGGCCTGGTCGACGCGCAGGCGGAAAGCCAGCGCCGCTTCATCGCCGATGCCTCCCACCAGTTGCGCACCCCGCTGGCCGGCCTGCAGACGCAGGTGGAAGCCTGGGCCCAGGCCGCGGGCGCCCCGGCGGCGGGCCGGGGCACGGTGCAGCTCACGGCCGAGGAAGTGCGCAAGCTGCGCGGCGCGGCACGCCGCACGTCGCAGCTGGCCAACCAGCTGCTGGCATTGTCGCGGGCCGACGCTCGGGCGATGCTGGCGCAGCCGATGCAGCCGGTGGAGCTGAAGGCGTTGTGCGGCGCCATGCTCGAGACGCACCTCGATGCCGCGACCGCCAAGCGCATCGATCTTGGCCTCGACGCGCAGGCCGTGCAGCTGCCGGGACACGAGTGGCTGCTGCGCGAGCTGCTGGGCAATCTCGTCGACAACGCCGTGAAGTACACGCCCGAAGGCGGGTCGGTGACGATTCGCTGCGGGCGGCGCGCGGGCGCTGCCTTTCTCGAAGTGGAGGACGACGGGCCCGGCATCGCGCCGGGCGAACGGCAACGGGTGCTGGAGCGCTTCTACCGCGTGCAGGGCACCCAGGGCGAAGGCAACGGGCTGGGGCTGGCCATCGCCGACGAAATCGCGCGCGCGCACCACGCGCACCTGGCGCTGCAGCCGGGAGCCGGTGGCCGCGGCTTGCGGGTGGGGCTGGTGTTCCCCGGCAGCGGCCCGGAAAAACCCTGAGCGGGGGTGTGCGAGAATCAACTCAACACATCTGTTGCACCATGTCCGACTCGCAGCTGAGCTCCCCGGATCCGACCCTCGAAGTACCGCCGCCGGCGCCCGTGCGCAAGCGGCCCAAGCCGGGCGAGCGGCGCGTGCAGATCCTGGAAGCGCTGGCGACGATGCTGGAGCAACCGGGCGCCGAGCGCATCACCACGGCGGCGCTGGCCGCCCGCCTCGACGTGAGCGAGGCGGCGCTGTATCGCCACTTCGCCAGCAAGGCGCAGATGTTCGAGGGCCTGATCGAATTCATCGAGCAGAGCGTGTTCACCCTGGTCAACCAGATCGGCGAGCGCGAGGCCGCCGGCAGTGCCCAGGCCGGCAAGATCGTCGCGATGCTGATGCACTTCGCCGAGAAGAACCCGGGGATGACGCGGGTGATGGTCGGCGATGCGCTGGTGTTCGAGAACGAGCGGTTGCAGCAGCGCATGAACCAGTTCTTCGACAAGATCGAGTCCACGCTGAAGCAGAGCCTGCGCGGCGCGCTGGAGGGCGACGGTTCCGCCACGCCCACCCTGGACGCCCAGGTGCGCGCTTCGATGCTCACGGCGTTCGCCGTCGGGCGCCTGCAGCGGTTTGCCCGCTCCGGCTTCAAGCGGGTGCCCTCCGAGCACCTCGACGCGAGCCTCGCGCGCATGCTCTGAACGGCTGTCGCTGCCCGCGTGAAGCGGGCGCGAGGACACCGGACCGCGTCTTTCAGTTTTCGCCACCGCAGCCATGGCCATGCTTCGAATCCGCGTGGCGGATGCCGACGTCGTCCTGCATCCGAGCGGCGCCGCGCTGATCGGTGCCGAACGGACGCTGCTGGTGGCCGACGCGCATTTCGGCAAGGCGGTGAGTTTCCGCCGGCTCGGCGTGCCGGTGCCGGCCGGCACCACCACCGAAACCTTGCGGGCCCTGTCCGCGGCGCTGGCCGACACGCGGGCGAGCGGACTGGTGTTCCTCGGCGACTTCCTGCACTCGGCCCGTTCGCACGCGCCCGGCACGCTGGATGCATTGCGCCGCTGGCGCGCCGAACAGCCCGATCTGCCGATCACGCTGGTGCGCGGCAACCACGACGACCGCGCCGGCGACCCGCCGGCCGATCTCGGCATCGCGGTGGTCGACGAACCGCTCGCGCTCGGGCCGTTCGCGCTGTGCCACCACCCGCGGCCGCGACCCGGGCGCTACGTCCTGGCCGGCCACTGGCATCCGTGCATCAGCGTCGGCGGCCGCGCGTTCGAGCGGCTGCGGCTGCCGTGCTTCTGGTTCGGCGACGACTCGGGAACGTTGCCCGGCCAGGCGGTCGGCGTGCTGCCGGCATTCGGCAGCTTCACCGGCATGCACCGGATCGAGCCGCGTGCCGGCGACCGCATCTTCCCGATCGCCGACGACGTGGTCCGCGCGATTCCTGCGTTGCCGATTGACTGAAAACCCAGCAGCCGAACGCAGAGGGCGCAGAGGTCGCAGAAGCCGCAGAAGAACTCGATGAAAGAATGGAGAGAAGGGAAGCTCCTCGATCCTTCCTGTTTCTGTCTTTTCTGCGTCCTCTGCGTACCCTTTGCGTCCTCTGCGTTCGGCTGTTGGGTGACCCGGCTCAGGCCGGCAGATCCGTCAGTCCCACCTTCTTGCCGGCCGTGACGATCTCGGCCCAGGTGTGGTCGTCGACGACGATGCCCTCGCGCTCGCGCTTGGCCCGGGCCTCGCGCTCCGGGTCGCCGGCGATCCGGAGCCGGTCGAAGCCTTCGGCCGGCGGGCTCTGCATGAGCCAGTCGACGAAGGCTCCGGCCTCCTGCTCGAACGCGGCGCCGGTGCCCAGGCGCTGCGGATCGATGAGGATGGTGACCATCCCGTTGAGCACCTCGCGGCGCATGTCGGGCTGGCGATGCCAGGTGCCGCCGCCCGACAGCGCGCCGCCGAGCAGCTCGCAGGCGATCGCCATGCCGTAGCCCTTGTGCTCGCCGAAAGGCAGCAGCGCGCCCAGCAAGCCGTTCGATTGCGGCACCACCACCACCCCGGGATCGGTCGTGGGGCGGCCGTGCTCGTCGATCAGATAGCCGTCGGGCACGCGCCGGCCCTCGTTGTGGGCGACGCGCATCTTGCCCTGGGCCACCCGGCTGGTCGCGAAGTCCAGCACGAACGGCTCCCGCCCCGGCAGCGGAATGCCGATGCAGCAGGGATTGGTGCCGAACCGGCCGTCGGAGCCGCCCCAGGGCGCCACCACCGGCCGCGACAGCACGTTGACGAAGTGGACGGCCACCAGCCCGCGCGCCACCGCCATTTCGGCGAAGTGGCCGATGCGGCCCAGGTGGTGGGCATTGCCCAGCGCCATGATGCAGCTGCCGTGCTGGGCGGCCCGCTCCATGGCGAGTTCGATCGCCTGCACGCCGACGACCTGGCCGTAACCGTGCTGGCCGTCGATGGCGAGCATGGCGCCGCCGTCGAAGGTGACCTTCATGCCGGTGTTGGGCTGCAGCCCGCCTTCGAGCCGGGACTCGACGTAGCGCGGGATCATGCCGATGCCGTGCGAGTCGTGTCCGCTCAGGTTGGCCATCACCAGGTTGTCGGCGACCTGGCGCGCCTCGTCGGCGCTGCTGCCCGCGGCCTGCAGCACGCGGGCCATCTGCTGGCGCAGCGCGCCAGCCTGGAAGTTTCTTGCCATCTCAAAGACTCCTTGCCGGCCGCGGCGGCCGGATCCTCACATCACCGCGCCCACTTGCCAGGGCACGAACTCGTTCTGTCCGTAGCCGTGCCGCTCGCTCTTGGTGGGCTCGCCCGAAGCGGTGGCCAGCACCTGCCGGAAAATGCGCTCTCCCATCTGCTGGATGGACGCCTGGCCGTCGATGATCTCGCCGCAGTTGAGGTCCATGTCCTCCTCCTGCCGCTGCCACAGCGCCGTGTTGGTGGCCAGCTTGAGCGAAGGGGAGGGCGCGCAGCCGTACGCCGAGCCGCGGCCGGTGGTGAAGCAGATGACGTTGGCCCCGCCGGCCACCTGGCCGGTGGCGCTCACCGGATCGTAGCCGGGCGTGTCCATGTACACGAAGCCGTGCTCCTTCACCGGCTCGGCGTATTCGTACACTGCCTGCAGGTTGCTGGTGCCCCCCTTGGCCACCGCGCCGAGCGATTTCTCCAGGATCGTGGTCAGCCCGCCGGCCTTGTTGCCGGGCGAGGGGTTGTTGTTCATCTCGCCGTCGTTGGCCTTGGTGTAGTGCTCCCACCAGCGGATCCGCTCGACCAGCTTCTCGCCCACCTCGCGCCGCACGGCGCGGCGCGTGAGCAGGTGCTCGGCGCCGTAGATCTCGGGCGTTTCCGACAGGATCGCCGTGCCGCCGTGCGCCACCAGGAGGTCCACCGCCGCCCCGAGCGCGGGGTTGGCGCTGATGCCGGAGTAGCCGTCCGAGCCGCCGCACTGCAGGCCGATGGTGATGTGCGAGGCGCTGCACGGTTCGCGCCTGACCTGGTTGGCCGTCGGCAGCATCTGCTCGACCAGCGCGATGCCCTTGGCCACCGTCTTGCGCGTGCCGCCGGTGTCCTGGATGTTGAACACCTTGAGCGTCTCGCCTTCGCGCAGCGAGCTGTGCGCCAGCCAGGCGTTGATCTGGTTGGCTTCGCAGCCCAGGCCCACCACCAGCACACCCCAGAAGTTGGCGTGGGTCGCGTAGCCGGCGAGCGTGCGCTCCAGGATCTGGATGCCCAGGCCTTCGCTGGCCATGCCGCAGCCGGTGCCGTGGGTCAGGGCCACGACCCCGTCCACGTTGGGGAAGGCGGCCAGCGCCGCGGGATTGGTCTGGCGCGAGAAGTGGTCGGCGATCGCGCGTGCCGCCGTCGCCGAGCAGTTGACGCTCGAGAGGATGCCGATGTAGTTGCGGGTCGCCACCCGGCCGTCGGCGCGTTTGATGCCCATGAACGTGGCCTCGCGCGCCGGCGGTTGCGGCCTGACGTCGGCGCCGAACGCGTAATCGCGCTCGAACGCGCCCCCCTCCGGCCCCATCCAGAGGTTGTGGGTGTGCACGTGCTCGCCGGGGGCGATGGGCTTGCTGGCGAACCCGATGATCTGGTTGTAGCGGCGCACCGGTTCGCCGGCGGCGATGGCGCGGGTCGCCACCTTGTGCCCGGCCGGGATCAGGCCCTTGATGACGACGTTTTCGGCGCTGGCGCCGCCGACGAGCTGGGTGCGGGCGATGAGCACATCGTCCTGGGGATGGAGGCGGATGAAGGGCGTCATGGTGTGCTGGGCCGCCGCCAGGGTGAGCCGGCGGCGGCGGGAAGGAAGGGTAGCGGGCGTTCGGGGTCCGGCGGTGGCCTCAGAAGAACATCTTCGGCAGCCACAGCACCAGCTTGGGATAGTAGGTGATGACAGCCAGCGAACCCAGCAGCGGCACCAGCCATGGCAGGATCGCCATCGTGGTCCGCTCGACCGAGAGCTTGGCCACCCGCGCCAGGACGAACAGCACCATGCCCATCGGCGGATGCAGCAGGCCGATCATCAGGTTCAGCACCATCACCAGGCCGAAATGCACGAGGTCGATGCCCAGCTTCTGGCAGATCGGCACCAGGATCGGCACCAGGATCGTGATCGCCGCCGTCGGTTCCAGGAAGCAGCCGACGAACAGCATCAGGATGTTCGCCAGCAGCAGGAACATCCAGGGCTCCTTGGTGAAGGCCAGCACCCATTCGGCGATGGCGGCGGTGATGCCGGTGGCGGTGAGCATCCAGCCGAAGATGCTGGCCGCCGCGACGATGAACAGCACCGTCGAGGTGGTCTCCACGGTTTCCAGGCAGACCTTGACGAACATCTTCCAGGTCAGCGTCTTGTACCAGGCGAAGCCCAGCACCATGGCCCAGATGCACGCGGCGATCGCCCCCTCGGTCGGCGTGAAGATGCCGGTGGTCATGCCGCCGATCAGCAGCACCGGGGTCATGATCGGCAGCACCGCCTGGAACTGGAACAGCTTGTCGGCGGCGAACAGCACCACCAGCCCCGCCAGCACCGTCGGCTGGGCCGGCAGGCCGGCCTTGTCGATCAGCAGCCAGAGCGCGAGCGGCCAGGCGATCACCACGGCCGTTTCCACCAGCGCCTTGACCACGCGATGCCATTCGAACTTGATGTCCGAGCCCCAGCCGTTCTTGTGGGCGAAGTAGGCCACGGTGAGCATCATCAGGATCGCCAGCAGGGCGCCCGGCAGGATGCCGGCCAGGAACAGCGCGCCGACGCTGACGTTGGCCATCATTCCGTAGATCACGAACGGCAGGCTCGGCGGAATGATCGGGCCCAGCGTGGCCGAGGCCGCCGTGACGCCGACCGCGAATTCGGAGCTGTAGCCATGGTCCTTCATGGCCTTGATCTCGATCGTGCCCAGGCCGGCGGCGTCGGCGATGGCGGTGCCGCTCATGCCCGCGAATACCACCGAGCCGACGACGTTGACGTGGCCCAGCCCGCCCTTGAGCCAGCCGACCAGCGCCAGCGCGTAGTTGTAGATCCGGTTGGTGATGCCGGCGTTGTTCATCAGGTTGCCGGCCAGGATGAAGAACGGCACGGCCAGCAGCGGGAAGCTGTCGATGCCGCTGACCATCCGGTGGATCACGACGAAGGGCGGCGAGCTCTGGGTCCAGAACAGGTACAGCAGGGACGCGCCCGCCATCGAGATGGCGACCGGCAGGCCCAGGGCCATCAGGCCGAGAAATACGATCTTGAGCATGTCAGGTCTTTTGCAGTTGTTGCCCGGCGGGGAGGTCGGCGCCGTCTTCCATGGTCGATTCGACGCGCTCCAGCACGGTGTAGCCGCGCCGCAGGTGGACGCGGGCCACCCACAGGGAGCGCAGGAACATGGCGGCAAAGCCCAGCGCCACCACGCCGTACACGTAGTTCATGGGCAGGTCGACGATGGTCATGCGCGCGTTCTGCCCGAGCTTCATCATCATCTGGATGGTGAGCACGACGGCGACGGCGAAGAACGCGATGCGCAGCAGATCGACCAGGCTCGCCAGCACGCGGCCGATGCCGGCCGGCAGGTAGCGGTAGAAGAAGTCGACCTGGATGTGGTTGTTCTTGGCCACCCCGATGGCCGCGCCGACGAAGACGGTGGCGATCAGGAAGTAGCGCGCGATTTCCTCGGTCCACGCGGCCGAGTCGTTCATGACGTAGCGGGTGAAGAACTGGTAGAAGACGATCAACCCGAGCACCCAGAAGAAGCCCAGCGCCGCCCAGCCTTCGGCCGGCGTGCCCGACAGGTCGACCGCCTCGTCCTGGGCGTGGAACTGCCCGTCGTCTCCCATCACGTGGGGCATGTCGTCGAGTGACTGCATCTCTTGTGTCCTGAATAGGTGGACGGGGCGGGCCCCGTCAAACGGCGGGGCGCCTGCAGCGAAGGCCGCAGGCGCCCCGCGACTGGCTTACTTGATGTTGACGATGCGGTCGTAGTCGGCCTGGCGATAGCCGTGGTCGGCCGGCTTGGTGTTCTTCAGCACGGCCTCGCGGAACGCGTTCTTGTCGACGACGATCACGTTCTTGCCCTTCTTCTTGAATTCGTCGGTCAGGCGCGCTTCCGAAGCGATGATCTCGCGGCCGGCCTTCTCGGCGGCTTCCTGCATCACGTCGGTGAAGATCTTCTTGTCGGCGTCGCTGAGCTTGCCCCAGAGCTGGCCGGAGACGATGGTCAGCAGCGAGTCGACGATGTGGCCGGTCAGCGAGATGTTCTTCTGCACTTCATAGAACTTCTTGGCCTCGATCGTCGGCAGCGGGTTCTCCTGCGCCTCGACGGTGCCGTTCTGCAGCGCCAGGTACACCTCGGCGAAGGCGATCGGCGTCGCATTGGCGCCGACGGATTTCGTGAACATCAGGAACAGCGGCGCCTGGGGTACACGCAGCTTCATGCCTTTCATGTCGGCCGGCGTGCGGATTTCACGTTTCGAATTGCTGACTTCACGAAAACCGTTCTCGCCCCAGGCCAGCGGCACGACACCGTTTTTCTCAATCACCTTGAACAGTTGCTGACCCACTTGGCCCTGCGTCAGTGCATCCATCGCGCGATAGTCGGGCATCAGGAACGGCAGCGAAAACAGATTGAGTTCCTTG
>NZ_DATMHS010000172.1:0-25222 GCF_035554825.1 Ramlibacter sp. | reverse complement strand
ATCACCAGCGGCACCGACGGCGGGATCATGATGCCCAGCGTGCCGCCCGCCGCCAGCGCGCCGGTGGCCAGCGATCCCGAATAGCGGGCGCGGTCCAGCTCCGGCAGCGCCACCTGGCCCATGGTGGCGGCGGTGGCGAGCGAGGAGCCGCAGATCGCGCCGAAGGCGGCGCAGGCGCCCACCGCCGCCATGGCGACGCCGCCGCGCCAGTGGCCGAGAAAGGCGCTGACGAAGCGGAACAGCGAACGCGACAGCCCGCCGTGCGTGGCGAACTGCCCCATCAGCAGGAACAGCGGGATCACCACCAGGTCGTAGTTCGACAGCCGTGCATAGGCAAGGTTCTTCAGCGAATTGAGCAGCGGCGTCCACTGCCCGCCGGTGAACCAGACATAGCCGGCCGCGCCGACGGCGAACATGCCGATGCCGATCGGCACCCGCACCAGCAGCAGCAGCATCAGCACGCCGAACAGGACCAGCCCGGACTGGATGCCGCTCATGGCCGCCTCCAGCGGCGGGCCCGCGCGGCGTGCCGGCCGGCCATGTAGCAGCCGGCGACACCGAGCAGCAGGAAGCCGGGCACCATCAGCGCCTGGCCGATCCACAGCGGCACGCCGATGATCATCGAGGTCTCGCCGGCCTGGCCGACCATCCAGGCGCCGGCGCCGGTGCGCCACGCCAGCAGAAAGCCGAACAGGCCGACCAGCAGCGACCCGATCGCGTCGAGCCCGTGGACCAGCGGCGCCGGCAGGCGGTCGGTGAAGAAGTCGACCTTGACGTCGCCGCCGTTCAGATGGCAGTACGCGAAGAACACCGACGCCGCGAACGCCGAGCACATCTGCAGCAGTTCCACGTCGCCTGGCACCGGCGCCGACCACAGCTTGCGGCCGGTGATGGAGACGATCGACATCGCCACCAGCGCCGTGAACACCAGTGCCCCGAGGACGGCCGCCGCCTGGCACACCAGCAGCAGCCGCGCGCCGAAGGGGCCGAGCGGCAGCGGCGGCAGCTGGGCGCCCGGCGGCGCCCCGGCACCGGGTCCCGACGCGGCCAGGGCGGCCGGCGCGGCCGGTCGGGCGCCGTCCATCAGTTGCCCTCGAACTGGGGCTTGCTCTTGGCGGCGAACGCGTGGTAGGCGCGCTCGAAGTCCCGGGTCTGCATGCAGATCGCCTGGGCCTGTGCCTCGGCCTCGATGCACTCGCCCAGGCCCGAGCTCCATTCCTGCCACAGCATGGTCTTGGTCATGGCGTGGCCGAAGGTCGGGCCGTCGGCCAGCTCGCGTGCCAGCGCGGTGGCCGATGCCAGCAGCGCATCGGGCTCGACCAGCCGGTTGTAGAAGCCGAAGCGCTCGGCCTCGTCGCCGCCGACCACCCGGCCCGTGTACAGCAGGTCGGCGGCGCGCGACAGGCCGATCAGGCGCGGCAGCAGCGTGCAGGCGCCCATGTCGGCGCCGGCCAGCCCCACCCGCACGAACAGGAAGGCCAGCTTGCTGCGCGCCGTGGCCACCCGCAGGTCGGAGGCGCAGGCGATCATCGCGCCGGCGCCGGTGCAGACGCCGTCGATCGCGGCGACGATGGTCTGCGGGCAGGCCCGCATCGCCTTCACCAGGTCGCCGGTCATGCGCGTGAACTGCAGCAGCTCGGGCATGTCCATCTTCACCAGCGGACCGATGATCTCGTGCACGTCGCCGCCGGAGCAGAAGTTGCCGCCCGAGCCGGTGAACACCACGGCCTTGATGTCGCTGGCGTAGACCAGCTCGCGGAACAGGTCGCGCAGTTCGCCGTAGGACTCGAAGGTCAGCGGGTTCTTGCGCTCGGGCCGGTTGAGCGTGATGGTGGCGACCTTGCCCTCGACCGAATAGCCGAAGTGGGTCGCCCGGTAGCCGGCAAGCTGGATGCGCTTCATCGAATGTCTCCTCGTTGATCCGTGGGTCAGCCGGCCATCGTCAGGCCGCCGCTCACGCTGAGCACCTGGCCGGTGACGTAGCCGGCGCGGTCGCTGGCGAAAAACAGGATCGCGTCGGCGACTTCCTCGGGACGGCCGAGGCGGCGGAACGGGATCGCCTTGGTCAGCGCGTCCTTCACCTTGTCCGGCACGGCGGCCATCAGCGGCGTGTCGGTCGGACCGGGACAGACGCAGTTGACGTTGATCTGGTAGCGCGCCACCTCGCGCGCCAGCGCCTTGGTGAAGGCGATCAGGCCGCCCTTGGCGCCCGAATACACGGTCTCGCCGAGGCTGCCGACCCGGCCGGCGTCGCTCGCCACGTTGACGATCCGGCCGCCGCGCCGCTCGATCATGGCCGGCAGCAGCGCCTTGGTCAGGCGCATCGGGCCGACGAAGTTCAGCGCGATCACCCGGTCCCACAGTTCCGGCGTGCCTTCCCAGAACGGATGCGTTTGGCCCCAGCCGGCGCCGTTGACGATGACGTCGGGCACGCCGAAGCGCTCCATGACCCGGGTTGCCAGCGCGTCCACCGAAGCGGCCGACGTGAGGTCCACCGGCAGGAATTCGGCGCCGTGGCCGGCGGCGCGCAGCTCGCCCGCCGCCTGGGCCCCCCTGGCCTCGTCGATGTCGGCCAGCAGCACGCGGGCGCCGGCCTGCGCGAACGCCTGGGCCGTGGCCCGGCCGATCCCCGAAGCCGCTCCGGTGACGAGGGCGGTGCGCTGTTCGAGCTTCATGGATGTCTCCTCGAGTGAAGAAGTGGTGGCCGGAATCAGCGCGGACTGCGCGCCAGGAAGGCGGCCACGCGCGCGCGCGTGACCGGATGGCGGTACAGCCGGCGCGTGTGGGCAATCTCTTCGGCGAAGCCGTCGCGGCCCTCGTCCTGGGCCGCGGCGATGCACTGCTTGGCGGCGCCGGTCGCCGCGCGCGGCAGCGTGGCGATGCGCTCGGCCAACGCGCGCGCGACCGGCGCCAGTTCGGCGCGCGGCAGCGACCACTGGACCAGCCCGAGGCGCTCGGCGGTGGCGCCGTCGACGGTTTCGGCGCCCAGGATCAGGCGCCTGGCGATGCCGGGACCCGCCAGCCGCGTCAGCCGCTGGGTGCCGCCGGCGGCCGCCAGCAGCCCGAGCGCGGCTTCGGGCAGGCCCACTTTCGCTTCCTGCGCGGCGATGCGCAGGTCGCAGGCCAGCGCGAGCTCGAAGCCGCCGCCCAGCGCCGCGCCGCCGATCTCGGCGATCGACACCAGCGGCGAGCGCTCGATGCACCAGGCCAGCTCCTGCAGCCGGCCGACCAGCGCCAGCATTTCCTCCACGCCGCCCGGCGTGCGGATGCTGCGCTGCATCAGCGCCAGGTCGGCGCCGGCGCAGAACACCCGGGCGCTGCTGCGCAGGTGCAGCACGCTGAGATCCCGGTCGGCCGACGCTGCGGCGACCGCCGACTGCAGCGCGTCGACCAGCGCGTCGTCGAGCGCGTTGACCGGCGGCCGCGCCAGGGTCACCGTGCAGATCCCTTCGCTGCGCTCGACCTGCACCGGGCTGCCGGCGGCGACGGTGCTCATGACGCGGCGACCCGCGGGGTCGGCAGCAGATCGGCCAGGCGCCGCCGCAGCAGCTTGCCGGTGGGCGTGCGGGGCAGCACCGGCACCGCCTGCCAGATGCCCGGCCGCTGGTACGGCGGCATGGCGGCGGCCCGCTCGCGCAGCACCCGCTCGACGTCGCCGTCCTGGCCCTCGCGCGCCACGTAGAACAGCGCGACGCAGTCGACGCCATCGGCATCGGGTACGCACACGCAGCCCGCTTCCAGCAGGCCGGGCACGCCGGCCGCCAGCTTTTCCTCCAGTTCCACCAGGTTGACCCAGCGCCCCTTGATCTTGATCAGCGAGTCCTCGCGGCCGGCAAAGCGCCAGCCGCCGCCCTGGGTGCGCAGGAACAGGTCGGCCGGGCAGAAGGCGCCGTCGCGGAAGGATTCGGCCTGCGCGATCGGCCGGTCCAGATAGCCCAGCGCCAGCGTCGACACGCGGATGCGAAGGCGGGTCGGGATGCCGGCCGCGGCCGCTTCCGGATCGAGCGGGTGGATCTCGATGCCCGGCGAGGGCTGCAGCCCGTCGTCGCCGTCGGCCGCCGTCAGCACCAGCACCAGCGTCTCCGATGCGCCGTAGCCGTCGACCATCGGCAAGCCGCAGGCGTCGCGCCAGGCGGCGCGCAGGCTCGCCGGCAGGGCCTCGCCGGCGGAGACGCAGAGCCGGACACCGGCCGCCGCCAGCCGCGGGGCCAGTCCCGCATGCAGCAGGTTGCGGTACAGCGATGGCACGCTGAAGAAGACCGTCGGCCGCAGCTGCTCCACCGTCTCCACGGCCGAGGCCGCGGTCGGCCAGCGCGGATCGAGGATCACGGTCGCGCCGATCTTCAGGCCGGCGAACAGGCTGTTGGTCTGCGGGTAGGAGAAGAACAGGCGCGAGGTGGCGAACAGCCGGTCGGCCGGGGTGATGCCCAGGCGCTCGCGCGACACGCGCTCGATCTCGCGGGCGAAGCCATGGCCGTGCACCACCGCCTTGGGCTTGCCCGAGGTGCCGGACGAGTGGCACCAGAAGGCCGCCGTGTCGTCGCTCGCCGGGTGCGGCGGCGTCGGCTGCGCGGCGGCGACGGCGCGCCGGCCCTCCTCGACCAGGATCACGCGCTCGCGCCAGGGCGCCGGCGTGTCGTCCGCGCGCTCGGCCAGGATCACGTTGAAGCCGGCCTCCTCCAGGATGTAATGCCACTCCGCGGGCGGGATCTGCGGGTTGACGGCCACCGCCACGCCGCCGGCCCAGATGGTGCCGAGGAAGGCCACCACCCAGTCGATGCCGTCCGGCAGCTTGATCGCCACCCGGTCGCCCGGACGCAGCCCGCGCGAATGCCACACGGCGGCGGCGCGGGCGACGCGATCGCGCAGTTCGGCGTAGGTCAGCTGCTGGCCGCCGCAGGCGAGCGCGACCCCGTCGTCGCCCGCGGCCGACAGCAGCAGCGCGGCGGCGTTGAGCGGACGGTGCTCCGCCAAGCGGCGATCGCGCGCCGCCGCGTCGAGCATCGTCAGTCGCGTCAGCAGGCCCGGCTTGCTGGCGCGCCAGCGTTCGTATTCGGTGGTCAGCAGGTCGGCGTGGCCGCGCTCCTCGGCGGCGAGCTCGATGTACAGCCGCTGCTCGGCCGAGCCGGCCGGCGCCTGCACGGCGCGGCTGGCGAAGAAGGCGGCGGCGCGCCGCTCGAGCGCGACGGCGATGCGCAGCAGGTTCTCCGGGTCGTGCGGCCGGTGGTCGACGTCGGCGAACACGGCCGCCGTCTCGACCCGGAAGTCGGGCCACGCCGCCGGCATCTCGACGTGGTAGCGCCGCGACAGGATCTCCATGTGCTCGCCTTCGAGCAGCGCCAGGCGGCCGAACAGCGAGCGCAGTTCCTCGTCGTCGGCTTCGGCCGCCGCGTGCTGGTAGAAGGCGCGCCCGCCCAGCTCGATCTCGAACGCCATGCGCACCGCCTCGAGCGCCGCGCGGTCGCCGCGCACGGGCCGGGCGTCCTGGCGCAGCGCCAGCTGGCCGCCGCACTGGGGGCAGCTGCCGTAGGGGAACGCAAAGCCTTCGCTGATCTTGCCGCACTGTCCGCACTGCCACTGGACCGGCGCATCGGCGCAGCAGATGTAGCGGCCGTCACGCTCGTCGGCCAGGGGCGCGTGGCACTTGGGGCACTGCATGCGGTGGTCTCCTAGGTTGGCACGGCCGCCGGCCGCGCCGCCGGCAGGGCGACGGCGTCGGCGGCCGCGGCGGCGACCGGCCAGCCGGTCCGGCCCTGCTGCAGCCAGGCCGCGATCGCGCGCGCCGCCCGGCGGCCGGCCGCCATCGCCAGGATCACGGTGGCGCCGCCGGTCACGATGTCGCCGCCGGCGAAGACGCCGGGCAGGTTGGTCGACTGGGTCGCTTCGTCGGCGACGATGTAGCCGCGCCGGTCCAGCGCCAGGCCGCGCGTCGCCTGGCCGACGATCGGGTTGGCCCGCGTGCCGAGCGCGTAGATCACCGTCTCGCAGGGCCACTCGACGAATTGGTCCAGCGGCACCGGCGCGCGCCGGCCGCGCCCGTCGGGATCGCCCAGCGCCATCTTCTGCGCCCGCAGCCCCCGCACGTCGCCCTCCTGGTCCAGCAGCACCTCCACCGGTCCGTGCAGGAAGCTGAAATCGATGCCTTCCTCGCGGGCGTGGCGCAGCTCTTCGACCCGCGCCGGCGCCTCCGCCTCCGAGCGGCGGTAGACGCAGCGCACCTGCGCCGCGCCCAGCCGCCTGGCCACCCGCAGGCAATCCATCGCGGTGTTGCCGGCGCCGATCACGATCACGCGCTGGCCGACGCTGATCGGCGTGTCCCGGTACGGGAAGCGATCGCCGCCCATCAGGTTGACGCGGGTGAGGAACTCGTTGGCCGAGTAGACCTGGCCCGCGAATTCGCCCGGGATGCCGAGGAAGGCCGGGGCACCGGCGCCGGCCGCGACGAACACCGCGTCGAAGCCCATCGCGCCGGTCAGCTGCTCGATGGTGAAGGTCTTGCCGATGACCTTGTTGGTCTCGAAGCGCGCCCCGGCGTCCTGCAGCCGCCGCACCTCGCGTTCGATGATGTCGCGCGGCAGGCGGAACGACGGGATGCCGTAGCGCAGCACGCCGCCGACCACATGCAGCGCCTCGAACACCGTCACGTCGCAGCCGAACTTGAGCAGGTCGGCGGCGGCGGCCAGCCCGCCGGGGCCGGAGCCGACGATCGCCACCCGGCCCAGGCGCCGCTCGCGAGCCGGCAGTTGCATCGGCCGCGGCCTGGCATGGTCGCCGACGAAGCGCTCGAGCCGGCCGATGGCGACGGGCTCCATCTTGGCCTTGACCAGCACGCACTGCGCCTCGCACTGGCTCTCCTGCGGGCACACCCGGCCGCAGACCGAGGGAAACGGGCTCGACTCGTGGATCGCGTCGACGGCGCCTTCCATGTCGCGCAGCAGCAGGTGCCGGATGAAGCGCGGGATGTCGATGCGTACCGGGCAGCCCTCGATGCAGGTCGGCTTGGCGCACTGGATGCAGCGCTCGGCCTCGCGCAGCGCCTCGGCATGGCCGTAGCCGAGGTTCACCTCGTCGAAGCTGCAGGCGCGCTCGGCCGCGTCGCGTTCCGGCATCTTCACCTGGGTGCGCTCCAGCGCCGAGTACTTCTTGTAGGTGCGCTTTCCCTGCACGACCAGCAGCTCTTCCAGGCTGCAGACATGGGCGTGGTCCTGGTTGGCCTGCGCCTCCTGCCGCTGGAAGCGCTTCTGGCGCGCGTGCAGCTCCTTGAAGTCCACCGCGTGGCCGTCGAAGTCGGGACCGTCGACGCAGGCGAACTTGACTTCGCCGCCGACGGTGACGCGGCACGAGCCGCACATCCCGGTGCCGTCGACCATGATGGTGTTGAGCGACACCATCGTCCGCACGCCGAAGGGGCGCGATGCCTCGGCGCAGGCGTGCATCATCGGCATCGGGCCGATCGCCACCACCAGGTCGGCGCCGCCGCCGGCCAGCACGGCGCGCAGCGCGGCGTCGACATAGCCGGGCCGGCCCAGGCTGCCGTCGTCGGTGCACAGGATCAGCTCGTCGCTGAACTGCGCCAGCTTGTCGGCCCAGAACACCAGGTCGGCGCTGCGGAAGCCGACGATGCAGGTGGTGCGGTTGCCCGCTTCCTTGAACGCCCGCAGCTGCGGGAAGATCGGCGCCACGCCCAGCCCGCCGCCGACCAGCACCACGTGGCCGACGCGTTCGATGTGCTGCGCCAGGCCGAGCGGGCCGGCGAAGTCGGCGAACTCGTCGCCGGCGCGAAAGCCGTCGCGCATCTGCCGGGTGGTCTTGCCCAGCGCCTGCACCACGATCGAGATCGTGCCGCGCTCGCGGTCGAAGTCGGCGACCGTGAGCGGGATGCGCTCGCCGTCGTCGTCCAGGCGCAGCATGACGAAGTGGCCGGGCTGCGCGGCCTGCGCGACGTCGGGCGCCGCCACTTCCCACAGGAAGGTCTGCTCGGAGAACTGTTCGCGTCGAACGATGCGGACCATCGGATCTCCTTGGCCGGCAAGGGGCGGAAGGGGTGGATCAGTCGCTGGCGAGGTCGCGCAGCAGCCGCTGTGCCAGCGCGGCGGCAACCTGCCGCCGGTAGTTGGCCGGGGTCGCCGTGCTGCGCATCGGACTCACCTGCTGCTGCACCAGCTTGCCGAGCCGAGCCAGCAGTTCGTCGTCGACGGCGCGGCCGGCGAGCTCGCCGGTGCCGGCCAGCAGCAGCGGCCGCGAGTTGGTGCCCGACAGGCCGACCGCGAGCGAGCGCACGACGCCGCCCTCCAGCAGCACGGCCAGCGCCACCCCGGCCAGCGGGAAATCGATCGCCTGGCGCACGCGCGCCTTGCGATAGCCCGAGCGCAGGCCGGGCGGCGGCGCCGGCACGCGAACCCGCGCCAGCACCTCGTGCCGCTCGAGCGTGAGATGGGCCGCGCCGTCGTCGCGGTACAGGTCGGCCAGCGGCAGCCAGCGCGTGCCGGCCGCCGACTGCAGCTGCACCTGCGCGCCCAGCGCCAGCAGCACCGGCGCCAGGTCGCCGCTGAACGCGGCATGGCAGCGCGCGCCCTGCGGCGCCACGTGGCAGGTGTCGCCGCTGCGCTTGAGGCAGTAGCCGTTGCTGGCGCGCCACCACTCGCTCTGGTTGTAGAAGATGCAGCGGGTGTCCTGGCACAGGTTGCCGCCGAGCGTCGCCGCGCTGCGATGCGTCGGCGCCGCGGCGCCGGCCGCGGCCTGCGCCAGCGCCGGCAGCTGCGCCGCCAGCGCCGGATCGCCGGCGATGGTGGCGAGCGTGACGCCCGCGCCCAGCAGCACGGCGCCGTCGGCCGCCAGCTCGACGCCCGCGAAGCCGCCGACGCCGGACAGGTCGATCAGCGTCGCCGGCCGCTCGAGGCCGCGCCGCAGGTTGGGCAGCAGGTCGGTGCCGCCGGCGACCAGGCGCGCCTGCGGATCGGCGGCCAGCAGGCCGGCCGCCTCGGCCAGGTCGGCCGGCCGGCGCAAAGTGAATTCGGGCAGGGCGTGCATCAGGCTTGCTCCGGTTGCGGGCGCCTGGCGGCCTGCCGCTTCTGTTCGCGGCGCCGTGCCAGCAGGGCCTCGTGCAGGCGATTCGGCGTCACCGGCAAGGCGTTCAGCCGCAGGCCCAGGGCGTCGGCGATGGCCGCCGTCAGCGCCGGCGGAAAGCCGTGCAGCCCGCCCTCGCTGCCTTCCTTGGCGCCGAAGGGACCGAGCGGGTCCATGCTCTCGACCAGCGTGACCTCGATCGGCGGCGTCTCGGCGATGGTCGGGATGCGGTAGTCCAGCAGGTTGGAGCGCACCGGCAGTCCCTCGTGGTACTGCGTCTCTTCCGACAGCGCCTGGCCCATGCCCATCCACACGGCGCCCTGCACCTGGCCCTCGACGGCGAGCGGGTTGAGCGCGCGGCCGCAGTCGTGCGCGACCCAGACCCGCTCGACCCGCACGGCGCCGGTGTCCTCGTCGACCTGCACTTCCACCACCTGCGCCGCATAGCTGAAGCCGGCCGTGGAGCCGACGGCCGCGCCGCGGAACTTGCCGCCCTGGGTCTCGGGCGGCGTCGACCAGGCCCCCTTGACGGTCAGCGTGCCGGACTCCGCCAGCACCGCCTGCACGCACTGCGCGAAGCCGAGCGCCTTGTCGGTGCCGGTCACCCAGCACGACTCGCCGCCCCACTCGACCTGGTCGGGGGCCACTTCCAGCCTCTTGGCGGCGGCGGCGACCAGCGCCCGCTTGAGCGCCTCGGCCGCGCGCAGGGCGGCGTTGCCCACCATGAACGAGACCCGCGAGGAATACGAGCCGTTGTCCTTGGGGGTGAGCATGCTGTCGGCCGAGACCACCCGGATGCGCGCCATCGGCAGCAGCAGCACCTCGGCCACCACCTGCGTCAGCAAGGTGTTCGAGCCCTGGCCGATGTCCGAGGCCCCGGTAAGGATGGTGATGCCGCCGTCGAAATCGAGCTTGAGGTTCACCACCGCATGCGGCTCGCCGCTCCAGTGCACCGGCTTGGCCGAGCCGCTGACGTAGTGCGAGCAGGCCAGCCCCAGGCCACGCCCGGGCGGCAGCCGGCCACGCCGCTCGCGCCAGCCGGAGGCCCGCTCGACGGCGTCCAGGCACTGCGGCAGGCCGTAGGAGTTGACCTGCAGGTCGTTGAGCGTGCGGTACGGCGCCTCGATCAGGTTGGCGCGGCGCACGGCGAACGGATCGAGGCCGAGCTGGCCCGCCATCTCGTCGAGCAGCGACTCCACCGCGAAGCGCACGTTGACGGCGCCATGGCCCCGCATCGCGCCGCAGGGCGGCAGGTTGGTGTAGACGCGATAGCCGCGGTAGCGCACCGCGCCGACCTTGTACAAGGCGTGCAGCAGCGCGCCGGCATAGAGGATCGTGACCAGGCCATAGCCGCCGTAGGCGCCGCCGCGCTGCACGACCTCGGCCGACAGCGCGGCGATCTCGCCCGAGCGCTTCAGGCCCAGCTTCACCCGCATCTCGCTGTGCGGCCGGCCGCGGTGGGTGAGGAACACTTCCTCGCGCGTCAGCTCCAGCTTCACCGCGCCACCGGCGGCCCGCGCCAGCGCGGCGGCCACCATTTCGAAGTTCAGCGGCTCGACGCGGTGGCCGAAGCCGCCGCCGACGAAGGGCTTGACGACCCGGATCTGCGACCCGTCCAGGCCCAGCGTCTGCGCCAGCATCAGGTGCAGGTAGTAGGGCACCTGCGTCACCGAGTGGATGGTCAGGCGCTCGCGTTCCGGCTCCCACTGCGCGATGGTGGCGTTCAGCTCGATCTGGCCGTGCGCGACCTCGGCGCATTCGAAGGTCCGCTCCAGCACCAGGTCGCTGGCCGCGAAGCCCGCCTCGACGTCGCCGAAGTCCTGCACCACCTCGCGCTCCAGGTTGCCCGGCTTGTCGTCGTGCAGCAGCACCGCACCCTCGGCCCGCGCCTGCGCCGCCGTGAACAGCGCCGGCAGTTCGTCGAATTCGACGCGCACCGCGGCCAGCCCCGCGCGTGCCGACACCTCGTCGTCGGCGGCCACGGCGAACAGCGGCTCGCCCCGGTAGCGCACCTTGTCGCGCGCCAGCGGCCACTCGTTCTGCGCGATCGGGATCACGCCGTACGGCGCCGAAAAATCCTGGCCGGTGACGACCGCCCGCACGCCCGGCAGCGCCAGCGCCTGCGAGGCGTCGATCGAGCGGATCACGCCATGGGCGATCGGGCTGCGGCCGATCAGGCCGACCAAGGCGCTGCCGACCGGCAGGTCGGCGGTGTAGCGGGCGCGGCCGGTCACCTTCTCGATGCCGTCGACCAGCGGCGTGCGCTCGCCGATCGAATGGGTCGGCGGCGCGGCCGGCCGCTGCAGCGCGTGCGGCTCGCGCCTCATGGCGTCGCTCCGGCGGCGGCCTGCACCGACTCGATGATCTTGGCGTAGCCGGTGCAGCGGCACAGGTTGCCCGACAGCGCCTCGCGGATCTGCGCCTCGCTGGGATGGGGCTCGCGCCGCAGCAGCGCCTCGGCCGCCATCACCATGCCCGGCGTGCAGAAGCCGCACTGGGTGCCCAGCTGCTCGTGGAAGGCCTGCTGCAGGCGGCTCATGCGGCCCGAGCGCACCAGGCCCTCCACGGTCTCGATCGTCCGGCCGGCCACGCTGGCGGCCAGCGTGATGCACGCCAGGCGCGGCTGGCCGTCGACCAGCACCGTGCAGGCGCCGCATTCGCCGCCGTCGCAGCCCTGCTTGGTGCCGGTCAGGCCCAGCTCGTCGCGCAGCACTTCCAGCAGCAGCGCGCTGCCGGGCGCGGCGACGCTGCGCGCGCGCCCGTTCACCGTGAGCGCCAGCATTCCGCTCGCCATCTCAGGCCTCCTTCGGCCGCAGGTCGCGCACCCGCACGGCCTTGCCCTGCGAGCGCGGCACCGTGCCCGGCGCCTGCACCTTCACTTCGGTGGTGATGCCCACCATCGACTTGATGTGGTGCTTGACGTCGCGCGCCACGGCCGGGAACTGGTCGGCCGGCGTGCCGGGCAGCGCTTCGACCTCCACCCGCACGTTGTCCAGGATGCCTTCGCGCTCGACCACCAACTGATAGTGCGGCGCGATGTGGGGACGCCCGACCAGCACGGCCTCGATCTGCGAGGGATAGACGTTGACGCCGCGGATGATCAGCATGTCGTCGTTGCGGCCGGTGATGCGCAGGATGCGCACGTGGGTGCGGCCGCAGTCGCACGGGGCCGTCGTCAACCGGGTGATGTCGCGGGTGCGGTAGCGCAGCATCGGCAGCGCCTGCTTGGTCAGCGTGGTGATCACCAGTTCGCCGGCCTGGCCCTCGGGCAGCACCTTGCCGGTCTCCGGGTCGATCACCTCGAAGATGAAGTTGTCCTCCCAGCCGTGCAGGCCGTCCTGGCATTCGCACTCGCAGGCCACGCCCGGCCCCATGATTTCGGACAGTCCGTAGATGTCGACGGCCTTGAGCCCGATCCGCTCCTCGATTTCGTGCCGCATCGCCGCGCTCCAGGGCTCGGCGCCGAACAGGCCGATCTCCAGGCTGCTTTGCCGCAGGTCGACGCCCTGCTGCTCGGCGACCTCGGCCAGCGCCAATGCGTAGGAGGGCGTGGCGCACAGCACGCGCGCCTTGAAATCCATGATCAGCGTGATCTGGCGCTCGGTGGAGCCGCCGGACATCGGCACCACGACGGCGCCCAGCCGCTCGGCGCCGTAGTGCGCGCCCAGGCCGCCGGTGAAGAGGCCGTAGCCGTAGGAGTTGTGGATGATGTCGCCGCGCCGGGCGCCGGCCGCGTACAGCGAGCGCGCCATCAGGTCGGA
Source organism: Ramlibacter sp. (assembly GCF_035554825.1). Taxonomy (GTDB): domain Bacteria; phylum Pseudomonadota; class Gammaproteobacteria; order Burkholderiales; family Burkholderiaceae_C; genus Ramlibacter. The sequence goes on along the minus strand of NZ_DATMHS010000172.1, from coordinate 12,395 downwards.
CCAGTTGACGATGTCCTGCTGGGTGTAGCCGACCACCGTCGGCTTGCCGGTCGTTCCCGACGACGCGTGCAGGCGGGTCAGCTCGCCGGGACCGCGGGCGAACAGGCCGAACGGATACTGGTCGCGCAGATCGGTCTTGACGGTGAACGGCAGGCGCTGCAGGTCGTCGAGGCTGCGGACGTCCGCCGGCCGCATGCCGGCGGCATCCAGCCGCTGCCGCAGCAGCGGCACGTTGTCGTAGGCATTGGCGACGGTCGCCTGCAGCCGTTCCAGCTGCAGCCGGGCCAGCCGCTCGCGCGGCATGGTCTCGAAGTCGGCATGCAGGTAGCTGCGCTCGGCGGTTCCGGCTCGGCGGCCGGTTTCAGCGGTCAGATGGGCGCCCATGGTTGTCTCCTGGCATCGTTGTGATTTGGTGAAGGCGTCAGCGCGGCACGCCGCGCACCGGCAGGTGCGGCAGGGCAAAGCCCTGGTTGAAGGCGGCGCGGGTGATCAGCGTGAACTTGAAGAAGGCGCCGGTCGCGGCGGCCAGCAGGCCGGCGCCGGCCAGCAGGATCGCGGCGCCGCCGATGCCGGTCGCCGCCAGCAGCGCGAGGCCCAGCGGCAGCGCCGTGCCGAGCCACTGCAGCGCCCGGCCGGCCGGGTCGATCGCCTGCAGCGCGTAGACCGCGGCCACCGGCGCGATGCGCCGCCGCCAGGCGCGCCACAGCAGCCAGCGGGCCGCCAGCAGCGCCGCGAAGTACAGCGCCAGCGCCGGGCCGCCGCGCGCGGGAGCCACGCCGGCGAGCCAGAACAGCCCGGCGCCTTCGGCCAGTCCGGTCGCCACGAACAGCGGCACCGTCAGCGGTTCGCGCCACGCCGGTATGCCCTTGGCGGCCTGCACGATGCGGCCCTGGCAGTACACGAAACCGAGCGCGGCGAACAGCAGCAGCGGGGCCCAGGCGCGCAGGCCGGCGGCGACGCCCAGGCCGAGCGCGAACAGCAGCGGCGCGACCATGGACTCGCGCGACATCCACGAGCTGCCGGGACGGCGCATCACGTTCATCGCGCGCCACGGCCGGCCGATCTCCAGCCACACGCACAGCAGTCCGAGGCCGACCAGCGCCATGCCGGCCAGCGTCAGCAGCGTGGCGGCCAGGCCGCCGACGCCCGACAGCGCGGTGGCCGCCAGCAGCCCGGCGCCGGCGCCGCCGAAGATGAAGTTGCCGGCGGCGCGCCAGTCCCAGTGCGCCTGCTGCCAGGGAGCGGGTCCGTAGGTCATCGCTTCTGGTCCCAGAGGTAGTAGAAGCCGGGGCCGGTGCCCAGCTCCTCGTGCATGCGGAAATGCTGGTTCTTGGCCAGCAGCTGCGACACGTTGCTTTGCGGGTCCTCGATGTCGCCGAAGGCCAGCGCCTCGGCGATGCACGAGTTGACGCAGGCCGGCGTGGCTTCCGGATCGACGCCGGGCTGCTTGCCCTGCGCCAGGCCGCTGTCGATGCGGTCGACGCAGAACGTGCACTTGGTGGCGACCGCGCGGCGGCTGTCGTCGCGGCGCGCCGTCTCGTTGGCCATCGGTTCGCCGCCGTAGGCGAACGCCACCAGGTCGGTCTTGTAGCGGGCCTGGTAGGGGCAGGCGACGGCGCAGTAGGCGCAGCCGATGCACACGTCGTAGTTGATGCCGACGATGCCGTCGGCCCGCTTGTAGGTGGCGCCGGTCGGGCACACCGGCAGGCAGGCCGGCTCGTCGCAGTGGTTGCAGCCCACCGGCACGAAGGCGCGCTGCACGTCAGGATATTCGCCCACCTCGAGGTCGAGCACGCGCCGCCATTGCACCCCCGGCGGGGTGGCGTTGGCGTGCTTGCACGACGCCGTGCAGGTCTGGCAGCCGACACAGCGGCGCAGATCGGCGACCATGGCCCAGCGCGTCATGACCGTCCTCCCGCCTTGGCGATCCTCACCCGCACCAGGTCGGCGCCGGAGCCGGTGGCATCGGTCGTCTCCATCGACATGCTCGCCAGCGTGTTGAGGCTGGGCACGCCGAAATCCTTGGCCAGCGGGGTGGCCCAGTGCTCGAACTGGCCGATCAGCAGCAGCGTGTCGGGGCGGATGCCCTGGCGCAGCACGGCCCGGCCCTGCGCCTTGCGCTGCGGGGTGGCGATTTCGATGCCGTCGCCCTCGGCGATGCCGAGCCTGGCGGCCGTCTGGGTGTTGATGATCACGCCGCGGTGGCCGGCGATGTTGTCGGCCACCTCCTTGATCATCTGCATGCCGACGTTGCCGCCCCACGCGTACTGCATGCTGCGCGCCGTCAGCAGCCAGAACGGATAGTCCTGCGGCTGGCCGCCGGCGCGTGTCAGTTCCGCCTGCCAGGGCGCGGCGAAATCCTTCCAGATCGGCAGCGCCTGGTATTCGGCCAGCTGCGTGTCCCACCAGTGCATGTCGTGCTCGTGCAGCCGGCGGCCGAGCTCCTGGCCGACGCGCGCCAGCCGCTCCTGATAGGGCAGCTCGAAGCGCAGGCCGCGCTCGCGCATGGTCGGGAACAGGTACCAGTCGCTGCGCGGGAAGGGCTTGGTCGCCAGGCCCTTCTCCTTCCACCAGTCCAGGCCGCGCGGCTGCGGCTCGCCGAGCTCGACGCTGGCGGCGCGGCAGACGGCGTCCCAGATCTCCTCGCGGCTGTGGGCGCGCGCCGGATCGAGCGCGAAGTCCTTCAGCGGCACGCCGCCGGCGCCCTTGTTGATCGAAGCAACGTACTTGTCGGTGAGGCCGGTGCGCTCGGCCAGCTCGCTGGCGATGTCGGTGAAGTCGCGCGCTTCGCCCCGCCGCTCGACCACGGGCTGGCGCAGCGCGAAGCCCTGGTGGTCCCAGAACTGCTCGATGTACTTGGTGCCGCCGATGCGGATCAGCTGCAGGCTCTCCAGGTCGGTCGCGTCCGGCAGCAAGACGTCGGCGTAGTGGTTGGTCTCGTCGCGGGTGTAGGCGAAGGCCACCACGAACGGGAAGCGCGCCATCTTCTCGCCCACCGCCGCCGTGTCCCAGAACGAGATCGCCGGGTTGGTGCGATAGACGAACCACACGTCCGGCAGCGTCACCCGTGGCAGACCCTTGGGCGTCTGGTCGAGGAACATCCAGGAGAAGTGGGTCGGTCCCAGCGCCTGGCTCCACGGCCCGTCGGCGGCCAGCGGCACCATCGTGCGGTACGCGTTGCGGATGTTGGGCGTGGGCGCCCAGTGCGCCTTGTCGGTCGGGTTCAGCGGGTAGTGCATGAACCCGTCCGGGCCGGGCTTGGCCGCCTGCAGCCGCTCGGACATCGGCCGCACCAGGCGCACCGTGGTGCCGATGGTGCCGCCCGGCACTTCCAGCGCGCCGACCAGCACCGCCAGCATGGTGCGGGCCCAGCAGCATTCATAGCCGCCCCAGCCGTTGTTGACGGTCTTGCCCAGCGACACGGCGACCGGGCGGTACGGCAGGGTCTTGCCGTCGATCTCGATCGTCTGGCCGACGCAGGCGTGCTCGGCGTACTCGTTGGCCACCCGGCGGATGGTCGCGGCCTTGACGTCGCAGATCGCTTGCGCCCACTCCGGCGAATACGGCTGCATGTGCGCCAGCAGCCTGGCGAAGGCGGTGTCGCCCTGGAGCCGGCCCTCCGCCAGCACTTCGTCGTCGGGGCCGATCTCGATCGCGTCGACCTCGTAGCGGCCGTCCAGCGCCTCGGTGATGCCGGGGGTGTCGTGCGGCACGGCGCGGTTCGATCCGGTGTCCCACACCAGCGGCTGCCGGGTGGCGCGGTCGCGCAGGTAGTAGCCGTTCGGACCGATCAGGTAGGGCGAAGCGGTGTGCCGCCCCAGGAACTCGAGGTCGAGGCTGGCGCGCGGCAGCTCGTGCAGCAGCACGTGGATCAGCGCATAGAGGAACGCCGCATCGGTCTTGGGCTTGATCGGCACCCATTGCGCCGAGCAGGCGCCGGTGACCGACAGGTGCGGCTCGACCTGCACCCGCTTCATGCCGCGCACCCGCGCCTTGGCGTGGCGCCAGACCCCGACCACGCCGCCCGATGCCTCCACGTTGGCGCCGCACGAGATCAGGTAATTGCACAGCGGCGTGTCGGGCGCGACGATGAACGCGCGGTGCCAGAACTCGCCGTACAGGTGCTCGGAGTGGTAGCACTTGACGCCCTGGCCCGAGCCGAAGCCCATGTCCACCGGACCCCAGGCGGCAAGGTAGGCCGGGAAGGTGCCCATGTACGACTGGGGCGTGCCGCCGCCCCCGAAGCTGGCGGCTACGCGCGGATAGCCGGATTCGTCGGTCAGGCCGGTCGCCCGGATGCCGTTGAGCTTGTCGGCGATCAGCGTCAGCGCCTCGTCCCATGAGATCGGCACGAAGCCGGGATCCTCGCCGCGACCCTTCTTCGGGTTGGTGCGCTTCATCGGCGTCAGCACCCGGTTCGGGTTGTAGGTCTTCTGCACCAGCCCGTACGCCTTGACGCAGACCTTGCCGCCGCCAGGATGCACGGCGGCCGCGCAGAAGTTCGGCTCCACTTCGGTGGCGACGCCGTCCTGCACCTTCACCGTGAGCAGGTCGGGGCCGGCGACGCACTGGTAGCAGTACGTCGGCACGCGTTTGGTGGTGGCGGCCGGAGCGTTCACGAGCGTCCCGCCTTCGCCGGCTTGCCGGCAAGCTGCTTCGGCGGCGGTTCGCGGCGCGCCATCCCGATGTCGCCCACCGGCAGCGGCGCGGCGTTCACCAGCGCTGGGTCCCCGACCTCGAAGCTTCGATCACGGCTGACGTCGACTGTCGCGCTGTGGCGCGGGCCGGCCTGGAGCGTGGATCCCATGGATGTCCTTTCTTGCAATCGGGCGCCGAGGCTCCGGATTCGCAACGGATCTGCCAAAAACAGTGTCAAAGGCCCTGGGCGCCGGGCGCTGCCTCCTCGCGCAGCCGGGCCGCGCGCAGCCGCGCCTCGGTGTAGCGCACCAGCGCCCGCGTGGCGCGCTCGCTGGAGCGGAAGATGCACACGCCGCGCTCCATCAGCGCGTCGGCCATCGGGTCGAACAGCGGCCCACCGTCGATCACGCCGACGATGGGTTTCGGACACGACGCAACCAGCTTCGGCAGCGTCTGGACGATGCTCTCCGGACTGTCGATGTCGTATCCGGGCCGGGCGCTGTGCTTGAGCGACCTGACCACGGGCGAGGTCGGGTCGAGTCCGGCGACCACGGCGTCGACGCCCGGTTCCGCCGCCATGGCCTCGGCGCAAAGCAGGTGAACCTCGTCGTCGGCCGCCGGGTTGATGTCGAACGGGTTCCTGACTTCCATCAGCGCATCGAGCTTCTTGGCCGCCAGGATTGTCATGAACCGGTCCCGCGTCGACGGGCTGATCGCGGCCAGCGACATCGCGAACTCGCCCACCTGGGTGCTGTCGCCGATGGCCACCGTGTCGTACCCGGCGCCGGAAATCGCGCCGAGCCGCTTGCCGCCGACGACCTTCTCGCGCATGCAGTCCGACATGTAGTAAAGGTCGCTGAACTCGCTGACGTCGCTCGCCACCAGCGCCCCGGCCTGCTCCAGCACGGACTGGCAGACCTCGTAGTCGCCGGCGATCGAAGCGGTGTGGCCCATCGCGGCCTGCTTGCCCGCCGCGGACTGCCCGGCCTTGTAGATGACGACCTGCTTGCCGGCAAGCGTCGCCTTGCGCACGGCCCGCGCCAGGGCCAGGCCGTCGAGGTCCTTGAATCCTTCGACGTAGGCCCCGATCACGTGGATCTGGGGGTTGGCCGCGAAGCTCTCGACCATGTCGCCGTGCGTGATGTCGTTCTGGTTGCCCAGGGCGACCATGTAGGCCGGGTCGAGGAAGGCATTCTTGCTGAGCCGCGTCACCAGGAAGGCGCCGCTCTGGCTGATGAGCGCCGAGCTGCGCGTGGCCTTCTTCTGGGTTCTCGGCAGGCGCTCTTCGGGAATGAACCAGGAGTCGAAGTTGCCGGGGTGCGAGATGATGCCCAGGCAGTTGCCGCCGACGAAGACCGGTCCGCGGCCCGCCCGCCTGGCGCTGTCGATCGTCTCCAGCATCCGCCGGGCAGGTTCCCGGCTCGCCTCGGTTTCGCCCATGCCGCCGGGGATCAACAGCACCGATTCCGCGGCATCGGCCGCGATCACCTCGTCGATGACCTTGAAGGCCACGTCGGCTGTCACCGCGAGGATCAGCAGGTCCAGCTTTTTCTCGAGCGCCCCCAGGCTGGTCGCGCAGCGCACGCCATCGACTTCCTGGCCGTCCGGATTGATGACGAGCAGCCGCGACTGGTCGTAACCGGAGGCGATGATGTTCTTCAGGACGATCCGGCCGAAGTTCATGCGCGTGGCGGATGCACCCATGATGCCGATCGAGCTCGGGTGCAGCAGCCTGTCGATCTTGGCCTGCGGCCGCGGCGGGCGCACGGCCCGCGGCCGGCCGATCCGGCACAGGCCGTCGAGCGCGACCAGCGAGCCGCCCGAGCACGTGAAGGGATTGACCTCCAGCTCCTCGATCACGAAGTCGGTCTCCGGATCACCGGCGGCGAGGCTGTTGGCGAGCGCGATGAAGCCGCCGAAGCACTGGACGAGGGCTTCGTCCGCCACCAGCCGGCGGCCCCCCCGCGTCAGTCCGGCGAGCCGCCGGTAGGCAATCGTCGGCTTGAACAGGTCGAGGAATTGCTCGGCCGTGGTCAGCGCCGTCGAGGCGGACACGACGGCCTGCCCGCGGCGGGCGCTTCCAGCCAGCAATTCGGTGTCGACGCCGCCGATCCCGGCGCTGATGACCATGCCGAACTCACGCGTGTTCCGGATGCCGACCAGGAGTTCGCTGCCGACACCGGCGCCGTCCGCCTGGATGAACTCGGTGAGCATCACGCCCGCGACGTCCGGGGCAATGTCGCGCATGCGCCGGCAGGCGCTGCGCACCGCCGCCGGCTCCTTGGCCACGACGGCGACCCCACCGACGTCCGACTTGTGGGCGATGCTGCCGGAGACGACCTTCACGACCACCCGGCTGCCGGGGAACGACGCCAGGAGTTCGTCGGCCGGCTCGGCACCGGCGGCGATCACCTCGAGTCGCGGCGTCGACGCGATGCCGGCCGCGGCGAGCAGCCGGTAGACTTCGTGCTCGAAGAGCGTGGACCGCCCCTCGCCGTGCGCCTTCCGGAAAATGTCGTTGATGGCAGCGCGCGCCGGGCCCGCCACGCACGGGATGGGCGGACGCCCGCTGTGCACTTCGCTCATTGTTTTGTCTCCTGGTAGTGCCTGCGCAGCAGGCCTGGACTAGAATCACGCCAGTTTCGGGTCATTCTGGTACCGGAATGCCGTTATTAGCTTTGATCTAGCGCAACTTCTTGACCAGAACCTCCACACCCTCCGCGGCCACCGCCGCGTCACGCCGCGCAGCGGCCCGGCGCAGCCGCGCGGCGCCCGGCGACATCACCGTGCGTCCGGTGCGCCGCGCCGACCTCGACCACGTGATCGCGATCGACACGCTGGTCACCGGCATCGAGAAGCGCCACTACTGGCAGCGCGTGTACAAGCGCTACGGCATCGCCGCCGCCGGCGAGCAGCGCTGGTTCCTGGTGGCGCTGGCCGAACGCCGCGTCGTCGGTTTTCTCATCGGTGAAGTGCGGGACTGGGAATTCGGCTCGCCGCCCTGCGGCTGGGTGTTCGCGATCGACGTCGACCCGCGCGCGCGGCAATCGGGCATCGGCACCAAGCTGCTGGCGGCGCTGAGCGAAGCGCTGCAGCGCGCCGGCGTGCGCAAGCTGCGCACGCTGCTGTCGCACGACAACACGCTGATCCTTTCGTTCTTCCGCAGCCAGGGGATGATGGCCGCGCCGCTGATCCCGCTGGAGATGGACGTGGCGGTGGCGGAGTCCGGGCGATGAAGCTGCAGGTCAACACCACGCTCGCGCTGTACAGCGTGCTGGAGTTCGCCGCCGATCCGCAGCGCCACATCCCGGCGGCCGAGATCGCCGACAAGTACGGCGTGTCGCCGCACCACCTGGCGAAGGTGCTGGCCGAACTGGCGCGCGCCGGCATCGTGGAGTCGGTGCGCGGCGTCGGCGGCGGCTATCGCTTCACGGCGAACGTGCGGCGCCTGACGCTGATGGACGTGATCCAGCTGTTCGAGGACTCGGGCGCCGGCAACCGGCACGAGGCGGCGCGCACGCCGGTCGACCAGGCACTGGAAACGGTGCTGGCCGAGATCGACCAGATCGCCAAGGCGACGTTCAGCTCGATCACGATCGCGACCATGCTGCAGCTGGTGCATCGTCAGAACGGCGGTAAGCGCTAGGACATACCGTTCGGCGAACGCGGAACGCGGAGCAAACCCAACAGCCGAACGCAGAGGACGCGAAGATGCGCAGAGGGCGCGGAAGGAATCCAGGGAAAGAAGGAAGAACGGATTTCTCTCTTCAGCTCCTCTTCCGGCCTTTCTACGACCTCTGCGCCCTCTGCGACTTCTGCGACCTCTGCGTTCGGCTGTTGGGTTTCTTCCCGCGGCCCGCGGATCGGCGCGCTTAGGCCATCGCCGCGCCCAACTCCGCCATCCGCCGCAGCCGCGCCCAGCCCGCCTCCAGCTCCGACTGCAGCGACGCCATGCGCTGCGGGTCCAGCCCGCGGTAGCGCCGCTGCAGCGCCAGGTACTCGGCCACCGGCCGCGTGCAGCTCTCGTGGTTGATGGTGTAGCGCACGCCGTCCTCCACCTCGTACAGCGGGAACGCGCCGGACTCCACCGCCAGCCGCGCCGCCCGCAGGCCGGCGTCGTCGGTCAGGCCCCAGCCGTCGATGCAGGGGATCAGGATCGTGATGATCCGAAAGCCCTTCATGGCCTTGGCCTTCTCCACCTTGCGGATCAGGTCCGGCAGGAACGCCGCTGTGGCCGTGGCCGCATACGGCACCTGGTGCGCGGCCATGATGTCGATCAGGTTCTTCTTGCGCGTGAGCTTGCCTTCCGGCGTCGAGCCGGTGGTGGCGTAGTGCGGCGTCGACGACGACTTCTGCGCGCCGGTGTTCATGTAGCCCTCGTTGTCGAGGCAGAAGTACAGGATGTTCTCGTTGCGCTCGGCGGCCGACGACAGGCACTGGAAGCCGATGTCGTAGGTGCCGCCGTCGCCGGCCATCACGATCACCTGCGTGTCGTGCTTGCCCTGGGCGTCGAGCGCCCGGCGCAGGCCGGACGCCGCGGCGGCGCTCGCCTCCAGGGTCGGCTGGTACACCGGGATCTTCAGCGAGCTGAACGGCTGCGGGCCGGAAATGATCGCCATGCACGACGGCGGGATGACGGCCATGGTGTTCGGACCCATGGTCGCCAGCACGTGACGCGCCGACAGTGCCTCGACGCAGCCGGGGCACGCGGCGTGTCCCGAGCACAGCATCGCGTCTTCGTTGAGTTGCAGTTTGTTCATGTCACCTGACCCAGCTGGATTCCACCCGCGGTGCGCCGGCGAGCGCCGTCCGCACCATCGCCGCCATCGCTTCCGGCGACACGTTGACGCCGCCGACGCCGGCCAGCAGGCCGTGCACCCGCGGCGGGGCCTGCAGGCCGTAGAGCGCGGCCTTGAGCTCCTGGTGCAGGATGCCGCCGAGGCCGGGCGAATGGTTGCGATCGAGCACGATCACGTCCGGCACGGCGCCGAGCGCCACCCGCAGCGCCTGCACCGGGAACGGCCGGAACAGCCGCAGCTTCAGCAGGCCGACCGGCTCGCCGGCCGCGCGCAGGGCGTCGACCGCCTCGCGCGCCGTGCCGCACATGCTGCCCATGGTGACGACCACCGCCTTCGCGCCGTCGCAGCGATAGCGCTCCAGCACCCCATGGCTGCGCCCGCTGAGCTCGGCCCATTCACGGTCCGCCTCCTGCGCCAGCGGGATCGCCCGCGCCATCGCGTCCTCGATCATCTGGCGGTGCCGGTAGTACATGTCCTGGCCGACGACGTTGCCCCAGGACGAGCCGACGGCGGGGTCCAGGCGATGCTCGGGCGCGTACGGCGGCAGGTAGCGGTCCACCGCCTCCTGCGCCGGCACCTGCACCGGCTCCAGCGCATGCGAGACGTAGAACGCGTCGAGATTGACCATGGCCGGCAGCTGCACCTGCTCGGCGAGCCGGAAGGCGTGCAGCACCGTGTCCAGCGTTTCCTGCGCGGTCTCGACGTAGAACTGGAGCCAGCCGGTGTCGCGCTGGGCCAGGCTGTCGGTCTGGTCCGGCCAGAACGCCCAGGGCGAGGCCACCGTGCGGTTGACGTTGGCCATCACGATCGGCGCCCGGGCGCCGCTGGCGTAATGCAGCACCTCGTGCATCAGCAGCGCGCCCTGCGAGGCGGTGGCCGTGAACACGCGGGCCCCGGCCAGCGACGCCGGCACGCAGGCCGAGAGCACCGAATGCTCCGACTCCGGCGTCAGGATCTCGGCGCGCATTTCGCCGCGCGCATGGAAGTCCGTCAGCAGCTCCAGGATCGGCGTCTGCGGCGTGATCGGGTACACCGGTACCACTTGCGGCCGGGCCAGGCGGGCGGCCCATGCCGCCGCGTGGTTGCCGGTCAGCAGCATGGAGGTCTGTTGCATCATCGGATTTCCTCGTGCATGGAGATCGAGCCGGTGGGGCATTCCTTGACGCACATGCCGCAGCCCTTGCAATAGTCGGTGAGCACCTCGTAGCCGCCGCCGTCCAGGCGCCGGATGGCGAGGTCGGGACAGTAGACGAAGCAGTTGTCGCAGTTGGTGCAGGTGCCGCAGGAGAAGCAGCGCCCCGCTTCGGCCAGCGCCTGCTCGAGCTCGAGGCCCAGCTGCACCTCCAGCCCGCCGGCCAGCCGCTCGACCGGCGGCCGCACCCGCTGCGCCACGCGCGCCGTCTTCGGGTGGTGGTGCAGCGCGATGGCGTCCAGGCCCACCGGCGCCTCGGCCGCCGCCTGGGAGGCCGGCGCGCCGCGCAGCGCCCGATCGATGTCCAGCGCCGCCCGCTTGCCCATGCCGACCGCCTCGGTGACGAAGCGCGCCATGCTCGCCACGTCGCCGCCGGCCCACACCTTGTCGGCGCCGGTCGCCTGGCGCCGGTCGGCGACCAGCAGGCCGCGCTCGGCCGGCACCTGCGCCGCCAGCGCGGCGAGGTCGGGATCCTGGCCGATCGAAGGGATGATCGCGTGCGCGGCGAGCGTGAACTCGGCGCCTTCGACCGGCGTCACCTTGAACTGGCCGCGCACCGGACCGGGCTCGAAGGTCACCTTCTGGCAGCTGATCACGATGCCGCTGCCGTCGGCCGGCCTGACGGCGTTGAGCATCGCGCCGTCCACCAGCGTGATGCCTTCCTCCAGCGCCTCCTTCACCTCCTCGCGCTGCGCCGGCATCTGGTCGGCGCGCTCGAGCGACAGGATCGTCACGTCGTGGCCGGCCCGCCGGGCGCTGCGCGCCGCGTCGAGCGCCGCGCTGCCGCCGCCGATCACCACAACGCGGCGTCCCAGGTCCGGCGGCGACCCGGCATTGGCGCGCGCCAGGTACTCGGCGCCGTCGATCAGCCACGGCGCCGACGCCGGCAGCTGCGGCAGGCGCTTGGGCCGGCCGGCCCCGATCGCGACATACACCGCGTCGTGCGCGGCGCGCACCCGCTCGAACTCGGCCAGCGTGGCGATGCGCTCGCGCTTGACCTGCACCCCGAGCGCGACGATCCGCGCGATCTCGCCATCGAGCACCGGCCGCGACAGCCGGTAGGACGGGATGCCGTAGCGCATCAGCCCGCCGAGCTCGGGCTGCGGCTCGTAGATGGTGACGCGCCAGCCGCGCCGGCGCAGCTGGAACGCCGCCGACAGGCCCGACGGACCGCCGCCGATGATGGCGACGTGACCGGCGCGCTCCACGGCCGGCATCGGATAGGCCCAGCCTTCGGCCAGCGCCATGTCGCCCACGGCGCGCTCCAGCTTGCAGATCGACACCGATTCGTCGTACGCGCCGCGGTTGCAGGCCGATTCGCAGGGGTGATGGCAGATGCGCCCGGCGACCGCCGGGAACGGATTGTTGATGGTCAACACCTCCCAGGCGCCGCGGAAGTCGCGCTGGTGCGCCAGCCCGATCCAGCGCGCGATCTCGCCGTTGACGGGACAGGCCTGGTGGCACGGCGACGGCGGATTGACGTACTGCGGCAGCTGGGCGCGCCAGGTGCCGGTCTTGAAGACCTCGGTGCTGCCGGTGGTCCAGGTGGTGGGTGGCAGGATTGCGAGCGGGTCGCTGCCCCCCAAGGGGGCCTTCGCGCCTTCGGGCGGCCGTGCGGCGCTGATGCTGCCCCCACGCTCCCCCACTCCGTGTGGGTCGCTGCCCCCCAAGGGGGCCTTCGCGCCTTCGGGCGGCCGGGCGGCGCTCATGCTGCCTCCGCCAGTTGGGCTTCCACGGTGCGGTAGCCGTCGATGCAGGCGGCGACG
>NZ_DATMHS010000171.1:0-44250 GCF_035554825.1 Ramlibacter sp. | reverse complement strand
GGAATAATGTCGCCCGCGTACAAATGTGAGGTACTCCTCAATATTGGAATCAACAAAACTACTTAAATCGGGGCGCACAGATGCAGTGGCCCAAGTCACTCGGACAACGCGTTCCTCGACCCGCTCCGTCGCGTTCTCATTGGCATCCAACAAAAGTCCGAGCGTTTGGATTATCTGGCGAGCTTGCCTTAGCGCGTGATCAATATCGCGCGGAGTGGCTTTCACGATTATGACTTCAGGGAATCAAGGAGTTCTTGAACGTCTGTGGGAAGATCGTCGACATTTATTTCGCCTGCCTTAATCCGCTGGAGTAGACGCTTCATTTGTTTGACTTCTTGGCTGACCACCTTTCTTACACGTTTAGTTCGTTCTTTGTAGGCGGCACGCATCTTCTGAATTTTCTGGTGACGTCGGATAAGTGAAGCATAGCTGATAGTTATCAGATGCGATGCCGCGGATTTCGTTGATCAGACCGTCCATGGTCGTGCCCACGCCGCAGACTCTCACCCACGCCTTCGCGCGTGTCATTGCGGTGAAAAGTACATTGCGTCGGCGCGCGACGTCGTAGCCGTCAAATCCGTACTCAGCGTGAGCCACGTACACCAAGGGAGCCTCGTTCCCCTTTGCACGATAAATTCCGCTCATGGCGATCGAGCCTTCAATGAAGACGGCATCTCTACTCGAGGTCACTCCAATGAGGTGACTGCGAATGCCGAACTCGGCTAATTCTGTGCTAATCGTCTGGGCGATCTTGGGCGCGTCCAACGAGTTGGGAATCACCACAAGAATGTCGCTGTGATCAAGTTCCTCATTATTTAGAATTCTCTGAATATCTTTTGCTATCCACTCCGCTTGCTCTGTTGCGGACTCAAAGCGTTTGCTCCGAACGGAACTCTCGGGAGACAGTACATCCTCAAAAAACGGTGCACTTCTATCAGGCCGTCGCTGTAAGCTGACGCTCTTGCCGAGCTCAAGTTTGCCTGCAGTTGCCTCGTAGCCTATTTCGCGCCAGAAGTCTGGATCTGGAAACATCTGGACAGGGGTGCCGTTAGCACGCTTAGTGCCCAATCCGACTCCGAGTGCAAGTGTCAATAGCCAAGAAGGATTTCGGTAGCAAATTGGTAGCAAGATATCTTGCTTTGGCTGACCTTCTACATTGTTGATTTGAACCAGCGGCTGGCCATCGACGTCTTTGCCGAAAAGCTCATCGATAGGGGGCATTGACGAATCGCCAAGATTCTGAAGCTCATCGTACGCCCATACGATTCGATGTGGGTTCTTGGTTACGAGGTAGACGAGTCTGAAGAACGACTCGGGAAAGTCTTGTGCCTCATCAATTAGCACATAATCCCACCTTTGTTTCAGCGCGATTTTGGAGGAGCAGAGTTCCGCGCAAACGCCGGAAAATGCCGCGCTGTAACCATACTTGTAGCGCGCTGTTCCGAAGGGAGTCGGTGAGTAGCCATTGTCCGTTGCAGCTACCGAATAGAAGCCGGCCTCAGAGGGGCTGCCCCAAGCATGCAGGATATGTAGGCGATCCCAATCTGGCTCGTCAGACATGTGCTCAAAGTAGAACCGGCGGATAAGTCCTTTGAACTGCTGGTAGAGAGAGCGCGTATTAAACGTCACCACGATCTCTGCTTCGGGGTCATTGGCGTGGAGGTAAGCTGCTTTCATCGCCAAGATGATTGTCTTGCCGCTCCCGGCTAGTCCGCGGATCCGCTGAGGTCCTTCTGGGGATTCAATCGCGGCGTTACGCTGCCATCTGTCTAGGTTTGCGATCTGCCCCTCCAGGTATTTAATGTTCGCGCCCATTGAGTTGGACTTTCGAACACCTAGCCGCTTTTTCTTCGGCCGCAGGGCGGCGGTCTTCTGAATTGCAGCGTTGAGGGGTGGAATGTAACGTTGTTTGAGCGGCGGCAACTCTGACAGAAACGCTACTAAGTTATCGGCGGAGATAACGCCAGCAACACCTTCGTCCTTGTATTCTGCGGGGGCCAACGTGATGACTTCGACTTTGAACGCGAGAGCCATCGTGTCGTCATCGATTAGCTCTTCATAGGCGACGAGTCGTGCGTTCACTTTTCGGCGAAGTTCCTTGTGACGCTGCCTCACGGCAGCCTCGACTTCCCCGGTGCTGGCCAACTCGAGCGCTTCCAGCGCCATGTCAAAAATTACCAAGCCATGTTCTCGACAAACGAGAAGCGCATCCGTAATGGAGGCTGAAGCGTCATCGCCGCCGAAAACCGGATATCCGACGTAGAGGCTGCCATCCCAGTCCTGCTGCTTAATTGCCGCGACGAGGCTCTCGACGGCTTGCGGATTTGTTTTCTTGCCGTAAACGATGTCAAGCATGGGAACGCCTCTACTATTTGCCCCAAGAATCCTTCATCCCCGCCACCCGATTGAACACGGGTTTCCCCTCGCGGTGATCGACCCGATCCGCCACGAAGTAGCCGTGCCGCTCGAACTGGAACTTGTCGTCGCCCTTCGCCGTCGCCAGTGAGGGCTCGACATACGCCGTCACCACCTTCAGCGAGTCCGGATTCAGTTCTTCCAGGAAATCCTTGTCGCCCGTATCCGGCTGCGGCACGGCGAACAGGCGGTCGTACAGGCGCACCTCCGCTTTCAGCGCGTCGGCGGCGGCGACCCAGGTGATGACGCCCTTGACCTTCACCTTGTCGCTGCCCGGCGTGCCGCTCTTGGTGTCGGGCACCAGCTCGGCGTGGACCACGGTGACGTTGCCCTTCGCGTCGCGCGTGGCGCCGGTGCAAGTCACCACGTGGCCGTATTTCAGGCGCACCTTGTTGCCGGGGTAGAGGCGGTTGTAGCCCTTGGGCGGCGCTTCCTCGTAGTCGGTGCGCTCGATCCACAGCTCGGCGCCGAAGTTGAATTCGCGCCGTCCCAGTTCCGGCAGGTGCGGATGCACGGGCGCCGAGCACGCGTCCAGCACGTCCTCGCCGCCCATCACCTCGCCCCAGTTGGTGATCACCAGCTTGACCGGGTCCAGCACGGCCATCGCGCGCGCCGCCTTCGGGTCGAGGTCGTCGCGCAGCGCCTGGTCCAGCGTCGAATAGTCGATCCAGCTGTCGCTCTTGGTGACGCCGATGCGTTCGGCGAACAGCTGGATGCTCTCGGGCGTGTAGCCGCGCCGGCGCATGCCGACGATGGTGGGCATGCGCGGGTCGTCCCAGCCGCTCACGTGCTTCTCGTCCACCAACTGCTTGAGCTTGCGCTTGCTGGTGATCACGTAGGTGAGGTTCAGCCGCGCGAACTCGTACTGGCGCGGATGCGGCTGGTTGGTCAGCCCGCCTTCGCCCAGCCGGTCCAGCAGCCAGTCGTAGAACGGCCGCTGGTCCTCGAATTCCAGCGTGCACAGGCTGTGGGTGATGTTCTCCAGCGCGTCCTCGATCGGGTGCGCATAGGTGTACATCGGGTAGATGCACCACTTGTCGCCGGTGTTGTGGTGCTCGGCGCGGCGGATGCGGTACAGGGCCGGGTCCCGCATGTTGATGTTGGGACTGGCCATGTCGATCCTGGCCCGCAGCACGGCGGCGCCGTCGGCCAGCTTGCCGTCGCGCATGTCGCGAAAGCGCTGCAGGTTCTCCTCGATCGAGCGGCTGCGGAAGGGGCTGTCGACGCCGGGCTTGCCGAAGTCGCCGCGGTTCACGCGCATCTCCTCGGCGCTCTGCTCGTCGACATAGGCCAGCCCCGCTTCGATCAGGTACTCGGCCGCGCGGTACATGAAGTCGAAGTAGTCGCTGGCCTGGTACAGGTGGCTGGAGCCGTTGGCGTCCCACGAGAAGCCGAGCCACTGCACCGCATCCAGGATCGAGTTGACGTACTCGACGTCTTCCTTCTCGGGGTTGGTGTCGTCGAAGCGCATGTGGCACACGCCGCCGTAGTCGCGCGCCAGCCCGAAGTTCAGGCAGATGCTCTTGGCGTGGCCCACGTGCAGGTAGCCGTTCGGCTCGGGCGGAAAGCGGGTGCGGATCTTCGCGGGATCGGGCGCGCCGGCCTGGTGATGGGCCGCGTCGCCGGGCGTGCCGCCCCAGCGGCGTTGCGCGTAGGTGCCTTGCTCCAGGTCGCGCTCGATCACCTGGCGCAGGAAGTTGCTTGGCTTCGGGAGTTCTTTTTCGGCTGGCACGGTCATATCCGGTCGATTTTAGGTGCCGCGCGCGGGGCGTGACTTCCATCACGGCCGTTACGTGTGGCAACGGGTTTGACTGTGCAAGCGGTATTGGGACGCAAGTCAGGTGCGTTTAATAAACGCATGGGGTCCACGCCCCCACACCAACAGGAGATGTCCATGAAGTTCAGTTCCGTTTCTGCCAAGGCCGCTGCCGTCGCCGCGCTGGCACTCGCGGCCGCCGGCTCGGCCACCGTCGCCCAGGCCCGCGACAACGTTTATTTCTCGATCGGCGCCAACGTGGCGCCCGGCGTCGCCGTCGGCGTCTCCAATGCGCCGCCGGTCTACTACCCGCCCGTCACGTACGTCCAGCCGGCGCCCGTGTACTACGAGCCCGCCCCGGTGTACGTGCGGCCGGCGCCGGTCTACTACGCGCGCCCGGTGTACGGCTACAGCTATGCCGCGCCGGTCTACTACGGCGGCCCGCGCCATCACCGGCACGGTGGCCACGGCCGGCACGAAGGCTGGCGCTAAGCCACGGGTTTTCGCAGCGCACGGAGTTTTCTCCAGGCTGGCCCCCCTCGCGCAAGCGACGGGGGCCTTTTTTTGCGCGGACAAAAAAAGGCCCCCAGGCTTTCGGCCTGGGGGCAACATGCTAGTCGCGGGACGGAGGGCCGGACCAGCTCACCCCGGAGGAGGAGGGGACTCAGAGGAGTCGGGGTGATTGGCTTGTAGTACACCTCCTCCTTCCCAACATCGCTGTAGGACAAGGCCCACACCATCTGCCGGACGAGGCCGCGTGGCTGGAAGCCCTTGAACGGTGGTCGGTGTTGGCCGCGCAGCGGCCGGGTCAGGAGCCTTCGAGCTGCCGCTGCAAGCGCTCGCGCTCGCGGCGGACCAGCCGTTCGCGCACGCCGGCGCCGGCGCCCAGGAAGAAGACGGCGATGCCGTGGAAGGCCAGGCCGAGGCCCCAGCCGAGCACGGGGTAGATCGTCCAGGTGTAGCCGAAGACGAAGGCGAGGACGGTGAGGAAGAGGTTGACCACCAGGTAGATGGCGGCGTGCAGGTACCAGCCGAGTTTGGCGCCGGCGCGCTTGTGCGCGAGGCGTTCGAGATCTTCGGGGCTCAGTGGTCGCATGCCGGAACCTGCAGGTACGCATTCATTGTAGGCCGCGGCGCGGCCGCTGGCGAAAACCTCGCCGCTGACAGTGGCTGAGCCGCCACGCGCCGCCCCGTGGGGTGCTCACATCGCCTTGAACAGGTGGGCATAGAGCCGGCTCACCGGCAGCCGTTCCGGCCGGCCGCGCAGCGCCAGGTGCAGCTTGCCGGCCTCGTCGCGGGTGACGCTCTCGATGGCGTTCGCGCGCGCGACGGTGCCCCGATGCACCTGCCAGAACCGGCCCGGATCGAGCTGCGGCACCAGCTCCTTGAGCGGGGTGCGGATCAGGTATTCATGGGCGGCGGTGAGCACCCGCACGTACTTGTCGGCCGCCTCGAAGTAAAGCACCTCGTCCAGCGGCACCATGCGGATGCTGTTACCTACGCTCACCTGCAGGACCTCGAGCGCCTCTTGCCGGGGCGCGCCGCCGTCCAGCGCGCCGAGCAGGTTGCGCAGCTGGGTCAGCGTCGGCTCGAGCCCGGCGGCGGCCGGTGGCCGGCGCCCGAGCACCTCCTTGACCTTGGCCACGGTCCTGGCCAGCCGCGCCGGCTGCACCGGCTTGAGCACGTAATCCACGGCTTGCGCCTCGAAGGCCTGCACCGCGTAGCTGTCGTAGGCCGTGACGAACACCAGCGCTGGAAACGGGCGGTCGGCAGGCCATTCGTCGGCCACCTGCGCGGCGGCGTCCAGCCCGCTTTGGCCGGGCATGCGGACGTCGAAGAACAGCACGTCTGGCCGCAGCGCGAGCGCTTGCTGCGCCGCGGCGCTGCCGTCGCCGACGTTCGCCACGATCGCCAGTTCCGGCCACGCGCGGGCCAGTTCCGCCTGCAGGGCCCGCGCCAGCAGCGGTTCGTCTTCGGCGATGAGTGCGGTGGGCCGGTTCATGTGAGCAGCGGCAGCCGCAGCGTGGCGGTCGCACCGGTGCCGGGCACGGCGGTGAACTCGGCATCCGCGGCATGGCCGTACAGGGTTGCCAGGCGTTCCCGCACCTGCGCCAGTCCGAAGCCCTTGCCACCGGCGGGCGTCCCGGCCTGGCCCAGGCCGGTGTCGTGCACCCGCAGCACCAGCTGGTCGCCGTCGCGCTCGGCGCTCACCAGGACGTGGCCGCCCTCCACCTTCGGCTCCAGGCCGTGCTTGATGCTGTTTTCCACCAGCGGCTGCAGCAGCAGCGTCGGTACCCGGTGCAGCGCCAGCTCGCGCGGCAGCAGCAGCTCGTACTGCAGGCGCGGACCCATGCGGATCCGCATCAGCTCCAGGTAGTCCTGCAGCCGGTCGAACTCGGACTGCAGCGGATGCGAAGGGGCGCGCGAGGCGTCGAGCGTGGCACGCAGGTAGCCGATCATGTGATCGAGCATGCGCTGGGCGCGCACCGGATCGGCGCCGATCAGGGCCCGCAGGTTGGCCAGCGTGTTGAACAGCATGTGCGGCTCGAGCTGCGTCTCCAGCAGCTTCAGCCGCGCATCGTCGGCGTGGCGGCGCGCCTCGGCCATCTTGCGCTCCAGATAGGCGCTCCTGGTCTGCGCGTAGAAGTAGAAGCTGGCGACGATGCCGGCCAGCACCGTGATCAGGATCGTGGTGCGCCAGTGGCCGGCGCCCGGCGCGGCATGTCCCGCCGGCAGCCAGCCGTACAGCACGCCGATCCGGGTCGCGATGAACGTGCCGAGCAGGAATCCGGCCACGTTGGCGCCCATCACCAGCGCGATCGCCGCCAAGCCCTTGGGCCAGCCGGTCTCGGCCGCCGACGGCAGAAGGTGGCGCCCGAAATCGATCACCGCCCACACGGTGGCGCCGATGCAGATCGAATAGACCACGCTGGGGGCGTACGGCTGCTCGGGCTGGAACGCGGACTGGATGGTCGCGATCGCCAGGCAGAACGCCATCACCTGCAGGAAGTTCTGCAGCTTGGCGGTCCAGTCGATGCGGCCCCGCCAGGGGGCGCCGAGCGGATGGACGGCGCTCACGAGCCGTTGCGCCGCTGCAGCTGTTCGCGCTCGCGCTGCACCAGGTGTTCGCGCAGCGCGCCGCCGGTGCCGAGCATGAACACGGCCACGCCGTGCATCGCCAGACCCAGGCCCCATCCCAGCAGCGGGAACACCGACCACGGCCGATGGCCGAAGCCGTAGCGCGAGATGGCGAAGATGAACAGGTTCACCAGCACGTAGACCAGCGCGTGCACGTACCACCCGAGCTTGGCGCCGGCGCGGCGGTGCGCGATGCGTTCGATTTCCTCGGAAGACAGATGCGGGGTCATGGTGCGGATGATTCTAGGTGGCAGGTGCGGCGGAAGGAAGGTGTCGCTGGTCCTGGGCGCTACCGCGAATCCACCAGCTCATCTTGGCGGCGACGCGGCGACGGCCAGCGTTCAAGATCGGTCCAGCTCGGTCAGGAGACCAGGGCGCGCGCGCCCGTGCCGGACGGGCCCAGGGCAAGCCGCGCCAGCTGCACGGTGCGGCCGAGGAAGATGCCGCTGCAGCCGCCGTACAGCGCGGCCACCGCCACCACGAAGGCGGCGTCGGCGCCCAGCTGCGGCCGGATCGCGAGGCTCGCGGCCACGGCGTAGCGGACCGCGAAGATGCCGAGCATCAGCAGCATCGGCAGCCAGCTGCCGGGAATGACGAAGCGGCGCGATGCGACCAGGTACCTGGCCGCCGACGGGCGCAGCTGCTGGCTGGCGATCGCGGCGCCCGCCGCGGCCGTCCAGGCGAGCAGCACCGGGGGCGAGGCGCCGAAGGCGGACAGCGTGCCCCACAGCGAGAACGCGGTCAGCCCCAGCGGCAGGGCGAGGGCTCGCGCCGCGGTGATGGTGCGTTGCCGGCGCTGGATGATGCCGAGCACCAGCAGCGCGACGAGCAGGGCCCAGACCCAGAGCGGCGTGCGCGCCACGATCTGCGGCAGCGCGAGGGCGACGGCGGCGCCCGCGGCGCCGGGCCGGCCCAGCCCCAGCCACTCGGCCCACAGCAGGTGTCCCAGGAAGCGCGATGGCAACAAGGCGAACAGCCCGGCGACGATGCAGGCGCCGAAGTACAGGCGCTGCATGATCCAGCGGTGGCGGGCGATGTCGTGCCTTGCGAGTGCGCGGAAGGCTCCGGCCAGCGACAGCAGCGTCACCGGAACCAGCAGGTGGACGGGAGTGAGTCCGGCGCTGTGGGGCCACGCGGGATCGCGGATGAACAAGGCGCTGGCGGCCGTGACGATCATCAGCGTCACCCAGGCATGACCGAAGGCGCGGTGCAGCCGCGGCCGCTGCGGAGTGCGGCGGGCCCACAGCGCCACCGGACCGGTGGCGAGGGCGCCGATGGCGGCGGCCATGTGGATGGCGATGAGCGGCGTGAGTTGCATGAATTTGCTCCGATGGGGCGAGCGGCTCACTGTCGCGGCGCAACGGCGGCGCCGCAGCAGCGCCGAGACGAAACGACCGGATCGGGGAGCGAAGCGCACGGCCGATGGCGCGAAACGCGGCCCGCTTTACCTCGGCGAAATGAATGCGGAAGGGCTCATTCCTACAATCGCTTACATGAACAAGCTCTCGTGGAAAGCCGGCGCGGCGGCGCTTGCCGTGCTGGCGGCGGCGGCCGGCGGCGGCTGGTGGTGGTGGCAGGGCCGAGCCCCCGAGGCGAGCTACCGCACCGGCAGGATCGAACGCGGTCCGCTCCAGGCCACGGTGTCGGCCTCGGGCGCGGTCAATCCGGTGACGCAGGTGGTGGTGGGCTCCCAGGTGTCCGGGCAGATCAAGGAGCTGTACGCCGACTTCAACGCCGAGGTGAAGGCCGGCCAGCTGATCGCGCTGATCGATCCCGAGACCTTCGAGTACCGGGTGCGTCAGGCGCAGGCCGACGTCGAAGCGGCGCAGGCGGCGGTGCTGACGGCCCAGGCCAACGCGGCGGCCGGCCGCGCCGCGGTGTCCAGGGCCCGGGTCGACCTCACCGAAGCCAGGCGCGACTTCGACCGCAAGGCGATGCTGGTGGACAAGCAGTTCATCGCCCGCAGCGAGGCCGACAAGGCCCGGGCGCTGGTCGACACGATGACCGAGGCGGTGAAGGCGGCCGAGGCGCAGCAGGGCGTGACCGAGGCGCAGATCAAGACCGCCCAGGCCAACGTCCGGCAGCGCCAGGCGGCGCTGGCGCAGGCGCGGGTGGACCTGGGCCGGACCCGCATCACCTCGCCGGTGAACGGGATCGTGATCAAGCGGGCGATCGAGCGCGGCCAGACCGTGGCGGCCAGCCTGCAGGCGCCCGAGCTGTTCGTGATCGCGCAGAACCTGCAGGACATGGAGGTGGACGCCAGCATCGACGAGAGCGACGTCGGCCGCATCCGCAGCGGCCAGCGCGCGACCTTCACGGTCGACGCGTTCCCCGGCCAGACCTTCGACGGCGAGGTGCGCCAGGTGCGCAAGGCCGCGCAGAACGTCGCCAACGTCGTGACCTACGTCGCGGTGATCGGCTTCGCGAACACGGCCGGCCGGCTCCTGCCCGGCATGACCGCGAACGTGCGGGTCGTGACCGACGCGCGCGAGAGCGTGCTGAAGGTACCGAACGCCGCGCTGCGGGTGCGGATCGCCGGCGTGGAGCCGGCCGCCGCTGGCGCTTCCGGGCCGGCCGCCGGCAAGGGCGCGCCGGCCGCGCCGCCGGCCTCGGGCCCGGCCACCGGGGACGCCGGCGGCTGGCACTGGATGCCGCAGGCGGTCGCGCAGCCGGCAGCGGGCGGGCCACCGCAGTCCGAGCCTCGACCGAAGCAAGCGCAGTCGGACCCTGCGGCGCGCGCTCCGGGCAACCCGGCGGCCGAATTCCGCGCGCGCCTGCAGGCCGAGTTGAAGCTCACGCCGTCGCAGCTGGAGCAGGTCGATGCGATCTACGCCGACGTGCGGCCGAAGTTCATGCAACTGCGCGAGCTGCCGGCCGAAGAGCGGGCCAAGGCGCGCGAGCGCATCTCGGCCGAGGTGCGCGCGCGCATCGGCGGCCTGCTCACGCCCGAACAGAAGCCGCCGTATGCGGCGATCCTGGCCGAGAGCGCGGGCCGCACGGTGACCCGGGGCCGCCTCTACCTGCTGGGCGAGGACAACCGGCCGCGCGCCTTCAACGTGCGCCTGGGCATCACCGACGGCACCAGCACCGAGCTGATCGTGGCGCCGAACGCGCCCGACGCGGCCGACCTCAAGGAAGGCGCCGCCGTGATCACCGGCGTCACCGCGCCGGGCGCCGCGGCGCCGGCGCGCGCGCCTTCGGGTCCGCGGATGCCGTTCTGAGCGCCGGCCCATGGCCCTCATCGAAGCGCGCGACCTCACCAAGGTCTACGTCATGGGCGACCAGACGGTGCACGCCTTGCGCGGCGTGTCGGTCGACGTCGCGGCCGGCGAGTTCGTGGCGATCATGGGCTCGTCGGGCTCCGGCAAGTCGACGCTGATGAATATCCTGGGCTGCCTGGACCTGCCCACCGGCGGCACCTACCACCTCGCGGGCGAGGCGGTGGAAGGCATGGGCCAGAACCAGCTGGCGGCGATTCGCAACCGGCGCATCGGCTTCGTGTTCCAGCAGTTCAACCTGCTGCCGCGCACCAGCGCCGTGGAGAACGTCGAACTGCCGATGATCTATTCGGGCGTGAAGGCCGCGGCCCGGCGGGAGCGCGCGCTGGCCGCGCTGCGCCGGGTCGGGCTCGGCGAGCGCAGCAACCACACGCCCTCGGAGCTGTCCGGCGGACAGCAGCAGCGCGTCGCGATCGCCCGGGCGCTGGTCAACGATCCGCAGCTGATCCTGGCCGACGAGCCGACCGGCGCGCTGGACACGCAGACCTCCGAGGACATCATGCGGCTGCTGACGGCGCTGAACGACCAGGGCATGACGGTGGTGATCGTGACCCACGAGCACGACATCGCGCAGTGGGCCCGGCGCAAGATCGTGTTCCGCGACGGCGCTATCGTCGAGGACAGCGGCGCCCGCCAGGGGGCCGCCGCATGAACACGCTCGCCGCCCTGCGCTCCGCGTTGCGAGCGCTGGCCGCCAACAAGCTGCGCAGCGTGCTGACCATGCTGGGCATCATCATCGGCGTGGCCGCGGTCATCACGATGATCGCGGTCGGCCGCGGCGCCACTTCGCGCGTGCAGGAGCAGATGAAGGGCCTGGGCTCCAACATCATGCTGGTGCTGCCGGGCGGGGTCACGGCCGGCGGCGTGCGCCTGGGCGCGCAGACCGGGCAGATGCTGACCGAGGACGACGCGGCGGCGATCGCCCGCGAGATCCCCGAAGTCCAGGTGGCGGCGCCGAACCTGCGCACCGGCGCGCAGGTGGTGGTCGGCAACACCAACTGGGGCACGTCGATCTTCGGCACGACCAACGACTACCTCGAGGCGCGCGAGTGGCCGCTGGCCGACGGCCGGCTGTTCGAGGCCGCGGAGCTGCAAGGTTCGGCCAAGGTGGCGATCGTCGGCCAGACCGTCGCCCAGCAGCTGTTCGGCGACGCCGACCCGCTGGACCAGGTGATCCGCGTCAAGAAGGTGCCGGTGACGATCGTCGGCGTGCTGGAAAAGAAGGGCCAGAACTCGATGGGCCAGGACCAGGACGACATCGTGATCGTGCCGATCAGCACCTATCGCAACCGGATCCAGGGCGGCACGGCGGGCAAGCTCAAACGCATCGGCTCGATCAGCGTCAAGGTGCGCGAGGGGCAGAGCATGAAGGACGCGGAGGAGGGCATCAAGGAGCTGCTGCGCCAGCGCTTCAAGGTGCAGCCCGGCGCCGACGATCCGTTCTCGATCCGCAACCTGACCGAGATCCTGCAGGCGCAGGAGGCTTCCAGCCGGGTGATGACCATGCTGCTCGCCGCGGTGGCCGGGATCAGCTTGGGTGTGGGCGGGATCGGCATCATGAACATCATGCTGGTGAGCGTGACCGAGCGCACCCGCGAGATCGGCCTGCGCATGGCCGTTGGCGCGCGCGGGCGCGACATCCTCGCCCAGTTCCTGATCGAGGCCATCACGCTCAGCCTGATTGGCGGCGCGATCGGGGTGGTGTTCGGAGCGGCCGCGACCTGGGCGGTGGGCGCCTTCGCCGGCTGGCAGGTCAGCATCAGCGCCGGCGCGATCGGACTGGCGGCCGGCTTCTCGGCCTTCGTCGGCGTGTTCTTCGGCTTCTATCCGGCACGCCGCGCCTCGAAGCTGCTGCCGATCCAGGCCTTGCGCTACGAGTGATCGCGGTCTGCCGGCTTGCCGCCGGCGCCTGCCGGGCGCGACATCTCTTGCAACAGCGGGCCCCGCGGGCGCGGCGCCTCTGGTATACCGGCGCGCTCCACATCCACCGGAGCTGCGGCATGGCGCTCGTGTTCGAACGCGTGGTCACCGAAGGGCTCGGGGACCTGAGCTACCTGATCGGCGACGATTCCCGAGGCATCGCGGCCGTCATCGATCCGCGCGCCGATGTCGAGGTGTACCTGCAGCTCGCGCGGCGGCACCAGGTTGCCATCACGCACATCCTGCAGACCCACGTGCACGAGGACTTCCTGAGCGGCGCCCTGGAACTGGCGGCGCGTGTCGGCAACGCAAAGGTCTGCAGCAGCGCGGTGGACGCGGCGCCGTACGGCTACCCGCACGAGCCGCTGCGCGACGGCGACCGCCTCGAATTCGGCGCCACGGTGCTGACCGCGCGCCACACGCCGGGCCACACGCCCGAGCACATGGCTTTTCTGGTGGCCGAGTCCGGCAAGGAGCAGTCGCCGTACGCGGTGTTCTCGGGCGGATCGCTGTTGATCAACGCCGCCGGCCGCACCGACCTGCTCGGCCCCGAGCGGGCGCGCGAACTCACGGCCACCCAGTACCGCACGCTCCACGACTTCTTCCTGCGGCTGGACGACGGCGTGATCGTCCATCCCACCCATGCCCACGGCTCGCCCTGCGGGGCCTCGATCGGCGACCGCCTAGCCAGCACCGTCGGCTACGAGCGGCGCTTCAATCCCTACCTGCAATGCCGCGACGAGGCGGCGTTCAGCCGGCTGGCCCTCGGCCAGCTGCCGCCCAAGCCTTCGTACTATCCGCGCCTGAAGGAGAGCAACACCCAGGGGCCGCCGGTGCTGGGCGGGCTGCCGGTGGTGCCGCCCCTGCCGCCGCAGGCGTTCCAGGCGCGCCTGCGGCAGGGCGACGCGATCGTGCTGGACACGCGGCACATGCTGGCGTTCGGCGGCGGCCACATCGAGGGGGCGCTGAACATCGGCGGGTCGGCGCAGCTGCCGATCTGGGCCGGCTGGATGCTGGACGCCGGGCAGCCGCTGCTGCTGGTGCTGGAGAGCGACGGCGCGCTGGGCGAAGTGGTCGCGCTGCTGCTGCGCACCGGCTTCACGCGCTTCGCCGGCTATCTGGTGGGCGGCATGGGCCGGTGGGACAACGCGGGGTTCGGGCTGGCCACCACGAAGCAGGTGACGGCCGCGCAGATCCACGACCGGCCCGGCGCCTTCACCCTGCTGGACGTGCGCGCACCGTCCGAATGGGAGGCGGGCCGGCTGCCGGGCGCGCGCCACGTCTACCTGCCGGAGCTGCCGGCGCGGGCCGGGGAGCTCCCGCACGGCAAGCCGGTCGTCGTGTACTGCGACACCGGCTATCGGGCCTCGATCGGCGCCAGCGTGCTGCAGCGCGCCGGCCTCGCCGACGTGGCGACGATGCCCGGCAGCATGCAGGCGTGGAAGCGCGCGGGCTATCCCCTGGAAGAGGCGCCCGCCTGAGGGTCAGTGCTTGTCGAGGTGGCCCTTGTCCAGGTCGCGGTCGTCGCGCTGCGCTTCCTTCATGTTGCCGACCTTTTCCTGGACCTTGCCCTTGACGTCGCGGGCCTCGCCGCGCGCGCGCAGCGAGCTGTCGCCGGTCATCTTGCCGACTTCCTTTTTCACCTTGCCGGTGGCCTGGTTGGCCAGGCCCTTGACCTGCTGCTTGTTCATGACGCTGACTCCTGTGGTGCGGGAGAAATTCCCATGCACCCAAGGTAGCGCCATCGCCAACTGAGCCAAGCCCCCAAGCGCGCATCGCGGCGTGGGCTGCGTCCTACGCGGCGGCGCGCGACGTGTTGCGAGGCGGCGGATGGCCCGGCCGGGCCAGGGCCCGGTCAGGGGAGCCCAGCGATAATCCAGCCTCTTTCAAGGAGCGTGTGTGGATCTCGTACTGCTGGTGAAGGCCGCCGTCATGGGCGTCGTCGAGGGGCTGACCGAGTTCCTTCCGATCTCGAGCACCGGCCACCTGATCCTGGCCGGCTCCTTGCTGGGCTTCGACGACGAGAAGGCCAAGGTGTTCGACATCGCGATCCAGACCGGCGCCATCCTGGCCGTGATCATCGTCTACTGGGCCAAGATCCGCGCCACGCTGGTCGCGCTGCCGACGCAGCGGCAGGCCCAGCGCTTCGCCCTGAACGTGCTGATCGCGTTCCTGCCCGCCGTGGTGCTGGGACTGCTGTTCGGCAAGGCCATCAAGGCCCACCTGTTCACGCCGGCGGTGGTGGCCAGCACCTTCATCATCGGCGCATTCATCATCATCTGGGCCGAGCGGCGGCCGCGCGAGACGGTGCGCATCCACGACGTGGACGCGATGACGTGGCAGGACGCGCTGAAGGTGGGGCTGGTGCAGTGCTTCGCGATGATTCCCGGCACCAGTCGCAGCGGCGCGACGATCATCGGCGGCATGTTGCTGGGCCTGTCGCGCCAGGCCGCGACCGACTTTTCCTTCTACCTGGCGATCCCCACGCTGATCGGCGCCGGCGCGTACAGCCTGTACAAGGAGCGCGCGCTGCTGTCGATGGCGGACCTGCCGCTGTTCCTGGTCGGGCTGTTCTTTTCCTTCGTCAGCGCGTGGCTGTGCGTGCGCTGGCTGCTGCGCTACATCTCCACCCACAGCTTCACGCCCTTCGCGTGGTACCGGATCGTGTTCGGGCTGATCGTGCTGGCGACCTGGTTCACCGGCTGGGTGACCTGGGCCGAGTGATCAGCGCCGGCCGGCAGCCGTCGCGCGCAGGCGCTCGGCGCGCCCCAGCGGCCGCCACCGGCCTTCGGGTTGCGCCAGCCGCAGGGCCAGGATGCGCTGCACGTGCGGATGCGAGACCATGCCCAGGTGGCTGGCCGAGACCTCGATGCTTTCCGAATTGGCGCTGCGCTGCTCGACGCAGCCGCGCCACGAGACAATCCCGTCGCTGCGGCTGTAGATCGACGTCGTGGGCACCGGCGGCCGCTGCGCGAGCCGCGCCTGCAGCTGCGGCGTCAGGTGGGTGCCGTCCGGATGGAGCAGCCGGAACAGGCCGCTCGCATGGTTGCCGCTGCCCAGCGACTGCGACGGGGTCGCCAGGGTGACCACCTGCCGCACCGCCCGCGGGCAGGCCTTGGCCAGCTCCCGGGCATAGAGCCCGCCCAGGCTCCAGCCGACCAGGCTGACCTGACGCCCGTGCGCCTGGTGCACCTGCAGCAGCCGCTGCGCGAGCGGCACCAGCCAGTCGTGCAGCCGGCCGACCGGGCCGGTGTTGATGCCGCCTTCCCAGTCCAGCGCCGTGAAGCCGCAGTCCTTCAGGAAGGTGCGCAGGGAGGAGGTTGTCAAGGCGCCCGCGCCGAGGCCCGGATAGACGATCACCGGGTGGCCGTCACCCACCGGCAGCGGTTCGCGGACGTGGCAGGCGAAGCCGTCGAAGAGCGCCCGCAGGGGCTCGACGGCCAGCAGCGAGAGCGGCGGGGCGGGGAAGGTCGAACGCAACGCGGTGGCGATAGGCATGGCAGCCAATGTGCAGGCAGGCGCGGCCCGGCGCTGTGGGCGCGGCGGGCATCGGCCTGTAGGACGCTGCCCAGCCGCGCTGCCGTTCGCGGCCGTCAGTAGAACCACGCAGGCCGCGCGCCGTCAGGCGAGCGAACGCAGCGTCGCCTCGATCGCCGCCGCCGTGGCCAGCGGCTTTTCCATCGGATAGAGGTGGCTGCCATCGAGCATCGCCATGCGCCCGCGCGTGACCTGCTGGGTCATCGCCAGTCCCACCTGGCGATTCTCTTCCGACTGCAGGCCGCCGATGAACGCCACCGGGCAGCGCAGCGGGTGCCGCCGCAGCAGCCCTTCGAGGTTGTCCGGCAGCGTGTTGTAGATCATCGTCTCCACGTCGCGGTCGAAGCTGAGGACGCGCTCGCCGTCTTCCTCGTGCGTGCCGTGGCTCGCGTAATCCTGCAGCACCTGCTGGTCCCAGTGGGCGAACGCCTTCTTGTGGCGGAAATGCTCGAAGGCGGCCTCCACCGACGGCCAGCGGTTCTTGCGGCGCCGGCTCACCCGTCCGGGCGTGATCGAGCCGGCCAGGGGCGTGCGCTTGATGGCGCCGAACGCGGTGGCCTTCCAGCCGCCGAGCAAGGGCGAATCGAGCAGCAGCACCGCCCGCGCCAGCTTGGGATGGCGCGCCGCGCACATGATGCTGAGGAAGCCGCCCAGCGAGTGGCCGACCAGGAACGCCGGCGAACCGTGCTTGTCGACTTCGCGTGCGGCGAAGTCGTGCAGTTGCTGCACCAGGTGGTCCCAGTTGTTGGTGACCGGGTACCTGGGGTCGTGCCCGAACTTGTCGACGGCGCGCACGGTGAAGCCGCGGGCCCGCAGGTGCCTGAACAGCACCGCGTACGTCGAGGCGGGAAAGCTGTTGGCGTGCGAGAAGACGATCAGCGACATGCGCGTATTGTCGCGCTGGCCGGCGCGTTGTCACCGCCGCCTTCCGCGGGCGGGGTCAGATCAGGCGCTCGTCCGGCCGGGTGATCTTCTTGAGCGGCTTGCTGCGGCTCGCCGGGACCTTGAGCGGCACTTCGGTGTGGGCCTCGTCCCAGACCGGATCCTCCAGGCTATCGAACACCTCGCGCAGCTTCTGGCCCCAGCTGCTGTGCAGCATGCGGTAGTACGGGTTCTGCATGTCGATGGAGACGATCTTGTCGGTCTCGAAGCGGTTGGCCTCGTAGACGACGAGATCCAGCGGCGGCCCGACCGACAGGTTGGACTTCATCGTCGAGTCCATCGACACCAGCGCGCACTTGGCGGCTTCGTCCAGCGGCGTGTCGGGCGTGATCACCCGGTCGAGCACCGGCTTGCCGTACTTGAACTCGCCGACCTGGAAGTAGGGCGTCTCCGGCGTCGCTTCGATGAAGTTGCCGGCCGAATAGACCTGGAACAGGCGCATGCCTTCGCCGCGGATCTGGCCGCCGAAGACGAGGCCGACGTTGAACTCGACGCCCGAGTGCTGCAGCGCCTCGGCATCGCGCTCGTACACGTGGCGCACCGCGTTGCCCAGGACCCGGGCCGCGTCGAACATGCTCTTGGCATTCCAGATCGTCACGGCCTCGGCGTCGGGGCGCTCCTGCAGCTGCTCCACCTGCAGGATCTCGCGCACCGACTGCGCGATGCTGAGGTTGCCGGCGGACAGCAGCACCATGAAGCGGTCGCCGGGCCGCTCGTACACGATCATCTTGCGGAAGGTGCTGATGTTGTCCACGCCCGCGTCGGTGCGCGAGTCGCTGAGGAACACCAGCCCCGCGTTGAGCTTGATGCCGACGCAGTAGGTCATGGGGTCACTTTGCTAGCAGTTTCTTGAGCCGGTACACCGCGTCCAGCGCCTCGCGCGGGCTCAGCGCGTCGGGGTCGAGCGCCGCCAGGGCGGCCTCGGCCGCGCTGGGCGCCGGCGCTTCGGCGGCCGGGGGCGGTGCGAACAAGTCTACCTGCTCGCGACTCAGCGTTTGCTGCGTCTCCAGCGCCTGCAGCGCCTGGCGCGCGTGGTTGACGACGGCCGCCGGCATGCCGGCCAGCCGCGCCACCTGGATGCCGTAGCTGCGGCTGGCCGGCCCCGGCTGGATCTCGTGCAGGAACACGATGTCGGCGCCGGATTCGGCGGCGCTGACGTGCGTGTTGACGGCGCCGTGGTGCCTGGCCGGGAACTCGGTCAGCTCGAAGTAGTGCGTGGCGAACAGTGTGAACGCCTTGGTCTTGTCGTGCAGGTGGGCCGCGATTCCGGAGGCCAGCGCCAGCCCGTCGAAGGTCGACGTGCCGCGGCCGATCTCGTCCATCAGCACCAGCGAGTTCGCGGTGGCGCCGTGCAGGATCTGCGCGGCCTCGGTCATCTCCAGCATGAAGGTCGACTGCGCGTTGGCCAGGTCGTCGGCCGCGCCGATGCGGGTGTGGATGGCGTCGATCGGCCCGAGCCGGCAGGCCTGCGCCGGCACGTACGAGCCCATCGAGGCCAGCAGCACGATCAGCGCCACCTGCCGCATGTAGGTCGACTTGCCGCCCATGTTGGGGCCGGTGATGACCTGCATCCGCTGCTTCGGGCCGAGACGCGTGTCGTTGGCGATGAAACTGCCGCCGCTGGTTTCGGCCAGCCGGCTCTCCACCACGGGGTGGCGCCCCTGGGTGATCTCGATGCCGGGCTCGCGCATGAACTGCGGGCAGCACCAGCCCAGCGTGAGCGAGCGTTCCGCCAGCGCGCACAGCACGTCCAGCGCGGCGAGGGCGCGCGCCAGCCGCGTCAGGGCCGGCACATGCTGCTGCAGCTGGTCGAGCAGCTGCTCGTACAGCCATTTCTCGCGCGCGAGCGCCCGCTCCTGCGCCGAGAGCGCCTTGTCCTCGAAGGCCTTGAGCTCCGGCGTGATGAAGCGCTCGGCGTTCTTCAGCGTCTGGCGGCGGCGATAGTCGCCCGGCACCTTGTCCAGCTGGCCTTGGGTCACCTCGATGTAGAAGCCGTGGACCTTGTTGAACTGCACGCGCAGGTTGGCGATGCCGGTGCGCGCCTTCTCGCGCGTCTCCAGGTCCAGCAGGAAGCCGTCGCAGTTGTCCTGGATCGCGCGCAGCTCGTCGAGCTCGGCGTCGTGGCCGGTGGCGATCACCCCGCCGTCGCGCACCAGGGCCGCGGGCTCTTCCATGATCGCGCGGGCCAGCGCCTCGCCGCAGCCCGGCGGCGGCGCCAGGCTGGCGCGGATCTCGGCCAGCAGGCCGCCCGGGCCGGTGGCCGCGGCGGCGAGCTGGGCGGCGCGGTCCAGCGATTGCCGCAGGCCCACCAGTTCGCGCGGGCGTACCTGGCGCAGCGCCGTGCGCGCGGTGATCCGCTCGACGTCGCTGCAGCCCTTGAGCGCGGCGCGCAGCCGCTGCCATGCGCCTTCGCGCAGGAAGCCGATCGCCTCCAGCCGCTGCTGCGCCTGGGTGCGTTCGCGCCTGGGTTCCAGCAGCCAGCACTTGAGCAGGCGGCTGCCCATGCCGGTCATGCAGGAGTCCAGCAGCGAGAACAGGGTCGGCGCCTCCTCGCCGCGCAGCGTCTGCACCAGTTCGAGGTTGCGCCGGGTCGTCACCGGCAGCTCGATCAGTTCGTCGTCGCGCTGCACCTGCAGGCTCTGCACGTGCGACAGGGCGCGGCCCTGGGTGTGCTCGGCGTAGCTGAGCAGGGCGGCTGCGGCCGCGTGCGCGCAGACCAGCTCCTCGGCGCCCCAGGCGGCGAGGGTGGCGCTGTTCAACTGCTCCAGCAGCTTGCGCAGGCCCAGCCCCGCCTCGAACTGCCATTGCGGCCGCTGCGCCAGCGACATCGGCGCGGCCGAGCGCAGCGCCCGCAGCCGCTGCTCGAACGAGGGCGTCACGTCGGCGCTGAACAGCAGCTCGCTCGGGCCGATCCGCGCGACCCAGGCTTCCAGTTCGTCGCCGGCGCACTCGGCGAGTTGGAGCGCGCCCTGGGTGAGGCTGAGCCAGGCGAGGCCCAGCCGGTGCCGCGAGCCCTGGTGCACGGCCAGCAGGATCGCTTCGCTCTTGTCGTTGAGCAGCGCGCTGTCGGTGAGCGTGCCGGGGGTCACCACGCGCACCACCTTGCGCTCCACCGGCCCCTTGGCGGTGGCGACGTCGCCGACCTGCTCGCAGATCGCGACCGACTCGCCCTGCTTGATCAGGCGGGCCAGGTAGCTTTCGACGGAATGGAAGGGCACGCCGGCCATGATCACCGGCTCGCCGGCGGAGTTGCCGCGCCGCGTGAGCGTGATGTCCAGCAGGCGCGCCGCCTTTTCCGCGTCGCTGTAGAACAGCTCGTAGAAATCGCCCATGCGGTAGAAGACGAGCGTGTCCGGATGCTCCGCCTTGATGGCCAGGTACTGGGCCATCATGGGGGTGTGTTTCTGGGCGTCCGGGGCCCCGTCGGCGGGCCCCGCGGCCCCCGGGATGTCCTTGGGAATCAACGTTCTACCTGTTTCCACTGGGGTTGTGCCGCGCGCAGCGGCGAGCGGGGCCGCGGTTCGGCCCCGCGCCGAGTCTACCGAGGCCGGGCCCGACCCAGCCGGCGAGCGCGGGGATGCTCAAGGTTGTCCGAGCGGGATCGTGCCCGCCTGCTCGTCGAGCCCGAGGCTGGCGATCAGCTCGCCCAGGTCCCGCTCGAGCCGCGCCAGGGTTCGCGCGTCCATCGCGGCGACCGCCGCCGGCAGGACCCCCGAGAACGGCGTGGGCGCCTTGCGCAGCACGCGCTCGCCGGCCGCCAGCACATGGAGCTGGACCATCCGCCGGTCGCTGGCGCTGCGCCTGACCGTCACCAGCTTGCGTTCGACCAGGGCCCGCAGCAGGTTGCTTGCCGTCGACTGGTGCACGTCCATCGCGGCGGCCAGGTCGTTGACGCCGATGCCGGGGGCGTCGCGGATCACGCTCAGCGCCCACACCTGCGCGCCGGCCAGGCCGGCCTTCTTCTCCACGTCGCGGAAATGCGTCTTCACGGCATTGAACACGACGCGGAACTGCCGCAGCACATGGGTGGCCGTGGCCTTGCGCCTGGCCGCGGCGCTGGCAGCGCGCGCGCCGGTGGCCGTCGCGGCCTTCTTGGGGGCGGGCATGCGCAAATGATATCGGCCGCGGTCGCCGCGCCCCGGGGGCGCGCTCGCTCAGCGCGGTCCCAGGATCTCCGGCAGCGCCGCGTCGGGCGCGCCGGTGCGGGCCTGGACCTCGCCCTTCGCATTGCGCCAGACGATGCCCGGCGTGCCGGCCAGGCCCAGGGCCGCCATCAGCTGGCGGTTGGCATCGAGCTGGGCGCGCAGCGTCGGCGGGATGCCGGGCAGCGGCTGCAGGCTGCCGCCCTGCAGGGGTTGCGGACGGCCCGAACCGATGGTCTGCCGGGCCTCGCCCAGCTGCCCGCGCTCGTAGGCGGCCAGCGCCGCCGCGGGATCGGCGGCGGCCAGCAGCGCCGCGGCCTTGCCGGGACTGGTGGGCGCGAGGATGCCGACCATCACGTGCCGCAGCAGCACCTTGCCGCCGTCGACCCAGGGCCGGGCGTCGGACCAGAACTTGGTGCAATAAGGGCAGTTCGGATCGGTGAAGACATAGACGACGCGCGCCGCCCCGGCATCGCCGTCGGCGATCCAGCGGCTCGCCTCGAGCTGGCGCCAGGTCTGCGCCGCGCGGGCGCCGGTCTGCGGCGCTGCCCGGAGCAGGGCCGGCGCGCCCACCATCACGGCGGCGATGGTGGCGACGACGGCGCGGCGCGCGGCGATGGCGGAAGGGTTCATGGGGGACCTCAGGGAGCGGACAGGGCGGCCAGCTTGTCGGCCAGCGTGGCGCGCGAGAGTTCCCCGACGCGGGCGTCGACCAGCCGGCCCTGGGCATCGAAAAAGAAGGTGGTCGGCAGACCGCGGGCGCCAAGCTGCGTGGCGGCCTGGCCTTGCGCGTCGAGCAGCACGTTGCGCAGCGGCAGCTGCTCGCGCGCCAGGAAGCGCCGCACCTGTTCGGCGGATTCGCGCTCGTTGACGAACACGAAATGGATGTCCGGGTGCTCGCCCTGCGCGGCCAGCAGCACCGGCATCTCGCGCCGGCACGGCGGGCACCAGGTGGCCCACAGATTGACGACGGTCGGCTTGCCGTGGAAGGCCGCGAGCGCCACCGGCTGGCCCTGCACGTCGGGCAGCGCGAGCTGCGGCAGCCGGGTGCTGTCGTCGGTGGCGGTGAGCAGGGCCGAGCCCACCAGCCACGCGAGCGCGCCGGTGGCGGCGGCCGCGGCGAGCGGCAGCCGCCAGGGCGCGCGCCGGATGCCGATGACCACCGCCACCGCCGCCCCGGCGGCCAGTCCCGGCCAGAGCGACCAGCCGCCGTCGCGGATGTCGAGGATCTCGAGCGGATGCGGCAGGTAGGCCTCGTGCCACTGCGCCACGTAGGCCAGCCGCGCCGCGACCAGGCCGGCGGTCAGGGCCGGAAAGAGCGGCAGTTCGCCGGCGGCGCGGGTCCGCCACGCGACCAGCTGGCCGGCGGCCATGGCCAGGGCGAGCGCGAACAGGGCCAGCACCACCGGTGCCGGGAAGGAGAGCGGCCCGAGCTGCAGCGACTGGGTCATGGTTGCGCCGATCGGGTGGCTCAGGCCGGGCCGCTGCCGGCGTCGGCGATGGCGCCGGCCGGGCCGGCGCTCGCATCGATGCCGGCCCGGGTGCTGCGCACCTGCGGCAGGCACTGCGGATACTCGCGGGCGATGAAGGCCAGCATCTGCTCGCGCACCTTGCAGCGCAGGTCGAAGGCCTTGCCGGAATTGGCGGCCGAGACCAGGATCCGCACCTGCATGGCGCGTTCGGTGGCGTCGGTCACCTGCAGCACGCAGACGCGACCGTCCCATTCCGCGGCCGGCTTGACGATGCGGTCCAGCTCCGCACGCAAGGGCTCCACCGGCGTCGCGAAGTCGAGGTACAGGAACACCGTGCCCAGGATCTGCGAGCTGGTGCGGGTCCAGTTCTCGAACGGGTTCTCGATGAACCACTGCAGCGGAATGATCATGCGCCGCTCGTCCCAGATGTTGAGGACGACATAGGTGCCGGTGATCTCCTCGACCCGGCCCCACTCGCCCTTGACGATCAGCACGTCGTCCATGCGGATCGGCTGGGCCAGCGCCAGCTGCAGCCCGGCGATCAGGTTGCTGAACACCGGGCGGGCGGCGATGCCGCCGACGATGCCGATCACCCCGGCGGAGGCGAGCAGGCTGGCGCCGAGCTGGCGCGCACCGGGAAACGTCATC
The DNA here is from genome assembly GCF_035554825.1 of Ramlibacter sp. GTDB lineage: Bacteria > Pseudomonadota > Gammaproteobacteria > Burkholderiales > Burkholderiaceae_C > Ramlibacter. The sequence goes on along the minus strand of NZ_DATMHS010000171.1, from coordinate 21,002 downwards.
AGCGCCATCGACATGCCGGCGAGCAGCACCAGCACCATCGCCGTGCGGGCCAGCACCGTCGCCTGGGTCTGGATGCGCCTGGCCTGCAGGTTGTCCTCGGCGGCCACCGGGTTGCGCGCGATCACGCCGCGCGCCAGGCCCCCGATCACGCCCATCGCCAGCCAGGTCAGCGCCGCGATCAGCAACAGGCCGTTCACGTGGCGCACGTTGCCGATCCAGCGCAGGGTGTCGGGCGCGGCCGTCCACACCACCTGCAGCGCCGCGAGCGGCAGGACCGCGCCGGCCGGGTTTTCGCTGCACTCGACGATCGCGCGCAGCAGCGGGGCCCGGCTGGTCGCCCGCAGCAGCAGGGCGCGGCCGACCCGGCGGACGACGAGGGCCGCCACGACCGCCAGCAGGGCCGCGACCACCGTCGCGAGCCAGGCGTTCTCCTGGAACAGGCTGCTCAGGAACTGCGCTTGCATCGGCCCGCTCACGCCTGCGGATCGTCGCTGGCTTCCGTGTCGCGGGTCCCGTCCGGTTCCACCTGGGCGCTGGGCGTCATGTGCGGCGGCACCAGGGTGGGCGTGCTCTGGCGCAGCGCGGCCTTCTCGCCGGCGCTGGCGAACTTGCTGTACTTGCCGAGGATCGCGACCAGCTGGCCGTAGATGCGGGGATTGCCGGCCACGCACTCCTTCTGTTCCAGGAAGTCGGACTCGCCGGTGAAGTTGCCGATCAGGCCGCCGGCCTCGGTGACCAGCAGCGAGCCCGCGGCGACGTCCCAGGGCGACAGCCCGGTCTCGAAGAAGCCGTCGGTGAAGCCGGCGGCGACGTAGGCGAGGTCGAGCGCCGCGGCGCCCGGGCGGCGCAGCCCGGCGGTGCGCTGCATCACCTCGGCCATCATGCGCAGGTAGTTGTTGAAGTTGTCGCCGGGCCGGAACGGAAAGCCGGTGCCGATCAGGCACTGGCGCAGGTCGGTGCGCTTGGAGACGCGGATGCGGCGCTCGTTCATGTAGGCGCCGCGGCCCTTGGTGGCGGTGAACAGGTCGTTGCGGCTCGGGTCGTAGATCACGGCCTGCTCGACCTTGCCCTTCACCGCCAGCGCGATGCTGACGCAGTAGACGGGAAAGCCGTGGATGAAGTTGGTGGTGCCGTCCAGCGGATCGATGATCCAGACGTGGTCCGAGCCCTGCTTGCCGTGGACCTTGCCGGACTCCTCGGCCCAGATCGCATGGTCGGGGTAGGCGCCGAGCAGGGTTTCGATGACGGCGGCCTCGCTCGCATGGTCGACTTCGGTGACGAAATCGTTGACCTGTTTCTGGGAGACCCGTACCGCCTCGACGTCGAGGGCGGCCCGGTTGATGATGGAGCCGGCGGCGCGGGCGGCCTTGACGGCCACGTTGAGCATGGGGTGCAGGTTGGAGGAGGCCATGGATTGTTCGAACGTTGCAGGCGGCGCGGTGGCGCTGCCCTCATTGATCAGGAGCGGTGGCTCCGCCGGCGATGCGGCGGGCACGAATGGCCTCCATTGTCCCAGATTCGCCAGCCCGGCCGTTGTCGGCGAAGACGCCGCGTGGCCAGCCCCGTGCGGCCCGGCCTCGGCCCAGCCACCAGCGCCTTCGGTGGCACGAGTACGCGTCAAGGCTGGGGCGGGAAAGACCCCGGCGGCGGCACGCCGATTCATTGATCAGGCGCAATGCGGGCACCATCGCCGCCAAACAACAATGCGACGAGGAAGACAGACAGGAGGCTGCAATGGTCGACGTCATTCTGGATCCCGGACGCTGGGACAAAGCGGGCGAGGACGCCGAGGCGCTGCTGGAGAGCTGGTTCGTCGACGAAGGCGACCACGTGGACGCCGGCCAGCTGCTGGCCAAGGCCTCGCTGGTGCAGCAGGGGCTGGACGTCGCGGCGCCGGCGGCCGGCATCGTCGAGCAGATCGCGGTCGCGGCCGGCGAGAAGTTCGGCCCGGGCTACATCCTGGTGCGCCTCGCCGACGAGTGAGCGGCGCTGGGGCGCCGCCGGCGCAGGGGGCTGAGACAATCGGCGCCATGCGCACCCGCTTCATCCTGATCAACACCAGCCACGCCGGCAACGTCGGCGCCGCCGCGCGCGCCCTGAAGGTCATGGGCTTCGACGACCTGGTGCTGGTCGCCCCGCGCTGGCCCGACGTGCTGGAACGCGAGGAAACCATCCAGCGCGCCAGCGGCGCCGCCGACGTGCTGCGGCAAGCCCGCATCGTGGCCACGCTCGACGAGGCCCTGGACGGCGTCACCTATCTGTGCGCGACGGCGATGACGCCGCGCGACTTCGGTCCGCCGAGCGTCGCGCCGCGCGAGCATTTCGCCGCGCTGGCCGCATCCGGGCACAGCGTCGGCTTCCTGTTCGGTTCCGAGCGCTTCGGCATGAGCAACGACGACGTGTATCGCTGCCACGCGGCGCTGACCATTCCGACCGCGCCGGGCTACGGCTCGCTCAATCTGGCCGCGGCGATCCAGGTGATCGCGTACGAGTGGCGCACCGCCCTGGGCGGCTTCGCGGTCGCCGCCGGCGGCGCCAGGCCAGCGGCGCTCGCCGACGCGCCGGCCGTCGGCGGCATGCTGCAGCACTGGGAGCAGGCGCTGGTGGAGATCGGTTTCCTCGATCCGGCGGCGCCCAAGAAGCTGATGCCCCGGCTGAACCAGCTGTTCAACCGCGCCCAGCTCACGGTCGAGGAAATCCACATCCTGCGAGGTGTCGCCAAGGCCATGTCGCAGGCCGCCGGCGCGGCGAGGCGATAGACTGGGCGCATCAGTCCAAGCCTGCCCATGTTCACCCGCCTGCGTTCCGACATCCAGTGCATCTTCGACCGCGACCCTGCCGCGCGCAGCAAGTGGGAGGTGATCACCTGTTATCCGGGCCTGCACGCGCTGGTGCTGCACCGGGTGGCGCACTGGTTCTGGCGGCGCCACCTGCGCTGGCTGGGCCGCTTCACGTCGCACCTGTCGCGCTGGCTGACGGGCATCGAGATCCATCCGGGGGCGACCATCGCCGACAAGGTGTTCATCGACCACGGCATGGGCGTCGTCATCGGCGAGACCGCCGAAATCGGCGAGGGCTGCACGATCTACCAGGGGGTGACGCTCGGCGGCACCTCGCTCACCAAGGGCTCCAAGCGCCATCCGACGCTGGGGCGCAACGTGGTGGTCGGCGCTGGCGCCAAGGTGCTGGGCGGCTTCACGGTGGGCGACAACGCCAGCATCGGCTCGAACGCCGTCGTCACCAAGCCGGTGCCGGCCGGCGCCACGGCCGTCGGCATTCCGGCGCGGATCATCCAGGCCGGGGACCTGAAGCGCCGCGAGGAGGTCGCCAACCGCATGGGCTTCTCGGCCTACGGCGTCACCGAGCAGGACGATCCGCTGTCGCAGGCGATGAAGGGCCTGATCGACAACGCCGCCTCGCAGGAGCACCAGATCGCGATGCTGTGGCAGGCGATCGAGAAGCTCTCCGAGACGTCCAAGGGGCCCGAGTGCGTGCCCGAGGGCGCCGCGCTGAAGGAAGGCTTCGAGAAGGACAAGCTGACGCAGCTGGTCGGCAAGTAGCCGCGCGGCGACGGGGCCGCCTCAGCCCGGCGCGCGCGGCGCCCAGTCCCGCAGCATCGCCGGCACCCGCTGCACTTCGCGCTCGCGCAGCCGCACGCGCGTGCGGATGGTGGCGATCGTCTGGTCGGCCGCGGCCTGGCCGTGGCGGCCGGCCAGTCGCGCCTGGTCGCGCGCCAGCCGCTGCGCATGCTCGCCGTCGGCAGCCCAGCTGGCAGCGCCCGGCAGCAGCCAGCGCGACCCGGTGTCCCCGGCGAGCTTCGCCAGGCCCGCCCAGTGTTCGACCGCGAAGTCGTAGACCAGCGGTCCCAGGCCCGGCGTCCCCGCCAGCATGTGCGGCACCCGCGAGCCGAACGTACCCGGCAGCTGTCCGGCCGCGGCGCGTTCCAGCAACTGGCGCGCGCGGCGTGGATCCGGCGAAGCGGCCAGCGCCTCGAGCAACAGCCAGCGCTCCTCCTGGCTGGGGCTGGCCAGCAGCGCCCGGTAGACGGCATCGACCTGCGCGTCGCTCGTCTGCCGCAGGCAGGCCTGCAGCACGCCAGCGCGCACCGACGGTGCCACGGCGCGGGTGTCGCCGGCCAGCGCCGCCGGGCACAGGCCGGTGGCCGTGGCGATGGTCGGTTCGTGGCCGAGCCGCGCGAGCCGGCTGACGAGCTTGCCCCGCAGCCGCGCGACTTCGCTGCTCTCGCCGCTGGCCGGCTGCCAGCCCAGGCGCTCGAGCTCCGGCGCCAGCAGCGCCTGCTCGGCGCGTTGCATCGCCGCGGCCGCCGGCGTGCCGGCGAAAGTCTCATCGAGGAAGGTCCACTGCGCGATCGCCTGCAGGTAGAGCCCGGCGCGGCCGGCGTCGCGTACCAGCGGCAGGCGCGCCAGCAGGGCCAGGTGATCGGCCAGCGGCCGCCGCCCCGCGAGCGTCAAGGCGTAGCTGTCGCCCAGCAGCGCCAGCCGGTCGACCGGCGCCAGCGCGGGCAGGGCGGCCGCCAGCTGCTCGCGCAAGGCAGGCGCCGCGTCCACCCGGTAGTAGCCGGCGCTGCCGGCGTTCGCGATCACCGGCAGCGGCTTGCAGCCGGGGAAATCGAGCGTGGTCGCGCCGGCGCCGACCAGCGCCGTGCGCAGGACGGCGCCGCGCCGGACCTGCACCGGCACCAGCCACGGCACCGGCGGCAGCGGGGCCAGCGCCGCCAGCCGGCTGCGCTGCAGGGTGACCCTGGTGCGTCCGCGCGCGCACCGCGAGTCGACGGCGATCACCGGCACGCCGGGCTGGTCGGTCCAGGTGGCGGCCAGCGCCGCCACCGGCCGGCCCGACGCCTGGCCGATGTGATGCCACAGATCGCCGGCGGTGGCCGGCTTCATGGCGCGCTCGGCCATGTACGAGGCCAGGCCCTGCTGGAAGGCGCGCGGGCCGATCCACTGCTCCAGCATCGACAGCACGGCGCCGCCCTTCTTGTAGGTGATGTCGTCGAACACATCGAAGACCCGGGACTCGCCGACCTCGCCCGAGCGAATGGCCCGCGTCGCCGGCGTCGCGTCGCGCGCCATGGTGTGCTCGATGTCGCGGCGGTTTTGCAGCTCGATGTCCCACTCCGGGTGGAACCGCGCGCTGGCCTTCTGCTGCATCCAGGTGGCAAACGCTTCGTTGAGCCAGATGTCGTTCCAGGAAGCCGGCGACACCAGGTCGCCGAACCACTGGTGCGCGATCTCGTGCGCGACGACGCCGAAGACCGCCTGCTGACGCGCCTGCGGGCTGTGCTGCGGGTCGTAGAGCAACAGCGTTTCGTCGTAGCTGATGAGGCCCCAATCCTCCATCGCGCCACCGCGCACCCCCGGCACGGCCACCTGGTCGAGCTTGGGCAGGGCGTACGGCCGGCCGAAGTACCGGCGGTACCAGGGCAGCAGCTGCTTGGTCGCCGCCATCGCGAACGCCGCCTGCGCCTGCTTGCCGGGCGGCGTGACGATGCGCAGCCGCACGCCGTCCACCTGGTCTCCCAGGATGTCGAAGCGGCCGACCGTCACGGCAAGCAGATAGCTTTGCATCGGCGGGGTCGGGGCGAAGCGGTGGCGCACCGAGTCGCCCTCGGGCTCGGCCGAAACGGCGTCGGTGTTCGACAGCACCGTGTAGCCGGCGGGCGCGCGCACCTGCACCTGGAAGACCGTCCGGAACAGGGGCTCGTCGAAACAGGGCAGCAGCCGGCGCGCGTGAATGGGCTCCAGCTGGGTCGACAGCATGCGGGCCGGCCGGCCATGCGCCAGGTGCTCGACGGCGAAGAGGCCTTCGCCGGCCGCGTTCACCAGCCCGCGGTAGGCCAGCTCGAGCCGGTGGCGGCCCGGCGCGATGGCTTGCCCGTCCTCCAGCTGCAGGGCCCAGGTCTGCGCCAGGTCGGATGGCGCGAGCCGCAGCGGGCGCAGCTGCGCGCCGCTGCGCAGCAGCAGCCGTGCGGGCTCGAGGCCGCGCGCATGCAGCACGATGCGCTGCACCGGCTCTCGCACGTCGACGTCGATCGCCACCTCGCCGCCGAACTGGTCCTTGGCCGGGTCGAGCTCGAGTTGCAGTTCGACCCGGGAAGGCACCACCGCCTTGGACAGGACGGTGTCGGTTCGATCGAAGGCGAATCGCTCCTGGGCGCATGCCGCCGTCGCGGTGAACGCCAGCAACAGGGCGAGCACACGCCGCGCGAGACTCTGCATCTCTTCTCCTCGGACACCGCTTTGCCGCGGTGGTGGTGTTCTGACTGCGGCGACAGCTTAGCAGGCGGCCCGGCGCGCGCCGGGCGGCCGGTGCCGGAGCAGCCTCACGGCGCGCGATGACCGGCGCCCGGCGCTCAGGCCGGACGCGGTGGCCGCACGGCCGATTTCGGCCGGAACGCCTTGCACACCGGGTCGTTGGTCTCGAGGTAGGGGCCGCCGATCAGGTCGATGCAGTAGGGCACCGCGGCGAAGATGCCGGGCACGACCGCCTTGCCGTCGGCGTCGCGCAGGCCCTCCAACGTCTCCTGGATCGACTTCGGCTGGCCGGGCAGGTTGATGATCAGGCTCCGGCCGCGGATCACGGCGCATTGGCGCGAAAGGATCGCGGTCGGCACGAACTTCAGGCTGACCTGCCGCATCTGTTCGCCGAAGCCCGGCAGCACCCTGTCGGCGACCGCCAGCGTCGCTTCCGGCGTGACGTCGCGCGGCGCCGGCCCGGTGCCGCCGGTGGTGAGCACCAGCGCGCAGCCGGCGTCCACCAGTTCGATCAGCGTGGCGCTGATGCCGGGCTGCTCGTCGGGGATCAGCCGCGGCTCGAACGCGATCGGGTTCTTCAAGGCGCGCGACAGCCACTCCTGCAGCGCCGGCAGGCCCTGGTCCTGGTAGACGCCGCTGGAGGCGCGGTCGCTGATCGACACGATGCCGATCTTGACGGGGTCGAATTCAGTGCTCATCGCTGTCCTGCGCGGTGGAGTCGGCTTCGTCGTGCGCTGCATCGGCCCGCGTGAGCTGCTCGCGCACCAGCTGGAAGATGTCGCGGTAGGCCCGGCCGTGGCGCGGTGCCTGTCCCTTGGCCGCCGCGTCGGCGTCCGGCGGCGGGTCCTTGCGGGCCTGCCGGATCAAGGCCCGCAGTTGCTGCGTGTCGGTGGCCGGATAGGCGCGCAGCCAGGGCCCCAGCGCCTCTTCCGATTCGATCAGCCGGTCGCGCCATTGCTCGGCGCGGTGCAGCGCCAGGGCCTCGCCGGCCGACCCCTGCTGCTGTTCGTCCAGCGCGGCACGGATCGCCTGCAGCGTGTCCTCGTCGAGTCCGCGCATGAGCTTGCCGACGAACTGCATCTGGCGCCGCTTGCCCTCGAAGTTGGTGATGCGCCTGGCTTCGCCCAGCGCCTCGACCAGTTTCTCCGGCAACTGCAGCCGCTGCATCAGGTCGCCGCGCAAGGTCAGCAGGGCTTCGCCGGTCTTTTGCAGCTGCGCGCTCTCGCGCTTGAGGTCGGTCTTGCTCGGCTCGTCGCCACCCTTGAGCTGGGCCTTGAGCTCGAGGTCCTCGGGGCTGCCCTCGGCGATGAACTGGCCACGGACGAAGTAGCCTTTTTTTGGTTTGCGTGGCATGGAGTGGAGGTGCCGCGCAGCGGCGGTGGCAGGCGGCGGCAAGTATCATAGCCGCGCTATGACAAAACCCGATTCCCGCGCCGACACCGGTTTCGCTTACAGCCGTGCTGCTTTCGAGGAACTGGTGGACACCGCGCTGGCGCACGCCAGGAAGCTGGGCGCCACCGACGCGGGGGCGGAGGCTTCCGAAGGCTGCGGCCTCAGCGTGTCGGTGCGCAAGGGCGAACTCGAGAATGTCGAGCGCAATCGCGACAAGTCGTTGGGCGTGACGATCTACGTCGGCCAGCGGCGCGGCAACGCCAGCACCTCCGACTTTTCGCGGGCGGCGATCGAGCAGACGGTGCAGGCGGCCTACGACATCGCCCGCTTCACCGCGGAAGATCCCGTGGCCGGCCTGCCCGATGCCGACGACATCGCCGGCCGTGACCAGCAGCCCGACCTGGACCTGTTCCATCCGTGGAACATCGACAGCGAGCAGGCGACCGAGCTCGCGTTGCGCTGCGAGGACGCCGCGTTCGCCACCGACCGCCGCATCACGAACAGCGAAGGCGCGGGCGTGTCGGCGCAGCAAAGCCACTTCTTCAGCGCGCACTCGCGCGGCTTTCGCGGCGGCTACGCCAGTTCGCGCCATTCGGTCTCGGTCGCGCCGATCGCCGGCACCGGCGACAACATGCAGCGCGATGCCTGGTACAGCTCGATGCGCGACGCGCAGGAGCTGGCGGCGCCGGAGGCGATCGGGCGCTATGCCGCCGAGCGCGCGCTGGCGCGGCTGCAGTCGCGCAAGATCGCGACGCGCGAGTGCCCGGTGCTGTTCGAGTCGCCGCTGGCGGCGGGGCTGCTGGGCGCCTTCGTGCAGGCCGTCAGCGGCGGCGCGCTGTACCGCAAGAGCACCTTCCTGGTCGATTCGCTGGGCAAGAAGATCTTTCCCGACCACGTCGATCTGCTCGAGGACCCGCTGGTGCGCAAGGGCAAGGGCAGCGCGCCGTTCGACGAGGAGGGCGTGCGCACCAAGGCGCGCAAGGTGGTCGACGCCGGCCGGGTGGAGGGCTACTTCCTCAGCAGCTACTCGGCGCGCAAGCTGGGCATGAAGACCACCGGCAACGCCGGCGGCTCCCACAACCTGTATCTCAAGTCGCGGCTGACGCAGGCCGGCGACGACCTGCCGGCGATGCTGCGCAAGCTGGGCCGGGGCCTGTTCGTCATCGAGCTGATGGGGCAGGGCGTCAACTACGTCACCGGCGACTATTCGCGCGGCGCCAGCGGGTTCTGGGTGGAGAACGGCGAGATCGTGCACCCGGTGGAGGAGATCACGATCGCCGGCAACCTGCGGGAGATGTTCGCCGGGCTGCAGGCCATCGGCTCGGACGTCTACAACTACGGCGCCAAGAGCGTCGGCTCGGTCCTGATCGGGAAGATGAAGGTCGCGGGGTCCTGAAGGCGGCGTGCGGGCTGTCGCTCAGCCCGCCAGCGCCGACCTCACCGCGGCCGAGACCTGGCCCATGTCGGCCTTGCCGGCCAGCCGCGACTTGGCCGCGCCCATGACCTTGCCCATGTCGCCCGGGCCCGTGGCCCCGACCTCGGCCACGATCGCCCGCACCTGCGCCGCGATCTCGTCGGCGGACAGCCGCGGCGGCAGGTAGGCCTGCAGCACCGCCACTTCAGCGGCTTCGTTGTCCGCCAGGTCCTGCCGGCCGGCCTTCTCGAACGCCTCGATGCTGTCCTTGCGCTGCTTGATGAGCTTGTCGACCACGCCCACCACGGCCGCGTCGTCCAGCTCGATGCGCTCGTCCACCTCGCGCTGCTTGATGGCCGCGGTCAGCATCCGGATGGCGCCCAGGCGCTGCGTTTCGCGGGCGCGCATGGCGGCCTTCATGTCTTCGGTGATGCGTTCCTTCAGGGTCATGGTCTTCTCCAGATCGAAAAATGCAAAAGCCCGCGCGAGCGTCCTCGGGCGGGCTTGAAGTCTCCGTGACGGCCAGGGGCCGCCGGCAGCTGCGGAGCCGAGGCTCAGTACAGCTTCTTGGGCAGCTGCATGCTGCGCACGCGCTTGTAATGGCGCTTCACGGCCGCGGCCTTCTTGCGCTTGCGCTCGGCCGTGGGCTTCTCGTAGAACTCGCGGGCGCGCAGTTCGGTGAGCAGGCCCAGCTTCTCGATGGTGCGCTTGAAGCGGCGCAGGGCCACGTCGAAGGGCTCGTTTTCTTTTACACGGATCGTCGTCATCAGCGAATGGATTCCAAAGTGTGCGGCCAGAGGGTGCCCGGGAAGATCGGGCCCGGGCGCCGTAACCGCGAAGTTCCCCAATGTATGGTGATCAGGCCCATTGGGGTATGCCAGCAAAGCCCGACATTATAGCGCTCACTGCCGGTTCGGCAAGTCGGGCGGCGGCGGAAGGCCCGGGGGAGGCGGCGAAAACCGCCGGCCGGTCCGCGATGTTACTTACGCAAACATCTCGATCCGACTGCCGGGCGGGCGCCTCGCTCAGGGACCAGCCGCCGCCATGGCCTGGGCGCAGGCCATGGCGCTGGCCCAGGCCCACTGGAAGTTGTAGCCGCCGAGCCAGCCGGTCACGTCCACCACTTCGCCGATGAAGAACAGGCCCGGCCGCGCCGACTCGAGCGTCTGCGACGAGAGGTCGCGCGTGTCCACGCCGCCGGCGGTCACCTCGGCCTTGCGGTAGCCTTCGGTGCCCTCGGGCACCAGGCTCCAGCGCGCCAGCCGCTCGGCCAGCGCCGCCAGGGCCTTGTCGCTGGCTTCGGCGACCGGCCGCTGCCAGGCCGGATCCTGCTGCACCCAGGCCTCGGCCAGCCGGGCCGGCAGCCAGGCGGCCAATTCGTTGGCGATCAGCTTGCGCGAACCGGCCTTCGCGCGCGCCAGTTCGCCCGGCAGGTTGACGCCGGGGGCGAGATCGATCCGGATCGGCTGCCCGGCGTGCCAAAAGCTGGAGATCTGCAGCACGGCCGGACCGCTCAGGCCGCGGTGGGTGAAGAGCAGGTCCTCGTGGAACTCGACGCGCTGCTTCTTCTCGCCGGTGGCGATCGTGACCGGCAGCGACAGGCCCGCCAGCGCGGCGTAGGGAGCCCAGCTCGCGCCGGCAAAGGTCAGGGGTACAAGCGCCGGCCGGGTGGGCACCAGGCGCAGGCCGAACTGGCGGGCGATCCGGTAGCCGAAGTCGGTGGCGCCGATCTTGGGAATGGACAGCCCGCCGGTGGCGATGACGAGGTTGCGCGCCTGCACCGCGCCGCGATCGGTGTCGAGCGCGTAGCGCGACGCCTCGCTTTCGACCGCGCGCACCGCCTGCACCGCGCAGGGCTGCCAGCGGGTGACGCCGCCGGCGCCGCATTCGCGCAGCAGCATCTGGATGAAATCGTCGGCCGAGCGGTCGCCGAACAGCTGGCCCTTGTGCTTCTCGTGGAACGGGATGCCGTGGCGCCGCACCAGGGCGACGAAGTCCGACGGCGTGTAGCGCGACAGGGCGGAGCGGCAGAAATTCGGGTTCTCGCCCAGGTAGTGCCGGTGCGGCGCGCGCGGATCGAGGTCGCGGTTGGTGAAGTTGCAGCGGCCGCCGCCCGAGATCCGGATCTTCTCGGCCACCTGCTCGCTGTGATCGAGCAGCAGCACCTTCAGGCCCAGCTGGCCGGCCACGCCGGCGCAGAACAGGCCGGCCGCGCCGGCGCCGACGATGGCGACATCGAATGAGTGCATGGGCGGCGAGTGTAGGGGCGCCGCGCCCGCCGCCTCAGGCGACGCGGAACCGCGCCGGCTGGCGCGCCGCCGCCGCCGCGCCGGCGACGACGTCGCCGACGATGATGACGGCCGGGCTCGCCAGCTGCTCGCGCGCCACGGTGGCGGCCAGCGCGGCGAGCGTGGTCACCACCTGGCGCTCGCCGGGCAGGCTGGCGCGCTGCACCACCGCCACCGGCGTGTGCGCCGGCAGCTCGGCGCGCAGTTCGGCTTCGATCCGTCCGATGCCGCTGACGCCCATGTAGATCACCAGCGTGAGCCGGGCGTCGCGCGCCATCGCGGCGACAGCGCGCCAGTCGGGGCCGGGCGCGCCCTGGTGGGCGTGGCCGGTGATGAACAGCACGCCGTGCGCGTGCTCGCGGTGCGTGAGCGGCACGCCCAACGCGGTGGCGGCGGCCAGTCCCGAGGTGATGCCGTTGACGATGCGCACCTCGATGCCCTCCGCCCGCAGGTGCTCGACCTCCTCGCCGCCGCGGCCGAAGATGAACGGATCGCCGCCCTTCAGGCGCACCACGCACTCGCCTTCCCGGGCGGCCGTGACCATCAGCTTGTGGATGAAGCCCTGCGGCGTGCTGCGGCAGCCGCCGCGCTTGCCGACGTGGATCACGCGCGCCTGCGGCGCCGCGAGCGCCACGATGTCGGCGCTGACGAGGTCGTCGACCAGCAGCACGCTGGCCGACCGGATCGCCTTCACCGCCTTCAGCGTGAGCAGGTCGGGATCGCCGGGGCCGGCGCCCACGAGGGTGACTGTGCCTGGATGGTTCATGGACGGACCAGACGCAAGATGTGTTCCACCTGCACGGCGATCGCCGCCGGGACCGCCGTCCGGCCGGCCAGCACATCCTGGGTGTACGCGGCCGTGGACTCGGCGTCGATCGCCGGCGGCAACTCGGGCACGGCGGCCAGGCTGCCCGCCTGGCGCTCCTGCAGCCGCAGGCGCCGGCCCCGGCTGAAACCGTCCATGGCCGGCACGCGCCTGGCATCCGCGGCCGCCTCGCCTTCGGTCCCGCGCAGCAGCAGCGCGCTGGCGCCCAGGCGCTCGAACACCTCGCACATCGCGGCGCCGTACTCGGCGTGGGTGTAGCTGCTGACGATCAGCGCCGCCCCGGCGCTGGGGTTCATCAGCTTGACGACGCTGTGGCTGGCGTTGCGCAGGCCGATGCGCTGGCGCGCCTCGAGCAGGCGCGCCAGTCCCGGATGCAGCGCCGCGGTGGGGAGATACGCCGCCTCGCCGGCGGCGATCGGCCGCACCGCCGCCAATGCCTGCACGCCGAGCGCCTGCAGCACCGCCGAGGCGAAGACCCGTCCCGACTCGGTGGGCGTCCCGTGCACCAGCACCGGCAAGCCTTCGCGGGCCAGCAACAGCGCGAGCAAGGGGGTGAGCACCGGCTGCTTGCGGGCGCCGTTGTAGCTGGGCAGCACGACCAGCGGCCGGCCGCCGGCCGGCACCAGCCGCAGCCGGGCATGCGTCGCATCGAGAAAGCCGCACAGCTCGTCGACGCTCTCGCCCTTGAGGCGCATCGCGAGGCAGAAGGCGCCGATCTCGAGGTCGCTCACCGCGCCATCGAGCACCTGGCCGAAGAGATCGGCCGCCTGCTCGCGCGACAGCTCCCGCGCGCCCTGACGCCGGCCGATCTGCTTGAGGTACTGGCTGATGCCCATTCGCCGGATTGTCCCTGAAGCATCATGACGAATGGCTATGAGCTCATGCACCCGCCGCGGCTGGTGGCAGCAGCGCCGCGGCGATCGTCGGCTTCGGTTCCGGCACGCAACCAACCGCACTGCGTGCCGCAGTGGAGCGTGCCTGTAGCGTCGCCGGTTGGCGATGTCGTGCCGGCGGCGCAGGAAGCGCGCCGGATGTCCTTGCGGCCGCGCCGGCGCGCGGCCTTCACCTACACTGCCGGCCATGCTGGTGCTGGGAATCGAGTCGTCGTGCGATGAAACGGGCGTGGCCCTGGTCGACGCGCCTGGGCGCGAGCTGCCCAGGCTGCGGGGCGACGCGCTGCACAGCCAGATCGAGATGCACCGGGCCTATGGCGGCGTGGTGCCGGAGCTGGCCAGCCGCGACCACATCCGCCGCGTGCTGCCGCTGACGCAGGCGGTGCTGGCCCGGGCGGGCGCGCAGCTGGCCGACCTGGACGTCGTGGCCTACACCCGCGGGCCGGGCCTGGCCGGCGCGCTGCTGGTGGGCGCCGGCGTCGCCTGCGCGCTGGGCGCGGCGCTGGACCGACCGGTGCTCGGCGTGCACCACCTGGAAGGCCATCTGCTCTCGCCGTTTCTCAGCAGCGATCCGCCGGAGTTTCCGTTCGTCGCGCTGCTGGTTTCCGGCGGCCACACCCAGCTGATGCGCGTCGACGGGGTGGGGCGGTACGAGCTGCTGGGCGAAACCATCGACGACGCCGCCGGCGAGGCCTTCGACAAGTCGGCCAAGCTGATGGGCCTGGGCTACCCGGGCGGGCCGGCGCTGTCGCGCCTGGCCGAGCAGGGCGATCCGCAGGCGTTCAAGCTGCCGCGGCCCCTGCTGCACAGCGGCGACCTCGACTTCTCCTTCGCCGGCCTCAAGACCGCCGTGCTGACGCAGGCCGGGAAACTGGGCGCCGACCTGGAACGGCGCAAGGCCGATCTGGCGGCGTCGACGCAGGCGGCGATCACCGAGGTGCTGGTGCGCAAGGCGATGGCCGCCCTGGAGCAGGCCGGGCTGCAGCGGCTGGTGGTGGCCGGCGGCGTCGGCGCCAACCAGTCGCTGCGCGCGCAGCTCGGCGCGGCGGCCGGGAAGCGCAACGTGCGCGTCCACTACCCGGAGTTGAACCTGTGCACCGACAACGGCGCCATGATCGCGATGGCGGCGGCCATGCGCCTGGCCGCAGGCGTCCAGGCGCCGACCCGCTCGTACGCCTTCGACGTCAGGCCGCGCTGGCCGCTGTCGCAGTTGCAATGAACTCGGTGACCACCCGGGCGTATTCCTCCGGGTGGCTCAGGTGCGGCACGTGGCCGGCATCGGGAAAGACATGCTGGCGGGCATACGGCACCGCCGCCGCCACGCGCTTGACCACCAGCGGAAAGAACGGCGGGCTGGCGCCACCCAGCGTCAGCAGGGCCGGCGCCGAGTAGCCCGACAGCAGGTCGAGCTGCATCGACAGCGCCTCCGGTTCCTGCAGCTCGTCGAGCCAGGTCGGGGCGTTGAAGACGAAGGTGTCGCGCGTGGCCTGCGGCAGTTCGTCCCACGCCCCCGGTCCGTACGCGATCGTGTCGACGAAGCGGCGCGCGCCGCCTTCCATGTCGCCGGCCCGCAGCAGCGCCGCCGCCGCATCGATGCGGTCGCGCACCGCGGCCAGGGCGGGTTGCAGGGTGGGGTCGTCTTCCAGCAGGCCGAACAGCGGCGGCTCGTGCGCCACGAGGCTGCGAATCAGCTCGGGCGAGCCGGCGGCGAGCCGCAGCACGATGGCGGCGCCGAAGGAGCCGCCGACGACGTGGGCCGGACCGCCGAAGAGATGGCGGATCAGCGCGGCGAGGTCGTCGACGTCCTCGTCGATGCTGCCCTGGCCGGCCGGCCGCTCGCTGCGGCTGTGGCCGCGGCGGTCGTAGCGGGCGACCCGCAGGCCGCGCGAGAAGGCCGGGACGACCCGGTCCCAGTTGTGGTGGTCGCCCCACGAGCCGTGCACCAGGACCACCGGCTCGCCCTGGTCACCGCTGAGCTCCCAGAAGAGCTCGACCCCATTGATGCGCGACATGGGCATGGCAGGCCTCCGCGATGGTTGCGTCTGCCATGCAGTCTATGCGCAATGCGCGGGGCCGGGCCCCGCGGGCGCTTACTTGACGTCGATCCGGCGGGCGGTGCTCACCGGCGCCTTCTTGGCCAGCGTCAGCGTCAGCACGCCATGCTCGAGCTTGGCCGCGCTGGCTTCGGCATCGATGTCCTGCGGCAGCTCGTAGGCCGCCTTGAACTGGCGCTTGGCTTCGGCGCGGGTGTCGATGCGCACGATGGCCCCCTCGATGTTGATGGCCACGTCTTCCCGCGCGATGCCGGGCATGTCCAGCGTGAGCGTCCAGGCCTTGTCGTCTTCGTTGACGGCGAAGCCGGGCGGCAGGTTGCGGAAGAACGCGTCGTTGACGAAGCGCTCGAAGCTGCGGTCGAACGAACGGAACGCGGGCGCCATGGCGCGGGTACGGACGACGGGTGCGAAGAACATCGTGGTCTCCTGGGGTGGAGGGCGACTCGGCATCGCCGCTCCGATACACTGCGCGGCTCTCAACCGTGATCGCCGCATGGCTCACATCTTTGAGCCGGGCGAGGTTTTTCAAGGGAATCTCCAGAGTGAAAAATGACAGGCGCCAGCTCTTGAAATCGCTGGCAGCAGCGCTATGTGTGCCGGCCGCCGCGATGGCGCAGCCGGCGCGCGCGCCGGTCAAGCTGGCCATGATCGAAGGGCTGTCCGGCGGCAACGCCAACGGCGGCGAGGCGGTGTTTCGCAACCTCGTGTGGGCCGTCGAGCGCGTCAACCAGCGCGGCGGCGTGAAGACCGCCGACGGCCCGCGGCCGCTGCAGCTCGATCGCTACGACAGCAAGGGCCAGATCGAGGAGGCGCTGTCGGCGCTGCGCTCGGCCATCGACGACGGCGCGCGCTTCATCCTGCAGGGCAACTCGTCGGCCGTCGCCGCGGCCCTGATCGACGCCATCAACAAGCACAACGAGCGCGAGCCGGGGCGGCGCGTGCTGTTCCTCAACTACTCCGCGGTCGACCCCATCCTCACCAACGAGAAGTGCAGCTTCTGGCATTTCCGCTTCGACGCCCACGCCGACATGCGCATGGCGGCGCTGATGTCGGTGCTGCGCGAGGACCGCGCCCTGAAATCGGTGTACCTGCTGGGACAGGACTACAGCTTCGGCCACGCGGTGCTGCGCGAGGCGCGGCGCCAGCTGGGGGCGCAGCGTCCCGACGTGCGCATCGTCGGCGACGAGCTGCACCCGCTGCTGCGGATCAAGGACTTCGCGCCGTACGCCACCAAGATCAAGGCGAGCGGCGCCCAGGCGGTGATCACGGGCAACTTCAGCAACGACCTCACGCTGCTGGTGAAGGCGGCGCGCGAGGTCGGCTTCACCGGCACCTTCTACACCTTCTACGGCAACGCGCTCGGCGCGCCGGCGGCGCTGGGCGATGCCGGCGTCGGCAAGGTGATCGCCGTCGCCGACTGGCTGCCCAATGCCGGCACCGCCGCCAGCGACGCGTTCTACAGGGCCTTCCGCCAGCGCTACCCGCAGCCGGCGGACGACTACGTGCACATGCGCATGCAGCTGATGATCGAAGCGCTGGCGCAGGCGATCGACAGGGCCCGCAGCGCCGAGCCGGTGCCGGCGGCGCTGGCCCTGGAGCAGGTGCGGGTGGAGCTGGGTGGCCAGCGCGGCGCCATGCGCGCGGCCGACCACCAGTTCCAGCAGCAGCTGATGGTGGGCCTGATGGAACGGCAGGGTGCGCCGGGGGTGAAGTTCGACGTCGAAGGCTCGGGTTACGGCTTTCGCGTGATCAAGACCATCCAGCCGGCGCAGGCCGAAATGCCCAGCAGCTGCAAAATGACGCGACCCGACTGAAGGCCCCGACGCATGCGCCACACCATCCAGAACCTCGAAGAATCCAAGATCCGCGAAGTCGCCAACGCCGGGCTCGGGCGCAGCGACGTGCTGGCCTTCTGGTTCGGCGAGAGCGACGAAGTCACCCCCGAGTTCATCCGGCAGGCGGCGATCGAGTCGCTGCAGCAGGGCGAAACCTTCTATGCCCACAACCTGGGCCTGCCCGAGCTGCGCGAGGCGGTGGCGCGGTACACCGGCCGGCTGCATCCGGCGCTGGGCAGCGAGCGGATCGCGATCACGTCCAGCGGGGTCAATGCCCTGATGCTGGCGGTGCAGTCCGTGGTCGACGCCGGCGACGAGGTGGTGGTGCTGACGCCGGTGTGGCCCAACCTGGTGGCCCAGCCGCTGATCATGGGCGCCAAGGTCAAGCGCGTGTCGCTCGAGCCGGCCGGCGGCGCCTGGACGCTGGACCTGCAGCGCCTGCTCGATGCCGTCACGCCCGCCACCCGGCTGCTGGTGATCAATGCCCCCAACAACCCCACCGGCTGGACGCTCAGCCGAGCCGAGCAGCAGGCGATCGTCGAGCACTGCCGCCGCGCCGGCACCTGGATTCTGGCCGACGAGGTCTACGAGCGCCTCTATTACGAGCCCGGGGCCACCTGCGCCCCCAGCTTCCAGGACGTGGCCGCGCCGGACGACCGGCTGATCGTGGCGCACAGCTTCTCCAAGAGCTTCCTGATGACCGGCTGGCGGCTCGGCTGGCTGGTGATGCCCGCGACGCTGACGCAGCACATGGGCAAGCTGCTGGAATTCAACACCTCCTGCGCCAGCACCTTCACGCAGCGCGCCGGCGTGGTGGCGCTGCAGCGCACGGACGAGGTCACGCCGCGGGTGGTGGCGCACCTGAAGACCTGCCGCGACACCCTGGTGCCGCTGCTGCGGCAACTGCCGCGGGTGGTGGCGGACCCGGCCAAGGGCGGGATGTACGCCTTCTTCCGGCTGGACGGGTACGCCGATTCGCTGGAGGTGGCCAAGCGCCTGGTCCGCGAGGCCGGCCTGGGCCTGGCGCCGGGCAACGCCTTCGCCCCCGAGGCCCAGGGCTGGCTGCGCTGGTGCTTCGCCTCCAAGGACCTGTCGCGGCTGGAGCAGGGGGTGGAGCGGCTGAGCGGTTGGCTGGCGAGGAACTGAAGCCGGGTTTTGGCGTTTGGCCGCGGCCGGCCCCCGATAGCGCTTCCAGCTATAATCCCATGGTTCTGCAGTCCGCAGAGCGCACGTTGCCGGCAGTTCCAGCTGGCAACGCAAGTCAAACTCTCAAGGAATCACATGACCGCTATCGTCAAGGCCGACGTCGTCAAGGCCAATGCCCGCTCCGCGAACGACACGGGCAGCCCGGAAGTGCAGGTCGCCCTGCTCACGGCGCGCATCAACGAACTCACCCCGCACTTCAAGACGCACGCCAAGGACCACCACGGCCGCCGCGGCCTGCTGCGCATGGTGAACCGCCGCAAGAGCCTGCTGGCCTACCTCAAGAACAAGGACGCCGAGCGCTACACCGCGCTGATCGGCAAGCTGGGCCTGCGCAAGTAAGCAGGACGGCAGGAATGCAGGGCGCCTGAGCTGGTTCAACCGCTGGCTCAGGCGCTTTGTCCATCGGAGACGGCAAGACGAATACGCGCTGTGTCATTCCACAAGGGGCTGCGGGCCCCTTCTGGAATGGCATCGTGTTCGACACCGCCGCCCCGGGCTTCCGGCGCAGCCACATGCGCCGCCCGGGGGATCGCGAGGCACAGGGCGCCAGCCGCCCGGCCTGATCCCCAACCAGGAAAACGAACATGAGCATCTTCAACAAAGTCACCAAGACGTTCCAGTGGGGCTCCCACACCGTCACGCTGGAAACCGGCGAGATCGCCCGCCAGGCCGGCGGCGCCGTCATCGTCAACATCGACGACACCGTGATCCTGGCCACCGTGGCCGCCTCCAAGAGCGCCAAGCCGGGGCAGGACTTCTTCCCGCTCACGGTCGACTACATCGAGAAGACCTACGCCGCCGGCAAGATCCCCGGCAGCTTCTTCAAGCGCGAGGCCAAGCCGAGCGAGCACGAGACGCTGACCAGCCGCCTGATCGACCGTCCGATCCGCCCGCTGTTCCCCGAGGGCTTCTTCAACGAAGTGCACGTGGTGATCCACACGCTGTCGCTGAACCCCGAAGTCGACGCCGACATCGCCGCCATGATCGGCACCAGCGCCGCGCTGGCCGTCTCCGGCATCCCGTTCGCCGGCCCGATCGGCGCCGCCCGCGTGGGCTACGTCAACGGCGAGTACGTGCTGAACCCGGGCCAGACCGCCCGCAAGATGTCCGACCTGGACCTGATCGTCGCCGGCACCGAGAGCGCCGTGCTGATGGTGGAATCCGAGGCGCAGCAGCTGTCCGAGGAAGTGATGCTGGGTGGCGTGGTGTTCGGCCACGAGCAGGCCAGGATCGCGATCAACGCCATCCACGAACTGGTGCGCGACGCCGGCAAGCCGGTGTGGGACTGGCAGCCGCCCGCCCGCGACGAGGCCTTCATCGCCAGGGTCAACGCCCTGGCCGAGGAAAAGCTGCGCGCCGCCTACCAGATCCGCAGCAAGCAGGCCCGCACCCACGCCCTGCGCGAGGCGAACGGCGCCGTGATGGCCGACCTGAAGGAGTCCGGCGTCGAATTCGACCCGATCAAGGTCGAGTCGATGCTGTTCGACATCGAGGCGCGCATCGTGCGCAGCCAGATCCTGGCCGGCGAGCCGCGCATCGACGGCCGCGACACGCGCACCGTGCGCCCGATCGAGATCCGCACCGGCGTGCTGCCGCGCACCCACGGCTCGGCGCTGTTCACCCGCGGCGAGACCCAGGCGCTGGTGGTCACCACGCTGGGCACCGAGCGCGACGCGCAGCGCATCGACGCGCTGATGGGCGAGTACGAAGACCGCTTCATGTTCCACTACAACATGCCTCCGTTCGCCACCGGCGAAGTCGGGCGCATGGGCTCGACCAAGCGCCGCGAGATCGGCCACGGCCGCCTCGCCAAGCGCGCGCTGATCGCGTGCCTGCCGAGCAAGGACGAATTCCCGTACACGATGCGCGTGGTCTCCGAGATCACCGAGTCGAACGGCTCCTCCTCGATGGCCTCGGTGTGCGGCGGCTGCCTGTCGCTGATGGACGCGGGCGTGCCGATGAAGGCGCACGTGGCGGGCATCGCCATGGGCCTGATCAAGGAAGGCAACCGCTTCGCCGTGCTGACCGACATCCTGGGCGACGAGGACCACCTCGGCGACATGGACTTCAAGGTGGCCGGCACGACCAACGGCATCACCGCCCTGCAGATGGACATCAAGATCCAGGGCATCACCAAGGAAATCATGCAGGTCGCCCTGGCCCAGGCCAAGGAAGCGCGCACGCACATCCTGGGCAAGATGCAGGAGGCCCTGGGCGAAGCGAAGACCGAGGTCAGCACCTTCGCACCGCGCCTGTACACGATGAAGATCAATCCGGAGAAGATCCGCGACGTGATCGGCAAGGGCGGCGCCACCATCCGCGCGCTGACCGAGGAAACCGGCTGCACCATCGACATCGCCGAGGACGGCACGATCACCATCGCGTCGACCGAAGCCGACAAGGCCGAGTTCGCCAAGAAGCGCATCACCGAAATCACGGCCGAGGTCGAAGTGGGCAAGGTCTACGAAGGCCCGGTCACCAAGCTGCTGGACTTCGGCGCGCTGGTGAACCTGCTGCCGGGCAAGGACGGCCTGCTGCACATCAGCCAGATCGCGCACGAGCGGGTCGAGAAGGTCGGCGACTACCTGAGCGAAGGCCAGGTCGTGCGCGTGAAGGTGCTCGAGACCGACGACAAGGGCCGCGTCAAGCTGTCCATGAAGGCGCTGCTGGATCGCCCGGCCGGCATGGAAGACCGTCCGCCGCGCGAAGACCGCGGTCCGCGTGAAGACCGTGGCCCGCGTGGCGAAGGCCGGGGCGAATACCGCGAGCGCCGCGAACCGCGTGAGCCGCGCGGCGATGACCGCCAGCCGCGCGAGCAG
>NZ_DATMHS010000170.1:0-7156 GCF_035554825.1 Ramlibacter sp. | reverse complement strand
CCCGTATCGCGGAGGCCAAGGCCCTGCGCTACACGCCCGCCGGATTGCCCGCCCTCGACCTGCAGCTCGAACACGAGTCGGAGACCCTGGAAGCAGGGACCCCGCGGCAGGTGAAGGTGGAGATCAGGGCGGTGGCCTTCGGGACGGATGCGGAAACGCTCTCGCGCCAGGCGATCGGCAGCGGATTCCGGTTCACCGGTTTCCTGGCCGCTCCCCGCCACGGCAAGCACCCGGTCCTGCACATCCAGTCCTTCCAGCAAGATTAAACATTCATAGGGGTCCACCATGGCCACGTTCAAGAAGTTCAACAAGGACAAGCGTCCGAAGCGCAACACCCAGTCGCTGCTGTTCAAGCGCAAGCGCTTCTGCCGCTTCACCGTCGCCGGCGTCGAGGAAATCGACTACAAGGACGTCGACACCCTGCGCGATTTCATCGCGGAAAACGGCAAGATCATCCCGGCGCGCCTGACCGGCACCCGCGCGATCTACCAGCGCCAGCTCAACACGGCCATCAAGCGCGCGCGCTTCCTGGCCCTGGTGCCCTACAGCGACCAGCACCGCATCTAAGGAGCACCGAACATGCAAGTCATTCTGCTCGACAAGGTCATCAACCTGGGCAACCTCGGTGAGATCGTCAAGGTCAAGGACGGCTACGCCCGCAACTTCCTGATCCCGCAGGGCCGTGCGCGCCGCGCGACGGAAGCCAACAAGGCCGAGTTCGAAGCCAAGCGCGCCGAGCTCGAGAAGGCCGCCAATGCCAAGCTGGAAGAAGCCAAGGCGCAGGGCGAGAAGCTCGCCGGCACCACGGTGAAGCTGACCCAGAAGGCCGGCGTGGACGGCCGCCTGTTCGGTTCGGTCACCAACTTCGACATCGCCGAAGAACTCAAGAAGCTCGGCTACCCGGTCGCCAAGGCGCAGGTTCGCATGCCGCAAGGCCCGATCAAGCATGTCGGCGACAGCGCCGTCAGCGTGGCGCTGCACACCGACGTGGTGGTCGACATCAACGTGACGGTGTACGGGGAAACCGCGTAACGCGGCCCCGGCCGGCAACAAGACTGCCCTGCGCAGCCTTGTCCTCGCAAAAAGAGACCGCCAAGCGGTCTCTTTTTTTTGTGCGCGCCTATTCCCCGGCGTGGCGCTGTACCCGCTCGGCGATGCGCTCGCGCAGGCGCCAGCGGCCGGCATCGGACAGCATACGGCCCGCCCAGCGGTACACGTTGAACTCGCGCACCGTGGTGCGCAGGGCCGCCATGCGTTCGCGCTGCTCGGCTTCCGGCATGGTCAGGGCCCGGTGCAGGGCGTCGGCCGTCTCCTCCACGTGGTACGGGTTCACGATCAGCGCTTCCGGCATTTCGCGCGCCGCGCCGGCGAAGCGGCTGAGGATCAGGACGCCGCGTTCGTCGTCGCGGGCGGCAACGAACTCCTTGCACACGAGGTTCATGCCGTCGTGCAGGCTGGTCACGAGGCAGGCGTCGGCGGCCCGATAGAGTTCGTTGACGGCCTCGTGCTCGTGATGCTCCGCCAGCAGCCGCACCGGCAGCGTGCCGCCGGTGCCGAAGCGCCGGTTGATGCGCTCGGTCACCTGCGTGATGCGGTCGCGGAAGGCCCGGTACTCCTCCAGCGCGCTGCGCGAGGGCGCCGCCACTTGCACCAGCGTGAAGCGGCCGAGCCACTCGGGGTATTTCTCCAGCATCCGTTCCACGGCGTGCAGCCGTTCGAGAATGCCTTTCGTGTAGTCGAAGCGGTCGACGCCGACGGCGAGCTTCTGGTCCGCTGGTAGCTGCAGCCGGCTGAGCACCCGGGCGCGGCATTCCGCCACCGGCGGCCAGTGCGACATCTCGGCCGGCGTCGGCCATTCGATGGAGATCGGGTAGCTCTCGACCAGGGTACTCATGCCCTGGAACGAGATCGTCGAGTGCTCGTGCTCGATCCGCGCTTCCAGGTAGCGGTCCACCGTCTCGATGAAGTTCTTGCAGTGGAAGCGGGTGTGGAAACCCAGGATCGTGCTGCCAAGCATGCCTTGCAGGATCTCGCGCCGCCACGGACAGATGCCGAACGACTCGGGGTTCGGCCATGGGATGTGCCAGAAGGTGATGATGGTCGCCCGCGGCAGCTTCTCGCGCACCATCGCCGGCACCAGGGCGAAGTGGTAGTCCTGCACCAGGACCACCGGGTCCTCGCTGCGCGCCTCCTGCACCACGGCGTCGGCGAAGCGCTGGTTGACCTCGCGGTAGTACTGCCAGTCGGATTCGCGGAACACCGGCCGCACGTGGGCCACGTGGCACAGCGGCCACATGCCTTCGTTGGCAAAGCCGAAGTAGTAGCCCTGTTCCTCTTCCGGCGTGAGCCACAGCCGCCGCAGCAGGTACTCGTCCTCGCCGGGCGGCAGCGACACGTG
Source organism: Ramlibacter sp. (assembly GCF_035554825.1). GTDB lineage: Bacteria > Pseudomonadota > Gammaproteobacteria > Burkholderiales > Burkholderiaceae_C > Ramlibacter. Next base: position 4,758 of record NZ_DATMHS010000170.1, on the reverse strand, counting down.
GTCGCTGCGGTCGACGACGTCGCGATCGGCGGTGCCGCTGCCGTGGGCGATCCAGGTGCCGGAGCAGGCGCGCATCACCGGCTCCACGGCGGTGACCAGGCCGCTGGCCGGCCGCCGCACCACCACCTGCCCGTCCTTGAGGTCGTGGATGTAGGGTTCGCGGTTGGACACGACGATCACCTGGTCCCCGCTCAGCTGCGTGCGCAGCAGCGACTGCAGCCGCTCGGGGGTCCACTCGGCCTCGGGGCCCTGCGACCGCCGGTATTCGTCCTCCAGTTCGCGCAGGCGCGCGCGCAGGTCGGCGGCCAGCGGCGCCAGTTCGGACGCATTGCCCGACAAGGGGCGGATCAGGCCCTCGCCGCGCAGCAGCGCGCGGGTGCCGGAGATCCAGCCGCGCCAGCTCAGCTGCGCGACGATCATCGTCACGAACGCGATCACCACGCCGATGCTGGCGATCAGAATCATGAGGTATTGGCGGGTGTCCTGGCTGCGGCGCTCGATGAAGCTCAGGTCCTGCAGCAGCACCAGCTTGCCGATGCTGCCGGTTTCGGCGTTCACGGGGTGGACGCCCACGTGCACCGGGCCGCCGCCGATGTGCAACAGGGGATCCGGCGCGGCGGCGATCTCCTGCGCGCGTTCGCAGGTGAGTTCCTTGGGAAAGCCCGGGCTGGTCCGCAGCAGCTGGCCGTCGTTCGAGCACAGCCCGAGCGCGACCAGGCGCTCGTCCTGCGTGGCGCGGGTGAACAGCGCCAGCAGCTTGCGGCCCTTCGGGTCGGGCAGGGCGTCGGCGATCGACTCGGACAGGGCGTTGGTGACCAGCGTGCCGCGCAGGTTCAGGTCGCGCGCGAACCAGCGCAGCGTGAGCCGGTCCATCAACGGCAGCGCGAAATACGCGGCGGCGGCGAGGATGATGGCGAGCGGGACGAGGAATCGGAGCTGGAGTCGCAGATTGCGCATCAGCTGAAGGCGGCGCCGGGGCTGGGCGCGAAAAAGTGTGGATGGGGCATGGACAAACTGTACCGCGTATGCCGCCGCTGTTCGGGCGGGAAACCACCCAATGCACAGGTTGCACCCCATCCGTACACCGGCAGCCCACGGGTTATCCACATGCTTGTCCAGTGACGGGGCGGGCCGGCCGGCGTAGCATCGCGGTTTACCTCAAGAATGTCGATGTCAGCCGTTCTCTCCCCCGTCGAAGACGATTTTTCGCGCGACCGGCAGGTCGCCCAACTGCGGATCCCGCCGCACTCCGTCGAGGCCGAGTCGAGCGTGCTGGGCGGCCTGCTGCTGGACAACGGCGCCTGGGACCGGGTGGGGGACCTGCTGACCGACGGCGACTTCTACCGCTACGAGCACCGGCTGATCTATGCGGCGGTCGGCGGCCTGATCAACGCCACTCGTCCGGCCGACGTGATCACCGTCTACGAGCGGCTGCAGCAGCTGGGCCAGCACGAGGAAATCGGCGGCCTCGCCTACCTCAACTCGCTGGCGCAGTACGTACCGAGCGCGAGCAACATCCGCCGCTATGCCGAGATCGTGCGCGAGCGCTCGATCCTGCGCAAGCTGGTCAGCGCCAGCGACGAGATCGCCACCGCCGCCTTCAACACCCAGGGCAAGCCGGTCGACACCATCCTCGACGAAGCCGAGCAGAAGATCTTCAACATCGGGGAGGAAGGCTCGCGCATGAAGCAGGGCTTCCAGGCCATGGAAAACCTGGTGGTGCAGCTGCTCGATCGCGTCCAGGAGATGGCGGACAACCCGAACGACATCACCGGGGTGCCGACCGGCTTCTACGACCTCGACCGCATGACGTCGGGGATGCAGGCCGGCGACATGATCGTGCTGGCGGCGCGGCCCTCGATGGGCAAGACGGCGTTCGCGATCAACATCGCCGAGCACGTGGCGCTGCACGAGCAGCTGCCGGTGGCGGTGTTCTCGATGGAAATGGGCGCCAGCCAGCTGGCGGTGCGTATCGTCGGGTCGATCGGCCGCATCGACCAGATGCACCTGCGCACCGGCAAGCTCACCGATTCCGAGTGGCCGCGCCTGACCGAGGCAATCGAGAAGCTGCGCAACATCTCGCTGCACATCGACGAGACGCCCGGCCTCACGGTGAGCGAGCTGCGGGCCAACGCGCGGCGGCTGGCGCGCCAGTGCGGCGGCAAGCTCGGCCTGATCGTCGTCGACTACCTGCAGCTGATGAGCACCTCGACGAGCATGAGCGACGAGAACCGGGCGACCGCCGTCGGCGAAATCTCGCGCGGCCTGAAGATGCTGGCGAAGGAACTGGGCTGTCCGGTGATCGCCCTGTCGCAGCTGTCGCGCGGCGTCGAGTCGCGCACCGACAAGCGCCCGATGATGAGCGACCTGCGCGAATCCGGCGCGATCGAGCAGGACGCCGACGTGATCATGTTCATCTACCGCGACGACTACTACAACAAGGACTCCAAGGAGCCCGGCGTGGCGGAGATCATCATCAGCAAGCAGCGAAACGGCCCCACCGGCACCGTGAAGCTCGCCTTCATGAAGGAGCTGACGCGCTTCGAGAGCCTGGCGTCAGGCGGCGGGTCGGACTTCTAGCGGCGCGCCGGCGAGCGTGCCGGCGCTCGCTTGATTGTCTGAACGCAGAGGACGCAAAGGTTACGCAGAGGGCGCAGAGTTAGTACAAGGATGCAGAGATTTTGGAGGTGTTCCTCTGCGTTCTCTCTGCGTCTCCTCTGCGAACTCTGCGTTCAAGAATGTCTGAACCTCGAAGCGACTGCTATCGCGGAGGTCAGAGCACCTCGCTCGCGAAGTCGGCCAGCCGCGAGCGCTCGCCCCGCGCCAGCGTGATGTGGCCGCTGTGCGGCCAGCCCTTGAACTTGTCCACGGCGAAGGTGAGGCCCGATGAACCTTCGGTGAGGTAGGGCGTGTCGATCTGGGCCAGGTTGCCCATGCAGATGATCTTGGTGCCCGGCCCGGCCCGGGTGATCAGCGTCTTCATCTGCTTGGGCGTGAGGTTCTGCGCCTCGTCGATGATCACGTACTTGTTCAGGAAGGTCCGCCCGCGCATGAAGTTCATGCTCTTGATCTTGATGCGGCTGCGGATCAACTCGTTGGTGGCGGCGCGGCCCCATTCGCCGGCGCTGGTGTCGGTCTTGGCGAGCACCTCCAGGTTGTCGTCGAGCGCGCCCATCCAGGGCCCCATCTTTTCCTCTTCCGTGCCGGGCAGGAAGCCGATGTCCTCGCCCACGCTCACCGTGGCGCGGGTCATGATGATCTCGGTGTAGCGCCGGTCGTCCAGCACCTGCGTGAGCCCGGAGGCGAGCGCCATCAGCGTCTTGCCGGTGCCAGCGGTGCCGGTGAGCGTGACGAAGTCCACCTCCGGATCCATCAGCAGGTTCATCGCGAAGTTCTGCTCGCGGTTGCGCGTCGTCACGCCCCACACGGCGTTCTTCAGGTGGCCGTAATCCTTGAGCGTCTTGAGCACCGCCGTCTTGCCGCGGATTTCCGACACCCGGGCGTACAGGCTCGGCTCGCCGGGCGATTCGAAGAACACGAACTGGTTGATCAGCAGGCTGGGGACGATCGGGCCGCTGATCCGGTAGTAGGTGTGCTGGCCGCTCTGCCAGCTCTCCACCGTCTTGCCGTGCTTGGCCCAGAAGTCCGGCGGCAGGGCGAGCGCGCCCGAATACAGCAGTTCGAGATCGTCGAGGGTCTTGTCGTTCTGGTAGTCGTCGGTCGCCAGGCCCAGCGCGCGGGCCTTGACCCGCATGTTGATGTCCTTGGACACCAGCACCACTTCGCGCGGCGCGTACTGTTCGCGCAGCGCCTGCACCACCCCCAGGATCTGGTTGTCGGCCTTGCCCTGCGGCAGGCTGGGCGGCAGCTGGTTGGCCAGCGACTGGGTCTGGAAGAACAGGCAGCCGCCGGCCTCGGTGTGGCCGGTGGAATTGAGCTTCAGCCCTTTGCTGATGTCGGCCTCCTGGCCACCGGCGAGCCCGTCGAGCATGCGACTGGCTTGCCGGGCGTTGCGCGCCACCTCGGTCATGCCTTTCTTGTGCCCGTCGAGTTCCTCCAGCACGATCATCGGCAGGAAGATGTCGTGCTCCTCGAAGCGGAACAGGCTCATCGGGTCGTGCATCAGGACGTTCGTGTCCAGCACGAACAGCTTGGCCGGGCCGGTCGCGGCCTTCTTGCGCGGCTTCGCCGCGGGCTGCACGGCCGGGGCGCGCTGCTTTCTCGGCGTGGGCGCCGCCACGTGTTCGAGGTAGCTCTCCACGCTCTCCTGGTAAGCCTCGGAATGCGGTTCGCCGCCGCCCAGGGGCGGATCGAAGTCGAGGGCCTGCGGTTTCTCAGCGATCGGGCTGGGCGCCTGCGCCGCCTCCAGTTTTCGAGCAGCCTTGTGCGAGGACCGGGCCGGCGCGTCGAACGCTTCGGGCGGGAGCAGGGCGGCGCGCTTCGTGGGAGCGGGAGGCAATGGCATAGAACGGCAGGTTCCCGGATGAGAAGGTCGACAAGCAAAAAAGCCGCCGGGGTCGCCGGGCGGCTTTTTCAGACTGAGCTGTACAGACGCGAAGCGTCCAGTTCAACGGCATGAATTCATTATGCACAAGTCCTGCGACGCAACAACGGGCGGACTTGCATGTTGCTACAAAGCCTCAGGCCGCCTTCTTCAGCAGCTTGACCGCCTTGAGCACCTCGTCGACGTGGCCCGGCACTTTCAGGCCGCGCCATTCCTGCTTGAGGATGCCGTCGGCGCCCACCAGGAAGGTGCTG
>NZ_DATMHS010000169.1:0-29754 GCF_035554825.1 Ramlibacter sp. | reverse complement strand
GACGCCCGTGCCGGCAATGCCGGTGTGGACCTCGAGCCCCCATTCGCGCAGCAACTCGGCCACCTTCTCCGAGGTGCGGTGTTCCTCGAACCCGAGTTCCGGATGCGCGTGGATGTCGCGCCGCAGCGCGACGAATTGCGAAATATCGGCGAAGCCGTCGACAAGTTTCATGGTTGGTGGATATCTAACGATCGGCTCCCTCTCCCCCTCGGGGAAGAGGGATGGGGAGAGGGGGTTCCTGAGACAGGCAATGCCTTTCAGGGCCCGCTGGGCCCTAGAAAGGCAGCTTTGGCATGCCGCCCTTGCCGCCGAGCCCACCCATCCTCTTCATCATCTTCATCAAGCCGCCGCCCTTCATCTTCTTCATCATCCCCTGCATCTGCTCGAACTCGTTGAGCAGGCGGTTGACTTCCTGGACGTGGACGCCGGCGCCGGCCGCGATGCGGCGCTTGCGGGTGGCCTTGATCAGTTCGGGCTTGCGCCGCTCCAGCGGCGTCATGCTCTGGATGATCCCTTCCTTGCGCCGGATGTCGCGCTCGGCCTTGTCCATGTCGACCTGGCCGGCCTTGGCCTGCATCTGGGCCGGCAGCTTGTCCATCAGGGTGGACAGGCCGCCCATGCTCTTCATCTGCTGCAACTGCGCCAGGAAGTCGCTCAGGTCGAAGCCGGCGCCGCTCTTGACCTTGGCCGCGAGCTTCTGCGCGGCTTCCATGTCCACGCCCGCGGTGACCTGCTCCACCAGGGCGACGATGTCGCCCATGCCGAGGATCCGGCCGGCATGGCGCTCGGCATCGAACACCTCCAGCCCGTCGAGCTTCTCGCTGACGCCGGCGAACTTGATCGGCGCGCCCGTGATCTGCCGCACCGAGAGCGCCGCGCCGCCGCGCGAGTCGCCGTCCATCTTGGTCAGCACGATGCCGGTGAGCGGCAGCGCCTCCTTGAACGCCTTGGCGGTGTTCACGGCGTCCTGGCCCTGCATCGCGTCGACGACGAACAGCGTCTCCACCGGATGCACCGCCGCATGCAGTTCCTTGATCTCGCGCATCAGCGCCTCGTCGATCGCCAGCCGGCCGGCGGTATCGACCAGCAGCACGTCGAAATACTGGCGCTTGGCGTGGTCGAGCGCCGCCCGGGCGATCTCCACCGGCTTCTGGTCCGGCGAGCTGGGGAACCATTCGGCGCCGGCCTGCGCCGTCACCGTCTTGAGCTGCTCGATGGCGGCCGGCCGGTACACGTCGCCCGACACCGTGAGCACCTTCTTGCGGCGCTTCTCGATCAGGTACTTGGCCAGCTTGGCGGTGGTCGTGGTCTTGCCCGAGCCCTGCAGGCCGGCCATCAGGATCACCGCCGGCGGCTGGGCCTGCAGGTTGATGTCGCTGACGCCCTCGCCCATGGTGGCCGCCAGCTCGCGGTTGACGATGCCGATCAGGGCCTGGCCGGGCGAGAGCGAGCCCAGGACTTCCTGGCCCAGCGCCTTCTCCTTGACGCGGGCAATGAAATCGCGCACCACCGGCAGGGCGACGTCGGCCTCCAGCAGGGCCATGCGCACCTCGCGCAGCATGTCCTGCACGTTCGACTCGGTGATGCGGGCCTGGCCCCGCAACTCCTTGGTGAGCCGGGAGAGTCTTTCGGTGAGGGAGGAAGCCATCGGGATTGCTCTGGGACAACCGGCGCGGCGCGCCGCAGCTTCGCGTCGCAGTCAAGCACGGCTAAACTGTGGACCCATGATTCTAGCGAGTGCGCCCTTTCCCAGTGTGGTGCTCACGCTGGCAGCCGCCGCGGCGTACGCAGTGCCGGCGGCCGGCGCGGGCCGCCTCTCCGACCGCGCCGCGCGCACCGCCTTGCTGCTGGGGTGGCTGCTCCACGCGATCGTGCTGGCGCTGGGCATGTTCGGAACGCCGCCGCGCTTCGGGTTCGCGCCCGCGATTTCGATCACGGCTTGGCTGGTGCTGACCGTCTACGCCATCGAACGGCAGATGTTTCCTAAGCTCGAGGCACGCTGGGCCCTCGCCGGGCTGGGCTCGTTCGCCGTGCTGCTGCCCCTGGTGTTTCCGGGCAGCGAACTGCACGTGAAAACCTCGCCCTGGGCGCCGCTGCACTGGGCCCTGGGCCTGTCGTCGTACGGGCTGTTCGCCGCCGCGGTCGTCCACGCCTGGCTGATGACCCGCGCCGAGCGCAGCATCCGCCATGCCGCCGATCCCCAGGCCGGGGTGCCGCTGCTGACGCTGGAGCGGCTCACCTTCCGCTTCGCGACGGCGGGTTTCATCCTGCTGTCGGCCACGCTGCTGGCGGGGCTGGTGTTCAGCGAGCTGCTGTACGGGCCCGGGCACGTCGTGCGCTGGGACCACAAGACGGTGTTCTCGATCCTGGCCTGGCTCGTCTTCGCCTGGCTGCTGCTCGGGCGCGCCCGCTTCGGCTGGCGCGGGCGCAAGGCCGTGCGCGTGCTGTACGTCGGCTCGCTGCTGCTGCTGCTGGCCTACGCCGGCTCGCGCTTCGTGATGGAAGTCGTCCTCAAGCGGCCGGCATGAAGTACCTGCTGCTGATCGCCATCGTGCTGCTGGTGGCCTGGCTGTGGCGCGGCAACCGGCAGCAGGACCGCGCCACGGGCGGCAGCGCCGCCCGCCGGCCGCCTCAGGTCGCCCAGCAGGAGATGATCGAGTGCCCGGTGTGCTCGGTGCACGTGCCGCGCTCGGATGCGCTGCCCGGCCCCGACGGCCAGTTCTACTGCTGCGCCGAACACCGCTCGCGGGCCGCCGGTTGACGCCGTGAAGCTGGTCTCCGACTTCGCCCCCCTGCCCGCCGCCGCCGAGCTCACCCAGGATTCCGCCTTCGCGCGCCTGTGGCGCGCCTTCATGACGGCGCGCGTCGGGATCGCGCTGGTGCTGCTGGCGCTGCTGGCCGCGCTGCACCTGCTGGCGCCGGCCTTCAATGTCAGCGGCTGGCTGGTGGCGCTCGGTTTCACCTACCTGGCCGCGGTCGTGGCGGTGCGGCTGTTCACCCGGCCGCGGCCGCCGGGCTCCTCGTTCGACCCGCAGTGGGTGTCGACGATCGGCATCGACCTCGTGGCGTTCGCCACGCTGCAGTTCCTGCAGGCCGGCGGCATCAACTATTCGCCGCTGTTCGCGTTGCCGGTGCTGATGGGATCGGTGCTGGGCTCGACCCTGCTCGCGCTCGGCACCGCCGCCGGCGTGACGCTGCTGCTGCTGACCGACGCCTGGGTGCTGTCGCTCCATGCCCCCGACGACAGCGCGACCCGCTTCCTGCAGGCCGCCCTGACCGGCACCGGCTACTTCGCCTTGTCGCTGCTGGTGAACCAGATGGCGGTGCGGCTGTCGCGCGAAGAGCACGCGGCCCGCCAGGGCCAGCGCGCGGCCCGGGCCCAGGCGCAAGTGAACCAGCTGGTGATCGAGACGCTCTCGGACGGCGTGCTGGTGGTGGATGCGAAATGGCGCGTGCACGCCGCCAATCCCGCGGCGCAGGCGCTGCTCGGACTGCCGCACGCCGGCCCGGGCGTCGAATTCGCGCTGTCGGGACAGCCCGCCTGGGAGCCCCTGGCCGCGCTGGCACGGACCACCTTCCGCGAGCGCACGCCGCAGTCGGCCGACATCGCGATGTCGCTGGTGGGCGACGAGACGCGGCGCCTGCACGTGCGCTCCCGCCTGACCAACCCCGACTCGTCCCAGTTCGCCAGCCTGTGCGTGATGTTCGTGCAGGACCTGCGCGAACTGGAGGGGCGGCTGCGCACCGAGAAACTCGCGGCCATGGGCCGCATGTCGGCGGCCGTCGCCCACGAGATCCGCAATCCGCTGGCGGCGATCGCGCAGGCGAACGCGCTGATGGACGAAGACCTGCGCGAGCCCGCGTTGCGCCAGCTCAGCGCGCTGGTGCGAAAGAACACGCAGCGGCTGGCGCAGATCGTCGACGAGATTCTCAACGTGGCGCAGAACCAGCCCGGCGACCGCGCCGCTGCGCCGCGGATGGAACTCGATCCCGCGGTGGCCGGCGTGTGCGGCGACTGGGCGATGCAGACCCGCAGCAGCGAGCGCCTGCAGGTGGCGCTGGGCGCGCCCGGCGCGCGCGTGCGCTTCGAGGCGCCGCACCTGCGGCGGGTGCTGGTGAACCTGCTGGACAACGCCTTGCGCTATGCCGGCGGGCAGCCCGACTCGATCCGGGTCGCCACCGCGCTCGCCGAGGGCCAGCCCGTGCTGACGGTGTGGAGCGACGGCGCGCCCCTGTCCGCCAGCGTGGAGCAGCGCCTGTTCGAGCCCTTCTTCTCGTCGGAGAGCCGCTCCAGCGGCCTGGGCCTCTACATCTGCCGCGAGCTGTGCGAGCGGCACGGCGCCGCCATCGGCTATCGCCGGCGCGCCGCCGGCTCCGGGGCGCATGCGCGCGAAGGCAACGAATTCTTCGTGAGCTTCGGTCCGGCGCGCTCCAAGCTTGCCGGCGCGGCGCCTTTTGACACAATGGCCGCCTGATGTCCGCCACGGTTCCGCCCCACCAGGTCCTGGTCGTCGACGACGAACCGGACCTGCGCACGCTGTACGAGCTCACGCTGCTGCGCGAGGGCTACCGGGTGGAAGCCGCCGGCAGCCTGGCCGAAGCCTGGCAGCACCTCGAGGGGCGCCGGTTCGATGCCGTGATCACCGACATGCGGCTGCCCGACGGCCTGGGGCTGGAACTGCTGCACGGGATGGCAGCGCAGCAGCGCGGCGAACGCTGCGTCGTCATGACGGCCTACGGCTCGGCGGAGAACGCCGTGGAAGCGCTCAAGGCCGGCGCCTTCGACTACCTGACCAAGCCGGTCGACCTCAAGCAGTTCCGGTCCGTCGTCGCCTCCGCGATCCAGGAAAGCGCGGCGCCGGCGCGAGCGGCCCGCGGCGCCGGGCCGGCCCGCGCCGCCGCGAACGGGGAATGCCCCGCCACCGCCGCCGCCGCGCTGCAGCGGCTGGTCGGCGAATCGCAGGCGATGCGGCAGGTCAAGGAGCGCGTCGCCAAGGTGGCGCGCAGCATGGCGCCAGTGCTGGTGCGCGGCGAGTCGGGCACCGGCAAGGAACTGGTGGCGCGAGCGGTCCACGCCTGCAGCCACCGCGCCGAAGGCCCGTTCATCGCCGTCAACTGCAGCGCGATCCCCGAAGCGCTGCTGGAGGCGGAGTTCTTCGGCGCGAAGAAAGGCTCCTACACCGGCGCCCACCAGGATCGCGAAGGCTATTTCCAGGCCGCCCGTGGCGGCACGCTGTTTCTCGACGAGATCGGCGACCTGCCGCTGCCGATGCAGTCGAAACTGCTGCGCGCGATCCAGGAGCGCCAGGTGCGCGCGCTCGGCTCGACCCAGGAAGACGCCGTGGACGTGCGCATCGTCAGCGCCACCCACAAGGACCTCGCCGCCGAGGTGCGGGCCGAGCGCTTCCGGCAGGACCTGTTCTACCGGCTCAACGTGATCGAGATCCTGGTGCCGCCCCTGCGCGAGCGGCGCGAGGACCTGCCGACGCTGTGCGAATCGCTGCTGGCACGCATCGCCCAGGAGTCGGGCCTGCCGGTGCCGGTGCTCGCGCCCGCCGTGCTGCAGCAGCTGTGCGAGCACCCGCTGGCCGGCAATGTGCGCGAACTCGAGAACCTGTTGCACCGCGCGGTCGCCCTGAGCGACGGGCAGGCCTTGCAGGTGGATTTCGCGCCCACCACCGCGAGGTCGGCCGAGGCCCGCGAGCCGGCGGCGCCGCCGGCCGAGGGCGTGCCTGCCGACCTGCAGGCCTGGCTGGACCAGCAAGAGCGCGAGATCCTGGTGAAGGCGCTGCAGGAAAGCGGCTTCAACCGCACCGCGGCCGCGCAGCGCCTGGGCCTGAGCCTGCGGCAGATCCGCTACCGCATCGCCCGGCTCGCGATCACGGCGCCCGGCGACGACGCCCATGACGAACCCGCCTGACGCGCCCTCGGCGCTGTGGCAGGACGGCTGGTACCGCTTTGCGCGCCGGCTGGCGTCGCCCAACTGCAACGCCAGGCCGGCCGGCGCGCAGGTCGACCTGATCGTCGTGCACTCGATCAGCCTGCCGCCCGGCGAATATGGCGGGGATCAGGTGCAGCGGTTGTTCACGAACACCCTCGACTGGAATGCCCACCCTTACTACAAGGGCATCGAGGGCCTGAGCGTCTCGTCGCACTTCTACATCCGCCGCCACGGCGAACTGTGGCAATTCGTCAGCTGCGACGACCGCGCATGGCACGCGGGGCTGTCACAATACCGCGGCCGCGCGAACTGCAACGACGATTCGATCGGCATCGAACTCGAGGGCCTGGAAGGCCGGGCGTTCGAGCCGGCGCAGTACGAGGCGCTCGGCGCCTTGTGCGCGGCGATCGGCCAGCGCTACCCGGTCCAGCACATCGCGGGCCACGAACACATCGCTCCGGGGCGCAAGCGCGACCCGGGCGCCGGCTTCGACTGGCAGCTGCTGCGACGCAGCCTGCCGTGGCCGGCAGGGTGTTTCCCCGACTAGCCGGCGGCGCCACGCCGCGGCGCGCCGCCATGCTGCGGCGCAGCGATTCGCTTGACGCGAAAACGCTACAGGTAGCGCATTGTCATCTCATCACACACTAGATATAGTGCCAACCTTCCACTGCCCTGGCGCGGCGCAGTGGCCAAGCCAGGACCGGCAGCAACACCGGCCTGATTTCTCCAAGAAGTTGAAAGGGATCCCATGCAAACAGCCGTGAGCACACCATCCACCGCAAGCAGCGCCTTGCCGCCGACAGTCGGCGCTTCGGCCGGCAGCATGGCGCCGAGCGCCCTCGCCCACTACCAGATCATCCGCCGCAACGGCGCGGTGGTCCCGTTCGAGCCGCACAAGATCGCCATCGCCATGATGAAGGCGTTCCTCGCGGTGCACGGCACCCAGGGCGCCGCTTCGGCCAGCGTCCGCGAGACGGTGGACCAGCTGACGCAGGCCGTGGTGCGCGCGCTGATGCGCTCGCGCCCCGGCGGCGGCACCTTCCACATCGAGGACGTGCAGGACCAGGTGGAACTGGGCCTCATGCGCGGCGGCCATCACGACATCGCCCGCGCCTACGTGCTGTACCGCGACCGCCGCGCGCAGGAACGGGCGCGCCAGGGCACCGTCGAGACCCCCGCGGCGCCGGTGCTGCACGTGCTCGACGGCGGCCAGCGCGTGCCGCTCGACCTCGACCACCTGAAACACCTGATCGAGTCCGCCTGCCAGGGCCTGTCGGCCGACGTTAAGTCCGACCCCATCGTCGCCGAGACCATGCGCAACCTGTACGACGGCGTGCCCATGGACGAGGTCTACAAGGCCTCGATCCTGGCGGCCCGGACGCTGATCGAGAAGGATCCGGACTACACCTACGCCACGGCGCGCCTGCTGCTGCACACGATCTTCAAGGAAGTGCTCGGGCGCGACCTGGCGCCGGCCGACATGGCCGGCAGCTACCCCGACTACTTCCCGGGCTTCATCAAGCGCGGCGTCGACGCCGAACTGCTCGACGAGAAGCTGCTGCAGTACGACCTGAAGCGCCTGGGCGCAGCGCTCAAGGCCGAGCGCGACCACCAGTTCGACTACCTGGGCCTGCAGACGCTGTACGACCGCTACTTCCTGCATGTCCGCAAGACCCGCATCGAACTGCCCCAGGCCTTCTTCATGCGCGTCGCCATGGGCCTGGCGCTGAACGAGATCGACCGCGAAGCGCGCGCCATCGAGTTCTACGAGGTGCTGTCGAGCTTCGATTTCATGTCCAGCACGCCGACGCTGTTCAACAGCGGCACCCTGCGCTCCCAGCTGTCCTCGTGCTACCTGACGACGGTGCCCGACGACCTGGACGGCATCTACGAGTCGATCAAGGAAAACGCGCTGCTGTCGAAGTTCGCCGGCGGGCTCGGCAACGACTGGACCCGCGTGCGGGCGCTGGGTTCGCACATCAAGGGCACCAACGGCGAATCGCAGGGCGTGGTCCCGTTCCTCAAGGTGGTCAACGACACCGCCGTCGCCGTGAATCAGGGCGGCAAGCGCAAGGGCGCCGTCTGCACCTACCTGGAAACCTGGCACCTGGACGTCGAGGAATTCCTGGAACTGCGCAAGAACACCGGCGACGACCGCCGCCGCACCCACGACATGAACACGGCCAACTGGATCCCGGACCTGTTCATGCGCCGGGTCGCCGAGCAGGGCGAGTGGACGCTGTTCTCGCCGTCCAACGTGCCGGACCTGCACGACCTGATCGGCGCCGACTTCGAGCGCGCCTACGTCGCCTACGAAGAGAAGGCCAGGCGCGGCGAGATCAAGCCGAGCCGCACCATCCGGGCCGTGGACCTCTGGCGCAAGATGCTCAGCATGCTGTTCGAGACCGGGCACCCCTGGATCACGTTCAAGGACGCCTGCAACGTCCGCTCGCCGCAGCAGCACGTCGGCGTGGTGCACTCGTCGAACCTGTGCACCGAGATCACGCTGAACACCAGCGACACCGAAACGGCGGTGTGCAACCTGGGCTCGGTGAACCTGCTCAACCACGTCAAGAGCGACGCCGCGGGCGCCGCCGTGCTCGATCACGAGAAGCTGCGCCGTACCGTCACCACGGCGATGCGCATGCTGGACAACGTCATCGACATCAACTACTACGCCGTCAAGAAGGCGCGCGACGCGAACATGCGCCACCGCCCGGTCGGCCTGGGCGTGATGGGTTTTCAGGACGCGCTGTACCAGCTGCGCATCCCGTACGCCTCGCAGGAGGCGGTGGAGTTCGCCGACCGCTCGATGGAAGCCGTCTGCTACCACGCGTACTGGGCCTCGACCGAGCTGGCGCGCGAGCGCGGCCGCTACTCCAGCTACCGGGGTTCGCTGTGGGACCGCGGCATCCTGCCGCTGGACAGCCTGGACCTGCTGCAGCAGCAGCGCGGCGGCTGGGTCGAGGTCGACCGGTCGAGCACCCTCGACTGGGATGCCCTGCGCCAGAAGATCGCCCGCGACGGCATGCGCAACTCCAATTGCGTGGCGATCGCGCCGACGGCGACGATCTCCAACATCATCGGCGTGGACGCCTCGATCGAGCCGTGCTTCGGCAACCTGTCGGTCAAGTCCAACCTGTCCGGCGAGTTCACCGTCATCAACCAGTACCTGGTGCGCGACCTGAAGCGCCTGGGGCTGTGGGACGAAGTGATGGTCATGGACCTGAAGCATTTCGACGGCTCGCTGCGGCCGATCGACCGCGTGCCGCAAGAGGTCAAGTCGCTCTACGCCACCGCGTTCGAGATCGAGCCCCAGTGGCTGGTGGAAGCCGCCGCGCGCCGCCAGAAGTGGATCGACCAGGCGCAGTCGCTCAATATCTATATGGCGGGCGCCTCCGGCAAGAAGCTGCACGACACCTACACGCTGGCGTGGCTGCGCGGGCTGAAGACGACGTACTACCTGCGCACGACCAGCGCCACGCACGCCGAGAAGTCGACGGTGCAGTCCGGCCGGCTCAACGCGGTGGCGAACGACGCCGGCGGCGGCATGAGCGCGCTCGACGCCGCGGCCGCCGCGGCACGCACGCAGATCGACGCCGCCACCGCGCAGCCGGCGGACGCGACGCCGGCGACGGACATCAAGTTCTGCGCCATCGACGATCCGTCGTGCGAGGCCTGTCAGTAATCGAGCGATGTGTCGGCGTTCTCCGACAGAACGCCGATGCAATTGAGCAACACAATCCGGCAGCGACGCGAATGGGCGCTTTGCATTTCGCAATCACTGCTTCCATAATCCGCACATTGGAAAACTTATGTTGACCTGGGACGAAGAAGTCAAGCCCATTTCGCCAGCATCGAACAACGGCTCGTTTCCGAGCCGGGTGACGCCGTCACCCGCTTCGCCAGTTTCCGCCGTCCCCCAGCTCGCCGCCGTCACGCCGATGGCGCCGATCACCACGCGCGCGGCACAGCCGACGAGCGCACGCCGCGTCAACGCCGCCGACAAGCGCATCATCAACGGCCAGACCGACGTCAACCAGCTGGTCCCCTTCAAATACAAGTGGGCCTGGGAAAAGTACCTGGCCACCTGCAGCAACCACTGGATGCCGCAGGAGATCAACATGACGCGCGACATCGCCCTCTGGAAAGACCCCAACGGTCTGTCGGAGGACGAGCGCCGCATCATCAAGCGCAACCTCGGCTTCTTCGTGACGGCCGACTCCCTGGCCGCCAACAACATCGTGCTTGGCACCTACCGCCACATCACGGCGCCGGAGTGCCGCCAGTTCCTGCTGCGCCAGGCGTTCGAGGAAGCGATCCACACCCACGCCTACCAGTACATCGTCGAGTCGCTGGGCCTGGACGAGTCGGAGATCTTCAACGCCTACAACGAGGTGCCGTCGATCCGCGACAAGGACCAGTTCCTGATCCCCTTCATCGAGGCGATCATGGATCCGAACTTCCACACCGGCACGCCGGAGAACGACCAGACGCTGCTGAAGTCGCTGATCGTGTTCGCCTGCCTGATGGAAGGGATGTTCTTCTACGTCGGCTTCACGCAGATCCTGGCGCTCGGCCGCCAGAACAAGATGACGGGCGCCGCGGAGCAGTACCAGTACATCCTGCGCGACGAGTCGATGCACTGCAACTTCGGCATCGATCTGATCAACCAGCTCAAGCTGGAGAACCCGCAGCTGTGGACCGCCCAGTTCAAGGCCGAGATCAAGGCGCTGTTCCTGAAGGCCGTCGAACTCGAATACCGCTATGCCGAGGACACCATGCCGCGCGGCGTGCTGGGCCTCAATGCCTCCATGTTCAAGGGCTACCTGCGCTACATCGCGAACCGCCGCGCCACGCAGATCGGCCTCGAGGCGCTCTTCCCGAACGAGGAAAACCCGTTCCCCTGGATGAGCGAGATGATTGATCTGAAGAAGGAACGCAACTTCTTCGAAACCCGCGTGATCGAGTACCAGACCGGCGGCGCGCTGAGCTGGGACTGACACGCACGGGGGAAGGAACAACCGGATGCCGACCATGCCGCAAGATGCATGGCGCCGTCCGGCTTACGGTGTTCATGGAGCTGGGCTGCGGCCCAACTTCATGGATCGCTTCGTGCAACCAACAGGCATGGAGCGCTTCATTGGTTGATGTTTGATCAACTTGAACAGGAGATAGCAATGGCAACTGCGAAGAAGACGACGGCGAAGAAGGCCGCAACGAAACGCCCGGCAGCCAAGAAGGCCGCCGCCAAGAAGGCCCCGGCCAAGAAGGTCGCGGCGAAGAAGGCCCCGGCCAAGAAGGCTGCGGCGAAGCGTCCGGTCGCCAAGAAGGCGGCCGCGAAGCGTCCGGCGGCGAAGAAAGCCGCCGCGAAGCGCCCGGCAGCCAAGAAGGCGGCGGCGAAGCGCCCGGCCGCCAAGAAGGCGGCGGCGAAGAAGACGACGGCAAAGAAGTCCGCCGCCAAGAAGACCACGGCGAAGAAGGCCGCCGCGAAGCGCCCCGCCGCGAAAAAAGCGGCGAAAAAGGCCCCGGCGAAAAAGGCTGCGAAAGCGCCGGCTGCGAAGCCCGCGGCAAGTGCAGCGCCCGCGGCCCCGGCAGCCCCTGCGGCTCAGACCACTCTGAACCCGCAAGCCGCTTGGCCCTTCCCGACCGCGAGCAAGCCCTAAGACACAGCAGTTCGTGTCTGAAAACCCGGCGTCGAAAGATGCCGGGTTTTTTCTTTTTGGCGAGGCGCATTGCCAAATGGCCGAGCATCCGTGTCAATTGGCCGTGGCATTGTCGAATTCAGCGGCTGTGCTCGTCCGGGTCGGCATTGCACATTCGACGCACCATCCGCATGGAGGAATTTCGCGCTTGTTGCGCTGACCCCCGCGCCGCCGCGAATCGTCCCACAATGGGCCGCTTCGCCCGTCCGCATTGCCATGCCGTCCCCCGGTTCGCCGTCCGCCCGCCTGGCGCCGCGCCGCATCGAACGCAGCCCGCACGCGCGGCGGGTATGGCTGTTCGGCGCCGGCGCCGACCGGGCGCGCCATGTTGCCATGACCCAGTGCGGCGCCGACGTGCTGGTGCATGACCTGGAAGATCTCACCCTGCCCGAGCGCCGCGCCGAGGCGCGCACCCTCGCCGCCGGCCTGTACCAGTGCTGGCGCGACGCGGGCGCCCTGGTTGGCGTGCGCATCAACCCGCTGGACGGCGTGGGCCACATCGACCTGCAGTCGGTGCTGCCAGCGCGTCCGGACCTGATCGTCTATCCGAAGGTGGCGAGCGCGCACCACGTGCGCGCGCTGGACGTGGCCGTCACCACGCATGAGGCGGCACTGGGCATCGAACGCGGAGCCACCGAAATCGTGCCGGTCTGCGAAACCGCACTCGGCATCGTCAATGTCCGCGAGATCGCCGGCGCCAGCGCGCGCGTTCGATGCGCGCTGCTCGGCTCCGAGCACCTGGCCGCCGACCTCGGCGCGGATCGCACCCGCGACGGCGTCGAGCTGGCCTATGCGCGCCGGCGCTTCGTGCTCGAGTGCCGCGCCGCTGCGGTCGAGCCGGTCGATGCGGCCGCCGCGTTCAGCGAAGTCGAAACCGTGGTGGCCGAAGCGCGCGAGGCGCGGCGACTGGGCTATCACACCAAGACCGTGCTCCAGCCCGAGCATGTCCGGCCGGTGCGGGCGGCGCTCGCGCCAACGCCGCTGGAGGTGGCGCACGCCAGGCGCGTGGTGACCGCGTTCGAGACGGCGCGCCGGCGCGGCGAGCAGCGCGTGCAGGTGGACGGCCTGTGGATCGACCAGCCGCAGTACCTCAACGCGCGGCGCCTGCTGGACGACGCATGACGCCGGCCGCGCCGCGCCAGGTCGAGTTGTTCGCCGCCGCGCCCGTCCTGCCCGAAGGCATGGTGTATCGGCGCGAGTTCCTCAGCCGCGACGAAGAAGCGCATCTGGTGCGGACCGCGGCCTCGCTGCCGCTGCGCGAGATGAACTACAAGGGGTACACGGCGCGCCGGCGGGTCGCGAGCTACGGCGGCGCCTACGATTTCGACGCCAACCGGCTGCAAGCGGCCCAGCCGCTGCCGGCGCCACTGGAGCCGCTGCGCGCCAGGGTCGCCGCCTGGCTGGGCGTCGAGCCGGAAGCGTTCACCCAGGCGCTGGTCGCCGAATACCGCCCGGGCACGCCGCTCGGCTGGCACCGCGACGTGCCGGATTTCGAGGACGTCGTCGGCGTGTCCTTGCTGGCCGATGCGATCATGCGGTTTCGGCCCTACCCGCCCGAAGCGCCGAAGAAGAGCGATGTGCTCAAGGTGGTGGTGGAACCGCGCTCGGTCTACCTGCTGCGCGGCCCTTCGCGCTGGGCATGGCAGCACAGCGTGGCCCCGACCGAGGCGCTGCGCTACTCGATCACCTTCCGCACCCCACGCCAGCGCGCGCGAGCCTAACGCCCCTCGGCCAGCGCCATGCGGCGGCGCAGCCGCTGCGCTTCGTCGGTCGCACCGGCCTGCTCCGCCCGCATCGCCTGCACGCCGAGCCAGGCCAGCAGCGGCCGCCGCCAGCCTTGTGCCGACGCGGTATCGCTCGCCAGTGCCAGCAGTTCGGGGCTGGCGCGGCCGCTGCGAAACAGCACGCCGGCGGCAACGAGCCGGGACAGCGGATCGGCGATGGCTTGCACCTCTGCGGCGCCCGCGGCGGCCTGCGCCACGGCCCGATGCTGGGGTGGCAGCAAGGCAGCTTGCCCGGGTGCGAGGCGCCCCGCCAGGTAGTCCGCATAGGCACGCTCCGCGGCCGGGGCGTCGACGCGCAACGGCTCGAAGCCATCGCATGGGTCGAGCACGAGGCTGGCGACGAACGCCGCGCAGCGGGTCAGTTCGGCGCGGGCCGCGAGGCCGGCCTGGCCGGTGCTCGCCAGCTCGGCCCGCGCGCGCGCGAACTCCGCGGCGGCGGCGCGGTCGCTGCCGCTCATGAAGTTCGAAACGTAGCGCTGCAAGCCGTCGTGGGCGTTCATCTGCCAGTCCGGCGCCGGCGGCTTGCTGCCGCAGCCCGCCAGCAACGCGAGCGCACCAGCCATCAACAGTCTCCGCGTCATGGCAGCTTGACCTCCGTGTCCCGCGCGAACGGCCATTTCCGATTCAGCTCGTTGATCAGGCCCTCCACCTTGCGCAGGTTGGCTTCCACTTCGCCGCGCAGGCTGCCGAGGTCGGCGGTCGCCCCGCGCACGTTGGCGCCTATCCCCTGCGCCTCGACCAGCACCGCGTCGACCTTGCCCAGGCTGGTGCGCGCGTCGCCCAGCAGCCGGTTCAGCTCGCGCACCGTCGCCCGGGTGTCCTCCATCACCCCTTGCGGACCGAACACCTGCGTGTCGGCCTTGGCTGCGACCTGATCCAGCCGGGCCAGCAGCGCATTGGTGCGATCGAGCGTGGCCAGCAGCTTGCGGGCGTCCGCCTCGTTGCCGAACAGCACGCCCAGGGCGCCGCGCGGCCCCTTCAATTTGTCGGTGAGCTCGCGCACGTTCGCCAGCGAGCCGCGCAAGGAGCCATCCTCGCCGGTCATGGCATTGATGTTCTCCAGCACCTCGCGCGCGGTCGCCAGCACCCGCGGCAGTTCCGCCGTCGCATCGCCGCGCAGCACCGGCCGCTGCGCACCGTCGGGCAGCGGCGGGTCGGTGAGGATGCCGCTGAACGCCCGGATCGCCGTGCCGCCGACCAGCCCGCGGACCAGCGTGAAGACGCTGGAGGTTCGCAGCCAGTGCGCGTCCTTCTGGGCGACGTCGATGACGATCCGCACATTGCCGTTCGGGGCCAGTTCCACCCGGTGCACCCGGCCGATCGGAAAGCCTGAGAACGTCATGTCCATGCCGACGAAGACGCCCTCCGCGTCGTCGGCCAGCAGCACCAGTTTCTGGGTCGGCTCGAAGAAGCCGCGCGCGTACAGCAGGTACAGCACCGAACCGGCGACCAGGAATGCCGTGAAGATCAGCAGCAGCGCCGCCTTGAATTCCAGGTGGCGCACCGGGCGTGCGGCGCCGGGCTCCGAGCTCTCGAGCGGGGTGGGCGGCGGGGTTGGAGTCATCAGGCGTAGTTTCCGGCGAGCGAAGCGGCCTCGAGCACCAGCAGGACCGCGAACATGCGGACCAGTCCCTGCAGCGCGGCGCTCTCGCGCGAGCCGTGGCGCTCGATGTCGTAGAGGCCGGACGCCATCGGGATGATGGAGACGGCGAGGCTGAAGAACAAGGTCTTCAGGACGAAGATCAGCGCCACGGACGGATTGAAGACGTGCCCGAACACGTGCGTATAGCCGGCCACCCCCGCGAACGTCCAGCCGTAGACGGCGAAGTAGGCCAGCACCAGCGCGACGACGCAGCTGAGCGCCGCCAGCGTGACGGTCGAATAGACGCCGGCCAGCACGCGCGGCAGAACCTCGGTCACCAGCGGGTCGACGTTGCCGGCCCGCATGGCATCGAAGCGGCCGTCGCGCCGCATCTGCGCCAGCGATGCGCCGTTCGGAATGGTGCAGCGCAGGGCGACGAAGAGCGCGGCCGTGAGCGGGATGAGTTCCAGCACCAGCACCCGGATCACCATCTCCAGCGCATACTGCGACAGGCCGTAGCTGTAGGCGGTGACCACCACGATGCGCGTGATCACCAAGGTGAGCAGCGCGCACAGCACCGTGAACCACCAGAGGATCGGCGCCGTGTCCTGGTAGGCGTGGCGCAGCAGCGCCGCGCCGGTGCGTCGGCCATAACTGGACGGCGAGCCGGCCAGCACCAGGATCGTGGCGCCGAAGAAGATGATGCGCCACCAGCCGGCCAGCCAGCGCAGCGGCACGCGACCGATGTCGCCCAGGCGCGGCATTGGAGATGAGGGCAGGCCCATGCCGCAAATCATAGGCGAGCGGCTGAGTTCTCCGGGCCGGCGATCGGCGCTCCAGCCAGCACCCGCGCGCCTGCGTGGCGCGGCCGCCGCGCGCATTACACGGGATTACAAAATACGCCACGGTCCCGGGCCGCTTTACCTGTGCTTTGCCTGCTTTTCATCAGCCCAAGCGTCTGGTTTGGCAGAGTGGCCGCCATGAGAGCCGGTCCTTCCTCGCCCGCCGTTGCACGGCTTGTTGCGCTGTTCATCCTCCTGGTCGGCGCGGCCGCCGCGGTGCGCGCCGACCCGCCCGGCCGGGTGGCACGGATGAATCACGCGGAGGGGACAGTGAGCTTCGCGCCCGCGGGCGACATCGAGTGGACCGAGGCGCAGCCGAACCGGCCGCTCACGCGCGGCGACCGGCTCTGGACCGACCGCGGCTCACGCGCGGAGATCCAGGTCGGCTCGTCCGCCGTTCGCCTCGACGGCCAGACCCGCCTCGATATCCTGGCACTGGACGACCGCTCGGCACAGCTGAGCATCACGCAGGGCACGGTGTACGCGCGGGTGCGCAGCCTGCCCGATGGCGAGAACTTCGAGATCGACACGCCCAACCTCGCCTACCGCGCCGCCTATCCCGGCGATTACCGCATCGACGTGGACGCGGTGCAGGGCACCACCCGCGTGACGGTCCATTCGGGCACCGGCACGGTCTACGGCGAAAGCGGCCAGGCGCAGCCACTCGGCGGCGGGCAACAGGTGACGTTCCGCGGCCGTGCCCTGGCCCAGATCGGCGCGCAGGAGTCGCCGCCCCAGGATGCATTCGATCGCTGGGCGGCCGAGCGCAACCGACGCGAGGACCAGTCGATCGCGGCACGCTACGTGCCGCGCGAGGTGGTCGGCTACCAGCAGCTCGATCCGCATGGGCAATGGCGCCGCGACGCGACGCACGGCGCGATCTGGTTTCCGGAAGGCACGCCGGCCGGCTGGGCGCCGTATCGCAACGGCCGCTGGGAATGGATTGGGCCCTGGGGCTGGACCTGGATCGACGATGCGCCCTGGGGCTTCGCCCCCTTCCACTATGGTCGGTGGGCGCTGGTGGAAGGGCGCTGGGCGTGGGCGCCCGGGCGCCTGAGCCTGCGGCCGGTATACGCGCCGGCGCTGGTGGCCTTCATCGGCGGCGGCGGCTCGGCCGTCACCTGGTTTGCGCTCGCGCCTGGCGAGGCGTGGCAGCCGCCGTATCGCACCAGCCCGGCCTACCTGTCCGACGTGAATCCCAACATTCCGGCCACGGTCGCGTCCAATTACGCGTACCAGCGACGGCCCGAGGCATTGACGGCCGTGAGCGCTGCCGACTTCCATCGCGGCCGGCCAGCCGGCGCCGGCTGGATGCGGGTCGCGACCAACGTGCTCACCAGCGCCCCGATCGTGCCGCCGCCGCCGATGCCGCAGGAGCGTCCGCGCCGCGCCGCGACGGTAGTGGCGCGCCCTGGACCGACGCCGACCGCGGCACCGCCGGGGCAGGTGATCGCGCAAGCGCCGCCACCGGCGGCGGCCGTGGCGCCGGCAGCGTCGGCACCGGCGCTCGGGGCGGCGCCTCGGGCACCGGCCCCGGCCGCCGCGGTCGGTGCGACGGTCGCTCGTGCCCCGGCATCGCCCGAGCCATCCGGCCCGGTGCGGCGCGCGCAAAACCGTGCCGCGGTGGCTGCGCCCAAGCCGTTGCCGGACCGGGCCCGGATGGCTCGCGCGGAACAGGCCAAGCGCGCCGCCGTGGCGGCCGCGCGGCAGGAGCGCGAGCGACGCGAGCAGCTGGCGGGGCGCCAAGAGCAAGCCCGGCGTGACCAGATCGCGCGCCGCGCCGAGGCCGAGCGGTTGCGCCGCACCGCCCAGGCGCGCCGGGACGAGCAGCTGCGGCGCCAGGCGCAGGCCAGGCGCGACGAGCAGGCCCGGCTCGAGGCGAAGGCACGGCAGGCGGAGCAGCTGCGTCGCGAAGTACGCGCGAGCCAGGTGGAACAGGCGCGCCGCGCCGCCGACCGCGACGCCGTGGCGTTGCGCGAGCAGCGCGCACAACGCGACGAGCAGGCCCGCCGGGTGGCGCACGACCGCGAAGCCGCGCAACGCGAGGCCTGGCAGCGCGAACAGCAGGCGCTCACCGAGCAGTGGCGGCGCGAGCACGAGGCGGTGCAGCGGCAGCGCCAGCGCGCGCGGCCCGATTTGCGCGACCAACCGCCGGCGCGCGCGCCAGACGTCTGGCAGCGCGGCTATCCGCTCGTGAGCCCCAGCCGCACCAGCTGAACGGGGCCCGGGCTCCCCCGCCGGCTGGTTTCCTGTGCCCGCAGTCATCGCACGGAGGCATCCCATGAAGTCATCCTCGTTGCTCTCCCGCTGGCTGGTACCGCTGGTGCTCGCCACCGGCGGCCTGGCCGCCCAGGCGCAGCCCGACCCCCCGGCGCGCGTCGGCAGCCTGAGTCACGTGGAAGGCACGGTGGTCCATGCCCCACCGGGCCAGGTCGAATGGAAAGACGCGCCGCTGAACCGGCCGGTCACCGCCGGCGACCGCCTGTGGAGCGATCCGGCGGCGCGGGCCGAACTGCACCTCGGGACGGCGGTGCTGCACCTGGACAGCGAGGCGTTCCTCGAAGTGATCGATGTCGATCAGGGCGCATTCCGCGCCGAGCTGCACGAAGGCAGCGCGCAGGCGCGCGTGCGCGGGCTGGGCTCGGGCGAGCTGTTCGAAGTCGATACGCCGCAACTGGCATTCCGGGCGCTCCAGGCCGGCACGTACCGGCTGGATGTCGATCCGACGCACGGCCGCACCCGCGTCACGGTGCGCGAGGGCAGCGCGGTGGTCTATGGCAGCGGCGGCCAGGCGCTCACGCTGCGCGGCTCGCAGCAGGTCGATTTCGCCGGCCGCGATCTGCAGCCGGCGACCGGCGCGCTCGCCGCGGCGCCGGACGACCGCTTCGATCGCTGGGCCGCCGAACGCAACAGGCGCGAGGACCAGTCGCCGGCAGCGCGGCAGTTCCCGGCCGTCGTCGGCGCGGCGCAGCTGGACATGCACGGCAAGTGGGCGAAGGACCGCGCGCTGGGCCTGGTCTGGTACCCGAACGTGGCCGCCGACTGGGCACCGTACCGGTTCGGCCACTGGGACTGGATCAAGCCATGGGGCTGGACCTGGGTCGACCGGGCCGCCTGGGGCTTTGCGCCCTTCCACTACGGTCGCTGGGCACTGATCGGATCGCGCTGGGCGTGGGTGCCCGGACGCCTGGACCAGCGGCCGGTCTACGCGCCGGCGCTGGTGGCCTTCCTCGGCACCAGCGGCCAGGCGCCGCTCGCGCTCGGCTCCGGCCGCGGCATCGGCTGGTATCCGCTGGCGCCCGGTGAGCTGTGGCGCCCGACGTTCGCGGCCAGCGGCAACTACCTGCGGGAGGTGAATCGCGCGATCGGTGCGCCTCGGGAAGCGAGCATCGAGCAGGCGCCGCTGGCGGCGATCACGGCGATGCGAAGCGAGGACTTCCGCCCCGGCGTCCCGGTGCACCGGCGCTGGCAGCGACCGCGGGCCGCCGACGTCGCGCGGGCAACCGGCAGCCTGGCGCCGGGCAGCGCGGGGCCCGCGATGTCAGCACCCGAAGGCATCGGGCGCGCGCTGCCTCCGGCTGCACCGGCGTGGCCGCAGCCGATGGCGAGGAGCGATTCGGTGCCGCGCGCGCCGGCGCTCGGCGGCCCCCGGGGCGAGGCCGAGGATCCGCGCCGGCAGTGGCAACTCGACCGGGAGCAACAGCCGCAGCGGCGGCAGTCATGGCCTCAACCGCGACCGGAACCATGGCAGGCGCCGGATGGCGGGGTGCAGTTCATTCCGCTGCAGCCGCGCTGGCCCGGTTGATGGCGCTCGGGCCCTGCACAAACAAGAACGCGCGGTCTGGCGCCGCGCGTTTGTCGTGGATGGGGCGGCCATGCGGCCGCCCCGGCGGTCCAGGGTCCCGCCTCAGTTGACCGATGCCGGAAAGGAGCGGACCACCGGCGCCTGCTTTTCCTCCTCGGGCGGAAGGTAGATGGTGGTGCGGTCGATCTTGGCGTCGTAGGCCGCGAGTTCGGCGCTGGCGCTGCGAATCACGGCGCGATCCAGCGGGTGGCACTTGCGCTGGCTCAGTCGACTGAGGGATTCGGACTTCTCGATCATCTGGCGAACGGTCGCCGGGTCCGTCATCAGCGCAAAGGGATTTTCGACCGCTGTTTCTGTTCTCATTCGCTCAACTCCTGTGATTCCAAGTCAATCAATCGGTGGCAGGAACTGTCGCAGGAGGTCCACGTTTGTAACGTCAGGGCCTTTCGTTACACCTTGTAGGACACGTTCTCGCGCGGCGGCAAGCGGGGAGGCAATCACGTGGGCGGTTGCACAATAGGCCCATGCCCTACTTGCCGCCCTTCATCGCCCCGACGCGGCACAGCGATCCCGACAGTGCGCTGGCGCAGGTCCGAACGATCTATGCGCAGCAGATCGGCCACCTGCGCGAGGCGATGCAGCGCTTCGTCGCCGGCGAGACGCTGCCGGGACGCGCCCGTGGCTGCTATCCGTATGTGCGCATTCACACCGACACGGTGATCCGGCAGGCGGTGCTGGAGAACCTTGGCCTGAGCTACGGCTTCGTGGCCGGCGTCGGACGCTACGAGACGACGCTGACGCGGCCCGACCTGTACGCCAGCTACTACCTGGAGCAGTTCCGGCTGCTGCGGCAGAACCACGGTGTCGAACTGGAAGTGGGCACCAGCAATCAGCCGATCCCGGTCCACTTCTCGTTTGCGGAGAACGAACATCTCGAAGGCAGCCTGGGCCCCGAGCGGCGCATGTTGCTGCGCGACCTGTTCGACCTGCCCGACCTCGAGGCCATGGACGACGGCATCGCCAACGGCACCTGGGAGTCGCGCCCCGGCGAGGCCCAGCCGCTCGCGCTCTTCACGGCGGCCCGCGTCGACTACTCGCTGCACCGGCTGCGCCACTACACCGGCACGGCGCCGGAGTGGTTCCAGAACTTCGTCCTGTTCACCAATTACCAGTTCTACATCGACGAGTTCGTGCGGCTCGGGCACGAAGAGATGGCCAACCCCGACAGCGACTATGAAGCCTTCGTCGAGCCGGGCAACGTGGTCACCCGGCGCGCCGGCTGCGGGCCACAGCCGGGCAACGAGTACGGGGCGGTGCCGCCCCGCCTGCCCCAGATGCCGGCGTACCACTTGTCGCGGCCGCGCCATGGCGGCATCACGATGGTCAACATCGGGGTCGGCCCGGCGAACGCCAAGACCATCACCGACCACATCGCCGTGCTGCGGCCGCACGCCTGGATGATGCTCGGGCACTGCGCCGGGCTGCGCAACAGCCAGCAGCTGGGCGACTACGTGCTGGCGCATGCCTACGTGCGCGAGGACCACGTGCTCGACGAGGAGCTGCCCTTGTGGGTGCCGATCCCGGCGCTGGCCGAAATCCAGCTGGCGCTGGAACGCGCCGTGGCCGATGTCACGCAGTGCCAGGGCGCCGACCTGAAGCGGATCATGCGCACCGGCACCGTGGCCAGCACCGACAACCGCAACTGGGAACTGCTGCCCGGCAACATGCCGCAGCGGCGCTTCAGCCAGAGCCGCGCGGTGGCCCTCGACATGGAAAGCGCCACCATCGCGGCCAACGGCTTCCGCTTCCGGGTGCCCTACGGCACGCTGCTGTGCGTCAGCGACAAGCCGCTGCATGGCGAGATCAAGCTGCCGGGCATGGCGAACCAGTTCTATCGCGAGCGGGTCGACCAGCACCTGCGCATCGGCATGCGCGCGATCGAGATCCTGCGCGCCGAGGGCAGCCAGCGGCTGCACAGCCGCAAGCTGCGCAGCTTCGACGAAGTGGCCTTCCAGTAGCGCGGCCGGCGGCCCGGGCGCGCGCGGCCGACGCTCAGCGCAGCGCCGTCGCCATCGGCTGGCCCAGCCGAACCGGCCGCGTCGGCGCCCAGTCCGCCACGAAGGTCAGCACGTTTTTCGGGAACAGCATGACCACCGTGGAGCCGAGCAGGAAGCGGCCCATCTCCTGCCCCTTGGCCAGGACGATGTCCTGGTCGTCGTAGCGCCACTGCCGGATCTCGCGGGTGCGGGGCGGGTTGACGACGCCGTGCCAGACCGTGGCGACGCTGCCGACGATGGTGGCGCCGACCAGCACGTTGACGAACGGGCCGAACGGCGTCTCGAACACGCAGACCACGCGCTCGTTGCGCGCGAACAGGCCGGGCACGTGCCGCGCCGTCAGCGGGTTGACCGAGAACAGGTCGCCCGGCACGTAGATCATGCGCACCAGCCGGCCGTCGCACGGCATGTGGATGCGGTGGTAGTCGCGCGGCGCCAGGTACAGGGTGGCGAAGTGGCCGTGGTCGAACCGGTGCGCCAGCGCCTGGTCGCCGCCGACCAGCGCCCGCGTCGAGTAACTGTGGCCCTTGGCCTGGAAGATCTGGTCGTGCTCGATCGGCCCGAACTGGCTGATCGCCGCATCGACCGGGCACACGAACGGCGCCTCGGCGATCGGCCGCACGCCGTCGCGCAGGGCCCGCGTGAAGAAGTCGTTGAAGGTCGCGTAGCTCTCGATGGCCGGATTCGCGGCTTCCGACATGTCGACGTCGTAGTGGGCCACGAACCGGCGGATCACGGCGTGCGTCAGCGCCCCCGCGCGCCAATCGGCGAACTTGCCGGCCAGTACGGTGAGCACCCGCTTGGGCAGCAGGTATTGCGGCGTCACCGCGAGTCGGTTGGACATGGGGCTCCAGGGCGAAAAACAAAAATTCTGCCATTGCCGGCGGCGCGCCGGGTGCCCGCGCCGCGGCTGCCACACAATACGGCGCTGCCGACCACCCTCCGCCGATGAGCGAACTCCTCTTCGAAGCCCGTCACCTGAGCAAGCGCTACGGCGACACCGTGGTGGTGCAGGACCTGTCCTTCGAGATCGCGCCGGGCGAATGCCTGGGCGTGATCGGCCCCAACGGCGCCGGCAAGACGACCACCATCCGCATGTGCCTTGGGCTCACGGCGCCGCAGGAGGGCAGCATCCGCTACTTCCTCGGGACGCCGCAGCGGCCGCTCGCCATGCCGCGCGACGCGCTCGCGATCAAGGCACAGCTCGGCGTGGTGAGCCAGTTCGATACGCTGGACCCGGACTTCACCTGCGCCGAGAACCTGCTGGTGTACGGCCGCTACTTCGGAATGCGGGCGGCGCAGATCCGCGAACGCACGCCCCAACTGCTGGAGTTCGCCGCCCTCTCGCACAAGGCGCAGGCCAGGCCGGGCGAGCTCTCCGGCGGCATGCGGCGGCGCCTGAGCCTGGCGCGGGCGCTGATCAACGATCCGCGGCTGCTCCTGCTCGACGAGCCCACCACCGGGCTCGACCCGCAGGCGCGCCACCTGATGTGGGAGCGGCTGCAGCTGCTGCTGCAGCGCGGCAAGTCGATCCTGCTCACCACGCACTTCATGGACGAGGCGGAGCGCCTCTGCTCGCGGCTGCTGGTGCTCGATCACGGCCGCAAGATCGCCGAAGGGCGCCCGCGCGACCTGATCGCCCGGCACCTGGAGCCGGATGTCGTGGAAGCGTACGGCGCCGGGGCGCTGGAACTGGCGCAGGCACCGCTCAAGTCGCTGGCCGCCCGGGTCGAGGTCAGCGGCGACACCGTCTTCTTCTACACGCAGGACGCCGGACCGCTGCTCGCGGCGCTCGCGGCCTGGCCCAAGCTGCGCACGCTGCACCGGCCGGCCAATCTCGAGGACCTGTTCCTGAAACTGACCGGCCGCCAGATCCGGGAGGACGGATGAACATCGACGCCGAACGCAAGCGGCCGGCCGGGCGCGACATGGGCAGCGCCGGCATCTGGCGCCCGCCGCACCTGTCGCTGCGCTGGTGGCCGGTCTTCCTGCGCAACCTGCTCGTGTGGCGCAAGCTGGCGATCCCCAGCCTGGTGGGCAACATCGCCGAGCCGCTGATGTGGCTGGTCGCCTTCGGCTACGGCATGGGGGCGCTGGTGGGACAGGTGCAACTGGGCGGCCAGCGGGTGCCCTACATCCTCTTTCTGGCGAGCGGCTCGATCTGCATGAGCGCGATGAATGCCGCTTCGTTCGAAGCCTTGTACTCGGCGTTCTCGCGCATGCATGTGCAGAAGACCTGGGACGGCATCATGAACGCGCCGGTGAACCTGGACAACGTGGTGCTGGCCGAGATGCTGTGGGCCGCGTTCAAGGCCATGTTCTCCGTCACGGCCATCCTCGGCGTGATGCTGGCACTGGGAATCAGCTACAGCCCCAAGCTGCTCGTGGCGTGGCCAGTCCTGCTGGGCGTGGGAATCACGTTTTCCTGCATCGCGCTGATTTTCAACGCGCTGGCGCAGGGCTACGACTTCTTCACCTACTACTTCACCCTGTTCCTCACGCCCATGATGTTCCTGTCGGGCGTCTTCTTTCCGCGCGAACAATTGCCGCCGGCGCTGCGGCTGTTCTCGGACTGGTTGCCGCTGACCAATGCCGTCGAACTGGTGCGCCCCATGTTCATGGACCAGTGGCCGACCGCGCCGTGGTTCCACGTGATCGTGCTGGTGGTCTCTACGGTGGCCGCCTTCTGGCTGGCGCTGGCTCTCACGCGCCGGCGCTTCCGGGCATGAACCCGGGCGGCGGCCGGCGGGCAACTCCGTTCGCGCAACTTCGTCACGGTTGAGCCTGCTGCGTTGCCGTTCCGGTTGCGCCATCAGCGCTTCCGTAACAACATGTAGCGCAATCCCATAGCCGTCCTGCGGCGCCAAGCGCCGCCCGCGTGCGATGACTGCGCCCCCGACTCCACCGTCGCTCCCGCCCACGCCGAAATCGCCCAGCACGCCCGATGGTCTCGTGCTGAAGCCGGCGCCGGAATTGAGTTCCCTGCCACAGTCGCGCGCGGCGAGCGACAGGCCCCCGGCGCCCGCCGACGGCGCCGGCGCGGCGGCTGACAGCGCGAACGGACTCGGCAGCCGCGCCGTGCGAGCCCTCGGCGACTCGCCGGCATGGATGCTCATCGGCCTGGCAGGGCTGGCCAGCGCCGGCTGGCTGCTGGAGCGGCGGCGCCGCCGCGAGCTCGAAACGGAGAAGGACTCGGTGTTGTGGGCCGGCGTGCAGCCACCCGGCTCGTCGATCATCACCGACGCCGGGGACGAGCAAACGCCCCAGATGCCGCGCCCGCCGCGGCCCGCCACCGAGGCACCGGCGGTGACGACCACGATCAGCTCGCGGCGCGAGGCGACCTTGATCGACCTGCAACAGCTGGATTCGCGACTGCGCCGCCGCCGGGCGCGCGGCGACCTCCTCGCGGCCGTGGTCCTGCTGCAGCAGCACGTGGCCGACTTCCGCTTCACCAGCCCCTGGGTGTTTCTCGAATTGCGCGAGTTGCACCAGGCACTGGGGCGGGCGCAGGAATGGGAGCTCGCGCGCGCGGCCTTCCAGGCCCGCTTCGGCCAGCGCGCCCCGCTGTGGCAGGCGCCTTCCACCGCCGAGGCCCTGCTGGCGGACGACCCGGACATCTGCGCGGATCTCGCGGCCCAGTGGCCGTATCGCGGAGCGCGCCTGGTGATCCTGCACTGGCTGCTCGGCGAACGCGGCACTCCGGAGCAGCCCCAGCATCCGCCGGTGCTCGCGCTGGGCGTCTATCGCGAACTGCTGTACCTCGACCGCCTGCTGGACCTGGTCATGCTTCCGTCGCCGGCGGTGGTCGATTCCCTGCTCTGAGCCTGGCCTGGCGGCGCTGTTGCACGCGGCCGAGCATCGCTGCGGGCCGGCGCCGGAGACAATCGGCGGATGTCCTCCCATCCCTTCGATGCGCTCACGCCCGATGTCGTGCTCGATGCGCTCGCTGCCGTGGGCCTGTACGGCGACGGCCGGCTGCTGGCGCTGAGCTCCTACGAAAACCGGGTGTACCAGGTCCAGCTCGAAACGCCGCACGAGGGATCGACATCGGTGGTGGCCAAGTTCTACCGCCCGCAGCGCTGGAGCGAAGCGCAGATTCTCGAGGAACACGCCTTTGCCGCCGAACTGATGGTGGCGGAAGTGCCGGCGGTCGGCCCGCTGGTGCTGGGCGGTCGCACGCTGCACCAGCACGCCGGCTTCCAGTTCAGCGTCAGTCCGCGGCGCGGCGGCCGCGCACCGGAACTCGACGACGGCGAAGTGCTCGAGTGGATCGGCCGCTTCCTCGCCCGCATCCACAACGTGGGGGCCCGCGCGCCGTTCGTGGAACGGCCGGCCCTGGATGTGGACACCTTCGGCACCGAGCCCAGCGAGTGGCTGCTGCAACACCACATGGTGCCGCTCGACGTGCAGGCGGCCTGGGAACGGCGCTGCGAGCAGGCACTGCGGATGATCGGCGACACGCCGCTGGGCGACGCGAGGAAGGCTCCGCTCGCCAGGCTGCGGCTGCACGGCGACTGCCATCCCGGCAACATCCTGTGGACGCCCGACCAAGGACCGCATTTCGTCGACCTCGACGACGCCCGCATGGGGCCGGCGGTGCAGGATTTCTGGATGTTGCTGTCGGGTGAGCGCGCGCAGCGCCAGCGCCAGCTCGGAGCGCTTCTGGACGGCTACGAGATGCTGCGCGAGTTCGACCGGGCCGAACTCGCGCTGGTCGAGCCGCTGCGCACGCTGCGCCTGATCCACTACAGCGCCTGGCTGGCACGGCGCTGGGACGACCCGATCTTCCCGATCAACTTTCCCTGGTTCGGCTCCAGCGACTACTGGCAGGGCCAGGTGCAGATGCTCGAGGAGCAGCTCGAAGCGATGGCCGAGCCGCCGCTGGTCGCCTAGCGACCTCGCGCTCGGACCGCCCGCTGCGAGCGGATGTTGCCGCGCCGCATTCGAGGGTTTTCCCTGACGACATCGCGCGCGGACATGACGGGCTCATGCTTTTGGCTGTACGCAGGAGCCCTCATGTCCCGGTCCGAACGGAACTGTAGGATTCGCGCGCGAATTCGATTTGTCACGCAACTTCCGGAGAAGCCCCGCATGTATCGCCGTTCCGCCCTCGCCGCCCTGCTTCTGTCGCTCGCCAGCATGGCATTCGCGCAGAACTCGTACCCGGCCAAGCCGATCACCATGATCGTGCCGTTCCCGCCCGGCGGCCTCGCCGACCTGGTCGGCCGGCCGGTCGCCGAAGCAATGTCGCGGGACCTCGGCCAGCCGGTCGTGATCGAAAACAAGGGCGGCGCCGGCGGCGGCATCGGCATGGGCCAGGCCGCCAAGGCCGCGCCCGACGGCTACACCGTCCTGATGGCGCTGTCCTCGTACAGCGTGATCCCCGAGGCGGATGCCGTGCTGGGGCGCACCCCGATGTATTCGTTCAAGGCGCTGCGCCCGATCGCGCGCATCACCGCCGACCCGACGGTGCTGGCGGTGCGCGCCGATTCGCCGTGGAAGACCGTAAAGGACTTCGTGGAGGACGCGAAGAAGCGGCCCGGGGTCATCAATTTCGGCTCGTCGGGCAACTACGGCACCATGCATGTGCCGATGGAGATCCTGGCGCAGAACGCCGGCATCAAGATGACGCACGTGCCCTTTACCGGCGCCGGTCCCGCCGTGGTGGCGCTGCTGAGCGGGCAGATCGACGCCGTGTCGTCGGGCCCGGCCACCGTCCTGCAGCACGTCAAGTCCGGCAAGCTGCGCGTGCTGGCGCACTGGGGCAACGGCAAGCTGGAGTCGATGCCCGACGTGCCTTCGCTGAAGGCGGCCGGCTACAACGCCGAATACGCACAGTGGTCCGGCCTGTTCGTGCCGGCCGGCACGCCCGAGCCGATCGTGCAGCGTCTGCGCGCCGCCGCCAAGTTCGCCGCCAACGACCAGAAGGTCAAGGACGTGATCTTCAATGCCGGCAGCCCGGTGCTGTACCAGGACACGCCCGACTTCGAGAAGTACGTCGCCAACGACGTCAAGCGCATGGCCGACGTCGTCAAGAAGATCGGCAAGGTGGAGTGATTCGCGTCGGCTGCGGCTTCGGGCCGCAGCCCCGCGAGCAGCCGACGGCCGCCCGAGGGCGGCCGTCTTGCTTGGCGCGTCAGGCAAGCAGCGCGTTGACCCGTTTCACGTACGCGGCCGGATCTTCCGGCAGCCCGCCTTCGGCCAGCAGGGCCTGGTCGAAGAGGATGTGCGCCAGCTCGTCGAAGTGCTCCGTGGCCTGCAGTTTCTTGACGAGCGCGTGGTCCGCGTTGACTTCCAGCACCGGCTTCACGTCCGGCAGCTTCTGGCCGGCCTGCTTCAGCATCCGCGCCAGCTGCATGCTCATGCCGCTGTCGGTCACCACGAGGCAGGCCGGCGAATCGACCAGGCGGGTCGTGACGCGTACGTCCTGCGCCTTGTCCTTGAGTGCCTCCTTCAGCCGCGCCAGCACCGGCTCGAATGCCTCGGCCGCCTCCTGCGCGGCCTTCTTCTCGGACTCGTCGAGCAGCTGGCCGAGGTCGACCGCGCCCTTGGCCACCGATTGCAGCGGCGTGCCGTCGAATTCGTTGAGGAAGTTGAGCGCCCATTCGTCGACCCGGTCGGTCATCAGCAGGACCTCGATTCCCTTCTTGCGGAACACCTCCAGCTGCGGACTGTTCTTCGCGGCCGGCAGCGTCTCGGCCGTGATGTAGTAGATGGCTTCCTGGCCCTCCTTCATCCGCGCCTTGTAGTCGGCCAGGGAAACCGTCACCGCATCGGACTGCGTCGACGCGAAGCGCAGCAGCTTGGCCAGACGGTCGCGGTTGCCGAAGTCCTCGCCCAGGCCCTCCTTGAGCACCGCGCCGAACTCGGCGTAGAACTTCGCGAACTTGCCCTTGTCTTCCTGGGTCGCGTCCGCGTCGTTCTCCAGTCGGGCGAGCTCCTCGATCATGCCCAGCACCCGCTTGGTGCTGCCTTCCCGGATGGCCTTCACATCCCGGCTTTCCTGCAGCAGTTCGCGGCTGACGTTGAGCGGCAGGTCGGACGAATCGATCACGCCCTTGACGAACCGCAGGTAGGAGGGCAGCAGCGCCTCGGCGTCGTCCATGATGAAGACGCGCTTCACGTACAGCTTCACGCCGGCGGCCTTCTCGCGGTTCCAGAGGTCGACCGGGGCGTGGGACGGCAGGTACAGCAGCTGGACGTATTCGGTGGCGCCCTCGACCCGGTTGTGCGACCACGCCAGCGGCGGCTCATGGTCGTGGGCGATCTGCTTGTACAGCTCCTGGTACTGCTCCGGCGTGACGTCCTTCTTGGGCCGCGTCCACAACGCGCTCGCCTGGTTCACCGTTTCCCATTCGTCGGTGAGGACCATCTCGCCGCCCTTGTTGTCGGCGCCTTCCCGCCACTCCTCCTTGCGCATCAGGATCGGCAGGGCGATGTGGTCGGAATACCTGGCGATGACCTGCTTCAGCTTCCAGGTGGCGAGGTATTCCGAGGCGTCCTCGCGCAGGTGCAGCGTGACGCTGGTGCCGCGCGCGGGGCGGGTGATGGTCTCCACCTCGAAGTCGCCGCTGCCGGTGCTGGTCCAGCGCACGCCGTCCTCCGGCGGCAGCCCGGCCCGGCGCGACTCCACGGAAATCGTGTCGGCGACGATGAACCCGGAGTAGAAGCCGACGCCGAACTGGCCGATCAGTTGCGCATCGGCCTTCTGGTCGCCCGTCAGCCGGCTGACGAACTCGCGGGTGCCGCTCTTGGCGATGGTGCCGAGGTTGTCGATCGCCTCCTGTCGCGACAGGCCGATGCCGTTGTCGGCAATCGTCAGGGTCCGCGCCTCCTTGTCGAAGCTGACCCTCACTTCCAGCTGCGGCGCGTCTTCGTACAGCGCGTTGTTGTTCAGTGCCTCGAACCGCAGCTTGTCGCAGGCATCGGAGGCGTTGGAGATCAGCTCCCGCAGGAAGATCTCCTTGTTGGAGTACAGCGAATGGGTGACGAGGTGCAGCAGCTGCGCGACCTCGGCCTGGAACGAAAGGGTCTTTTT
>NZ_DATMHS010000168.1:0-20489 GCF_035554825.1 Ramlibacter sp. | reverse complement strand
CACGTTCACGTCCGGCAGGCCGCGGCGGCGGCCGATCAGCAGGCCCGTGTCGGTGGCGGCGGTCGCGTCGACCTGCCCCTGCATCAGCGGCGCGAAATTGAGCAGGCCGGTGACGACCACCGTCACGTCGGCCTCGGTCAGGCCGGCCGAATGCAGCAGCACCTGCAGGCCCTGGCGCGTGCCGCTCGCCAGGCTGTAGACGCCGATCTTCTTGCCCTTGAGGTCGGCCGGCTTGCGGATGTTGTTCCTGGCGAGCGACACCACGTTGAACACGTTCTGCGGATAGATGTCGTAGATCGCGCGCAGCTTCTCGCCCTTGTCCAGCGCCGAGAAGAACGAGCCCGGATCGGTGAAGGCGACGTCGGCCTGTCCGCTCAGGATGTTGCGGATCGAGTCGCCGCCGCCGGCGCCCGGCACGTACGCCAGCTCGATGCCGTTGGCCTGGTAGAAGCCCTTGTCCGGCTCCACCAGCAGCGGCATGACTTCGGTGATCGCCTTGCTCCAGCCGGCGACGGTGACCTTGTCCAGCCGGGCCGCGCCCTGGGCCCAGGAGGCGGCAGGCAGGGCGACGAGGGCGGCGCCGGCGGCGAGCATGGTGCGACGGGTGGCTTGGTTCATGGCGGGGTCCGTTTCAGGAGAGTTGGGTGTAAGGGCGCAGCAGCCAGCGTTCCAGGGCCAGCGCGGCCTCGTAGACCAGCATGCCGAGGATGGCGATCAGCACGAACACGGCGAACATCAGCGGCGTGTCCATCATTCCCTGCGCGGCGATGACCAGCGCCCCCAGGCCCTGGCTGGTGCCGATGAATTCGCCGACCACCGCGCCGATCAGGGCGAGGACGACGGCGACCCGCAGGCCGGCGAGGATGCCGGGCAGGCCGGACGGCAGCTTCAGCCGCCACAGCGTCTGCGCCCGCGTGGCGCCGAGCATGCGGAACAGCTCGATGCGCTCGGGCGCCACCTGCCGCAGGCCGGTGAGCGTGTTCTCCATCAGCGGAAAGAAGCAGATCAGCGCCGTGATCACCACGGTGGAGGTCATGCCGAAGCCGAACCAGACGATGAACAGCGGCATCAGCGCCAGCTTGGGAATGACCTGGCTCACCACGACGTAGGGCATCAGCAGGCCGCGCAGCAGCCTCGACTCGGCCATCGCGACGCCGGCCAGGAAGCCGATCACGCAGCCGCTCAGCAGGCCGAGCGCCAGCTCCATGCCGGTGGCGCGCAGGTGCGGCCAGAAGTAGCCGCTGGCGATGCCGTTGGCGAGCGAGCGGTACACCAGCGACGGCGCCGGCAGCACCAGCGCCGACAGGCCGAGGAAGCGCGACGCGCCTTCCCAGGCGAGCAGCAGCGCCAGCAGGAGCGCGAGCGATCCCAGGCGCAGGCGCGGGCTGGTGCCGTTCATGCCGCCACCGCGTCCATGTGCATCGCCGCCCGCACCCGGGCGCAGTGCCGGACGAAGGCTTCGCTGGTGCGGGCGGCGGCGTTGCGCGGCCGCGGCAGCTCGACCCGCACCTGCTCGACGATGCGGCCGCCGTCCATCACGGCGACCCGATCGCCCAGGTAGACCGCCTCGGCGATGTCGTGCGTCACGAACAGCACCGTCGTGCGGCGCTCGCGGGCCATGTGCAGCAGGTCGTCCTGCAGCTCCTCGCGCGTGATCGCATCCAGCGCCGCGAACGGCTCGTCCAGCAGCAGCAGCGCCGGCTCGAGCATCAGCGCCCGCGCCAGCGCCACCCGGCTCTGCTGGCCGCCGGACAGCTGCCGCGGGTAGTGGCGTTGGTGGCTGGCCAGGCCCAGCTGGTCGAGGAGGCGATGCGCGCGTTCGAGGTCCCGCGGCGTCGGCCGCTGCCGCAGCGACACCGGCAGCAGCACGTTGTCCAGCACCCGATGCCATTCCAGCAGGGTCGGCGCCTGGAACACGAAGCCCAGCTGCGGGCCGGGCGCCGTGAGCGGCGCGCCCTGCAAGGCGATCTCGCCGGTGTCGGGGCGCAGCAGGCCGGCCGCGAGCTTGAGCAAGGTGGTCTTGCCGCAGCCGCTGCGGCCGACCAGGCAGTGGAACTCGCCCTCGCCCACCTCCCAGTCGACGGCCTGCACCACCGGCGGCCAGCCCGGGAAGGTGTAGCCCACCTGCCGCATGGAAAGAAAGCTCACGCCCCGCCCTCCTGCGCATACGGCGCCAGGCGGTCGGCGGCGCGCTCGGCGGACTGCTCGATCTCCACCATGCGCACCAGGTCCAGCAGGTTGAAGCGCCCGTCGTGGTGCCAGCCGGCTTCGGGCGCCGTCATCGAACCGACGGCCGCGACGCGCGTGACCCCGGCGCGGCCCAGCAGCGCCGACAGCCGGAACAGCTCCGCCGGCTCGGCCGCGATGCCGGCGGTCTGGAGAAAGGAGGCGTGCGGCGCCACCAGCGCCACGGCGTCGTCGAGCCGGTCGATCGCCACGACCTGGATGCTGCGGTGGCCGGCCGTCGGCGCCAGCGGCTGCGGCGCGTCGGCATAGGCCACGGCCCAGGCGACGTCGCCGGCGCCGAGCAGTTCGCCGCCGCCGGCGGCGAGGGTGCGCAATTCGCTGGCCTGGCGCCAGCCGGCGAGCGCGGCCGCGTCCTCCAGCGCCAGCGCCCGGCGCGGGTAGCGCCGCTGCAGATTGGCCAGTTCGCTGGCCAGGTACTGGGCGAACTCGCGCGGGCTCACCCGGCCGCCGCGCTCCACGTAGAACAGGTGCGGCGAATAGCAGCCCTGCTGCTCGTAGCGGACGACGTCGTGCGCCGCCAGGCGGGCCGTCGCGGCGGCGCGTTGCGAGTCGAGCGCCGCCCGCCCGATCAGCCCGAAGCCGAGCTTGTGGCCGTAGGGCAGGAAGCGCGTCGTCACCGGCAGCTGCTGGCGGACCTGCTCGATGGCCCGGTTGCCCCCATAGGCCAGCACGGTGTCGGCCTGCGCGAACAGCGCGTCGGAGGCCGCCCGGTCGCCGCCCTGCCACCACACGATGGCCAGGCATTCGGCCAGCGGCGGATGCACTTCGGCCAGCAGCCGCGCGAACAGGCTCGCGAACAGCGGTTCGGCGCTGGGCAGCTTGCCGATGTTGCCGGCCTTCACCAGCAGCCCGCAGACCAGGCTCCACACGGGCAGCGCCGGCACGTTGCCGGCCCAGCTGTGCACCAGCAGCTCGGGGCCGAAGGCGCGAACGGCGCCGCCCTTGGCCGCCGGCTGGAATTCGTCGAGGACCTTCGGGTTGGCGAAGTCCTCGGCGACGAAGCGATGCAGTTGCGGCGCCCGGAACGTCTGCAGATAGGACGACAGGCCCAGCCGCACCATCTCGGCGTCGTAGCCGGTGATCGCCGGCAGCAGCCGCTCGGCCTGCCGCCGATAGGGATCGCGCGGGTCGAGCAGCCGGGCGATCGCCGCGTCGACGATCTGCACGATCCGCGAGACGGCGAGCGGCTGCAGGTGCTCGCGGCTGGCCGCCTTGACCCGGCGCGCCAGCGCCTGCATCTGCCCGCCGGTGAGCACCGGCACGTCGACTTCGACCCGCGCGCCGCCGGCGCCGAACGCCAGCGTGTGCCACTGCACGTCCGCCGCGGCGAGTCCGGGCAGGTGGCCGGCCGCGACCCGTTCGGGCGTCATGCGCGGGCGGCCTGGATGAATTCCTCCACCGCGAGCGAGCAGCCCTTGGCCTGCGCGCCTTCCGCGCGCCCGAGCAGCAGGAAGCCGGCGCCGCGGGCGACGCCGACGTCCTCGGTGAGGATGGTGGTGACCGAATTGAAGTTGGCCAGGTCGCAGTGCACCAGGATCCCGCGCTCGCCCGGCGGCACGTCGCGCCCGGTGAGCGGGTCCACGATGCGCGAGCGGATCCAGTGCGGACCGGACTTCACCGACGGCACCACGGCGTTGCCGTCGTCGTAGAACTGCGAACTCAGCTCGGTCATCCCGTACATGTTGATGCACTGCTCGCGCGGCACGCCGAAGGTCCGCGCCAGCGCGTCGTAGAACTCCTGGAAATCGAGCTGGCGCGACTGCTTCTTGTAGCCGCCGGTGTCC
This sequence comes from Ramlibacter sp., assembly GCF_035554825.1. Taxonomy (GTDB): domain Bacteria; phylum Pseudomonadota; class Gammaproteobacteria; order Burkholderiales; family Burkholderiaceae_C; genus Ramlibacter. The sequence goes on along the minus strand of NZ_DATMHS010000168.1, from coordinate 16,458 downwards.
AGGATGCGGCTGCCGGGCGGCAGGCGGAACGACCGGCCCTGCGCCTGCAGTTCGTCCATGAGGTGCACGAAGCTGTAGCTGGCGCCCAGCAGCGCGCAGGGCTCGCCGGTGCGTTCCGCGCCGGCCAGGGCCTCGCCCACCGCGGCGGTGTCGAGCCCCTGCGGCCCGATGAAGTGCCGCGAGCCGGGCGCGCCGAACTCCTGCACCGCGTACTGCAGGTAATGGGCCAGCGACGAATTGGGCAGCGCCGACTCGTCGGGAAAGAGGATGCCCATGCGGATGCGCGGCACGCCGCGCATGAAGCGGCGGGCGAAGTTGCCGTGGAACGAGGCGTTCCACACGGCCAGCGTCGGGTGGTGATTGCGCCCCTTGACGTCGCCCCGGGTCGTGCCGCTGGTCATGAACACGCGCTCGCAGCTGGCCGGCGGCTGGCAGCTGAGCGTGAGATCCTTGAAGCCGTTGATCGGCACCGCCGGGATGTCGCGCCAGCCGCGCACCTGGCGCGGCGTCGCGCCGCGGCCCTGGCAGAAGCGCCGGAACGGCTTGTTGTTGGCGTACTGGTAGCCGAACAGCCGCAGCGCCAGCGCGTCGAAGGCCTCGTCGCTGCAGCCGTCCTGGGCGATGAAGGCCAGCAGCGCCGCGACGATCTCGGCGGCGGCGCTGGGCGCGGCGGTGGGCGATGCGTCCATGGGCTGTCAGGCCAGCGGCAGCTGCCGCGTCGGCTGCGGCGCGTAGCCGTGATCGAGGGGACCACTGCCCGCGCCGGTGCGCACCGCGGCGCCGGCCGCCAACGCGCCGCGCACGTAGTCGCGCGCCCGCTGCACCGCCTCGGGCAAGGCGCTGCCGAGCGCCAGGTGGGCGGCGATCGCGCTGGACAGCGTGCAGCCCGTGCCGTGCGTGTTGGCGCTGCGGATGCGCGGCGCCCGCAGCCGCAGCGGCGGCTCGCCGCGCGCCAGCAGCAGGTCGCTGACGGTGTCGCCGGCCAGGTGTCCGCCCTTGAGCAGCACCGCCGGGGCGCCCATCTCCAGCAGCTCCCGGGCCGCGCGTTCCATGTCGTCCTCGGTGTCGAGGCGGCGCCGCACCAGCAGCGCCGCCTCGTCGAGGTTGGGCGTGATCACGCTCGCCTTGGGAAACAGCTCGCGCACCAGCACCGCGACCGCCTCCTCGTCGATCAGCACGGCGCCGCTGGTGGCGATCATCACCGGGTCGAGCACGACCCGCGGCAGGCGGTGGCGGTCGATCGCGGCGGCGACGGTGCGCACCGTGTCGGCCGAGTGCAGCATGCCGATCTTCACGGCGTCGACGCCGATGTCCTCCACCACCGCATCGATCTGGTCGATGAGCATCGGCAGCGGCACGGCGTGGATCGAACGCACGCCCGTGGTGTTCTGCGCCGTCAGCGCGGTGATCGCGGTCATGCCGTAGCAGCCAAGCGCGGCGAAGGTCTTCAGGTCGGCCTGGATGCCCGCGCCGCCGCCGCTGTCGGAGCCGGCGATCGAGAGCACGCGCGGATAGCGCAGCGTCCTGGCGATGGTGTTCATCGCGCGCTCCCGGCGCGCGCGCGGGCATGCGCCGCGACCGCCCGGACGGCTGGCTTCGCTGATGACTTCATACGGGGGCTCCTTCGCGACCTTGGTCAGGTGCTCCGAAGGCAGACCTGGCGCGGTGACGGGCCGGCCAGGCGAGAGGCTCTTCTTCCGCCGGTGTGAACCGGATCAAGTTCGCGGGTGTAGTCTCAGCACGCTGGTCGCGTGCACCCCGGAGCAGATGCATTTTGGCACGCCCGCCCGCGGGCCGTCAACGCATGAGCATGGCGGCGCCGGTGTCTTGCCGTCCCCCTCGAGGGCGGCGGTGCGTTCGATCAGAAGCCCGCCACCAGCCCGTCGCGGCGCGGGTCGCTGGCGCACAGATAGCCCTCGACCTTCGGCTCGCCGGCGCGCCAGATGAACTGGCCCGCCCCGAAGTCCTGGTAGCTGTCGTTGATCACCTCGACCTGGTGGCCGCGGTCCTGCAGGGCCTGCACGGTCGCCGCGTTCATCTGCTGCTCGACGTTGATCTCCAGGCCCTTGTTGAAGCGCCAGCGCGGCGCGTCGCACGCCACCTGCGGCGCCTGCCCGTAGTCCAGCATCCGCACGACAGTCTGCATGTGGCCCTGCGGCTGCATGTTGCCGCCCATCACGCCGAAGCTCATGACCGGCTGGCCGTCCCGGGTCAGGAAGGCCGGGATGATGGTGTGGAACGGCCGCTTGCCGGGCGCGAGCTGGTTCGGTCCGGGCAGCAGCGAGAAACCGTGGCCGCGGTTCTGCAGGCTGATGCCGAACGTCGGCTCCACGCAGCCCGAGCCGAAGCCCATGTAGTTGCTCTGGATGAAGCTGACCATCATGCCGCTCTCGTCGGCCGCCGTGAGGTAGATGGTGCCGCCCTTGACCGGGTTGCCGGCGCCGAAATCCTGGGCCCGCTTCATGTCGATCAGCCTGGCGCGGCTGGCCAGGTAGCCGTCGTCCAGCATCTGCTCGGGCGTCACTTCCATGGTGCGCGGATCGGAAACGTAGCGGTACACGTCGGCGAAGGCGAGCTTCATCGCCTCGACCTGCAGGTGCTGCGAATCGGCGCCGTCGACCGCCAGGCCGGCCACGTCGAAGTGCTTCAGGATCCCCAGCGCCATCAGGGCCGCGATGCCCTGGCCGTTGGGCGGGATCTCGTGCAGCGTGTAGCCGCGGTATTCCTTGCCGATCGGCTTCACCCACTCGGGCTTGAACGCGGCGAAGTCCCGCGCCGTGATGCTGCCGCCGTTGGCCGCGGCGAACTTCTCCACCGCCTGCGCGATCTCGCCGCCGTAGAACGCCTGGCCCTTGCTGTCCGCGATCCGGCGCAGCCCCCGGGCGGCGGCCTTGAACTGGAACAGCTCGCCGCCCCGGGGCGCCCGGCCCCAGGGCAGGAACGACTCCGCGAAGCCGGGCAGGCGGCCCAGTTCGGGCGTGGCGGCGGCCCACTTCTGCTGCACGACGATCGGCAGCAGGTAGCCGCGCTCGGCGATCTCGATCGCCGGCTCCAGCAGGTCGGCGAACGGCAGCTTGCCGAAGCGCTCGGACAGCGCCACCCAGGCGCCGACGGCGCCCGGCACCGTGGCCGCGTCGAAGCCGCGCTTGGGCGGCGTCCTGGCGTCGTCGCCGTACTTCTTGCGGAAGGCCTCGACCGTCCAGCTGGCCGGCGCATGGCCCGACGAATTGAGCCCGTGCAGTTCCTTGCCGTCCCACAGGATCGCGAAGGCATCGCTGCCCAGGCCGTTGCTCACCGGCTCGCAGATGGTCATCGCGGCGGCGCAGGCGATCGCCGCGTCGACGGCGTTGCCGCCCTTCCACAGCATGCGCAGGCCGGCCTGGGCCGCCAGCGGATGCGAGGTGGACACGGCATTGCGCGCGAACACGGGCAGCCGCACGCTGGGGTAGGGATTGTGGAAGTCGAAGTTCATGCTGTTGATGGGTCGTGGCGTGGTCGCGGCGGGCTCGGGGCGGCCGGATCAGGTCCGGCCGGGCGGCGCGCCGGCGCTCATTCGGGCGTGATCTTGCGCTCGGTGATGATCTTCTTCCACTTGGCGCGATCGGCGTTGGTCATGGCGGCGAACTGCTGCGGCGTGCCGCCGGCCGGCTCGATGCCCAGCTGCGCCAGGCGGTCCTTCACGTCGGCTTCGCGCAGGGCCTGGTTCAGGCCGGCGTTGACCTTGGCGACCAGGTCCGCGGGCAGCCCCTTGGGGCCGTACACGCCGAACCAGGTGACCGACTCGTAGCCCGGCACGGTGTCGGAGATCGGCGGCAGTTCGGGTAGCAGCGGCGAGCGCTTGACCGAGGTGATGCCCAGGGCGCGCAGCCGGCCCTGCTTGACGTGCGGCAGGCCGCTGGGCAGCGAGTCGAACAGCACGTCGATCTTGCCGCTGATCAGGTCGGGGATCGCCAGCGCCGTGCCCTTGTACGGGATGTGGACCAGGAAGGTGCCGGTCTGCGCCTTGAAGTACTCGGCCGTGAGGTGGACGATGGTGCCGTTGCCGCTGCTGGCGTAATTGAGCTTGCCCGGGTTCTTGCGGGCATAGTCGATCCACTCCTTCACGGTCCTGGCCGGCGACGTGTTGGGCACCAGCATGATGCTCGGCGCGTTGCCGACATGGGCGATCGGCGTGAAATCGGCGACCGGGTCGTACGGCAGCTTGGCGCCCAGGCTGGGGGCGATGCTGTGCGTGCTGCTGGTGGCCAGCAGCAGCGTGTAGCCGTCGGGCGCGGCCTTGGCGGCCAGGTCGGAGCCGATCGCGCCGCCGGCTCCGGGCTTGTTGTCGACGACCACCGTGGTGCCCAGCTTCTCGCCCAGGCGCTGGGACACGGCGCGGGCAAAGATGTCGGTCGCGCCGCCGGCCGGGAACGGCACCACGAGGCGGATCGGCCGGTTGGGATAGGTCTGGGCCTGCGCCAGCGTGCCGGTCAGCAGCGCGGCGGCCAGCAGGAAGCTGTGGAGCAATTTCATGGAATCCTCGCCTGGAGAGCCTGCGATTATCGCCGCAGGGGGCGACGGCGCCTTGGCTGCGGCCGCTGGCCGGCTGCCCGATTCGACCCTGCCCCTACACTCCCGCCCATGAGAGACGACCAGGTCGAACCCTTCTTCGCCACGCTGCGGGCGGCCAACCCGCTGCCGACCACCGAACTCGAATTCACCACCCCCTTCGAACTGCTGGTGGCGGTGCTGCTGTCGGCGCAGGCCACCGATGCCGGCGTGAACAAGGCCACGCGCCGGCTGTTCCCGCGCGCCAACACGCCGCGCGCCATCCTGGCGCTGGGACAGGAGGGGCTGGAGGAATCGATCAAGACCATCGGCCTGTACCGCAGCAAGGCCAGGCACCTGCTGGAAACCTGCCGCATGCTGCAGGAGCGGCACGGCGGCAAGGTGCCGCGCACCCGCGAGGAGCTGGAATCGCTGCCCGGCGTCGGCCGCAAGACCGCCAACGTGGTGCTGAACGTCGCCTTCGGCGAGGAGACCATGGCGGTGGACACCCACATCTTCCGCGTCGCCAACCGCACCGGGCTGGCGCCGGGCAAGAACCCGCGCGAGGTCGAGGACCAGCTGATGCGGCGCGTCCCCAAGGCCTACCTGGCCGACGCCCACCACTGGCTGATCCTGCATGGGCGCTACGTCTGCGTCGCCCGCAGCCCCAGGTGCTGGGAGTGCGCGGTGGCGCGGTACTGCGATTACCGGCCCAAGACGCCGCCGCCCGGCGCCAGCCGCTGAAGGCGCCGGCCGCGCTCCGGCGGCCGGCAATGCGTCTACAGTGACGGACACGAAAGCGAGGCGCCATGGATTCCACCCAACTCGAGCAGACCGTCGAACTGCACGGCCAGAACATCAACGGCCTGATGGAGAACCAGCTGGCGCTCACGGCGCAGGTGCAGGTGCTGCAGGCCGCCCTCGCGACGCTGCTGCTCAACCACCCGGATCGCGCCACCCTGCTCGGCACCTTCCAGCAGTACATGAAGATCTGCAAGGACTCGGCGCCGCGCCTGGCGGGCCGGATGGAAGCGCTGGAAGGCGGCATGCTGGCGCTGCTGGGCCAGCGCCAGGACTGAAGCTCAGCGCCAGGCGACCAGCCGGCCCGGCAGCAGCCAGCTGAACCGGCGCGGGCGGTCCTCGCCCGGGCGGGTGATGCGCAGTTCCACCCAGTCGGGCCGCGGCGTCACGGCGATGAACTTGAGCACGCCCGCGCGGTGCCGGCCTTCGAGCGGCGCGCCTTCCCACAGGATCGCCTTCTGCTGGTGGCCGCTGGCGTCGACCAGGACCGCGTTGGCCACCACGTCGTCGGGCAGTTCGCGGTCGCGCGAATCGAGCACCACGGCGAAGTCCCACACCGTGGCCTCGGCGCTGAGATTGCCGGCGGTGGCGGCGACGGTGACGCCCCGCACCGTGCTGGTCTGGGTCACGGTTCCGGCCTGCGCCGCCAGCGCCATCGCCGCCAACACCAGCACCGGAAAACGGACGTCCATGGGGCCACAGTAGCCCGCGGCCGGTGCGTCCGCTGGACCCGAATCAAGCCGTTTCAGACCTTGCACAAGCTGGCGCCCCGCGCGGTCGGCCACCACAAAATAATGCGGCCTGCTGAGCCTGCGGCGCGGCTAGAGTGTGTGCAACAACAAGTTCTTCCGACTGCATGCAACGCCATGACGGCCCAAGCCATCCCGTCGAGCCACCCCGCCCCCCAGCCCGGCATCAAGGTGCTGGTGGTGGAGGACGAACCGGTGTTCCGCCAGCGCTTTTGCGACGCGGTCTCGGCGGAGCCCGCACTGCGCCTGTCCGGCGCCGCCGGCACGGTGGCGGAAGCCTGCGCCCTGCTGGACTCGCTGGCGCCGGACGTGGTGCTGGCCGACCTGGGCCTGCCGGACGGCCAGGGCGTGCAGGTGATCGAACACGCCAAGGCCGGCCACCCGGCGCGTGACGTGATCGTCGTCACCATGTTCGGCGACGACGGCCACGTGGTCGACTGCATCCGCGCCGGCGCCACCGGTTACCTGCTGAAGGACGCGCTGCCGCGCGACATCGCGGACGCGATCATGCAGGTGCATGCCGGCGGCTCGCCGATCAGCCCGGCGATCGCGCGCCGCGTGCTGCAGAGCTTCCAGCCGCCGCAGCGGGCGCCGCAGCCGGACACGCCGGCCGTGCCCCCGGCGGCAGCCCCCCCGCCGTCCCCGCTGTCCGAGCGCGAAACCGAAATCCTGCGGCTGGTGGCCAAGGGACTGAGCTTCAAGGAGGTGAGCGCCGCGTTGTCCATCTCGTCGCACACGGTGGTCACGCACGTCAAGCGCGTCTACCAGAAGCTGGCTGTGCATTCGCGAGGCGAGGCGGTGTATGAAGCCAACCAGATGGGCCTGCTGTAAGGTCTGGCTGGCCCTGCTGCTGGCACTGTCGGCGCTGTCCACCGCGGCGAGCGCGACCCCCGACCAGCCGAGCCAGGCTTGGGTGCTGTTCGCCGACAGCATCGAGCCGCCACCGGCCGGGGCCGCTTGGCAGCCGATCCAGCTGCCGACCGCCACGCCCGCGCCGGTGGCCTGGTTCCGCCTCGCGTTCGACCTGGACCAGACGCCGGCCGATGCCTGGTCGCTCTACCTGCCGTACTTCTACAACGGCGGCCGGCTGGTCCTCAACGGCCAGCCGCTCGCGCGCATCCGGGAGTCGGGTCCGGACGACCTGGTGCGCTGGGAGCGGCCGCACCTGGTGCCGATCCCGCCGGCCGTCCTGCGGCCCGGCCGCAACGAGCTGCTGCTGCGCGTAGCCGCCACGCCGCGCGCCAGCCTCCGGCTGCCGGTGCCGACGCTCGGCCCCACCTTCGAGCTGCTCGGCCACTACGAGAACCGGCTGTTCTGGGTGCGCACCATGTCGCAACTCACCGTGGCGGCCTGCACGGTGGTGGGCCTGCTCGGACTGTTCATCTGGTGGCGGCGGCCGGAGGAAGCGCTGTACGGCCTGTTCGGCGCCTCGGCCCTGCTCTGGGGCCTGCGCACCCTGACCTTCGTCGTCGAGGTGCTGCCGCCGGCCAGCTGGCATGCCTGGCGCACGCTGTACCACGCGGCCACCGGCGGCTTCGCCATCACGATGCTGCTGTTCGCGATGCAGCTGGCCGGCATGCACGCCGGGCGGCTCCGGTGGTTCCTGCTGGGGTACTGGGCGCTGGGGCCGCTCGGCTACATCGCCTCCGGCGGCAACGAGCTGCTGATCAGCACCGTATGGGCCGGCGGACTGCTGCCGATCGGCCTGGCGCTGCTGGTGATCGCCGTCATGGCCGCCTGGCGCCAGCGCACGCCGCAGCTGATCGTCCTGAGCGCGGCGCTCGGCGTGGCGGTGCTCGCCGGCTTCCACGACTACCTGCTCGCCTCCGCGACGCCGGTGATGCAGGCGCTGGCGCCGCGCTGGGCGGCGCACCGCATCTTCCTGCTGCACTACGCGGCCGACCTGCTGCTGGTGGCCATGGGCGTGGTGCTCGCGGTACGGCTGGTCGGCACGCTGCAGGCGATCGAGCAGCTCAATTGCACGCTGGAGGCGCGGGTCGCCGAAAGCGAGCGGGCCATGGCCGCCAACTACGAGCGGCTGCGGCGGCTGGAGCGCCAGCACGCCGCGATCCAGGAGCGCCAGCAGATCATGCGCGACCTGCACGACGGGCTGGGGTCGCAGCTGTTCGTGGCGCTCTCGCGCGCCGAAGGGGGACGGATCTCGTCGGCCGAGCTGGTGCAGGCGCTGCGCGACTGCATCGCCGACATGCGACTGACGCTGGAGGCCATGAGCCCGGACGGCAACGACTTCCTGGAGGCCTGGGGCAATTTCCGGTTCCGCTGGCAGCAGGTGCTCGACGGCTGCGGCGTCGCTTCCGACTGGAAGCTCGAAAGCGAGGACGAGCGGGTGGAGATCGGCGCGCACGTCACCCTGCAATTGCTGCGCATCGTCCAGGAGGCGCTGACCAACGTGCTCAAACACGCGGGCGCCGACCGGGTCGAGATCGGGCTGCGCGCCCGGCGGGAGGCGATCCGCATCGAGATCGCCGACAACGGCCGGGGACTGCCGGACGGCGACGCCGCCGCCGGGCACGGGTTGGCCAACATGCGCGCCCGCGCGCACCGGGTCGGCGCCCGGCTGCAGGTCGCCGACCGCCACCCCGGCGTGCAGGTGTGCGTCGACCTCCCGCAGCGGCAGGCAGCCGTCGCCTAAACGCGGGATAGGCAAGCGCCGATGCGGCGCGCACGATCGGCACGACTTCGGGGCCCGGAGCCCGAAGCAGACAGCCGGCGCGGCCGCCCGCGGAAGGCGGCACACGCCGGAGACGGACACCGCACGTGCCCATTGCCAGCCGTCCAAGGAGAACACCATGACCCGCAACCTCGCAGCCGCCCTCTCGTTCACCGCCGTCGCCGCGGCCAGCGTTGCCGCCACCGCCGCCCTCGTCCTGCCCCGCACCGCGATCGCCGACGACATCACCGTCGACACCACACCGTTCGTGAGTGCACGCACCCGGACCGACGTGCGCGGCGAACTGCTGGCCCAGCCGGCCCTGGCGCGCACCGAATGGGCGCTGCAGAAGGATTCGTACCAGCTGAAGGGTCCGCTGACGCCGGCCGAGGTCAGGGCCGACTACGTCGCCGGCCGGCGCGAAGTGAGCGCGCTGACCGCCGAGGACAGCGGCTCGTCGTACTTCAAGATGAAGCCGCTGGCGGCCTCGGCAGCAGCGGCCACGGCGACCATGGGAGCGCCGGCGCAATGAACGCGCCTTCGCCGGCGGCACGCGACGAGCCGGCGGGGGCCCGCCTCACAAGCCCCGCCAGCCGCCCCCCAGCGCCTGGATCAGCGCCACCGCCGCGACCTGACGGTCCGCGAGCGCCTGCGCCACAGCGCGTCTGGCACTATGTGCTGTGACCTGCGCCTGCACGACCTCGGTGAATCCCACCTGCCCCGCCTGGTAGCGATTGAGCACCTGCTGCTCCACCAGGTTGGCGGCCTGCGCCGCCTGCTCGCGCAGCGCCAGCTGCTGCTGCAGCACGCTGGCGGCGACGAGCTGGTCCTCCACGTCGCGGAACGCATCGAGCGCGGTCTGGCGGTAGCGCGCCGCCGCCTCCTGCAGGCCGGCGCGGGCGCTCTCCACCCGGGCACTGCGCGCGCCGGCATCGAACAGCGTCTGCGCCAGCGACGCGCCGAGCGACCAGGCCAGCGCCGACGCGCTGAACAGGTCGCCGATGCTGGCGGCGCCGGCGCCCAGCGAGCCGGACAGGCGGAAGCTCGGGAACAGCGCCGACTGCGCGATGCCGATCTCCGCGTTGGCCTGCGCCACGCGCCGCTCGGCCGCGGCGATGTCGGGGCGGCGCTGCAACAGCGTCGACGGCACGTCGACCGGCACCTCCGGCACCGTGCCGGCCCACGCCGGCCGCGGCGCCAGCGCGAAGCCGGCCGGCGCCTGGCCCACCAGCACCGCGATCGCGTGCTCCAGCGCGGCGCGTTGCCGCTCCAGTCCGAGCTGCTCGGCCCGGGCATTGGCCAGCTGCGTCTGCGCCTGCAGCACGTCGGTGCGCGCGGCGATGCCGGCGTCGTAGCGGTTTTGCGTGATGCGCAGCGTGCGCTCGTAGCCGGCGATGGTCTGCGCCTGCAGCGCCCGGGCGGCGTCCAGCTCGCGCAGGTTGAAATAGTCCACCGCCAGCTCGCCCTGCGCCGACAGCCTGGCCGCCTGCAGGTCGGCGGCACTCGCCTGCTCGCCGGCGCGGGCGCTTTCCACCCCACGCTGCAGGCGGCCCCAGACGTCCGGCTCCCAGTTGCCGCCGATGCCGACCTGGTAGCTGCTGCGGGTCGGCGTCTTGCCGCCGCCGCCGCTGCGGTCGGCGCCGCCGTTCAGGCTGACCAGCGGGAACAGCGAAGCGCGCTGCTCGGCCACCAGCGCGCGCGCCTGCGCATAGCGGGCCACGGCCGCGGCGACGTTCTGGTTGGAGACCTCCACCTGCGCGGCGAGCCCGTTCAACACCGGGTCCTGGAACAGTTCCCACCAGGGGCCGCGCTCGAGCAGGTCGGCCGGCGCGCCGGCCACCCAGGCGCCGCGGCCTTCCTTGAAAGCGACCGGCGTGTCGACGGCGGGGACCTGGTAGCGCGGGCCGACGGCGCAGCCGGCCAGCGCCAGGGCCACGGTCACGGCCAGCGCGGCGGGGCGGAATCGGATCGAAAGACGCATCTTCATGTTCAGGCCGTGTGGGCCGCCGGGTCGCCGTGGCGGCCGAGGTGGCGCTCGAGCGGGCTGCGCCGCCGCAGCTTGTCCAGCAGCAGGTAGATCACCGGCGTCGTCAGCAGCGTGATCACCTGGCTGGCGATCAGCCCGCCGATGATGGTGATGCCCAGCGGCCGGCGCAGTTCGGCGCCCTCGCCGAAGCCGATCGCCAGCGGCAAGGCGCCCAGGCCGGCCGCCAGCGTCGTCATCAGGATCGGGCGGAAGCGCAGCAGCGAGGCTTCGCGCACCGCGGCGTAGGGCGACAGGCCGCGCGAGCGCTCGGCGTCGAGGGCGAAGTCGATGATCAGGATCGCGTTCTTCTTGACGATGCCGATCAGCAGGAACAGGCCGATCAGCGCGATGATCGACAGCTCCATGCCGAACAGCAGCAGCGCCAGCACCGCGCCGACGCCGGCGGAGGGCAGCGTCGACAGCACCGTGACCGGATGGACCAGGCTCTCGTACAGGACCCCCAGCACGATGTAGATCACGATCAGCGCCGCCAGGATCAGCATCGGCTGCTGCTGCTGCGACTCCTGCGCCGCGCGCGCCGTGCCCTGGAAGCTGCCGCGCACGTTGATCGGCATGCCGATGTCGGCTTCGGCCTGGCGCACCGCCGCCTGGCCGTCGGCGAGCTTGGAGCCCTCGGCCAGGTTGTACGACACGGTGGTGGCCAGCTCGGCGTCCTGGTGCGACACCGACCCGGGGGACGGCCGCTCCGAGAAGCGCGCCACCGCCGACAGCGGCACCATGGTCGCGGCGCGGCCGCTGACGGCCTGGCCGGTGGCCTGGTCGCGCAGCGACGGGTTCAGCGGCGTGGTCGCCGCCGTGGCGCTACCCGAAGTGCCGGTGGAAGCCGCGGCGCCGTTGCCGGCGCTGCCCTGGGCGAGGGTGCTGCCGCCCGCCGCGGCCCGCGCCGGCACGAAGATGTCGCGCAGCGCCTGCGGGCTGCGAATGTACTGCGGCGCCACCCCGAGGATCACGCGGTACTGGTTCAGCTCCTCGTAGACGGTGGCCACCTGGCGCTGGCCGAAGGCGTTGTAGAGGGCGTTGTCGATGTCGCGGGCGCTGATGCCCAGCCGCGCCGCCGTGTCCTTGTCCACCTCCACGTACGCCTCGACGCCGTTTTCCTGCTGGTCGGTGTCGACGTCCACCAGCGCCGGCTGGCGCTTCATCGCTTCGGCCAGCCGGGTGGCCCAGGCGCGCAGGTCGGCCACGTTGTCGCTCTTCAAGGTGTACTGGTAGGTGGAGTTGCTCTGGCGGCCGCCCATGCGCACGTCCTGGACCGGATTGAGGAACAGCGTGACCCCGGTGACCCGGGCCAGCTTCGGGCGCAGCCGGGTCAGCACCGCCTGCCCGCGCTCGCCCCGGTCGGGCTTGAGGTTGATGAACATGAAGCCGCCGCCGGCGCGGCCGCCGCCGGTGAATCCGACCACCGTGTCCACCGCCGGATCGGCCCGGATGATGTCCTGCAGCTGGCGCAGCTTCTCCTGCATCGCCTGGAACGAGATGCTCTGGTCGGCGCGCAGCCCGCCCTGGATCTGGCCGGTGTCCTGCTGCGGGAAGAAGCCCTTGGGCGCCATGGCGAACAGGTAGACGTTCAGGCCCACCACCGCCAGGAAGATCAGCAGCACCAGCCACTGGGCGTGCAGCGCCCAGTCCAGCGAGTGCGCGTAGCCGCGCTGCATCCAGGCGAAGCTGCGCTCGAACCAGCGCGAGACGCGGCCCGGCGGCCGCTGGTGCGCGTCGCGCGGCAGCAGCCAGGCGCACATCATCGGCGTGGTGGTCAGCGAGATCACCAGCGAGATCAGCACCGCGGCCGACAGCGTGACGGCGAATTCGCGGAACATCCGGCCGACCTGGCCGCCCATGAACAGCAGCGGGATGAAGACCGCCACCAGCGACAGGCTGATCGACAGCACGGTGAAGCCGACCTCGCGCGCGCCGAGCAGCGCGGCGCGGAACCGGTCCACGCCGGCTTCGATGTGGCGGGACGTGTTTTCCAGCACCACGATGGCGTCGTCGACGACGAAGCCGGTGGCCACCGTGAGCGCCATCAGGCTCACGTTGTTGAGGGAAAAGCCCAGCAGGTACATCACGCCGAAGGTGCCCAGCAGCGAGACCACGGTGGCGACCGCGGGAATGATGGTGGCGCGCACGCTGCGCAGGAAGGCGCTGACCACCAGCACCACCAGCGCCACGGCGATCACCAGCGTGAGCTCCACCTCGTGCAGCGAATGGCGGATGGAGGTGGTGCGGTCGGTCGCCACCTGCAGCCGGATGTCCGGCGGCAGCTGCTCCTGCAGCTCCGGCAACAGGTTGCGCACGGCGTCCACCGTCGCGATCGCGTTGGCGCCCGGCTGCAGCGTGACCAGCACGATGACGGCCGGACTGCCGTTGAACAGACCCAGGGTGTTGACGTTCTCGACGCTGTCGCTGACCTCGGCGATGTCGGCCAGCCGAATCGCCGCGCCGTCGCGCCAGGCGACCACCAGCCCGCGGTAGTCCTTGGCGGTGGGCCGGCCGCTGGCATCGCCGCGGGTGCCGGTGTAGATCTGCAGCTGCCGGCCGGCGCCCTCGATCGTGCCCTTGGGCCGGGTCGGGTTGCTCGCCTGCAGCGCCGCCCGCACGTCTTCGGTGCTGACGCCCCACCTGGACAGCGCGAACGGCAGCATCTCGACCCGCACCGCCGGCAGCGAGCCGCCGCCGAGCTCGACGTCGCCGACGCCCTGCACCTGGGCGACCTTTTGCTGGACGATGTTGGAGACGGCGTCGTAGATCTGCCCGGCCGAGCGGGTCGGCGAGGTCAGCGCCAGGATCACCACCGGGGCCGCCGACGGATTGACCTTGCGATAGGTCGGATTGCTGCGCAGCGTGGACGGCAGGTCGGCCCGCGACGCATTGATCGCGGCCTGCACTTCGCGCGCCGCGGCGTCGATCTTGCGATTGAGGTCGAACTGCAGCGTCACGCGGGTCGAGCCGTTGCTGCTGCTGGAGGTGACTTCGTTGACCCCGGCGATCACGCCCAGCCGCCGCTCCAGCGGCGTGGCGACGCTGCTGGCCATGGTCTCGGGGCTGGCGCCGGGGATGCTGGCGTTCACGCTGATCACCGGGAAGTCGACCTGCGGCAGCGGCGCGACCGGCAGCACGAAGAAGGCGGCGATGCCGGCCAGCGCCAGCCAGATCGTCAGCAGCACGGTGGCGACGGGGCGCCGGACGAAGGGGGCGGAGAGGTTCATGCGTCCTCTGCGAGTTTCTGCGCCCTCTGCGTTCGGCTGTTGGGTCCTGCATTCATCGCGTGGCCTCCGGTGCAAGCACGGGACGCCGCCCCCAGCGCCGGCCCAGGCGGTCGAAGCCCAGGTAGATCACCGGCGTCGTGAACAGCGTCAGCAGCTGGCTCAGCACCAGCCCGCCGAAGATCGCGATGCCCAGCGGGCGGCGCAGCTCGGCGCCCTCGCCCCAGCCCAGCATCAGCGGCACGGCGGCGAACAGCGCGGCCAGCGTCGTCATCAGGATCGGCCGGAAGCGCAGCAGCGCGGCCTGCCGGATCGCCTCGCGCGGCGCCTTGCCCTGCCGGCGCTCGGCGTCGATGGCGAAGTCGATCATCATGATCGCGTTCTTCTTGACGATGCCGATCAGCAGGATGATGCCGATGATCCCGATCACGCCCAGGTCGTTGCCCGTGAGCAGCAGCGCCAGCAGCGCGCCGACGCCGGCCGACGGCAGCGTGGACAGGATCGTCAGCGGGTGGATGTAGCTCTCGTACAGCACGCCCAGCACGATGTAGACGCACACCACCGCCGCGACGATCAGCCACAGCTGGTTGGTCAGCGACGATTCGTAGGCGCCGGCCGCGCCCAGGAAGGTCATGGTCACCGCGCGCGGCAGCTTGATCTCCTGCGCCGCCGCCCGCACCGCCTCCACGGCACGGCCCAGCGACACGCCGGGGGCGGTGTCGAAGCCGATCGTGGTCGCCGGGTACTGCGCCACGTGCGTGATCTGCAGCGGCGCGCGCCGCTCCACGATGCTGGCCACCGCGGACAGCGGCGTGGGTTCGCCCGAGCCGGTGCGCAGCTGCACCATGCCCAGCGACGCCGGCGTGGCGGCCGCGTCGGGCCGCGCCTCCAGGATCACGCGGTACTGGTTGGTCTCGGTGAAGATGGTCGAGACGATGCGCTGCCCGAAGGCGCTGTACAGCGCCTCGTCGATGCTGGCCGGCGAGATGTTCAGCCGCGCGGCGGTGTCGCGGTCGATGTCCACGTAGACGGCGGCGCCGGCCGCGTCGGCGTCGGTGGTCGCGTGGCGCAGCTGCGGCACGCCGCGCAGCCGGGCCGCGAGCCGGGTCGCCCATTCGGTCACCTGGGCCGTGTCGGCGCCCTCCAGCGAGACGCGGTACTGCGTCGGGCCGGACTCGGCGTCGATGGTGAGGTCCTGCGTCGGCTGCAGGTAGAGCGTGCTGCCCGCGACCTGCTGCGCGCGCTGGCGCAGCCGGTCCATCAGTCGCTGCTGGTTGCCGTGGCCCGGCTTCAGGTTGATCAGCAGCCGTCCGGTGTGCAGCATCGTGTTGTTGGCCGCGTCGACGCCGACGAAGCTGGCCACGGTGGCGACGTCCGGATCCTCCATCAGCCGCCGCGCCACCTCCTGCTGCATGGCCGCCATGCGCGTGTACGACACCGACTGCGGGGCCTCCAGGCGCGCCTGCAGCTGCCCGGTGTCCTGGGTCGGGAACAGCCCCTTGGGCATCCAGACGTACAGCAGCACCGTCAGCACCAGGGTGGCGAACGCGACCAGCAGCGTCAGCCGCTCGCGCAGCAGCACCCAGCCCAGCCACCGGTCGTAGCCGGCGATCAGGCGGTCGAAGCGGCGCTGCAGGCGCCCGCCCCAGCCGCCCTCGCCGCCGGGGTGGGCGCCGAGCCAGCGCCCGGACATCATCGGCACCAGCGTCAGCGACACGACCGCCGAGATCAGGATGGTGATCGCCAGGGTCACGGCGAACTCGCGGAACAGCCGGCCGACGACGTCGCCCATGAACAGCAGCGGAATGAGCACGGCGACCAGCGACACCGTCAGCGAAATGATGGTGAAGCCGATCTCGCTGGCCCCCCGCAGCGCGGCCTGCATCGGCGCCTCGCCGTTCTCGATGTGGCGGGCGATGTTCTCGATCATCACGATGGCGTCGTCCACCACGAAGCCGGTCGCGATGGTCAGCGCCATCAGGCTCAGGTTGTTGAGGCTGTAGCCCAGCAGGTACATCACCCCGAGCGTGCCGACCAGCGAGATCGGCACCGCCAGGCTCGCGATCAGGGTGGCGCGCGGGCTGTGCAGGAAGGCGAAGATCACCAGCACGACCAGCACCACGGCCAGCACCAGTTCCATCTGCACGTGCTTGACCGAGGCGCGGATGCCGGTCGTGCGGTCGCTCAGGAGCTCGACGTTCACGCCGGCCGGCAGTCCTGCGGTGAGTTCGGGCAGGCGCTTCTTGATCGCATCCACCGTGGAAATCACGTTCGCGCCCGGCTGGCGCTGCACGTTGAGCACGATCGCGGGCTTGAGCTGGCCGCCGACGGTGGCCCACGCGCCAAGCTTGACGTTCTCGGCGCCCTGCACCGCCTTCGCGATCTCGCGCAGCCGCACCGGCGCGCCGTTGCGGTAGGCGACGATCAGGTTCTGGTAATCGGCGGCGGTGAGCAACTGGT
>NZ_DATMHS010000167.1:0-24180 GCF_035554825.1 Ramlibacter sp. | reverse complement strand
TGCTGGTTGCCCACCGCGCTCATGGTTTTCTTGTCGAGCAGGTGGAACTTCATCCGGCTCTCGGCGGTCGCCGAATGCAGGGTGATCGGAATGTGGACCAGCCCGAAGCTGATCGCCCCTTTCCACAGGGTGCGGGTACTGGAGGGAGCCATGTTCTCGAACCTATCCCAGCGGTGCGTCAAAAGCTGTAGGACGTCGCTGCAAGCCCGTGTCCGGGGGCCGCTGCCGGGCACGCGGCGCGTGTCGTGTCATGGCCCGCCGGAGAGTCTTTACCCCTGGCGTCGCCCTCGGCCGACACGAACGGTCCGGCAGCGGCGCCAGACTGGCGGCCACAGGAGCCCACCATGTCCCCGCCCCATTCACCCGAAGCGTTCGTCCTGCTGCCCGTGGCGACGCGCGATTTCATCCTCAAGGCCCTCGACGATGCTTCGGTGGCCCTGAGCCGGACCCACCGGCTGCGCGCCACCAGCCACATCCTGCTGGCGGAAGGCGTTCGGCTGACGCCGGCGAACTCGTTCCAGATCGATCACCTCGACCAGGTGCTGCTGATGAACCTCGTGCAGCGGCTGCTGACGCGGGAGCATCCGCCGCCGCCCCGACCGCGCGCGAACCTCAATCGATGAGCTTGTTCTTGAGCGCGTAGTAGGTGAGGTCGCTGTTGGAGGTCAGGCCCATCTTCTCCATCAGGCGGGTGCGGTAGGTGCTGACGGTCTTGACGCTGAGCGACAGGGCATTGGCGATGTCGCCCGCGGTCTCGCCCTTGGCGAGCTTGAGGAAGACCTGGAACTCGCGCTCCGACAGCAGGTCGTGCGCCGCGCTGCCGTCCTTGCGATCGAGCTGCTGCGCGATCAGCTCGGCGACCGAGGGCGAGATGTAGCGGCGGCCCAGCGCGATGGTGCGGATCGCGTTGACGATCTCCATCGGCTCGCATTCCTTGTTGAGATAGCCGCTCGCGCCCTGGCGGATGAGGTTGACGGCGTACTGCTCCTCGGGGTAGCCGGACAGGATCAGGATGCCGACGTCGGGCGCCTTCGCCCGGATCATGGCGAGCGCGTCGATCCCGCTCTGGCCCGGCATCGACAGGTCCATGATGATCACGTCCATCTCGGTCGTGCGCACCAGGTCGATGGCTTCGCGGCCGGTGGATGCTTCGCCGACGACTCGCATGTCCACCATCTCCGACAGGAACTGCTTGAGCCCCGCTCGGACGATGGCATGGTCGTCGACGATCCCGATCTTGATGATTGAACTGTTCATAGGTGGACACCCGGTTGGCTCATCAGGGAAGTGTGCCCGGGTTGCCAGCATCCTGGGGCGCGCCGCCGTGGCGCAGCGCAAAGTCCCGGCGTTGTCCTACAGCCCGAAAGAGCCACGCGGGGCGTCACGCGGCGGCGGGCGCCAGCGTGTGGATCGGCAGGTCGTGCTCGCGTGCCAGACGGTCGAGCTCGGCGCGGGTGCGGGCGCCGAAGAAGGCGGCAAGCGCCTGGTGGGTGGCCGGCGCGAACATCGCGCGGATGTCGCTGGCCGCGACGCCGGCGACCGCGCACAGCGACGCGGCGAAATGGGGCTCGAGCGCGGCCACGGCGGCGCGCCCGTCGCGGCACTGGTACACGCGATAGCCGGCGTGGGCGCCGCCGACGGCGCCGCGCGGCTGCGTCAGGCCCCATTCGCGCGGCAGCGCCAGGTAGGCCGCCGCGTCGGCCAGCGCCACTTCGATGTAGTGGCCGCGCGGATGCGGCTCGCCGGTGCCGGCGTAGCGTTCGCTTTGCTGCAGCGCCGCCTGCAGCACCGCCTCGCTCGCCATCAGCGAGCCGCCCATGTCCGCGTACAGCGTGGCCGGCAGGTCGGTGCCGGTGACGAGGCCGTGCTCGGCGAGGTAGGTCAGATCGTGGCCGGGCGCTTCCGCCTGCTCGCCCCGGCCGCCGACGATGGCCACCTGCGACAGCGACGGATAGCGCGCGTGCAGCTGCCGCCACGCGAGTCCCAGCTTGTCGAGGGCCGAGGGCCGGAATGACGTGAGCAGCACGTGGGCCCTGGCCAGCTCGCCGTGCAGCACCTTCTGCCCGGCGTCGGTCTTGAGATCGGCCTGGTGGACCGCGATCCCATGGTGCAGCTGCGCATAGGCCGCGGGGTCGTAGACGCCCATCGGATCGCCGGCCGGCGGCTCCAGCTTGACGCAGGTGGCGCCCATGCGCTGGCAGCGCATCAGCGCCGCCGGGCCGGGCAGGTTGAGCGCGAGGCTGAGGATCCGGGTGCCGGCAAGCGGGCGCAGGGCGGTGGTCATGGCGGGGGCTCGTGGGTTTTGTGCAAGACTAGCAAATGCGCCGCGGGGAACGCAAAGGGCGCCCGGGACAGCAGGCGCAAGATCAACGCACTCGTCTTCCGATGACCCTCGACACCCAACAGCTCATGGCCTGGAAGGGCCGCCAGGAAGTGGCCGACGACCTGGTGACGGCCGCGCCGCCGCGGCTGCTGCGCGCGACGCTGGACCTGCCGCCGGACGACGGCGCGACGCAGTTGCCGGCCCTGTGGCACTGGCTCTTTTTCCTGCCTTCGCCGCGGCAGTCCGCGCTGGGGCCCGACGGCCATGCCCGCCGCGGCGGCTTCCTGCCGCCGGTGCCGCTGCCGCGCCGCATGTGGGCCGGCGGCCAGCTCGAATTCCTGCAGCCGCTGCGGCTGGGCGATGCGCTGCGGCGCGAGTCGACGATCGACGACATCCAGCTCAAGCCGGGCCGCACCGGCACCCTGTGCTTCGTGCGCGTGCGGCACGAGATCTCGGGCCCGCGGGGCCCGGCGCTGCGCGAGTTCCACGACATCGTGTACCGCGACCTGCCGGCGCCCGGCGGCGCGGCGCCGCGGTACGAGGACGCCCCGGCCGGCGAGGTGGGCCGGCGCGTGACGCCCGACGACGTGCTGCTGTTTCGCTACTCGGCGCTGACCTTCAACGGCCATCGCATCCACTACGACCGGCGCTACGTCACCGAGGTCGAGGGCTATCCGGGCCTGGTCGTGCACGGGCCGTTGATGGCGACGCTGCTGGCCGGCCTGGGCGAGCGCGAGTTCGCCGGCCGGGCGCCGGCCACCTTTTCCTTCCGTGCGCTCAAGCCGGTGTTCGACCTGCACCCGTTCGACGTCTGCGGCGAGCGCGACGGGGAGGCGATGAACCTGTGGATCCGCGACCACGAAGGTCATCGCGCGATGACCGCCCGCATGGCCTTCGGCCGGTGATCCGGTGGGCTTCGCCCCCGCGGGGGCGCGGGCGGGGCTACCATAGCGCCCGGGATCACGATGACAGGTCGGCAATGAACACGGACAGCGAGCTCCAGGACCATTACAGCCGGGGCGATCTGCTGGCGCGACTGCGCACCGCGCTGGCCGAGGACGGCGCCGACCCCGATCACCCGACGCCTGACTCGCTCGCGCCCTACGATCACTTCCACGGCCGGGGCCTCGAAGCGACCTTGGAGACGGCGCGCCTGATGCCCGCCCGCGCGGGTCAGCGCATCCTGGACATCGGCAGCGGCCTGGGCGGCCCGGCGCGCTACGTCGCCAACCGCTTCCGCTGCCACGTGACCGGCATCGATCTCACGCCCGAGTACTGCGAACTCGCGCAGCACCTCACGCGCCTGCAGAAGCTGGAGGACCGGACCTCGTTCCAGCAGGGCGACGCCCTGGCGATGCCGTTCGAGGCGCAGGCTTTCGACGGCGCCTATTCGATGAACGTGTCCATGAACATCGAGCACAAGGCGGCCCTGTACCGCGAGATGCACCGCGTGCTCAAGCCCGGGGGCTGGCTGGTGCTGTCGGAGGTGTCGCGCGGGGAGGGCGGGGACATCGACTACCCGACGGCCTGGGCCGACAGCGCCCGCACCAGTTTCCTGTCGACCCCGGAGGAGACGCGCCAGGGCCTGCTCGACGCCGGCTTCGAGGTGCTGCGGTTTCGCAGCACGCTGGAAAAGACGCGCGCCTTCGGCGACCGCTCGCGCGCGATGGTCAAGCGCGGCGAGAAACCGCCGCACCGCGCCGTGATGCTGATCCACGGCGAGAAGGCGAGGGCGGTGATGGCCAACACCATCCGCGGCTTCGCGGACGGGCGGATCGTTCCGATCGAGGTGCTGTGCCGCAAGCCCGAGCCGGCGGCCTGAGCGCGTTCGCCCGCTACAGCGGCAGCCCCACGTAGTTCTCGGCCAGCGCCGTGGACGCGGCCCGGGAGTGCACCAGGTAGTCCAGTTCCGCTTCCTGCACCTTGCGGTCGAACTCGCCGGTGCCGGGGAACTTGTGCATCAGCATGGTGAACCACCAGGAGAAGCGTTCCGCCCGCCAGATCCGGCGCAGCGCCCGCTCGGAGTAGTGGTCCAGGCCCGCTGCGCTGCGCTCGCGGTACTGCTCGATCAGCCCGGCGGCGAGGTACTTCACGTCCGACGCAGCCAGGTTCAGGCCCTTGGCGCCGGTGGGCGGCACGATGTGCGCGGCATCGCCGGCCAGGAACAGGCGGCCGAAGCGCATCGGCTCGGCCACGAAGCTGCGCAGGGGGGCGATGCTCTTTTCGATCGACGGCCCGGTGACCAGCCGCTCGCGCGCCTGCGGATCGAGCCGCGCGCGCAGTTCCGCCCAGAAGCGCTCGTCCGTCCATTGCTCCGCCCTTTCCTCCAGCGGCACCTGCAGGTAGTAGCGGCTGCGGGCAGGGCTGCGCATGGAGCACAGCGCGAAGCCGCGCTCGGTGTGCGCGTAGATCAGCTCGTGAAAGACCGGCGGCACGTCCGCCAGCAGGCCCAGCCAGCCGAAGGGATAGACCTTCTCGTATTCGTGGATCGCGCCCTTGGGGACGCTGGCGCGGCTGACGCCATGAAAGCCGTCGCAGCCGGCGATGAACTCGCAGTCGACCTGGCGCTCCACGCCCCCGTGGCGATAGCGCACCTGCGGCGAGGTGCCGTCGAAGCCGTGCAGGCTGACGCTGTCGCCGACCTCGTACACCGTCGGCAGCCCTTCGGCGGCGCGGGCGGCCATCAGGTCGCGCGTGACTTCGGTCTGGCCGTACACCATCACGGTCTTGCCGCCGGTCAGGCCCGGGAAGTCGATCCGGTGCCGCGCGCCCTTGAACAGCAGCTCGATCCCCTGGTGCACCAGCCCTTCGCGGTGCAGGCGCTCGCCGACCCCGCATTCGTCCATCAGGTCGACGGTCACCTGTTCCAGCACGCCGGCGCGGATGCGGCCGAGCACGTGATCGGCGCTCTGGCGCTCCAGGATGATGTTGGCGATGCCGGCCCGGTACAGCAACTGCCCCAGCAGCAGGCCCGCCGGTCCGGCGCCGATGATCGCGACCTGGGTGCGCATGGGAGGTCTCCTGTGATTCGCTGCAGCTTAGCGCGCGGCGGACACGCGGGCCATCCGCTTGGCCGACTTGCTGTTATGCCGAGGCGATATGAGCAAACAACAATATATTGGTTTGAGTTTGAAGGGGCCGTTCCCACAATTCGGATCCTATGAACCCCTCCTTCAAGACCGCCCTCGCCACCGCCGCGCTGGTCGCGAGCAGCCTGGCCGGCGCGCAGACCCTGCTGAATGTCTCGTACGACGTGGCCCGTGAGTTCTACAAGGACTACAACCAGGCCTTCGTCGCCCATTACCGGAAGACCACGGGCAAGGACGTGAAGATCGACCAGGCCCACGGCGGCTCCAGCGCCCAGGCGCGCGCGGTGGCCGACGGGCTGGACGCCGACGTGGTCACCATGAACACCACCACCGACATCGAATTCCTGGCCGAGCGGGGCGTGGTCGCCAAGGACTGGGCCAAGCGATTCCCCGACAACGCGGCGCCGACGATCTCCACCATGCTGTTCCTGGTGCGCAACGGCAACCCCAAGGGCATCAAGGACTGGGACGACCTGGTCAAGCCGGGCGTGAAGGTGATCGTCGTGAACCCGAAGACCGGCGGCAACGGCCGCTACGCCTATCTGGCGGCGCTCGGCTACATGAAGAAGAAGGGCGCGACCGACGCGCAGGCGCAGGAGTTCCTGGCCAAGCTGTACCAGAACGTGCCGGTGCTGGCCCGCGGCGGTCGCGACGCGACCTCTGCCTTCCTGCAGCGCAACACCGGCGACGTGCTGATCACGTTCGAATCCGAGGTCGAGTCGGTCAACCGCGAGTTCGGCGCCGACAAGGTCGACGTCGTCTATCCGTCGATCAGCATCGTGGCCGAGAACCCGGTGGCGGTGGTCGAGCGCACGGCCGCCAAGAAGGGCACGGGCGAGCTGGCCAGGGCCTACCTGCAGTACCTGTATTCGGAGGAGGGCCAGGAGATCGCGGCGAAGCATTCGATCCGCCCGCGCTCGCCGGCGGTGCTCAAGAAATACGCCGGCACCTTCAAGCCGATCAAGCTGTTCACCGTGCAGGAGCAGTTCGGATCGCTGGCGCAGGCGCAGAAGGTGCACTTCAACGACGGCGGCCTGTTCGACAAGATCTACACGGTGAAGTGACGGCATGGGCGCCGCGAGCATCGCCGCAGCCCCGCTGCCGGCCGCCCCCGCCCGGGGCGGCAGCAGGAAGGTGCTGCCCGGATTCAACCTGACCCTGGGGTACACGCTGGCGTACCTGAGCCTGATCGTCCTGATCCCGCTCTCGGCCCTCGTGCTCAAGACCTTCACGCTCAGCTGGGACCAGTTCTGGTCGGCCGTCACTTCGCCGCGGGTGCTGGCGTCGTACCGGCTCACGTTCGGGGCCTCGTTCGCGGCCGCGCTGCTCAACGTGGTGTTCGGCCTGCTGCTGGCCTGGGTGCTGGTGCGCTACGAATTCCCCGGCAAGAAGATCGTGGACGCCATGGTGGACCTGCCGTTCGCGCTGCCCACGGCGGTCGCCGGCATTTCGCTGACGGCGCTGCTGGCCGGCAACGGCTGGATCGGGCAGTTCCTGGAGCCGCTGGGCATCCGGCTCGCGTTCAATCCGAACGGCATCGTCGTGGCGCTGATCTTCATCGGGCTGCCGTTCGTGGTGCGCACGGTGCAGCCGGTGCTGGAAGACACGGAGCAGGAACTGGAGGAGGCGGCGATGTGCCTGGGCGCCACCCGCTGGCAGACCTTCCGCCAGGTGCTGTTTCCCGCGATCGCGCCGGCGCTGCTCACCGGTTTCGCCATGGCGTTCGCTCGCGCGGTGGGCGAATACGGCTCGGTGATCTTCATCGCCGGCAACATGCCCATGGTGTCGGAAATCACGCCGCTGATCATCATCGGCAAGCTGGAACAGTACGACTACGGCGGCGCCACCGCCGTGGCCGTCGTGATGCTGGTCATCTCCTTCGTGCTGCTGCTGGTGATCAACGCGCTGCAGGGCTGGCAGCGCCGGAGGGCCGGGGCATGAGCGCGCGGTCGAGCAGGCGGGTGGTGACCACCGAGGCGCGCTGGGTCCGCTGGACGCTGACGGGGCTTGCGCTCGCCTTCGTCCTGCTGTTTTTGGTGCTGCCGCTGGCCGCGGTGTTCACCGAGGCGCTGCGCAAGGGCGCCGGCGCCTATCTCGAGGCGCTGCGCGAACCCGACGCCTGGGCGGCGATCCGCCTGACGCTGCTCACGGCGGCCATCGCCGTGCCGCTGAACCTGGTGTTCGGGGTCGCCGCCGCCTGGTGCATCGCCAAGTACGAATTCCGCGGCAAGGCCTTCCTCACGACGCTGGTCGACCTGCCGTTCTCGGTGTCGCCGGTCGTCGCCGGCCTGATCTACGTGCTGATGTTCGGCGCGCAAGGCTGGTTCGGCCCCTGGCTGGAAGCGCACGGCGTCAAGATCGTGTTCGCGGTGCCCGGCATCGTGCTGGCGACCGTGTTCGTCACCTTTCCCTTCATCGCCCGCGAACTGATCCCGCTGATGCAGTCGCAGGGCAACGACGAGGAGCAGGCCGCCATCGTGCTGGGCGCGAGCGGCTGGCAGACCTTCCGGTACGTGACGCTGCCCAACATCAAGTGGGGACTGGTCTACGGCGTGATCCTGTGCAACGCGCGGGCCATGGGCGAGTTCGGCGCCGTGTCGGTGGTTTCCGGCCACGTGCGCGGGCAGACCAACACCATGCCGCTGCACGTGGAGATCCTCTACAACGAGTACCAGTCGGTGGCGGCGTTCGCGGTGGCTTCGCTGCTCGCGCTGCTGGCCCTGGTCACGCTGGTCGTCAAGTCGCTGGTCGAGTGGCGGCACGAGCGCGAACGGCGCGCGGCGGCCGACCTGCCGCCGGAGCGGCCGGGAATTCTGGTGCCGGCGACTGCCGGCCGATAGGGAGAGGGAAGGGCTATACCATGAGCATCGAAATCCGCAACGTCGGCAAGCGATTCGGCGACTTCCAGGCGCTGCGCGACGTGTCGCTGGACATCGCGTCGGGCGAGCTGCTCGCGCTGCTGGGGCCGTCCGGCTGCGGCAAGACCACGCTGCTGCGCATCATCGCCGGGCTCGAAACGGCCGACGCCGGCAGCATCCTGTTCGCCGGCGAGGACACCACCGGCGTGCACGTGCGCGACCGCAACGTCGGTTTCGTGTTCCAGCACTACGCGCTGTTCCGGCACATGACCGTGTTCGAGAACGTCGCCTTCGGCCTGCGCGTGAAGCCGCGCGGCCAGCGCCCGGGCGAGGCGCAGATCCGCAAGAAGGTGCACGACCTGCTGAAGCTGGTGCAGCTGGACTGGCTGGCCGACCGCTTCCCCTCCCAGCTCTCGGGCGGCCAGCGCCAGCGGATCGCGCTGGCGCGGGCGCTCGCCGTCGAACCCAAGGTGCTGCTGCTCGACGAGCCGTTCGGCGCGCTCGACGCCAAGGTGCGCAAGGAATTGCGCCGCTGGCTGCGCCAGCTGCACGACGAGCTCCACGTGACCAGCATCTTCGTCACGCACGATCAGGAGGAGGCGCTGGAGGTGGCCGACCGGGTGGTGCTGATGAACGCCGGGCGCATCGAGCAGGTCGGCTCGCCGCAGGAGGTGTGGGACCATCCGGCCAGTCCCTTCGTGTACGGGTTCCTGGGCGACGTGAACCTGTTCCACGGCCGCGCCCACGAAGGCCTGGTGCATCTGGAGGGCCTGCAGCTGGCCTCGCCCGAGCACGCCGATGCGCAGAACGCGAAGGCCTATGCCTACGTGCGGCCGCACGACCTCGATCTGCAGCGTCCGCTGGCCGGCCGGGCCGGCCGGCCCGGCGGCATGGTCGCCCGGTTGAGCCGCGCCGTCGTGGTGGGCCCGATCGCGCGGCTGGAACTTATTGCGCTGGGCGGCAACCAAGAGCCGGGGGACAATACGGATTCCATCATCGAAGCGCAGATTCCGGCGCAACAATTCAGCGAGATGGGGTTCAGCGAGGGCGAGACGCTGGTGGTGACGCCGCGGCGGGCTCGCGTGTTTGTCGAGGATGCCGCCTGAGGCGCCTCGCCTCAGGAGGAAGAAGTTGTCGACATGGTTTGAAGCGGCTCCGCGCCGGGTGCTCGGTTCCATCGCCGCCGTCTGCGCGGCCATGCTGGGGTTCGGGCTGTACCTGCAGCACGGCCTGGGCATCAATCCCTGCCCGATGTGCATCGTGCAGCGCTACGCCGTGCTGCTGGTCGGACTGACCGCGGGCCTGGCGGCGTTGTCGAAGCGCCGCGGCGGGTGGATCGGCGGCAGCGTGCTGATCCTGCTGTTCGCGGGATTCGGCGCCTTCGTCGCCGCGCGCCAGAGCTGGTTGCAGTGGTTCCCGCCGGAGTTCTCTTCCTGCGGCCGCGATTTCTACGGCATGATCGAATCGTTCCCGCTGCAGCGCGCGATCCCGATGATCTTCCGCGGCAGCGGCGACTGCAGCAAGATCGACTGGACTTTCCTGGGCGGCTCGCTGGCGAACTGGAACTTCCTCCTGTCCGCCGCGTTCGCGCTGGTGGCGCTGACCCTGATCGTGAAGCAGTGGCGGCGCCGACCGCGGGCGGCGTACGCCTGATTTCCAAGGCCCTCAGCGACCGTCCACCGCCTGAAGCACGCGCCCGAAGAACGCATCCGCGTGCGCTGAATTCAGCCAGCGCACGATGGTCACCATGCGCCGCTCCGGCTCGATCCAGGTGAACGAGCTGCCGGCGCCGATCGCGAAATAGCTGGACGCCGGCAGGCTGGGGAACGGCTTGCGCTGGTGATTGAGCCAGATCAGGTAGCCGTAGTAGGGCGCCAGTTCGCACGGCGTGCGCATCCGCTGCAGCCACTCCTTCGACAGCACCTGCTTGCCTCGCGCCAGCCCGTCGTCGAGCATCAGCTGGCCGATCAGCGCCTGGTCCTGCGCGCCGATCGACATCCCGCCGCCCCAGTGCGTGCCGCCCGGCACCGACTGCACGCGCTGGCCCGCGACCGTCACCCAGGCGTTGTCGTAGCCGACCCACTGCCAGTGCTCGCTCGCGCCGATCGGACGGGTGATCGCCTCGCGGAACACGTCGGGCAGCGGCCGCTGGAACAGGTGCAGCAGCGCCAGCGACAGCTGGTTGATGCGCACGTCGTTGTATTCCCAGTACGTGCCGGGCCGCTGCAGCGGCCGCGGCTGGCCCTTGACGCCGCCGGTGGGCTGGCCGAAGGTGACGGTGCGATAGTGGTCGGCCTGGTCGCTGTAGCCGAACACCTCGCCGCTCCATTCGCTGGTCTGCGTCAGCAGGTGGTGCCAGGTGACCAGCGCGTTGTTGCCGTCGTCGAAACCGATGCCGCGCAGGCGCCGGCCGACCGGCTCGTCGACGTCGCGCAGCAGGCCGCGGTCGTGCGCGACGCCGGCCAGCAGCGCGAGGTAGGTCTTGGCCACGCTGAACGTGAGGTCCGCGCGCTTCGGCTCGCCCCACGAGGCGACCGTGCGGCCTTCGACCAGGATCGTGCCCGACACCGGGCCGCGCGAGTGCACCGGCCCGAGCAGCCGGTTCCATGGCGGCGGGTCGTCGCGGTGCACGCCCCAGTTCGCGGTGACTTCGCGGTCCCAGGTACTTTCGTGTTGCTCGGCGAACCGGATCGCCTCCTGCATGGCGTTGCTTGGCATGACTGCTCCTGGCTTCTCGTTCGTGATGGCGCGGGCGTTCGGGCCGCGCACGGGCGGCGCGGCGCGCGACGCGGTCCCGAGTGTGCCGCATCGGCCGGCGCCGCTGCACGTGGGCAGCTTAGGGTAAGCCTCAAAGCGCAGAGGCCGCGCTTTTCGGTATCGTCGCACGTTGCATCCATGAGCAACGCCGCCCGAGCGCGGGCGGCTTCATCAAGGCAGGAGACGAAGATGGGTAGAGGCAGTGTTGGATCGTTCGCGCGGCGCGGCCGCGCGACGGCGCTGGGCCTGGCGGCGGGGCTGCTGGCGATCGGCATGCTGGCGGCGCCGCCGGCGCTGGCGGGCAAGAAGAACGACACGCTGCAGATGGCGTACGACCAGGCGCCCGAGAGCGTCGACCCCTATTTCAACAACGTCCGCATCGGCGTGATCATCGCCGCGAACGTGTGGGACACGCTGCTGTATCGCGACCCGGTCACGCACGAATACAAGGGCCAGCTGGCGAAAAGCTGGAAGCAGATCGACGACAAGACGCTCGAATTCGAGCTGCGCCAGGGCGTCAAGTTCCACAACGGCGAGGAATTCGACGCCGACTCGGTCGTCTACACGCTCAACTTCGTCGCCGACCCGAAGAACAAGGCGGTGACGCAGCAGAACGTGCAGTGGATCGAGAAGGTCGAGAAGGTCGACAAGTACAAGGTGCGCGTGGTCAGCAAGGAGCCGTTCCCCGCGGCCAAGGACTACCTCGCGACCACGCTGGCGATCCATCCGGCCAAGTACTACAAGGAGGCGGGCCCCAAGGGCA
Source organism: Ramlibacter sp. (assembly GCF_035554825.1). GTDB lineage: Bacteria > Pseudomonadota > Gammaproteobacteria > Burkholderiales > Burkholderiaceae_C > Ramlibacter. The sequence goes on along the minus strand of NZ_DATMHS010000167.1, from coordinate 12,390 downwards.
TGAACGCCAAGCCGGTCGGCTCCGGCCCCTACAAGGTGGTCGAGCACATCCCGGGCAAGTCGATCACGCTGGAGAAGTTCGCCGACTACTTCAAGGACTCGCCGCGCACGCAGCCGAAGATCGGCAAGGTCCGCATCCGCTTCATCCCGGATCGGCAGACCCAGATGGCCGAGGTCCTGTCCGGCGGCGAGGACTTCATCATGCACGTGCCCAAGGACCAGGCCGAGAAGCTGCAGACCGTGCCGCACCTGCAGGTGCTGAGCGGCAACACGATGCGCATCGTGTTCATGCAGATGAACACGCAGGACGGCGGCCCGGCGCCGCAGCTCAAGGACGTGCGGGTGCGCAAGGCGATCGCCCACGCCATCGACCGCGAGGCGATCATCAAGAACATCGTCGGCGGCGGCGCCGAGATCATCAACACGATTTGCACCCCGTCCCAGGTGGGCTGCACCCAGCAGGGCGCCACGGTCTACAAGTACGACCCGGCGCTGGCCAAGAAGCTGCTGGCGGAAGCCGGTTATCCGAACGGCTTCGAGCTCGACATCCACGCCTACCGCGAGCGCAACCAGACCGAGGCCATCATCAATTACCTGCAGGCGGTGGGCATCAAGGCCAAGCTCAATTTCCTCCAGTACGCCGCCATGCGGGACCAGGTGCGGGCCAACAAGACCGCGCTGGTGCACCAGACCTGGGGCTCCAACCTCGTCAACGACGTGTCGGCGTCCACGCCCGTGTATTACGGTTTCGGGGCCGACGACGTCACGCGCAACGCCCAGGTGAAGGAACTGCTGAACAAGGGCGACCACACGATCGATCCGAAGGCCCGCAACGAGCTGTACCGCAAGGCCCTGGTGACGATCTCGGAGAACGCCTACTCGGTGCCGCTCTGGTCGCTGCCGGTGTACTACGTGGCCAACAAGGAAGTGGCGTTCAAGCCGTATTCCGACGAGCTGGTGCGCTTCTGGGAGATGGGCTGGAAGTGACCGGTTCCGCTGCTGCCTGCCGGCGCCCGGGCGCCGGCGCGCCGACCCGTTCGCGCCACGCCTGAGCCGCTTCCATGCTTGCCTATATCGCCAAGCGGCTGGGCGTCGCGGTGCTGGTCGCGCTGACGGTGTCTTTTCTCGCCTACATGCTGGTGTTCCTGTCGGGCGACCCGGCGCTGGCGCTGGCCGGCGAGGGCGCGCGCCAGGCCGACATCGAGATGGTGCGCAAGACCTACGGTTTCGACCGGCCGATCGTCGTGCAGTACGTCGACTGGCTGGCCAAGCTGGTGCAGGGCAACCTGGGCATGTCGGTGTACTTCAAGACCGAAGTGGCGCCGCTGGTGCTGGAGAAACTGCGGACCACGCTGCTGCTGGGCGTGGCGGCGCTCGGCGTCGCGCTCGTCATCTCGGTGCCGCTGGGCGTGCTGGCGGCGCTCTACAAGAACAGCTGGATCGACCGGGTCTGCCTGGGCGTGGCCGTGCTGGGCCAGGCGCTGCCCAATTTCTTCTTCGCGCTGCTGCTGATCATGCTGTTCTCGATCAGCTGGCACCTGCTGCCCGTGTCGGGCAGCGGCAGCTGGCAGCACCTGGTGATGCCGGCGCTGGCGCTCGGCTACTACGCCGCGCCGGCGTTCATGCGCCTGATCCGCGCCGGCATGATCGAGGTGCTGGGCGCCGACTACATCCGCACCGCGCGCGCCAAGGGCCTGCCGCCGGCCACCGTGGTCTTCAAGCACGCCTTGCGCAACGCGATCGTGCCGGTGGTCGCGCTGGCGGCGGTGCAGCTGGGCTTCCTGCTCGGCGGCTCGGTGGTGATCGAGACCATCTTCGCGCTCGACGGCCTCGGCTACCTGGCCTACCAGAGCATCACGTACAAGGACTTCCCGGTGATGCAGGTGATCGTGCTGCTGCTGTCCGTCATCTACATCCTGCTGACGCTCGCCTCCGACGTCGCCAACGCGTGGCTCGACCCGCGCATCCGGGTGGCATGACCATGAGCGCCCAGTTCCCGGTCGCCATCGCCGCCACCGCCGCCATCGACGCGCCGGTGCCGCCCTCGGCGTGGCGCCAGCTCGTGAAGAACAAGGCGCTGGTCGCCGGCGGCGGGGTGCTGCTGCTGATCGTGCTGCTGGCGGTTTTCGCGCCGCTGTTCGCCCCGTACGATCCCTACGCACAGGACCTGGCCCACCGCACCGTGCCGCCGTTCTGGTATCCGGAGGGCGCCTGGCTGCATCCGCTGGGCACCGACCAGCTGGGCCGCGACTATCTCTCCCGCCTGATCTACGGCGCGCGGATCTCGCTGCTGATCGGTGCGAGCGTGGCCCTGATCTCCGGCCTGATCGGGACGACCATGGGCATGCTGGCCGGCTACTTCGGCGGGCGCACGGACATGGTGGTTTCGTTCCTCGTCACCACGCGGCTGTCGATGCCGGTGATCCTGGTGGCGCTGGCCACCGTGGCGCTGGTCGGCGGCTCGCTGTGGGTGGTGATCCTGGTGCTCGGCCTGTTGAAGTGGGACCGCTTCGCCGTGGTGATGCGCAGCGCCACGCAGCAGGTGCGCTCGCTCGAATACGTGGCCGCCGCCCAAGCCGCCGGCGCTTCGACCGCCCGCATCGTGCTCACCGAGGTGTTGCCCAACGTGCTGCCGCACCTGATCGTGATCGCCACGCTGGAGGCCGCGAGCGCCATCCTGCTGGAGGCGTCGCTGTCGTTCCTCGGGCTGGGCGTGCAGCCGCCGCTGCCGTCGTGGGGCCTGATGATCTCCGAAGCCAAGGCCTACATGTTCTTCTCGTTCTGGCTGATCGCCATTCCCGGCACCGCGCTGGCGCTGCTGATCTTCGCCATCAACCTCGCCGGCGACGGCCTGCACCAGGTGTTCATGCCCAATGAGCGCGCCTGACGTGGGGGCCGGCGAGGTCGTCCTGGACGTCCAGGGGCTGGACGTCGACATCCGCACCGGCGGCGGCGTGCTGCATCCGGTGCGCGACGTGTCGTTCCAGGTGCGGCGCGGCGAAACGCTGTGCCTGGTGGGGGAATCGGGCTGCGGCAAGTCGATGACTTCGCTGGCGGTGATGGACCTGCTGCCGCGGCAGGCGACGCGCCGCGCGCAGTCGCTGCGCTTTCTCGGCGAGGACCTGGCGCGGGCCGGCGGCCGGCGGATCAACGCCTTGCGCGGCGACCGCATGGCGATGATCTTCCAGGAGCCGATGACGGCGCTCAATCCGGCCTACACGATCGGCGAGCAGCTCGCCGAACACTACCGCCATCACCGGCAGGCGACCGCCGCGGCGGCCAGGGACCGCGCGATCGAGCTGCTGGAGAAGGTCGGCATCGCGTCGGCCGGCCAGCGCCTGGGCCAGTACCCGCACCAGCTCTCGGGCGGCCTGCGCCAGCGCGTGATGATCGCGATGGCGCTGATGTGCGGCCCCGAACTGCTGATCGCCGACGAGCCGAGCACGGCGCTGGACGTCACCATCCAGGCCCAGATCCTGCGGCTGCTGGCCGACCTGCAGCAGGAGCTGGGCATCGCCATGGTGCTGATCACGCACGACCTGGGCGTCGTCGCGCGCATCGCCGACCGGGTCGCCGTGATGTACGCGGGCGAGGTGGTGGAGGAGGGGCCGGCGGCGCGGATCTTCGCCACGCCCCGCCATCCGTACACGACCGGCCTGCTCGGCTGCATTCCCGTGCCGGGCCGCACCCCGCCCGGCGGCAAGCTCGGCACGATTCCGGGCGTGGTGCCGTCGCTCGCCGGCGAACTGCGCGGCTGCTCGTTCCGCGACCGCTGTCCGCACGTCCGGCCGGAGTGCGCCCGCGCCATCCCGCTGCGTGCGTCACCGGCGGGGCAGCAATGGCGCTGCGTGCTGGCGCCCGAGGTGGAGGTCGCGTGAGAGTGAAGGAAACCCGACAGCCGAACGCAGAGGCCGCAAAGGGTACGCAGAGGGCGCAGAGTGAAATCCAAAGGAGGGGATTTCTTTGCGTCTTCCGCGGTACTTCTGCGCACTTTGCGTTCGGCTGTTGGGTTCTGCTCCCCATTCAGAAAGCAAACGTGGCATGAACGCCCTGATTCGCGCCGAAGGACTGCAGCGCACCTTCTCCGTGCCGGCCGGCCTGTTCCGGCCGCGTCAACAGCTGCACGCCGTGAACGGCGTCGACCTGAGCGTCGAGCGCGGCGGCGTGCTGGGCATCGTCGGCGAGTCCGGCTGCGGCAAGTCGACGCTGGCGCGCATGCTGCTGGGACTGACGCCGCCGAGCGCCGGCAGCATCTTCATCGATGGCGAGAACGTCGCCGGCATGGACCGGCGCACCCTCGCGCGGCGGGTGCAGCCGGTGTTCCAGGATCCCTATTCGTCGCTCAATCCGCGCCGCACGGTGGCCTCGATCGTGGCCTTCCCGCTCGACGTCCACGGCATCGGCAGCAGCGCGCAACGGCGCCGCCAGGCGATCGAGATGCTGGAGCGCGTCGGCCTGCCGGCACGCTACGCCGATCTCACGCCCGGCCAGCTCTCGGGCGGGCAGCGGCAGCGGGTGGGCATCGCGCGGGCGCTCGTCATGCAGCCGGAGATCGTCGTGTGCGACGAACCGACCTCGGCGCTCGACGTTTCGGTGCAGGCGCAGATCCTCAATCTCCTGCTCGATCTGCGGCAGGAGTTCAAGCTGACCTATGTCTTCATCAGCCACAACCTCGCGGTGGTCGAGCACATCGCGACCCACGTGGCCGTGATGTACCTGGGGCGCATCGTCGAAAGCGCGGACACGCGCACGCTGTTTCGCGATCCGCAGCACCCGTACACCCAGGCGCTGCTGGCGTCGGTGCTGACGCCCGACACCAGCCTGGGGATTCCCGAGACCGGCCTCGGCCTGGCGTTCCCCGATCCGCTGCATCCGCCGCCGGGCTGCCCGTTCCACCCGCGCTGCCCGCAGCGCCACGCCGCCTGCGAACGGCAGGCGCCGGCGCTGGCGGCGTTCGGCCCGACGCGCGTCGCCTGCCACCTGCATTCCACCGCCACCATCCAAGGAACACCATCATGAACACGCGCGACGCCGCGATCGCCCGGGCCCAGGCCAGCTTCGATTCGGGCCAGTTCCGCGACACGCTGGCGCGGCGCGTCGCCGTCCCGACCGAAAGCCAGAATCCCGAGCGCCGCCCCGTGCTGCGCGAGTACCTCGAGGCCGAGATCCGCCCCTCGTTCGAGGCGATGGGGTTCTCGTGCCGGCTGCTGGAGCATCCCAAGGCGCAGGCGCCGTTCCTGTTCGCCGAGCGCATCGAGTCGCCGCAGGCGACCACGGTGCTCGGCTACGGCCACGGCGACGTGATCCGGGGGCTGGACCGCGAGTGGCACGAAGGGCTGTCGCCCTGGCAGCTGACCGAGGCCAAGGGCCGCTGGTACGGCCGCGGCATCGCCGACAACAAGGGCCAGCACACGGTGAACATGGAGGCGATGCGCAACGTCATCGCGGCCCGCGGCAAGCTCGGGTTCAACGCCAAGTTCCTGATCGAGATGGGCGAGGAGACCGGCTCGCCCGGCCTGCGCGAGCTGTGCACCGAGCAGCGCGAGCTGCTGCGCGCCGACCTGCTGATCGCGTCCGACGGTCCGCGGCTGCGGGCCGAGCGGCCGACGGTGTTCCTGGGTTCGCGCGGCAGCATGAACTTCGACCTGACGATCGAGGCGCGCGCCGGCGGCCACCACTCGGGCAACTGGGGCGGCCTGATTTCCAATCCCGGCATCCAGCTGGCGCACGCGATCGCCTCGATCGCGTCGCCGACCGGCCAGATCCGCATTCCGGAATGGGTGCCCAGGGAACTGCCGGCGTCGGTGCGCCGGGTGCTGGCCGACTGCGAGGTCGACGGCGGCAGCGACGGTCCCGAGATCGAGCCGGCGTGGGGCGAACCTGGCCTGTCGCCGGCCGAGCGGGTCTTCGGCTGGTGCAGCTTCGAGGTGCTGGCCTTCAAGACCGGCAATCCCGAGACGCCGGTGAATGCGATCCCGCCGCGCGCCTGGGCGCGCTGCCAGCTGCGCTTCGTGGTCGGCGTCGAGCCCGAGCAGATCCTGCCGGCCCTGCGCCGGCATCTGGACCGCAACGGCCTCGGCATGGTCCGGATCGCCACGACGCGCGAGACGTTCTTCAACGCCACCCGCATCGATCCCGACGACGAGTGGGTGCAGTGGGCCGTCGCGTCGCTGGCGCGCACCAGCGGCAAGAAGCCGGCGGTCCTGCCGAACCTCGGCGGCTCGCTGCCCAACGACATCTTCACCGACGTGCTGGGCCTGCGCACGATCTGGGTGCCGCACTCGTACGCCGGCTGCTCGCAGCACGCGCCCAACGAGCACCTGCCGCCCGAGCTGCTGCGCGAGGGGCTGTGCGTGATGACCGGCCTGTATTGGGATCTGGGGTCGGGGGAGACGCCGGCGGTCAAGCGCTGAGGGCGTGCCGCGCCCGGGCCGTCGCGGCGGCAGTCACACGCCCGACGGATAGGTCTCGGGCGGCTCCTCGGTCGACCAGACCCTGCCGCGCTCCAGCGGCTCCAGCGCCCTGGTCTCGTCGATGTGGATCAGCGCGTCGAACTGGTCGGGCAGCTGCGTCTCGAAATAGTGGCTGTGGCGTTCGGTCTCGGGCCGGTAGATCACGCCGATCGCGCGCTGCAGGCGGCGCGGCGCGGCCAGCTGGCGCAGCGCCTGCGCGTCGCGCAGCGGCAGCATGAAGGACTCCTCGCCGACGCGGTGCAGGACATCTTCCCAGCTGCCGGGCAGGCCGGTGCGCACGCGCTTGCGCCGCGGCGGCTCGTCCCACTCGCCGGCGGCCGTCACCGAGCCGCGGTGGGTGCTGAAGCCCACCAGCACGGCCTCGGCGCCGTAGCGTTCGCGCACCAGCTGGCCGACGTTCCATTCGCCCTGGTCGCCCATCTCCGTGGCGCTGGCGTCGCCCAGGTGCGAGTTGTGCGCCCAGACCGCGAAGCGCGGCGCCGCGCCGTCGGCCGAAAAGTGCTTGTCCAGCGCCTGCAGCGTTTCGACCATGTGGCTGTCGCGCAGGTTCCAGGAGGAGACGCGGCCGCGGAACATGGTGCGGTAGTACTCCTCGGCATTGCGCACCAGCCGGGCGTTCTGCTGGGCGTAGAACACCTCGTCGCGCTCCAGCCCGCGGGTTGGTTGCACCGAGGCGGCCAGGCGGTTCAGGTCGCGCAGCTGCTGCACCGCCTCGTCCTCGCAGCTGGGGGACAGCCCGTAGCTCGCCCCGTAGCCGTAGGCCTGGCTGTCCTCGCGCGCATGGTCGAAGCAGGCGTAGCGGGCGCGGGCGCGCCGGGCCGCCTCGGGATCGGTGCGGTCGAGGTATGCCAGCACCGCCTGCATCGAGCTGAAGAGGCTGTACAGGTCGATCCCGTAGAAGCCGACCTGCGACTGGCTGCCGCGCCCGCTGTTGTACTCGCGCAGCCATTCGACGAAGTCGCGCACTTCGGTGTTGCGCCACATCCAGGCCGGAAAGCGCTGGAAGCCCGACAGGGCGGCGGCGGCGTCCCGGTCGTCGGAGCGGCCGCGCACGTAGCGGTTCACGCGCCAGGCGTCGGGCCAGTCGGCCTCCACCGCAACGGCGGTGAAGCCGCGCTCGAGGATCAGCCGCTTGGTGATGCGGATGCGCTCGCGATAGAAGTCCTCGGTGCCGTGCGACGCCTCGCCCAGCAAGGCAAAGCGGGCGGCGCCGATCAGCTGCAGCAGCGCGTCGTGGCCGCGCTCGCCGCCGGCGAGCGGCACCATCTCGCGTCGCACGCCCTCGATCAGTTCGTGGTCGGCGCGCGTCGAATCCCTGCCCAGTATCGCCATCGCGGGTTTCTCCTGTGGGGTCAATGCGGCGCCAGCGCCTGCTCGCGCCGCGCCTCGTCCTGCGCCCGCGCGCAGCCGACCGCGAGCCCGCCGCGCGGCAGCGCCGGCACCAGCAGCCCGGGGCGGCCGCGCCCGTGCTTCCGGCACCCGGCCGGCAGGCGTCCGGCCCGGCGCCGGCCGCGACAGGGCAGGCGGGACTGGTTCATGTCGCCTGCTCCACGCGGTGCAGGTGCTCGGCGAACCAGGACGCCGCCAAGTCGGCCACCTGTTCCAGCGTGCCGGGTTCCTCGAACAGGTGGGTGGCGCGGGGCACGATCGAAAGCCGCTTTTCGCACTGCAGGTGGCCGAGGGCTTCCTGGTTGAGTTCGATCACGCCGTGGTCGGCGCCGCCCACGATCAGCAGCGTGGGCGCGGTGACCGCGGCCAGGGCCGCCGCTCCGGCCAAGTCGGGCCGGCCGCCGCGCGAGACGACCGCCCGGATCCGGTGTCCCAGTCGGGCGGCCGCGATCAGGGCCGCGGCGCTGCCGGTGCTGGCGCCGAAGTAGCCGATCGGCAGCTCGCCGACGCCCGGCTGGGCCTGGGCCCAGGCCGTCGCCTCCTGCATGCGGCCGGTCAGCAGCGGGATGTCGAAGCGATGCTGGCGGGTGTGGACGTCCACCTGCTCCTCCTGCGCGGTCAGCAGGTCGAACAGCAGGGTCGCGATGCCGGCCTGCTGCAGCCGCGCCGCCACCTGCCGGTTGCGGGCGCTGTGGCGGCCGCTGCCGCTGCCGTGGGCGAACAGCACCAGGCCGCTGGCGCCGGCGGGCACGCCCAGGTCGCCGTACAGCGCCGCCTCCCCGGCCGGGATGCGGACCTCTTTCGTGGTGGAAGCGCTCATCATGTTCACCGTGCCTCCCAAGCTAGGCGGTTGGATCCGCGCCCGCTGTCGGCGCATGTCCAATCCGGTGTAGGAAGGGGCTGTCGCGCCGGCACGCGCCGCGGCGTGACGACCCGTGCGGTCAGTTCACAGTAGGTGCGGTGCCGCCGCGGGTCAAGCGGCGACGGCGCTCGGCCGTGGCGGCGAGGACCCGTTCAGACGAGCTTCTTGACGAAGACCAGGCTCTTGCGATCCCAGTTGTACTTGCGCTTGCGCGCCTCCGGCAGCCAGTCGGGATCGACCTGCACGAAGCCGCGCTTGAGGAACCAGTGCATGGTGCGCGTCGTCAGCACGAAGATGCTCTCCAGGCCCATGCCGCGGGCGCGCTGCTCGACGCGCTTGAGGACCTTCTCGCCGTCGCCCTGGCCCTGGACCTGCGGCGAAACCGTCAGCGCCGCCATCTCGCCGGTCTTCGCTTCCGGATAGGGATAGAGCGCGGCGCAGGCGAAGATCACGCCGTCGTGCTCGACGATGGTGTAGTTGGCGATGTCGCGCTCGATCTCGGTGCGGTCGCGCTTGACCAGGGTGCCGTCCTTTTCGAACGGCTCGATCAGCTGCAGGATGCCGCCGACGTCGTCGGAGGTGGCCTCGCGCAGGTTCTCCAGCTTCTCGTCCACCACCATCGTGCCGATGCCGTCGTGCACGTAGACCTCCAGCAGCAGCGAGCCGTCGGTGGCGAAGGGCACGATGTGGCTGCGCTCCACGCCGGCCTTGCAGGCCATCACGCAGTGCTGCAGGTAGAACGCGGTGTCGGTAGGGGCCTGGGCGCCGGGCAGCTGCGTGAGCAGTTCCTCGGCCGCCGCCAGCGGCAGCTCGGTGTCGATCGGGTTGTCCTCGCTTTCCGGCTCGAGCGGCCTGACCCGGATGCCTGGAATCTCGGCCAGGAAGATCAGCTTGTCGGCCCGCAGCGCGATCGCGACGCTGGTCGCCACTTCCTCCATCGTCAGGTTGAAGGCCTCGCCGGTCGGCGAGAAGCCGAACGGCGACAGCAACACCATGGCGCCCAGGTCCAGGGTCCGGCCGATGCCCGCGACGTCCACCTTGCGCACCAGGCCGGAGTGCTGGAAATCGATGCCATCGAGCACCCCGATCGGCCGGGCGGTGATGAAGTTGCCCGAGATGATGCGCACCGTCGAGCCCGCCATCGGCGTGTTGGGCAGGCCCTGGCTGAACGCCGCCTCGATCTCGTAGCGCAGCTGGCCGGCGGCCTCCTGCGCGCAATCGAGCGTGATCCCGTCGGTGATGCGCATCCCGTGCGAGAAGCGCGAGCTGTGGCCCTTGGCCTGCAGCTGCTCGTTCACCTGGGGCCGGAACCCGTGCACCAGCACGATCCTGACGCCCATGCTCTGGATCAGCGCCAGGTCCTGGGCGATGTGCTGCAGCTTGCCGGCGGCGACCGCCTCGCCCGCGACGCCGACCACGAAGGTCTTGCCGCGGTGCATGTGGATGTAGGGCGCCACCGACCGGAACCAGGGCACAAAGGTGAAGTTGAAGACCGTGGACATTCCGAGGGGGGCAGAGCGGGGGCAGGACCGGACGGAAAGTGTAAGGGATGGGGCGCGCCTCGATTGCGCCGCGCGGCCGACCGGGCTTCGGGCGCATCGCGGAACCGCCGCCGTTGGCGGCCGCCGCGGCGCGGCCGGCGCGGCGAACCGGCCGGTTCGGACGCTGCACGCTGAAGACGCGCTGACGGCGCCCGGGACGGTCCGACGCGCGCCATTGCGTTTGCGCGACGGCGCCGCTATGGTCGGGCGGATGACGCAGTCGGCGATCGGCTTTTTCTGGGGAGCCTTCTTCGGGACGGCCGCACTGATGCTGGCCGGGGCCGTCGCCGCCTTCGTGCAGTCGCACCAGCGGGTGGCGCTGGCGGCGGGCCTGTCGGCGCTGGTGTCCGGTCTGTTCGTCGTGAGCTACCTCGGCTGGTTGCCGATCGCCGATGCCGACGCCGAGCGGCGCACGCTGGCGCACATCGGCATCTTCAGCGCCTCGGTGCTGGGGCTGATGCTGCTGGCGGACCTGGGCCTGCTGAACGAGCGCGAGCGCCGGCGCCGCGTCCTGGCCCCGCTGTTCGCGGCCGCCGGCCTGACCCTCGCGGTGAGCTGGCTGCTGCCGTCCCAGGGCGCCCTGGTACTCAGTTCGCTGGCCGCGTTCGCCGCCGGCGTGGGCGGCCTGGGGATCGGCGTGCGGGCGGCCCGTCGCGGCGACCAGCTGGCGTGGATCGCCGTGTTCGCCGTTTCCTGCATGCTGCTCTCGCTGGCGGCGGTGACCTGGATCGCGCTGGACCGGCGCGGCGTGCCATGGCCCGTGCACCTGGCGGCCGCGCTCACCGGCATGTGCTACCTGACCGGCATCGGGGTGATGCTGTGGCTGCGCTATTCGTACCTGATCGAGCTGCGCGAGGTGCGCGCGCAGGGACCGCGCTACGACCCGATCACGCGCATGCAGTCGAACGCGGCGACCGGCCAGATGGTCGTCCGGGCCTTCGAGCGCCAGCACGACCAGGGGCCGCAGCCGGTGGTCCTGGTGGCGATCTCGATCGGCAACTTCTACGCCCTGGAGAACCTGCACGGCCGCGCGGCCCTGAACCATGCGCTGTTCGTCTGCGCCGCCCGGCTGCGCCGCTGCGTGCCGCCGGACATGGAGATGAGCCGGCTGTTCGACGACGGCTTCCTGCTGGTCTCGCGCGACGCGGCCGACTTCGAGCGCCTCGTGCAGCTGAGCCGCAGGCTGGCCAAGCGGCTGTCGCGGCCGCTCACCCTGAGCCTGGACGGCGAAGGGGCCGGCCAGGAGCGGCGCTCCGAATGGGCGGCGCAGGTGGGCGTCGGCCTGCTGGCGACCACGCCCCAAACGCCGCCCGCGGCCGTCGTGGCCAAGGTGCGGGACATGTCGCGCACCGCCTGGAGCTTCGCCAGCCGGGTGGCATGGCACGACCAGGCCAGCGACCGCATCGCCGAGCTGCCGCTGCGCGAGACCGGACGCTGACCGGCCGCCGGTGCGGCCCGCGGCGGCCGGCGCGCTGGGATAATCACGGGCTTTGCCCCCCGTCTCCTTGGCCACCCCGCGCATCACCTTCCCCGAATCCCTGCCGGTCTCCGCCCGGCGCGACGAAATCATGGCCGCCATCGCGGCCAACCAGGTCGTGATCGTCTGCGGCGAGACCGGCTCGGGCAAGACGACGCAGTTGCCCAAGATCGCGCTGGCGCTGGGCCGCGGCAAGCTCAATGCGCCGCCCGGCGCCGGGCGGCTGATCGGACATACCCAGCCGCGGCGCATCGCCGCCTCCAGCGTGGCCAAGCGGATCGCCGAGGAGCTGGGCACCCCGCTGGGCGAGGTGGTCGGCTACAAGGTGCGCTTCCAGGACCGGCTGGCGCGCGACGCGTCGGTGAAGCTCATGACCGACGGCATCCTGCTGGCCGAGACGCAGACCGATCCGCTGCTGAAGCAATACGACACCATCATCATCGACGAGGCGCACGAGCGCAGCCTGAACATCGATTTCCTGCTCGGCTACCTGAAGCAGCTGCTGCCGCGGCGCCCCGACCTGAAGGTGATCATCACGTCGGCCACCATCGACCCCGAGCGCCTCAGCCGCCACTTCGGCGACGCGCCGATCGTCGAGGTGTCCGGGCGCACGTATCCCGTCGCGGTGCGCTACCGGCCGCAGGAGGAG
>NZ_DATMHS010000166.1:0-7465 GCF_035554825.1 Ramlibacter sp. | reverse complement strand
TGGCCGAGGTGCTGCGCTTCTTCGACCAGCACCTGATGGGCCTGGACACCGGCATCCGCGAGGAGGCGCCGGTTCACTTTCACACCGTGCGCGAGGAGAAGTGGCAGGCCGCGCCGGCCTGGCCACCGCATCCGGCCAGGACGCGCCTGTTCCTCGACACCGAGGGCCGGCTTTCGCCGCAGGCGCCGGGGCAGGCGTCGATCGCGCCCTACCAGGCGCACTTCACCACCGGCACCGGCCTGAACACGCGCTACGAGCGCCTCGGCGCGCTGGCCGTGATCGACTACTACGGCGACTGGAACGGCCGCGAGGACGCGATGCTCTGCTTCGCCACGGCGCCGTTCGAGCGCCGGACCGAACTCACCGGGCATGCCGTGGTGCAGCTGCACGTCTCGACGTCGGAGCGCGACGCCAGCCTGTTCGTGTACCTGTCCGAAGTGGATGCGAACGGCCGCTCATGGTTCATCACCGAAGGCCAGTTGCGGCTGCTGCATCGCGAGACCGCCAAGTGCCCGCCGGGCTATCGCACGACCTGGCCGTACCGCACCTTCTATCGCGAGGATGCCGACCTGATGGAGCCCGGCGTGCCCGAGGCCGCGCAGTTCGCGCTGCTGCCGATCTCCTGGCAGGTGCAGCCCGGCAGCCGCCTGCGCGTCGCGATCGCCGGCGCCGACTGCAACCATTTCGCCCAGGTGCCCCCCGGCCGGCCGCCGCTGCTGAAGTTCACGCTGGGCGGCCCGGACGCCTCGTTCATCGACCTGCCGATCAAGGGCTGAGTTGCGCCGGGCCGCGGTCCGGAACCTCAGGCATTCGACGCTACGATACGAACATCGGCGGCGCCTGCACGACGCGGCGCCGCATTTGTTCGCTCGACGTGGTTGAAGGTGGAAGCAATGCAGCTGGGAATGATCGGCTTGGGACGGATGGGGGCCAGCATGGTGCGGCGGCTGGTCGGCAAGGGCCACGACTGCGTCGTGTACGACGCCGACCCGGGCGCTGTCGCCGGCCTGACCAAGGAAGGCCGCACCGGCGCCCACACGCTGGCGGAGTTCGTCTCCAAGCTGAGCAAGCCGCGCATCGCGTGGGTGATGGTGCCGGCCGGCATCGTCGACAAGGTGCTGGCCGAGCTCGCGCCGCTGCTCGAGCCCGGCGACATCGTCGTCGACGGCGGCAACTCCTACTACCGCGACGACATCCGGCGCGCCAGGGAACTGGGCGCCAGGGGCCTGCATTACGTGGACGTCGGCACCAGCGGCGGCGTGGCCGGCCTCGAGCGCGGCTACTGCCTGATGATCGGCGGCGAGCCGCAGACGGTGCGGCACCTCGAGCCGCTGCTGCGCGACCTCGCGCCCGGCGTCGAGGCGGCGCCGCGCACGTACGGCCGCGACGGCGCGCCGGCCCCGGTGGAGCAAGGCTGGCTGCACTGCGGTCCGCACGGCGCGGGCCATTTCGTGAAGATGATCCACAACGGCATCGAGTACGCGATGATGGCCGCGTACGCCGAGGGCTTCAACATCCTGCGCCACGCGAACATCGGCCAGCAGTCGTTCGCGGCCGACGCCGAGACCACGCCGCTGCGCGAGCCCGAGGCCTACCGGTACGAGATGAACCTGCCCGACATCGCGGAGGTGTGGCGCCGCGGCAGCGTGATCCCCTCGTGGCTGCTGGACTTGACCGCGCAGGCGCTGCTGCAGAACCCCGACCTGCAGGGCTTCAGCGGCCGGGTGTCGGACTCCGGCGAAGGCCGTTGGACGATCCTGGCCGCGGTGGAGGAAGGCGTGCCGGCGCAGGTGCTGAGCGCGGCGCTGTACGACCGCTTCAGCTCACGGGGCAACGCGACCTTCGCCAACCAGATCCTGTCGGCCATGCGCAAGGGCTTCGGCGGGCACGTGGAGAAGCCAGCGGGCTGAGCGCGTCGGAGGCCTCAACCCGACAGCCGAACGCGAAGGGCGCAGAAGCACGCAGAAAACGCAAAAGAATCAAAAGAATCTTTGGAGCCTTCTGCGTCCTTTGCGTCCCTTTGCGACCTCTGCGTTCGGCTGTTGGGTTGACCGTCCCATTGAATTTCAGCCGGCCTGGTCCTGCCGCGCCTTGAGTTTCACGACTTCGTCGCACAGCGCGGTGAGCTGGTCCAGCATCGTGGTCTCCATGATCTTCGCGCGTTCCAGGATGGTCGCCGCCGCATTGCTGGAGGTCTGCGCGCTCTTGCGGATGGTCTCGAAGCCCTCGACCTGCTTGCGCATTCGCGCGATCGCGTTGTCGACCACCTGAAAGCTGGCCGCGTCCTGCGTGTCGTGCGCCGCGGCGCGCACCGACATCGCCGTGGCCACCATCATCGCGGCCTTGAGCCACACGTCGGTGCCCGGATCGTCGGCATGCCAGCGCACCACGATGTCGTGCCCGTAGCGGCTGAACGCCGGGATGCCGGGCTGCGCCGTCTTCTCCGAGTGCACGAAGACGCAGACGCCGGCGCCGCGGTTGCGCCGCGCCACGTCGGCCTCTTCCAGCGTCGCCATCAGGTCGTAGGATCCGCTCTCCTTGGCCTCGACGACGATCTTCGCGTTGGCAGCGGCCTTTTCCGGCCCGATCGTGACCACGAAGTCGCCGACCTTCTTGTTGGGGATCAGGCCGGTGCTGGTGCCGCAGTCGCGCACCACGTCGCCGGCCGCCTGGCAGATCGAGCGCAGCTGCTCGCCGACGCTGGCCTCGAACTCCAGGCCGTGGCGCGTGCTCTTGCTGGCCTCGTCGCGGCGCGTCTGCAGCTGGCTGATCGCGACGTTGAGCGACTCCGAGAGCCGGTTCGCCATCGCCACCTGCTCCCTGTGGTTGTCCTCCAGCATCTTCTGCAGCCGGCACAGGGCCGAGGACTCGTTGTCCAGGCTCAGCTCGCTGGTGAGGCTGCGCTGCGCCGTCTCGACCCGCTGCACCAGCCGGCTCAGGGCCGAGTCCGGCCGGTCCAGGCTGAACTCCGCCACCACGTCCGCCATGTTCTTCGACAGCGCCGTGTTCAGGTTGCCGTGCTTGGCCTCGAGCTCGCCGAGAAAGCGGGTCAGCGCGCCGCCCTTGTTGTCCAGGGAGAACTGCTGCAGGATCGCCGCGTTCTGCGACTGGATCACGCCGTCCAGCGTGCGCTGCATGGTCTGCACCAGCTGGTTCTCGCCGCTGGGGTCCAGCACCTTGAGCAGCTGGCTGTTGTCGCCGATGAACTGCTCGAAGACCCGGGTCAGGCTCTGCTCGGCCGACTGCACCTGCGCCTTCATCACGTTGGCCAGTTCGCCGTCCGAGTGCACGAGCCGCTCCACGCGCTCGACGAACATGCCCTGCTTGGGATCGAAATAGTGCGACAGCGACCCGGCCACCCGCTCCTCGAACACCTTGCGCCAGCCGTTCAGGCGCTCGCCGAGCTGCTCCATCAGGCGCTCGCCTTCCTGGCGCACCATGTCGCCGTCGACCACGCCGCGCGCCGCCCGCAGCGACAGCACGCCGATCTTCAGCGCGGTGAGCAGGAAGTCGGTGCGCGCGCGGCCGTCGGGGTACTCGCTGGCCGCCAGGATCACCTCGGGGTCGGAGATGACGAGGTTGACGTAGAAGGGATCGGCGCGGCCCGCTTCGCCGCCGGCGCGCGAGTCGGTGGTCTGGATCGGCAGGATGATGTCGTCGCTCATGGTGTCTCCGTCATGGCCGCCATTCTCGCGGATGCGCGCGCGGGCGGCCGGGACGAATTCACGGCGGCGTCTGCGGGACGGGACCGGCGCCGCACCGGCGGCGGGGACGGCGCCTGCGCTGGACGCGCAGGCCGGCGCGCCTGTCAGAAATTGAGCAGGTTGCGCCGCACGTGCAGCAGATGCTCGGTCGCCAGGGCCTTGGCCTGCGGCAGGTCGCGCTGCTTGATCGCCTGCACCAGCGCGCGGTGCTCGGCCTGGTAGGCGGCGCGCCGCTCCGGCGTCACGCTGCGCCGCTTCAGCAGGCCCCACTCGCCGCGGCTGCGCACCTGGTTCATCAGCTTGAAGACGCTGGCGACGAAGGAGTTGCGCGCGGCGTTGGCGATCACCTCGTGCAGCATGCCGTCCCAGTACTCGAATTCTTCCAGCGTGCCGGCGGCCTCGCCCTTGGCGCAGCACGCCTCCATCTGCTCGAAGTCGGCGGCCGTGGCGTTGCCGATCACCATCTCGATGATCGCGGGCTCCAGCGCCAGCCGCGCCTCCATCAGCTCCGACGGGCTGGTCTGGCGCACCGGGTCCTCGCTGGCCATGCCCTTCAGCACGGCAGCGGCGCGGTCCGTGACGTAGGTGCCGCTGCCGACGGTCTGGCTGATCACCTCCAGGTCCTTCATCTCCTGCAGGACCTTGCGCACCGTGGTGCGGCTCACGCTGAACTGCTCGCTCAGGTCACGCTCGGTCGGCAGCCGGTCGCCGGCGCGCCACTGGCCGGACTGCAGGCTCTCGAGGATGAAGCCACGAAGCGTCGAAGCGGTGTTCACGGGGTCGTCTCGTTGTCGTCTTGGGCGCAGGTGAAACCAAATAGTACCAATTGCCGAGCGCCCGCGCCAGGGACAACCTTCCCCCGCTGTCGGCTGATGTTGACCGATCCGCCGTTTCTCCTATGATCGCCGGATTGGTTTCAATTGGTCCGCCAACAAACCAAATTGTCCGCAGCTCACAGGAGAACTCATTTGCGCATCGCAACGTACACGCAGGGCGGCAAGCGCCAGGTCGGCATGGTGTCCCCCGACGGCCAGCAGGTCACCGCTTTCAAGCTCCCGCCCGATGCCGCCCAGCGCGGCGCCCTGCCCCTGATCGAGGCGGCCGCCAAGGGCGATGCCCTGCCCGGCCTGGAAGCCACCGGCGTCGCCGTCTCCTCGGTCAAGCTCGAAGCCCCGATCCCGCTGCCCCGCCGCAACATCTGGTGCGTCGGCCGCAACTACCACGCCCACGCCAAGGAACTGGCCACGTCCGTGTTCAAGGACAACGCCGCCAACGTGATGGAATGGCCGATCGTGTTCAGCAAGGTGCCCGAGTGCGTCGTCGGCCCCACCGACAACGTGGTGCTTCCGGGCGCGCAGATCTCCGAGCAGATCGACTACGAAGCCGAACTCGCCGTGATCATCGGCGTCGGCGGCAAGAACATCGCCAGGGCCGACTGGCGCAAGCACGTCTTCGGCTACACGATCGTCAACGACGTGACGGCGCGCGACGTGCAGATGCGCCACCAGCAGTGGGACATGGGCAAGTCGTTCGACACCTTCTGCCCGATGGGCCCGTGGATCGTCACCGCCGACGAGCTCGACGGCACCAGGACGCGCGTGCGCTGCTGGGTGAATGGCGAGCAGCGCCAGGACGGCCCGACCGAGAACATGATCTTCGACATCCCGTCGCTGATCGAGACCATCTCGCGCGGCATCACGCTGTACCCGGGCGACGTGATCGCCACCGGCACGCCGGCCGGCGTCGGCATGGGCTTCAAGCCGGCCAAGTACATCAGGAGCGGCGACGTGATCCGCATCGAGATCGACGGCATCGGCCAGATCGAGAACAAGTTCGTCTGACAGACGAAAGGTGTCATCCCCGCCGACATGGGGATGACACCATGCACCGCCGCGCCGCCAGCGGCTCCAATAACGAATCCATCGAGAGGAAGACAAGACATGAAGATCGCACGACCCGCCGTCCGGCTGCTCGTCGCCGCCGCCGTGGCCGTGGGCAGCGCCGGCGCCTTCGCCCAGGCCGACTACCCCAGCCGCCCCGTCAAGATCATCGTGCCGTTCGCCGCCGGCGGTCCCGCCGACAACTACGCGCGCTTCGTCGCGCAGCGCCTGTCGACCGAACTGAAGCAGCCGTTCGTCGTCGACGACAAGCCCGGCGCCGGCTCGATCATCGGCACCGATGCGGTGGCCAAGTCGCAGCCCGACGGGTACACGCTGCTCATGATGTCGAACACCCACACCGTGAACGAGACGCTGGTGCCGACCAAGCCGTTCAAGCTGATGGACGACTTCGTTGGCATCGCCCCGGTGAACTACTCGGACCTGATGCTGGTCGTGCACCCGTCGGTGCCGGCGAAGAACCTGGCCGAACTGATCGCCCTGGCCAAGGCCAAGCCGGGCAAGCTCAATTACGCCTCGTCCGGTACCGGCACGCCCTACCACATGGCCGGCGAGCTGTTCAAGCACATGGCGGGCGTGAGCATCACCCACGTGCCGTACAAGGGCAGCTCGGGCGCCCGCACCGACGTGGTCGGCGGCCAGGTCGACATGATGTTCGACGCCGTGACCACCATGGCGCCCATGGCCAAGGAGGGCAAGGTGCGCGGCCTGGCCACCAGCGGCGCCACCCGCAACTCGATCACGCCCGACCTGCCGACGGTGGCCGAAGCCGGCGTGCCGAAATACGAGGCGACCATCTGGCTTGGCCTGATGGCGCCCAAGGGAACGCCGCCGGAGATCGTGAACAAGCTCAACGCCGCGGTGCGCAAGATCGTCGGCGCGGCCGACGTGAAGGCGACGTGGGCGCAGCAGGGCGCCGTGCCGATGTCGATGACGGTCGGCGAGTTCGACAAGTACCTGCGGGCCGACATCGCCAAGTGGGCGACCATCGTCAAGGCCTCGGGCGCGAAGGCCGACTGAGCTTCCGGTGCCGACCGACATCCAGTTCACGCTGAATGGGCAGGCGACGTCCGTGCGGGTGGACCCCGAGCGGATGTTGCTCGACGTGCTGCGCGACACGCTCGGCCTGAAGGCGTCGCGCCTGGGCTGCGGCCTCGGCCAGTGCGGCGCCTGCACCGTCATCCTGGGCGACCACGCCGTCACCGCCTGCGACACGCCGATGTGGTCGGTCGCGGGCAAGAGCGTCACCACGCTCGAGGGCCTGGGCAGCCGCGCCGCGCCGCACCCGCTGCAGACCGCCTTCATCGAGGAGCAGGCGCTGCAATGCGGGTTCTGCACCAGCGGCATGCTGATGCGGGCGGCCGCGCTGATCAAGCGCAATCCGCACCCGTCCGAGGCCGACATCCGGCAGGCGCTGGAAGGCAACCTCTGCCGCTGCGGCGTGCACAACCGGGTGGTGCGCGCCGTGGCAAAGGCCGTCGCATGACCGTGCCGGCAGTCCCGGCCAGCCTCAAGGCGCAGCCGCGCCTGGGCCAGTGGCTGGACATCGGCACGGACGGCCGCGTGCGCGCCTACTCGGGCAAGGTCGACATCGGCCAGGGCATCTCGCATGCGTTGCGGCTGCTGCTCGCCGAGGAGCTGCAGCTCGCCCCCGAGCGAATCGACATGGTCAGGCCGACCACCGCGGCCAGCCCGGACGAGGCCGTGACCTCGGGCAGCCTGTCGATCCAGCATTCGGGCGCGGCGCTGCGCCATGCGGCCGCGCACCTGCGCGAGTCGTGCCGCGACCGGCTGGCGGCGCGGACCGGGGTGGACCGCGCGGCCGTGGCGCTGGACGGCGGTGTCTTCGTGGCGGGCCAGGCG
>NZ_DATMHS010000165.1:0-1644 GCF_035554825.1 Ramlibacter sp. | reverse complement strand
CCGCTGCAGCGTCCGCTGCAGCTTGCTTCAGCGCAGTCAGCTCTTGCGTGGCCTCGTCGACCTGCGCTTGCTTGGCGGCAAGCGCGTCGGCGGCTGCTGCCGCTTCCTGCTGGCGCTGCACCAGCACAGCCTTGGCGTCGGCGACCTTGGCCTGCTGTGCCTCGAGCGCGGACTGCGCGGTCGCCGCGTCGCCCTCGAGGCGCTGCAGCTCGGCCTCTGCTGCCGTCACGTTCGCCAAGGCGGCGTCGACGGCGTCGGAGGCAGCGGCGGCCGCGACGGTCAGCTGGTCCAGCTGTCCCTGAGCCGTGGCCAGCTGACCCTCCTTGGCTGCAACGAGGTCAGCCGCACTGGCGGCGGCCGCCTCGAGGTCGGCGAGAGCCTTCTGAGCAGCGGCGATCTCCCCCGCCTTGGCATCGACCTGGGCGGTGAGGTCCGACGCCTGCTGCTCCAGCTGGGCCTTGGCGTCCTGCGCGGCGCTGAGCTGGGCCAGCAGGGGCTCGAGCGCCTGCTGCGTGTCCACCTTGGCCTGCTGCAGCCTGGCCAGCTCGTCCGCCGCCGCCGTCACGGCGGTCTGGGTGGTGGTCTGCTGCGCGGTGAGCAGGTCGAGTGCCGTCTGCGTCGACGTGATCTGGGAGTCGAGCTGGGCAGCCTGCGCGTCGAGCGCGGCGATCTGCGCCTCGGCATCGGCCAGCTGAGACTTCAGCGTGTCCGCCTGTTGCTGCAGGGCGGCGCGCTCCGTCTGCAGGGCGGTGATGACTGCGGCGTTGCGGCGGGCGGCGGCCTTGAGCAGGTTCTCCTGCACGGTGCCCCGGTGCGCGAGCTGGTTCACCACCCCGTTGCAGATGCCCGTCGTTCCCGACGGAGAGGCGGCCTGTGCCGGCGAGGCGACGAACAGAAGAGAACCGGCCACGACCGGCAGCACTGCGGTGAGCGCGATGCGCTTCGTGAAAGCGGCACCACGAGTCGATGTTGTGTGCAAAGCGAAAACCCCCATAGAACCCATTCGGGAAGAAACCCCGGCCCTGACCACTATTGGCGGCGGTTCACACCGATCCCATCAGCCGTTCGGCCGCGAAGGACGGCACCATCGTCTCTGCGGCAGCAGACCGAATACGACAAAAAGGTGAGTGACGGCGGTGTGCGTCCCGGAGCTAGGCGCTCGACCACCGCGCCCTTCGCCGAGGTCGGCCAACTCAGCCGAAGGTGAAGGGTGAGCTCCGCGCGTTGCGGCGGTCGAGGACTCGGGACAGGGCGTCGACCACCCGCGGGTCGTACTCGTAGCCGAGCCCGAGGTGGATGCGCTCCATCGCCCGGGCCTCGTCCGGGCCGCTGTACTTGCCCCCCGACAGGTCGTCGAACGCGTTGGCGACCTTGATGATGCGGCTCGGCATGGGCAGGTCCTGACCGAACTCGCGCACCTGCCGGTAGGGCGTCGTCTGCGCCTCGAGGATCCGCGCCACGTTGTCCAGCACCCCGGTGCGGCGCACGATCTCGGCGCCGTCATGGGCGATGCGCTGCTGGTCGGCCGGCGCCGCCATGATCGTCGATCCGCCGGGGATCGGGTCGCGCAGGGCGACCTGCCCCAGGTCGTGCAGCAGCGCGGCATACTCCAGCTCGGTCACCTCGCGCGGCGTCATGCCGAGG
>NZ_DATMHS010000164.1:0-5254 GCF_035554825.1 Ramlibacter sp. | reverse complement strand
CGATGAAGGCGCTGCTCGATCGGCCGGCCGGCATGGAAGACCGCCCGCCGCGCGAAGAGCGTGGCCCGCGTGAAGACCGCGGTCCGCGCGGCGAAGGCCGCGGCGACTACCGCGAGCGCCGCGAGCCGCGCGAAGGACGTGAACCGCGCGAAGCGCGGGAGCCGCGCGAGCCGCGCGAACCCCGCGACGAGCGCCAGCCGCGCGACCAGCAGCCGCAGCAGCCGCGCGAGCAGCAGCAGCCGCAGCCGCCGGTGGACGACCAGGTCTGAAAGCGAGGGTGGTGGGCGCCGCCGGGCGCCCGCCATCGCGACGGAGCACGAGCATGAAAGCCGTTGAAATCAGTGCATTCGGTGCCCCCGAAGTCCTGCGCCTGGGCGAGCGCCCGGATGCGGCCGCCGCCGCGGGCGAGGTGCTGATCCGCGTCACGGCCAGCGGGGTGAACCGCCCGGACGTGCTGCAGCGCACCGGCAATTACCCGGTGCCGCCCGGTGCGTCCGACATCCCCGGCCTGGAGGTCGCGGGCGAGATCGTCGGCGGCGATGCGCAGGCGATGGCGGCGGCCGGCTTCAAGGCCGGCGACCGCGTCTGCGCGCTGGTCGCCGGGGGCGGATACGCGCAGCTGTGCGCCGCGCCGGTGGGCCAGTGCCTGCCGGTGCCCAAGGGCCTGAGCGACATCGAAGCGGCGTCGCTGCCGGAGACGTTCTTCACGGTGTGGACCAACGTGTACGACCGCGCCAGGCTGCAGCCGGGCGAAAGCCTGCTGGTGCAGGGCGGCACCAGCGGCATCGGCGTCACGGCGATCCAGATGGCCAAGGCGCTCGGCTCGACGGTGATCGCCACCGCCGGCAGCGACGAGAAGGTGCAGGCCTGCCTGAAGCTCGGCGCCGACCACGCCATCAACTACAAGACCCAGGACTTCGCCGAGGAAGCCAGGCGATTGACCGGCGGGGCCGGCGTCAACGTCATCCTCGACATGGTCGCCGGCTCCTACGTCGCACGCGAGGTGGAGAGCCTGGCCGAAGACGGGCGACTGGTCATCATCGCGGTGCAGGGCGGGGTCAAGAGCGAATTCAACGCCGGCCTGGTGCTGCGCCGCCGGTTGCAGATCACCGGCTCGACGCTGCGGCCGCGGCCGGTGGCGTTCAAGGCGGCCATCGCGCAGGCGCTGCGGGGCAAGGTCTGGCCGTTGCTGGAGCGCGGCGCCATCAAGCCCGTGATCCACGCCACCTTCCCGGCCGCCGAAGCGGCGAAGGCGCATGCGCTGATGGAATCGAACCGGCACGTCGGCAAGATCGTGCTCACCTGGTGACACCATGGACAAGAAGAAACTCATCGCCGGCAACTGGAAGATGAACGGCAGCCTGGCTGCCAACGACGCGCTGGTGCGCGCCATCGCCAAGGGCCTGGGCGATGCCGCCTGCCAGGTGGCCGTGTGCGTGCCGGCGCCGTACCTGGCCCAGGTGCAGATGCTCAAGTCCGGCTCGAAGCTGCAGCTCGGCGCGCAGGACGTGTCGCAGCATGCCGACGGCGCCTTCACCGGCGAGGTCTCGGCGGCGATGCTGCGCGAGTTCGGCGTGCGCTACGCGATCGTCGGCCACTCGGAGCGGCGCCAGTACCACGGCGAGAGCGACGTGCTGGTGGCCGAGAAGGCGAAGGCGGCGCTGGCCTGCGGCATCACGCCGATCGTGTGCGTGGGCGAGACGCTGGCCGAGCGCGAAGCCGGCAAGACCGAAGAGGTGGTCAAGCGCCAGCTCGCGGCCGTCATCCACGCCAACGGCCACTGCATCAGCGAAGTGGTCGTGGCCTACGAGCCGGTCTGGGCGATCGGCACCGGCCGCACCGCGACGCCAGACCAGGCGCAGCAGGTGCATGCGGTGCTGCGCGCGCAGCTCAAGGCGGCGACGCCGCACGCCGACCGCGTGCCCATCCTCTACGGCGGCAGCATGAACGCGGGCAACGCCGCTTCGCTGCTGGCCTGCCCGGACATCGACGGCGGCCTGGTCGGCGGCGCGTCGCTCAAGGCCCCCGATTTCCTGCAGATCATCGCGGCGGCGCGCTGAGGCGCCGCCCGCCCCCAAGAACACGGAGTTGAATCCCCCATGAATTTCATCCTCACCGCCATCCTCGCCGTGCAGATGCTGACGGCGCTCGGCATGATCGGCCTGATCCTGATCCAGCACGGCAAGGGCGCCGACATGGGCGCCGCCTTCGGCAGCGGCAGCTCGGGCAGCCTGTTCGGCGCCAGCGGCAGCGCGAACTTCCTGTCGCGCACGACCGCCGTGCTTGCCGCCGTCTTCTTCGCCTGCACCTTGCTGCTGGCCTATTTCGGCAACCTGCGCGCGCCCGAGTCGGGCAGCGTGCTCGATCGCGCGGCCACCAGCGCGCCCGCCCCCGCGGCCGCGCCGGCCGCCTCGGGTGCCGCCGCCCAGATCCCGGGCACGGCCGCGCCTGCCGGCGTGGCGAGCGCCGCTGGCGCGCCCGCGACCGGCGCTTCGGGCGCGGCGCAGATTCCGACGCGCTGAGCCGCGACACCAGCCGGCGCGGGGGCAACCGCGCCGGGCTGCAGGACCGCCCGTTCCCATGTTGCGATTGATATTGCGCAACTCAGCAGCAGTGGAAGCGTGGTCTTTTCAGGGTAAACTCTACCCTGTCACAAACGGACAAAAAGAAGCGTCAGCTCGGTCCGTTTTGGGCATACAACCGCCGTCGTGGTGAAATTGGTAGACACGCTATCTTGAGGGGGTAGTGGCGAAAGCTGTGCGAGTTCGAGTCTCGCCGACGGCACCAAAAACGAGAACGCCTGCTGCATGCCTTGCGGCAGGCCAAAGAGCGGACTCAGACTCAAGATGAATCTTGATCAGTATCTCCCTGTCCTCCTGTTTCTGCTCGTAGGCCTTGGCGTGGGCGTAGCCCCCATGGCCATCGGATGGTTCCTCAGCACCGTCCTCGGCTTCCAGAAGCCCGATCCCGCGAAGAACGCCGCCTACGAATGCGGCTTCGATCCCTTCGAGGACGCGCGCATGAAGTTCGACGTGCGCTACTACCTCGTGGCCATCCTCTTCATCCTGTTCGACCTCGAGATCGCGTTCCTGTTCCCGTGGGCGGTCTCGCTCAAGGAGATCGGCGCCGTCGGCTTCTGGTCGGTGATGGTGTTCCTCGCGATCCTGGTCGTGGGCTTCGTGTACGAGTGGAAAAAGGGCGCGCTCGACTGGGAATGACGAGCGGCCCAAGCGTCACAAGGAAGTATTGAAATGGCGAACGTGGCACCTGCAGCGGTGAAAAAAGAGATGCCGCCCGGCCTGCTCGACAAGGGCATGGTCACGACGACCGTCGACACGGTCATCAACTGGGCGAAGACGGGCTCCCTGTGGCCCATGACGTTCGGCCTGGCGTGCTGCGCGGTGGAGATGATGCACGCGGGCGCGGCCCGCTACGACATCGACCGCTTCGGCATGCTGTTCCGGCCCAGTCCGCGCCAGTCGGACCTGATGATCGTGGCCGGCACGCTGTGCAACAAGATGGCGCCGGCGCTGCGCCGCGTCTACGACCAGATGGCCGAGCCGCGCTGGGTCATCTCGATGGGCACCTGCGCCAACGGCGGCGGCTACTACCACTACAGCTACTCGGTGGTGCGCGGGTGCGACCGCATCGTGCCGGTCGACGTCTACGTCCCGGGCTGCCCGCCGACGGCGGAGGCGCTGCTGTACGGAATCATCCAGCTGCAGCAGAAGATCCGGCGCACACAAACCATCGCCCGGGCCTGAAAGGCACTTGACTCATGACTCTCTACGCCGTTGATCCCCAAGCTCTCAAGGACACGGTGGCCGCGACGCTGGGCGCTCGCGCCAAGCGGATCGACCTCAAATGGGGCGAAGTCACCGTGCTGGTGGGCGCCGCCGACTACCTCGAGGCTGCCAGGCTGCTGAAGGAATCCCCGGGCTGCCAGTTCGAGCAGCTGGTCGACCTGTGCGGCGTCGACTACAGCGAATACCGCATGGGCGGCTGGGAAGGCCCGCGTTTCTGCATCACCGTGCACCTGCTGTCGGTGGCGCTGAACCAGCGCGTGCGCCTGAAGGTGTTCACGCCCGACGACGACCTGCCGGAAATCGACTCGGTCACCTCGCTGTGGAGCTCGGCCAACTGGTTCGAGCGCGAGGCCTTCGACCTGTACGGGATCATCTTCACGGGCCACTCGGACCTGCGCCGCATCCTCACCGACTACGGCTTCGTGGGGCATCCGTTCCGCAAGGACTTCCCGACCGAAGGCTACGTCGAGATGCGTTACGACCCCGAGCGCCAGCGCGTGATCTACCAGCCCGTGACGATCGAGCCGCGCGAGATCACGCCGCGGATCATCCGCGAAGACAAGTACGGCGGCCTGCAATAGGTTTGACCATGGCAGAAATCAAGAACTACACCCTGAACTTCGGGCCGCAGCACCCGGCGGCGCACGGCGTGCTGCGCCTGGTGCTGGAGCTCGACGGCGAAGTGATCCAGCGGGCCGACCCGCACATCGGGCTGCTGCACCGCGCGACCGAGAAGCTGGCCGAGACCAAGACCTACCTGCAGGCGCTGCCCTACATGGACCGCCTCGACTACATGTCGATGATGGCCAACGAGCACGCCTACTGCCTGGCCGTCGAGAAGATGCTCGGGGTCGAGGTGCCGGTGCGCGCGCAGTACATCCGCGTCATGTTCGCCGAGATCACCCGGCTGCTGAACCACCTGCTGTGGCTCGGCGCGCACGGCCTGGACTGCGGCGCGATGAACATCCTGATCTACTGCTTCCGCGAGCGGGAAGACCTGTTCGACATGTACGAGGCGGTGTCGGGCGCCCGGATGCACGCCGCGTACTTCCGCCCGGGCGGGGTCTACCGCGACCTGCCGGACACCATGCCGCAGTACACGGCGAGCAAGTTCAAGAACGAGCGCACCGTGCGCGAGCTGAACGAAAACCGCCAGGGCTCGCTGCTCGACTTCATCGACGACTTCTGCCGGCGCTTCCCCAACTACGTCGACGAGTACGAGACGCTGCTGACCGAGAACCGGATCTGGAAGCAGCGCACCGTGGGCATCGGCATCGTCTCGCCCGAGCGCGCGCTCAACCTGGGCTTCACCGGCCCGATGCTGCGCGGCTCCGGCTTCGCGTGGGACCTGCGCAAGAAGCAACCGTACGACGCGTACGACCGCCTCGATTTCGATATCCCGATCGGCAAGACCGGCGACTGCTACGACCGCTACCTGGTGCGGGTGC
>NZ_DATMHS010000163.1:0-2712 GCF_035554825.1 Ramlibacter sp. | reverse complement strand
AGGCCCACCGCAAGTTCTATGACGAGTACAACGCCGTGCTCGACATGGACGCCGATTACTACCTCGACACCATCCGCATCGTGTTCCAGGAATTCGCCCTGGTGAACGGCACCTGGGACGTCATCAACGAGGAAGGCGAGCTCGAACGCGTCAGGCCGGAGGACATCACGACCACCGCCCACTTCACGGTCGAAGGCGAGCTCGACGACATCTCGGGCTCGGGGCAGACGGCCGCCGCGCACGACCTGTGCTTCAACGTGCCGAAGTCGCGCCAGAAGCACCTGGAGGTGAAAGGCGCCGGGCACTACGGCATCTTCAGCGGCCGCCGCTGGCGCGACGTGGTGTATCCGCAGGTGCGCGACTTCATCCTGCAGTTCAACGACGGCCCGCGCCTGCCCGCCGCCGACCGTTCGGTGGCGCGCAAGGCGGGCCGCCGCGCTGCCCCGTGACGTGAGCCCGCAAGCCCAGCGCCTGCACGCCGCCCTGCCGCAGACGCAGTGCACCCGCTGCGGCTACCCGGATTGCGCCGGGTACGCCGAGGCGATGGCCGCCGGCGCGCCGATCAACCAGTGCCCCCCCGGCGGCGCGGAAGGCATCGCCAGGCTGGCGGCGCTCACCGGCCGCCCCGCCGTGCCGCTCGATCCCGACCGCGGGCTGGAAGGGCCGCGCACCGTCGCCGTCATCGACGAGCACTGGTGCATCGGCTGCACCTTGTGCATCGAGGTCTGTCCGACCGATGCGATCCTGGGCAGCAACAAGCGCATGCACACCATCGTCGAGCGCTATTGCACCGGCTGCGAGCTGTGCGTGCCCGTCTGCCCGGTCGACTGCATCGGCGTCGAGAACGTCACGGGCGAGCGCACCGGCTGGCGGGCCTGGTCGCAGGCGCATGCCGACGAGGCGCTGGCCCGCTACCGGGCGCGCCGCACCCGGCTGGCCCGCGAGAGCGAGGAGCACGCGGCGCGGCTGGCGGCCAAGGCGCAAGCCACGCTCGCCGACCTGCCGGCCCACACCCACGGCGCGGCCGGCGGCGAGGCCGATCGCAAGCGGGCGGTGATCGAGGCGGCACTGGCGCGGGCCAGGGCCAGGCAGCAGGCCGGCGGCTGACGCCGGCGAGCCGGGGCAGGCCGCGGCCGTCTCAGCCGAGCGCGTCGTTCACCTGCTCGCGGAACTCCGCGAGATTGAGCGCGTTGTCGATCTCGCGCGGCAGGGCGTCGCGGGCGCTGAACACCCCCAGCGGCTTGTTGCCCGGGCCCACCACCGGCAGGTGGCGAAAGCCCCGCTCCAGCATGATCAGCACCGCCTCGGCCACCGGCTTCTCCGGCGGGACGCAAAGCGGATTGGGCGTCATGATGTCGACCAGCCGCGTGGTCTGCGGATCCTTCGCCTTCGCGAGCACCCGGGTCATCAGGTCCCGTTCGGTGACGATCCCGACCAGCGCGGTCGGCGGCTCGGTCACGAGCACGCTGCTGCAGTTGCCCCCGGTCATGATGCAGGCGGCTTCGTAGACGCTGGCCTGCGGGCCGAGGCTCACCACATGCTTGTGAGACATCGACTGGAACACGGTGCGTTCGGCCATGGTGCGACCTTTCATATCGGGATGGAGCGCGGGACCGGCCCGCGCCCCTGTGCTATCGCAGCGAGGCGTTGATCTGGTCGAGCGCGCCGCGGCCGGGGCACAGTTGCGCCGCGCCCAGCACGTTCAGCGGCGCCTCGCTCGTGTTCAGCGCGGTGTGCAGGTCGGTCGCGAGCGGGTCGACGTACAACAGGCCCGTCACCACCTCGCCGCGCGCCTGGTGCGTCGCCATGTAGTTCATCGCGGCATTGCGGTCGGTGGGGTTGTAGTCCGAGTGCAGCTTGCGCAGCCGCAGCAGCGAGCCGTCGTGCTGGCGCACTTCCACCAGCTCGCCGGCGCCGTACTCGGTCGTGATTTCCTTCTGCGGCGTGATGAAGTCGATGCGGCTCACCGCGTCGTTGTGCTGGCGCACGTAGTCGTAGCTCTTGGTGCTGCCGGCATGGTTGTTGAACGTCACGCAGGGGCTGATGACGTCGACGAACGCGGCGCCGCCGTGCGCCATCGCGCCCTTGATCAGCGGCACCAGCTGCGCCTTGTCGCCGGAGAAGCTGCGAGCCACGTAGGTGGCGCCGAGCTGCAGCGCCAGCGCCACCAGGTCGACCGGGTTGTCGCTGTTGACGACGCCCTTCTTGCTCTTGGAGCCGCGGTCGGCGGTCGCCGAGAACTGCCCCTTGGTCAGGCCGTAGACGCCGTTGTTCTCGACGATGTAGGCCATGCACACGCCGCGGCGCATCGCGTTGGCGAACTGGCCCAGGCCGATCGACGCGGAGTCGCCGTCGCCCGAGACGCCGAGGTACAGCAGGTCGCGGTTGGCGAGGTTGGCGGCGGTCAGCACCGACGGCATCCGGCCGTGCACCGTGTTGAAGCCGTGCGAGGCGCCCAGGAAGTAGTCCGGCGTCTTCGAGCTGCAGCCGATGCCGGAGAGCTTGGCGACGCGGTGCGGCGCGATGTCCAGCTCGAAGCAGGCGCGCACGATGGCGGCGCTGATCGAGTCGTGGCCGCAGCCGGCGCACAGCGTCGAGACAGGACCCTCGTAGTCACGCCGCGTATAGCCCAGCGCGTTCTTCCGCAGGTCGGGATGATGGAGCTTGGGCTTCGGGATGAAGGTCATGACACCACCTTGCGGAACGGCACGA
>NZ_DATMHS010000162.1:0-12943 GCF_035554825.1 Ramlibacter sp. | reverse complement strand
CGCTGGGCCTGGCGCTGTGGGACAGCCACGATCCGGTCGTGGTCCTGAACGAGATGGGCGGCTGGGCCGTCGAGCGCCAGACGTTCTTCTTCGGCAATTTCCAGATCATCACCGCCACCAAGCAGTAGCCGGCGTTCTCCTCATCCCCCGGGCCGCCGTCGCGCCAGCGACGGCGGCCTGTTTCATGGCCACGTCAGGGCGGGCGCGCAGGGGTCCCCGCCGCCCCGTAGAATGCGCCCCTTTCCGCCGTGCGGCCGCCGTGCGCACGATGCCCCGCCCCCTTGCTCCCAACCGATGGCCCCACACCCAGCCGATCCGCGCCTGCACGCCCTGGGCATCGACTTCGGCACCTCCAACTCGGCGGTCGCCGCGGTCGCCGCCGACGGCGCCGCGCGGCTGGTGCCGCTGGAGGGCCGGTTCCCGACGCTGCCCACTGCCGTCTTCTTCAACGCCGAAGACAAGAGCGTGCACTTCGGCCGGGAAGCCGTCGCGCTGTACCTGGCCGGCACCGACGGCCGGCTGATGCGCTCGCTCAAGAGCCTGCTGGGCAGCTCCCTGATGCAGGAGCACACGGCGATCGGCTGGGGCCACCAGCGTTTCCAGGACATCATCGCCCGCTTCCTGGGCGAGCTGGCCGAGCGCGCCCGGGCCCGGCTCGGCACCGTCAGCCCGCGCGTCGTGCTCGGCCGGCCGGTGCACTTCGTGGACGATGCACCGGGGCGCGATGCGCAGGCGCAGCAGGCGCTGGCGCAGGCGGCGCTGTCGGCGGGCTTCCAGGAGGTCGAGTTCGAACTCGAGCCGATCGCCGCGGCCTTCGACTACGAACGGCGGCTCACCGGGGAGGCCCGGGTGCTGATCGTCGACGTCGGCGGCGGCACCTCCGATTTCTCGGTGGTGCGCCTGGGGCCGCAGCGGGTGCGGCATGCCGACCGCGGCGGCGACATCCTCGCGACCGCTGGCGTGCACATCGGCGGCACCGATTTCGACCGCAAGCTCAATCTGGGTCGGATCATGCCGCTGCTCGGCTACGGTCACACCGGTCCGCACGGCCGGCCGGTCCCCAGCGCGGTGTTCCACGACCTGGCGACCTGGCACCTGATCAACTTCCTGTACGCGCCCCAGGTGACCAACCGGGTCCAGGGGCTGCGCGTGGACTATGCCGACCGGCGCTTGCACGACCGCCTGATGACGGTGCTGCGGCAGCGGCTGGGCCATCGGCTGGCCAGCGAGATGGAGCAGGCGAAGATCGCGTGCTCGGTGCAAGGCCGGCCGGTGCCGATGGCGCTCGACGAGATCGAGCCGGGCCTGGCCGCCGCCCTGACGCCGGCGCAGATGGGCGAGGAACTCGAGGACCTGCTCGCCCAGGTGGTCGCTTGTGCCGGCGAGTGCGTGCGCCGCGCCGGCTTGCGCGGGGCGCAGGTCGACGGCATCTACCTCACCGGCGGCTCGTCGGCGCTGCAGACGCTGCAGGATCGGCTTGCGCAACACCTGCCTGGCGTGCCCTTGCTGGAGGGCGACCTGTTCGGCGGCGTGGCGGCCGGCCTGGCCTACGCGGCGCAGCAGCGCGCAGGAACGGCCTGAGGCTCGCGGCGGGGCCCGCCGGCAGCGGGCGGCGCGGGCTTGCGATGTCGACGCGGCGGCTGCCTATGCGTCCGCGCATCTCTGCGTATGGGCGCTACGGCGATTCCCTAGGCAGCGCCGGCGATCGGTCCCTACCCTGGTGTTCAGCGCGCACCGTGTTGCGCGCAGGCATCGACCGCATGCAATTCCACGTCCCCGTGCCGCTGGCCTCCGGGTGCTCCGGCAGCTTCCTGGCCGCGGCGCTGTGCCTGTGCGCCGGCGCGGCGGCCGCCAACGGGATGCCGCTGGCCGTGACCGCGACCGTGCCGCGGCACGCCAAACTCAACCTGCTCGCTCAGCCGGGGCCGGTCACCGTCACCGCGGCCGACGTGGCCCGCGGCTTCGTCGACGTCTCCGGTCTTCGCATCGCCGTCAGCCAGAACACCGGCGGCTTCGTCCTGGCCGTCGACGGCGGCACGCCACTGGCGCGCAGCATGCGGGTACGTGGCGCCGGCCCCGATGTGCAGATGGCCGGCGAAGGCGGCTCGATCACCCAGCGCACGCCCGTCCGCGGCATGAGCACCAGCACCCTGGAGCTCGAATTCCGCTTCGAGCTCGATCCGACGGCGCGTCCTGGCGTCTACGCCTGGCCGGTTCGGCTCTCGATCAGCCCGCTCTGAGCCCGGACGCAGCGCCACCGGCCTTCCCGCCGCCGGCGGCAGCGCCGCCAGCGCAGCCTCAGCGAGCCGCCGGCGCGCGCATCAGCCACAGGCCCGCGCCCAGCAGCAGCGCGATGCCCAGCCAGGCCCAGGCGTTGGGGACATGTCCCCACACCGCGTAGCCGAGCACCAGCGCGAACAGCAGGCCGCTGTACCGGAATGGCGCGATCAGGCTCATCTCGCCGGCGCGCATGGCGACCGTGAGCAGGAAATACCCGCCGCTGAGGAACACGCTCGCGGCCGCGAGCAGCGCCAGCTGCACCGGCTGGACCGGCGCCCACTCCTGGAACAGGCTCCACACGCCCGCGAACGCGGTCACCGCGATCGCGGTGCTCAGCGTGATGAGCACCGAGGGGATCGTTCGATCGATCAGCCGGGTGGCGAAATCGCGCGTCGCATGAAACAGCGTCCCCCCGAGGCACAGCAGCGAGTAGCCGCTGAACTCGGCGCCGCGCGGCTGCACGACCAGCAGCACGCCGGTGAAGCCGACCGCCAACGCCAGCCAGCGGACGGCATGGACCTGCTCGCGGAACGCGATCACCGCCAGCAGCGTGATCACCAGCGGCGTGGCCATGTTGATGGCGGTCGCATCGGCCAGCGGGATATGGAAGAGGGAAAGCAGGTAGGTGACGGTGCCGAGCGAGTCGAGGCCGGCCCGGGTCATGACGCGGCGATCGAGCAGGTCCGCCAGACGGCGGGTCGCACCCATGGCCCGGCCGATCGCCAGCAGGAGCAGCGACGCCATCAAGCCGCGCAGGAAGATCAGCTGGGACGCCGGCAGTGTCTCGCTCACGTGCTTCACCAGCGCGTCGTTGGCGACGAAGCTGGCCATGCCGACGGAGATCGCCAGCACCCCGCGCCGGTTGGCGGCGTGCAGCGCGTCGGCAGCGTGTGTGGTCATGCGAGCGGCGATCTTATCTCGCGCGCAAACCGTCCCGATTGAATAAGATGCCAGCGGGCACCCGGCCCGGCACTGGAACACATCATGACCTTGGACGAATACAACGAAGCGGTCAAACTGATCATGGCCGACCAGCAGACCATCGCGCAGCAGACGGCCCAGCTGGCCATGTCCGGGCAGGCCCAGCCCACCAATCCGCAGTTCGCGCAGCTGATGACCAGGCAGTGGGCCCTGATCCAGCAGATGGCCAAGCTGAACACGGACCTGATGCTGGGCGTCCTGGCACCGAAGAAGTGAGGGCCGGCGGTCGACTACGATCGGCCGATGTCGTATTCCGTCGCCGTTCGGGCCCTGTGCGAGTTCACCGCCAAGCGCGGCGACCTTGACCTGCGGTTCACGCCGACGCCCAGTGCGCAGGAAGGGGTGGCGGGACACCAGCTGGTGGCCGGCCGCCGCGGCCCGGGCTACGAGAGCGAGATCAGCCTGCGCGGGCAGTTCGGGACGCTGGCCGTGCGCGGGCGGGCGGACGGCTACGACCCGGCGCTCAATCGCCTGGAGGAGATCAAGACCCATCGGGGCGACCTGGCCCGGCAGCCGGGCAACCACCGCCACCTGCATTGGGCCCAGGCGAAAGTGTATGGCTGGCTGCTCTGCGAGGCCCGCGGCCTGGACGAACTGAACGTCGCGCTGGTGTATTTCGACATCGGCACGCAGCAGGAAACGACGTTCGTCGAGACCTTCGACGCCGGGTCGCTGCGGCTGTTCTTCGAAGCGCGCTGCCGCGATTTCCTGGCGTGGGCCGAGCAGGAGCTCGAACACCGCGCCCGCCGGGATCGCGCGCTGGCGGCGCTGGCCTTTCCGCATCCGTCGTTTCGCAGCGGCCAGCGCGAACTGGCCGAAGCGGTCTACCGGGGCGCCGCCAGCGGCCGCTGCGTCATGGCCCAGGCGCCCACGGGCATCGGCAAGACCGTCGGGACGATCTTCCCCATGCTCAAGGCCGCCCCCCGCCACGGCCTGGACAAGGTGTTCTACCTGACGGCCAAGTCGACCGGGCGCCGCTTGGCGCTCGAAGCGACGACGCTCATCCGGGACAGCGCCCCTGCCCTGCCGCTGCGGGTGCTCGAACTCACCGCCCGGGACAAGTCCTGCGAGCATCCCGACAAGGCCTGCCACGGCGAGTCCTGCCCGCTGGCGGCGGGTTTCTACGATCGCCTGCCGGCCGCGCGGGCCACCGCCCTGGAACAGGGCTTCATGGATGCCGCATCGGTGCGCCGGGTTGGCCTGCAGCATCAGGTCTGCCCCTA
The DNA here is from genome assembly GCF_035554825.1 of Ramlibacter sp. Taxonomy (GTDB): domain Bacteria; phylum Pseudomonadota; class Gammaproteobacteria; order Burkholderiales; family Burkholderiaceae_C; genus Ramlibacter. Next base: position 8,459 of record NZ_DATMHS010000162.1, on the reverse strand, counting down.
CTACCTGGCCCAGGAGCTGTCCCGCTGGGCGGACCTGGTGGTGGGCGACTACAACTACTATTTCGACGGCAGCGCCATGCTGTACGCGATGACCGTGGCCAACGACTGGCGGGTAGGCGTGCTGGCCGACGAAGCGCACAACCTGCTCGAGCGGGGCCGCGCCATGTACACGGCAGCCATCAGCCAGGCCGCGTTGCGTTCCGTCCGGCCGGCGACGACGGTGACGGTCAGGCGCGCGCTGGACAAGGCGAACCGCTGCTGGAACGCGTTGCGCAAGGCCCAGACGCTGGCCGATGGAACACTCGAATCGCTGCCGGGCGCCTTCACGGCAGCGCTGCGCCAGGCCGCCCACGCCATCGAATGCCATCTTGCCGAGACGCCGCCCGCGGCCGCGGACGGCCCGCTGCAGCAGTTCTACTTCGACCTTCTCGGCTTTCTGCGGCTGGCCGAATCCTTCGGCTCGCACTCGGTGCTCGAGATGGCCGACCTCGCCGCGGCGTCGGGTCGGCCGGCGGCCACGCTTCGCATCCAGAATCTGATTCCCGCTTCCTTCCTGCAGCCCAGGTTCTTGGCGGCCAGGGCGGTGACGCTGTTTTCCGCCACGCTCGGCCCCGCGGGTTTCTACACCGACATGCTCGGCCTGCCGGAGCGCACGGCCTGGATCGACGTCGCGTCGCCCTTCGGTCCCGAGCAGTTGACCGTTCGGCTGGTCAGCAGGATCTCCACCCGCTATCCGGATCGACGACGCTCCGTCGACCCGATCGCCCGCCTGATCGCGCAGGAGTTCTCGCGCCGCCCGGGCAATTACCTGGCGTTCTTCAGCAGCTTCGACTACCTGGACATGGTGGCGAGGCAGTTCGGGCAGCAGTACCCCGCCATCGCGACCTGGTCGCAATCGCGTTCCATGGACGAGCGCCAGCGCCAGGCCTTCCTGGACCGGTTCGAAGCCGGCGGGTCGGGCGTGGGGTTCGCCGTGCTGGGCGGCAGCTTCGGCGAGGGCATCGACCTGCGCGGCGACCGGCTGATCGGCGCGTTCGTGGCCACGCTGGGACTGCCGCAGGTGAATCCGCGCAACGAACGGCTCAAGGCCCGCACGGAAGGCGCTTTCGGCAGCGGCTACAACTACACCTACCTCTACCCCGGCATCCAGAAAGTGGTGCAGGCGGCCGGCCGCGTGATCCGGACGCAGGAGGACAAGGGCGTCGTCTACCTGATCGACGATCGCTTCGCGCGCGCCGGCGTGCGCGAACTGCTGCCGGCGTGGTGGCGCATATCGGTCGAGGGCAGGGAAGCCGCTGCCGGGGCGATGACCGGCTGAAAGGAAGGCGCGACGCTGCACCAGGCCGGCGGCAACGAGCCCTCGTGCTGAATCGCCTGCGCCCAAGCCGGGGACACCTCGGCTAGAACTGCGCCGGCAGGTCTTCCGCGTTCGCGCTTCGCTTCTGCGCCTCGAACTGCTCGGACATGAAGGTCGCGGGGGCCAGTTCGGCGGCGGCGGCCGTCTCGGGGGCCCGCACCGGCGCGCGCGACGTCGGGTCGCCGATGCCCGTCATGGTCGCCAGCGTCGCGGCCGCGGCCGCGGCCAACACCACCACGGGACCCAGGCTCGTGGAAAATCTGCTCATGGCACTCTCCAAGGGAACGGCTGTCACGCTGGGTATACAGCCGCACCCCGTGGAAATCCATGCCGCCTTTGCGGTACCCGAACCAAAGGACGGACGCCGCCGCCGCGGCGTTCAGTGGGACGCGTCGCTCTCGTTGGCGGAAGTGGAACGCCGCAGCATCTGCGGCCGGGCCGAGTGGATCCACTTGATCAGGGAAGCGCCCTTCTCGGTCACGGCGAACTTGCGGTCCTGCTCCAGCAGGTGGCCGGTGCCGACGAGAAACCGCAGCTTGTCCGCGAAGTCTTCCAGATTGTCGTAGCGCTTGCCGAAGCGCGCCGCGATCATGCCGCGGAGGTCGCTGCTCGACACCGGTTCAGCTGGCTCCAGCACGGCCAGGATGCGCGCGCTCATGTTGCCGACGTTGGAGGGCGTGAGCTCCGTGCAGACTGGAAAGCCGACTGGCATGGAGTTGTTCCGCACGAGCCCGATCACCTCGTTCTTCATTGGAGATTCTCCTGAGAGTTGCCGATGCTTGCCTACGCAGATGGCGCCGGCTCGCCTGGGCTTCGGTCCTGGGGGCGAGCGGGCCACTCCATTAGAGCAGGACCGGCGCGGGTGGCTGCGACGACTGGTAGCGATTTGTATTGAGGCAGGTCAACAGGGGTCCCTGGCCCACGGCAGAGCATGCGCCCTGCGGCAACCCGCCGCGGATTCCCTGCCGGGAAAGCACAAGCCCCGCACCCTCGATCGACGGTGCGGGGCTTGTCATGGCGGCGAACGCGCGCGGCCAGCGCGCGTTCGGCGGGACACGGCGTGCCGTGCCCCGTTGGCGATCAGCGCCTGTGGGCGGTCGCCGGGTCCTCGCTGCGGCCGGCACCATGGCAGGTGACGCAGGATTCGCTGCCCGCCAGGCTGGCGCTGCGGTACGCCTGCAGCTGCCCGCCTTGCTGCCGGATGTGCGCCTTCGAAGCGGCCGAGTCGTGGCAGCTCACGCAGGCGCCGGCGAACGGCGTCGTCACCCGGTCGGTGGCGTTGGCCGTGGTCGTCGCGAGCGCGCCCTTGGCCAGCGCCGTCGTCGCCGTCCCGGCCGCGATCGCCGCGTCGTAGGCCGCGTCGACGGTCTCGTAGGTCGAAGGCAGCGCGTTGAGCGGCACGCCGCTGTAGGTGCCGGCGATGTGGCAGGTTTCGCAGTTGCTCAACTGGCCCGGGAAATCCATGCGCGCGAAGTCGAGCAGCGTGATGGCGCCGCGCGAGGTCGAATCGCGTGCATCCCGGAACGGATTGACGCGGTCGCGTCCGGCATGGATGCCGTGGATCATGTCCTTGAAGTTGTTCGTCGTGACCGGCAGCGCCAGGGCGGCGTTGGGCTTGGTCTTGTCGAATCCCCAGAAGTTCACGATCTTCAGCAGGTCCGCCGTGAAGCTCCACGTGTTCATGATCGAATCGGGAATCTGCCGGCCGCTGCTCGCCAGGCCCGGCACGTGGCACATCACGCACACCTGGGTCTGGTACACGCGATTGCCGCCATGGCCCTCGAACCACTCGTGGCAGTTGGCGCACTTGTCGGCATCGACGACCTTGCGACGCACCGCATCACCGGTCACTTCCTTGACCACCGAAATGGCGTGGCGCGCCGCCGCCGGGCTCACCTGCGTGAAGTAGCCCTGCAGCGCCACGGCCCGCATGGTCGCTCCGACGGGGAACTTCTTGGTGCCCGTGCCCAGCAGCGTGGCCGTGTAGTACCCGTTGGCATCGCGGGCCGACAGCGAGCCGTCGGCGGCCTTGCCCGTGTCGAGCAGGTTCGCGATCGACACGCTGATCGCCTGGGCCTGCTTGTTGCCCGCGTTGTTGTAGTCGGCAGGCACCCTGATGCCGTCGGTGGCCGTCGCGTCCGACGCATACGCCAGCAGGAAGCTCGGACTGCCGGTGAATCCGTCGAGCGGATTGGCCATGCCGGCGGCGGGCGCCTTGAATGTCGCCGCCGTGCCATCGACCAGCACCCGGAACACCACGCTGAGCTTGTTCGTCGCCGGGTCGACGGCGGCCGACTTGATCTCGTAGCTGATGTTCTTCAGGCCCGCCGCCACCGCGGGATTGTGCTTGGTCACATTCAGCGTCTGGTGGTTGGCGATCGTCATCTCCGGACGGTGGCAGAGCGCGCAGGCGGAGTCGTCGGGCTGGGCCTTGCCCCAGTGACCGGACGTCTTGCCGAGGCCTTCGGCCTTGTCGGCCAATGTCGTGCCGGTGCCGGTCGCCCAGTTGATGCCGTCGTGGCAGGCGCCGCAGGCCATCCGGGTGGGCTTGGCCTTCCAGTTGTCGGCCTGGGCCGCCTTGGTGTTGTCGTGGCACTTGCTGCACATCCGCTGGCCGCCGTCGAGCATCGAGTAGCCCTTGTTGTTGAAGGCGACGTTCGCGTAGTTGTAGTTCTCCTTGACCAGTTCCTTGCCCATGTGGATCTTGTGGACCATGGTCGTGAAGTTACCCGCCACCTCGCCGTCGGCGACCCGTGTTTCCGGCGAATACGAGAAGCTCGTGATCCCGGTGACGCTGTTCACGGTCGCGGTTTCCTTCAGGGCCGGGAACTTGCCGGCCACCGACGCCACGTTGGCGTACCCGAACCGGCGCTGGTCGGTGTGGCACATCACGCAGTACCGGGTGTCGACCCGGTTGCCGCCGTGGAAGGCCAGCTTGCCGTGGCACTCGTTGCAGTTGTCGATCGAGACGAGCTCGCGCTGGTCCGGGTCGGTGGCGGCCACCACTTTCGCGCTCGCCGGATACCAGTCGAACAGGATGTTCACGGGCGCGCCCATGGGCACGGCCGTGATGCCGGAATTGGCGCCGGTGGCGGTGTTGGTCCCGGTGCCGCGAGCGTTGCCGCCCACCTGGATCGCCAGCCGGTGCAGTTTGGCCGGATCGTAGGTGAGGTCACCCAGGTCCGCCGCGACGTTCGGCGCCGCCAGGCTGGCCGCCGCGACGAGATCCTTCACCTTGGTGATGTCGCGGTAGAACGTGTACTTGTACGTCCCGTCGCCGTTGTCGACGAGCGTACCGATGTTGTCGGTGGTCGGCCGGCTCGGCGTCTCGCCCGCCGTGGTGGTCGGCGCGGCGGTCACGATGTAGCTCACCCACTTGCTCGCGCCGCCATTGGCGCCCGGCACCAGTTTCGCCAGGGCGAAGGCCATGTTGCTCAGACCGGGGCGCGCCGCATTGGCCGCCTGGCTGGTCGAGCCGAGGCCCTTGATGCCCCGGTTGCTGGCATCCGTCAGCTGGAAGGTCACCACCGGCGGGCTCTGGATCGACACGCTGGTCACGGCGCCCCGCGGCGCCAGCGCGGCGAACTCTGCCGGCGTCATGGCCGCGGCGTCGATCGGCGTCCCGGTCGGCGGCGCCACGGTCACGGAAACCACGCCCGCGGGCGCCGGGGGCGGCGTAACGACCTCGCCCGGTGGCGGTGTCACCACCGCTGTATCAGTTCCGCCGCCACCGCCGCATCCGGCCAGCGCGACGGCGAGCACGCTCGCCGCCCCGATGCCGATCCAGCGGTTCTTCCTCAACAGGTCAAATAGCGCCACGTGGGCCCCCATGAAAGAAAAACGTTCAAGACACTGGGCGCCGGCACAGCAATGGCGTCCTCCTAGCGGAAGCCGCCTGACTACAACCAGACTTGTTCGGGCCAAAATCGCCTGAAACGCTAGTTGTTTTCGAGCATTGACATTTCGCTGGGATGGATTCTGGTCGCAAACAACCATCTCGGCAATAGGGTTTGCCGGCGCGACCCGAGCGAATCGCGGTTTTTTGCGCTAGCGGATTGATCGGCCGGGCGAGGAGCGGCCGCACGCCAGAATCGGCCGGGGCCCGTCCAGGGGGCGGCGCTGCCTCAGGCGAACATCGATCTGACGTCGGCCAGCAACGCCTGGGCGTCGTCGCCCATCGCGGCATCCAGCATGGGGTACATCATCTGCTCCTCCTTCTGGTTGTGCGGCACCAGGATCTCGAGCAGCGCCCTGGTCGCGCCCTGGTAGCCGGCGCCGTCCCGAGCCGCCACCGCGGCCTCCATCCGGGCCAGGATCGGCTGCATCTGCCCGTGTTCCACGCGCATCTGCACGCTTGGCCCGCCGGTGGCCATCCCGGTGCGCTGCTCGAACGCGGCGAACAGCACCTGCTCCTCGATCTCGATGTGGCGGCGCAGGCGGCGCAGGAACTCGCTGGCCTCGCGCTCCAGCGCCGGCCAGGCGCCGGCCTCGGCCGCCGCCACGGCGCGCGCGCCGATGCCGTCGATCAGGACGTGGTCCTGCCGCATGTGGCTGCTGATCGATTCCATCGATGCCTCCTGTCGTCGCTGTGCCGGCGCGCCTCAGGGGTGCCGCAGCTGGTCGAACTTGTTCTCCACGGTCGCCCAGTGCTCCGCATCGGCGAGCGGGTCGCGCTTCCTGACGATGGTCGGCCAGTCACGCGACAGTTCCGCGTTCAGCGCGACGAACCGGTCCTGGCTCGCCGGAACGTCCGCGTCGGCGAAGATCGCATTGACCGGGCACTCGGCCACGCAGGCCAGGCAGTCGATGCAGACGGCGGGGTCGATGACCAGGAAATTCGACCCCTCGTGGAACGCGTCGACGGGACATGCCTCGACGCAGTCGGTGTGCTTGCAATTGATGCAGGCTTCGGTCACGACATGGGTCATGGCTGGCTCCAGGGTGGTGCGGGCCGCGCCGCGCTCAGGCGGGCGTCTGCTCCTTGGCGGCCGGGGCCGGCTTGGACACCTTGATCACGACCGGGCACTCGCCGGTGTCGCAGGGCTCGAAGCGCCGGCGCGTGGCGGCCATCGCCGACCAGCGGCGCGCCGTCTGCGTCCCCTGGGCCTGGCCCTGCTGCGCCGCCGTGGGCGGGATCGGCTGGCCCTGCGCCAGCAGCTTTTCCACCCGGCGCAAGCCCAGGTAGGCCGCACCGTAGGCGCCATTGAGCTGGCCCAGCCCGTTCGGCGCGACGTGGAAGCTGTCGCCCAGCGCCTGCTCGAGCGCCTTCACCATGGCCTCGTTGCGCGTCATCCCGCCGGTGAGCATGTAGCCGGGCTCCAGGCCGACCCGGCGCATCAGCTGGATGGCGCGGCCGCCCAGCGACACCATCGCGCCCATCATGATGTCCTCGGCCGGAATGCCGTTGGACAGGTGGTTGATCACCTCCGACTCGGCGAACACGGCGCAGACGCTGCTGATCGACTTGGGCGCGGTCGAGCGCAGCGCGTAGGGGCCGATGTCCTCCGTGGTCAGGCCCAGGTAGCGGGCGGTCTTCTCGAGGAAGGCACCGGTGCCGGCCGCGCACTTGTCGTTCAGGCGAAAGGCCTTCACCCGGCCTTCGGCGTCGACCTTGATCGCCTTGATGTCCTGGCCGCCGATGTCGAGGATGGTGCGGGTGTCCGGGAACAGGTGCACCGCCGCCTGGGCGTGGGCCGTCAGCTCGGTGATCTGCGCGTGCCGGTAGGGCACCGTGTAGCGGCCGTAGCCGGTGGCGCCGACGTAGATCACGTCCTGCCGCCGCAGCCCGCAGCTGGCGAGCAGGTCCTCGAAGACCGCCTCGGACGCCTGCGCCAGCTTGAAACCGGTGCGCCGCACGGCCGTGCCGACGACCTTGCGCTCGCCGTCGAGCGCGATCGCCTTGGTGTAGGTCGACCCGATGTCGAGTCCAACGACGTAGATCATGGCGGTCCTCCTAGGCCAGGGCTTCGGCCGGCTCGGCCGTGGTTGCGAAGGCGTGGTCGCGGGCGAACAGGGCCGCGCCCAGGGCGCCGCAGAAATGCGCGTCGGGGCTGACGTTGATCTTCATCCCGACGGCGTCCTCGAGCAGCTTGACGATCGCGACGTTGCGGCTCACGCCGCCGGTGAAGGTGACCTCCGAGTGCACGCCCACGCGCCGCGCCAGCGAGACGCAGCGGCTGGTGATCGCCTGGTGCACGCCCATCAGCACGTCCTCGGGCAGGATGCCCTTGGACAGGTGGCTGATGATCTCGGACTCGGCGAAGACGGTGCAGGTGGTCGTGATGCGCACCGGGTTCTGCGATTTCAGCGCCAGCGGGCCCAGCTCGCCCAGCGCCATCTCGAGTGCGTACGAAGCCGCACCGAGGAAGCGTCCGGTGCCGGCGGCGCACTTGTCGTTCATCGTGAAGTCGGCCACCTGGCCGTCGGGCTTCACGGCGATCGCCTTGGTGTCCTGGCCGCCGATGTCGATCACGGTGCGCGTCCCCGGGAACAACGCCACCGCGCCGCGCGCGTGGCAGCTGATCTCGGTCACCTGCTCGTGGCCGAACGAGACGTTGTAGCGGCCGTAGCCGGTGCTGCCGATGCGCACCACCTGCTCCTCGGCCAGCCCGGCGTCGGCGAGGGCCGCGCGGAACGCGTCCTGCGCGATCGTCACCATGCTGGTTTCCATGTCGAGCAGCGCGCGCCCGACCACCTTGCCGTGCTCGTCGAGGATCACGGCCTTGGTCTGCGTGGACCCGACGTCCACTCCGCCGACGTATTTCATGCCTGGCTCCCTTCGGTGACGGTGGCGTGGCGCCCGCCCGGCGTGGGCGCGGCGCCGCCGCGCTGCTGCAGCGATTCGAAGAACGCGTCGACCCGGTTCTTGATCTGCGCGTCGGACCAGTAGCGCGGATCGATCAGGTCCGACTCGACGTACAGGCTGGGAATGTTCATCCGCTGGTTCAGGTAATTGCGCGTGTCGGCCATGCCCGAGGAGACGAACCGGCAGCTCTTGATGCCGTGGAACACGACGCCGTCCACGTCGTACTCCTTGATCTGCTGCGCCAGCCGCTCATGGGCGAAGAACTGGTTCGACAGGCCGCGCTGGGCCGCCAGCGCC
>NZ_DATMHS010000161.1:0-1527 GCF_035554825.1 Ramlibacter sp. | reverse complement strand
GCAGCAGCAGGGTTCGCTGGCGGCGATCCAGCAGCTGTCGGCGAATTCGAAGGCGGTCGCCGAAACCTGGCGCAGCGAGCTCACCCGCATCGTCTACGAAGGCGGCGGCAAGGAGCAGGTGCACACCGAGGCCCTGCGGTTCGAGGACCTGCGGCTGTTCGAGCAGTCCGAGATCGACCAGAGCATCGAAGTGGCGCGGGCCCACCAGGAGGTCTCGCACGCCGTGGACGACGTGCTGCCGGCGCTGGACGCGCTGATCAGCACGCTGCTGGGCTGGCGCACGATCCAGCCGGGGCTCAATCCGCTGCGACCGGACGCGTTCGTGCGCGCGCTGCAGGCCTGCCTGGCACTGCACGTGCCGGAGGCGCCGGTGCGCGAGGCGCTGATCGCGCCGGCCGCCGGCCTGCTCGGCGCCAATCTCAACAAGTTGTATCGCGAGCTGTCCGACTGGCTGCGCTCGTGCGGGGTCGAGGCCGCCGTGCCGCTCGGCGGCAAGCTGCTGACCGGCACCGGGGCCCACGGCAAGCCGGTGGCCGACTCGGTGGCCAAGACGCTGTTGACGCTGGACCGGCTGCGCAAGCTGCTGGCAGGCGACTTCGACGCCCAGCAGCCGCGCCAGGATTTCCTCTACACCGTGCCGGCCTCGATGGCCATGCTGCAGGAGATGAAGGGCGTCGACGCATTGGTGCACAAGCTCGAGCAGCGGCCCAAGGCAGCCGCCGCCGAGCCGGTGGAGCAGGACATGCTGGCCGCGCCGGCCGCCACCCCCGAGCCGCCGCGGATCGGCCTGCAGCTGGGCGAAGAAGTCGTGCGGCTGATGTTCGAGAACCTGGAGCGCGACAAGCGCCTGTTGCCCGAATTCAAGCGGCACCTGAGGGCGATGGAGCCGGGCGTGCTCAAGCTGGCCAAGCAGGACTCGCGGTTCTTCAGCGACCGCACCCATCCGGCCCGCCAGTTCCTGGACAAGATCACCCAGCGCAGCCTGGCCTTCGCCCAGGAAAACGACCCCGGCTGGCGGCGCTTCGTGCTCACCGTGGAGGATGCCGTGCGCTGGCTCGGCAGCAAGGTGGTCGACGCCGCCGTCTTCGAGGAACTGATGGCGCGGCTGCAGGACCAATGGGTCGACCACGACGAGGTGGTGCGGCACCGCCGCGAGGAAGCGGCGCGCGCGCTGCTGCATGCGGAGCAGCGCAACCTGCTGGCGCAGAAGCTGGCGCTGGAGTTCCTGCAGTCGGCCGAGGGGCTGGGCGTGGCCGATTTCGTGCTCGACTTCCTCAAGAGCTCCTGGAGCCAGGTCGTGGCCGAGGCGCAGCTCAGTTGCGCCGACGGCTCCGACGATCCGTACGGCTATCGCGCGCTGGTCGACGACCTGATCTGGAGCGTGCAGAAGAGCACGGCCCACCGCGGCCGCGCCAAGCGGCTGGTGCAGATGATCCCGGGGCTGCTGGCCAAGCTGCGCGAGGGCCTGGATCGCATCGAGTACCCGCCCGAGCTCACCGCCCGCTTCTTCAACAACCTGATCACGAT
>NZ_DATMHS010000160.1:0-6300 GCF_035554825.1 Ramlibacter sp. | reverse complement strand
ACGTCACGATCAACGAGCCGTTCTTCATGGGACATTTCCCGCAGCGCCCGGTCATGCCGGGCGTCCTGATGATCGAGGCGCTGGCGCAGACCGCCGCGCTCCTGTCGTTCGCGACCATGGGCAAGACCGCCGACGCGAACCAGGTCTATTACTTCGCGGGCATCGACGGCGCGCGCTTCAAGCGCCCGGTGGAGCCCGGCGACCAGCTCGTCATGGACGTCTCGCTCGAGCGGGCCAAGGCCGGCATCTACAAGTTCAAGGGCGTCGCGCGCGTGGGCGAGGAGATCGCCTGCGAAGCCGAGATCATGTGCACCATGCGCACCGTGTCCTGAGGAATCCCGCGTCGTGACCCGGATCCATCCGACGGCGATCGTCGATCCGCACGCGCAGATCGACAGCTCGGTGACGATCGGCCCGTACACGGTGATCGGGCCGCATGTGCGCATCGATGCCGGCACGAGCGTCGGGCCGCACTGCGTGATCGAGGGCCACACGACCATCGGCCGCGACAACCGGATCTTCCAGTTCAACTCGCTCGGCGCGATCCCGCAGGACAAGAAGTACGCGGGCGAGCCGTGCGAACTCGTGATCGGCGACCGTAACACGATCCGCGAGTTCTCGACCTACAACATCGGCTCGCCCGGCGGCGGCGGCGTGACCCGCGTCGGCAACGACAACTGGCTGATGGCCTACGTGCACCTGGCGCACGACTGCGTCGTGGGCAACAACACCATCTTCGCCAACAACTCGCAGCTGGCCGGCCACGTGGAGGTCGGCGACTGGGTGATCCTGGGCGGCTTCACCATCGTGCACCAGTTCGTGCGCATCGGTGGCCACGGCATGACGGCGATGGGCTCGGTGCTGCTCGCCGACCAGCCGCCGTTCGTCATGAGCCAGGGCCAGCCGGCCCAGGCGCGCTCGATGAATTTCGAGGGCTTGCGCCGGCGCGGGTTCGGCGCCGAGCGCATCGCCGCCGTGAAGGCCATGCACAAGGCCCTCTACCGCCAGCAGCTGACGCTGGAGCAGGCCAAGTCGCGCATCGCCGAGCTGGCGGCGCAGACCCCGGCGGCGGCCGCGGACGTGGACTTGATGCTGTCCTTCCTCGGACGGGTCGATCCGCAGCGCGGCATCGTCCGCTGAAGAGGTGAGCGCTTGAGCGCCACCGTGCCGTCGCCAGGCGCGAGGGCTCCCTCGGGAGGGAGCGCAGTGCGCGAACTGACAAGCAGGGCACCCACATTCGCCATGGTGGCCGGCGAAGCCTCCGGCGACCTGCTCGCCGGCCTGCTGCTGGACGGCATGCGCGTGCGCTGGCCTCAACTGCGAGCCGCCGGGATCGGCGGCCCCGACATGGCCCGCCGCGGCTTCGAGGCCTGGTGGCCGCACGACAAGCTCGCCGTGCGCGGCTACGTCGAGGTGCTGCGGCACTACCGCGAAATCGTCGGCATCCGCGAACAACTGAAGCAGCGCCTGCTGGGCGAGCGGCCGGACGTCTTCATCGGCGTCGACGCCCCGGACTTCAACCTCGATCTCGAGGCGGGGCTGCGGGCGGCCGGGGTGAAGACGGTGCACTTCGTCTGCCCGTCGATCTGGGCCTGGCGGCCCGGCCGCACCGACAAGATCCGGCGCAGTTGCGACCACGTGCTGTGCCTGTTCCCGTTCGAACCGGCGCTGCTGGCCCGCCACGGCATTCCCGCCACGTACGTGGGGCATCCGCTGGCGAACGTGCTGCCGATGGTGCCCGACCGGGCGGCCGCGCGCCGCGCGCTGGGACTGGCCGAGCAGGGCGAGGTCGTCGCCATCCTGCCGGGCAGCCGCGTTTCGGAGGTCGGCTACCTGGCGGCGCCATTCTTCCAGGCAGCGGCGCGCGTGCGCCAGGCGCGGCCCGGCGTGCAGTTCATCGTCGCCGCCGTGCCGGCGCTGCGCCCGGCGATCGAGCAGGCGGCGCGGGGCGCCGGGCTGGGACCGGAAGTGCGGATCGTCGACGGCCGCTCCCACGAGATCCTGACCGCGTGCGACCTGACGCTGATCGCCAGCGGCACCGCCACCCTGGAGGCGGCGCTGCTGAAGCGGCCGATGGTGATCGCCTACCGCATGAACTGGCTGACCTACCACATCATGCGCCGGCAGCAGTTGCAGCCCTGGATCGGGCTGCCCAACATCCTGTGCGGCGAGTTCGTCGTGCCGGAATTGGTACAGGACCGTGCAAATCCCGACGCGCTCGCAGCGAGCGTCTTGGAATGGCTGCGCGCTCCTGACAGAATGGCGGCCGTGCAGCAGCGATTCACCGCCTTGCACCAGCTCCTGCAACGCGACACGGCCACCCTCGCCACCGATGCCATCGAAAAAGTCATCTCCCAGAAAGCCTGAGCAGAAGCGGCTCGACTGGGACCCGGTCGGGCTGATGGCCGGCGTCGACGAGGCCGGGCGCGGCCCGCTGGCCGGTCCGGTGGTCGCCGCGGCCGTGATCCTGGACGACGCGCGCCGGATCCGGGGCCTGGCCGATTCGAAGGTGCTGAGCCCGCTGCAGCGCGACCGCCTGTTCGACCAGATCTGCGAGAAGGCATTGTGCTGCTCGATCGCGCAGGCCAGCGTCGAGGAGATCGACGAGCTGAACATCCTGCACGCCACCATGCTCGCGATGAAGCGGGCAGTCGAGGGCCTGCGGCTGAGGCCGGTGAAGGTGCTGGTGGACGGCAACCGCCTGCCGACGATCGACGTGCTGGCCGAGGCGGTGGTCGGCGGCGACGCCAAGATCAAGTCGATCTCGGCGGCATCGATCCTGGCCAAGGTGCACCGCGACCGGCTCTGCGAAACCCTGCACGAGGAATTCCCGCAATACGGTTTCGCCTCCCACAAGGGCTACGGCACGCCGGAACACCTGGAGGCGCTGCGCGCCCACGGTGCTTGCCGGCACCACCGCAAGTTCTTCAGCCCGGTGGCGGCCACGTTGGTGACCGAGGATGGCCTCGCCGTCAGCCTCACCGCGGCGTGACCTCCGGCGGCCCCCAGTTCATCACCTCGGCCGGCAATGCCTTGCTGAAGGAGCTGCGCCGGCTGGCGCAGGACAGCACCGCCTACCGCCGGCAGGCCAGGGTGTGGCTCGAGGGTGACCATCTCTGCCGCGCCGCGCTCGGGCGCCGGGTGGCGCCGGTGCTCGCGGTCTTTTCCCAGTCGCTCTGGGACGAGGGCGGCCCCGAATGGTCGGGCCTGGACGCCAGGGCCGTCGTGCTGCCGGACCCGCTGTTCGCATCGATCAGCGGCCTGGAATCGCCCGGCCGCATGGGGTTCGTGATCGACCTGCCGCCGGCCCGGCCGTTGCAGCCGGGCGCGGCGTCGTTGATCCTCGACCGGCTGCAGGACGCGGGCAACGTCGGCGCGATCTTGCGCTGCGCCGCCGCCTTCGGCTTTCACCAGGTGCTGGCGATCAAGGGCACGGCCGGCCTGTGGAGTCCCAAGGTGGTGCGTGCCGGCATGGGCGCGCATTTCGCCTTGCACCTGCTCGAAGGCCTGGAACCGGCGGCGCTCGATGCGCTGGCGGTGCCGGTGATCGCCACCAGTTCGCATGCCGGCGAGTGGCTGCACCGGGCGGCGCTGCCGTGGCCTTGCGCCTGGGCGCTGGGACACGAAGGGCAGGGCCTGAGCGACGAACTGGCCTCGCGCGCCGCGGTGGCGGTGCGCATCGTGCAGCCCGGCGGCGAGGAGTCGCTGAACGTGGCCGCCGCCGCCGCGATCTGCCTGCACGCCAGCGCCGCCGCGCACGCCGGCTGAGCCTCGCGAATGCCCGGTGCGAGCTGGGGAATACCCTCTCGCCGGTTATAATCAAGGGCTTTCCCGCTAACCCGTACGCCTAGCGCATCGAAGCTTCCTCCCCGACAAATGCAGCTGCCGGCATCGGCACGCGCGCTTGATCCCTGGGCGTACCGTCACCATCCGGAGAACCCAGTGCTTTTGTCTCGACAGGGAACCTTCCCGCCCGCCATCCTGGCGCTTGCAGACGGCACGGTCTTTGTTGGCGTTTCGATCGGGGCCACCGGCTCCACCACCGGCGAGGTCGTGTTCAACACGGCCATGACCGGCTATCAGGAAATCCTCACCGACCCGAGCTACTGCCAGCAGATCGTGACGCTCACGTATCCGCACATCGGCAACTACGGGGTCAACGAAGAGGATGTCGAAGCCAGCAAGGTCCATGCCGCGGGCCTGATCGTTCGCGATCTGCCGCTCATCGCCTCGAACTTCCGCACCAGCCAGACCCTGTCGGAGTACCTGCGCCGCGAGCAGACCGTGGCCATCGCCAACATCGACACCCGCAAGCTCACCCGGCTGCTGCGGACCAAGGGTGCGCAGAACGGCTGCATCGTCGGCGTCGCGCCGGGCGAGCAGGTGACGCCGGCCCTGATCGACCGGGCCATCGCCGCCGCGAAGCAGGCGCCCGACATGGCCGGCCTCGACCTGGCGAAGGTGGTCTCCACCAAGGAGCCCTACGCCTGGACGCAGAGCGAGTGGCGCCTGGGCTCGGGCTACGGCGAGCAGAAGAACGCCAGGTTCCACGTGGTCGCATTCGACTACGGGGTCAAGAAGAACATCCTGCGCATGCTCGCCGAGCGCGGCTGCCGCATCACGGTGGTGCCGGCACAGACGCCGGCCGCCGAGGTGCGCAAGATGAATCCGGACGGCGTGTTCCTGGCCAACGGCCCCGGCGACCCGCAGCCCTGCGACTACGCGATCGCGGCTTCGCGGGAACTGATCGAGGCCGGCTATCCGACCTTCGGCATCTGCCTGGGCCACCAGATCATGGCGCTCGCCTCGGGCGCGAAGACCTTCAAGATGAAGTTCGGCCACCACGGCGCGAACCACCCGGTGAAGGACCTCGACACCGGCCGGGTCAGCATCACCAGCCAGAACCACGGCTTCGCCGTCGACGAGAAGACGCTGCCGGCGAACCTGCGCGCCACCCACGTGAGCCTGTTCGACGGCACGCTGCAGGGCCTGGCCCGCACGGATCGTCCGGCGTTCTGTTTCCAGGGCCACCCGGAAGCGTCGCCGGGGCCCCATGACATCGGTTATCTCTTCGACCGCTTCATCGCGTCGATGGAACAGTCGGGAGCGAAAAAGTAAATGCCGAAGCGTAACGACATCAAGAGCATCCTCATCATCGGCGCCGGCCCGATCATCATCGGCCAGGCGTGCGAGTTCGACTACTCCGGCGTGCAGGCGTGCAAGGCGCTGCGCGAGGAGGGCTACAAGGTCATCCTGATCAACTCCAACCCGGCGACGATCATGACCGACCCGGCCACGGCCGATGTCACCTACATCGAGCCGATCACCTGGCAGACGGTCGAGAAGATCATCGCCAAGGAGCGGCCCGACGCGATCTTGCCGACCATGGGCGGCCAGACGGCGCTGAACTGCGCGCTGGACCTGTGGCGCAACGGCGTGCTGGACAAGTACCGGGTCGAACTGATCGGGGCCACCCCCGAGGCGATCGACAAGGCCGAGGACCGGCTGAAGTTCAAGGACGCGATGACCAAGATCGGCCTGGGCTCGGCCCGTTCCGGGATCGCGCATTCGATGGACGAGGCCTGGGCCGTGCAGCGGTCGCTCGGCTTCCCGACCGTGATCCGCCCCAGCTTCACGCTCGGCGGCACCGGCGGCGGCATCGCCTACAACACCGACGAGTTCGAGGTGATCTGCAAGCGCGGGCTGGAGGCGTCGCCGACCAGCGAACTGCTGATCGAGGAGTCGCTGGTCGGCTGGAAGGAATTCGAGATGGAAGTGGTCCGCGACAAGGCGGACAACTGCATCATCGTCTGCTCGATCGAGAACCTCGACCCGATGGGCGTGCACACCGGCGACTCGATCACCGTCGCGCCAGCGCAGACGCTCACCGACAAGGAATACCAGATCATGCGCGACGCCTCGCTGGCGGTGCTGCGCGAGATCGGCGTGGACACCGGCGGCTCGAACGTGCAGTTCGCGGTCAACCCGATCGACGGCCGCATGATCGTGATCGAGATGAATCCGCGCGTGTCGCGTTCGTCGGCGCTGGCCTCCAAGGCCACCGGCTTTCCGATCGCGAAGGTGGCGGCCAAGCTGGCGGTCGGTTACACGCTCGACGAGCTGCGCAACGAGATCACCGGCGGTGCCACCCCGGCCAGCTTCGAGCCGAGCATCGACTACGTCGTCACCAAGGTGCCGCGCTTCGCCTTCGAGAAGTTTCCGCAGGCCGATTCGCACCTCACCACGCAGATGAAATCGGTGGGCGAGGTGATGGCCATGGGCCGCACGTTCCAGGAGTCG
>NZ_DATMHS010000159.1:0-3876 GCF_035554825.1 Ramlibacter sp. | reverse complement strand
AAGGATTGGGGCAGCCTCGCCACCCTGGTCGGGGGCCAGATCGGCCGCCTCGCGGAGGATTTTGTCGAAAGCCGCGTGCAGATCGAAGGCCGCATGCGCGACATCATGGCGGTGGCCGCGCGGCTGCTGCCCGGCACGCCGGTGAACAGCGACACCCACTGGTGGACGCAGGTGATCCGGCGCGCGAAGTCGCTGGCCTCCCATACGCCACAGAAAGACGCCCAGCAGATCCAGTTCCACTACGACGTCTCGGACGACTTCTACGAACTGTGGCTCGATCCGCGGCGCGTGTATTCGTGCGCCTACTTCCGCGACGCCGACATGTCGCTGGCCGAGGCCCAGGAAGCCAAGCTCGACCACATTTGCCGCAAGCTGATGTTGCGGCCCGGCGAGCGGTTCCTGGACATCGGCGCCGGCTGGGGCGGACTGCTGCTGTGGGCGGCGGAGCATTACGGCGTCGACGCCACCGGCATCACGCTGTCGAAGAACCAGCACGCGCACGTGCAGCGCGTCATCCGGGAGAAGGGCCTGGAGGGCCGCGTGCGGATGCAGCTGCGCGACTACCGCGAGCTCGATGAGGCCGAGTCGTTCGACAAGATTGCCTCCGTGGGGATGTTCGAGCACGTCGGGCAGGTGAACATGCAGGCCTACTTCGGCAAGGTCTTCCGGCTGCTCAAGCCCGGCGGGCTGGTGATGAACCATGGCATCACCGCCGGCGGCATCCATCCGGGCCAGCTCGGCGCCGGCATGGGCGAGTTCATCGAGAAGTACATCTTCCCCGGCGGCGAACTGCTGCACGTGAGCCATGTGCTGCGCGAGGTGGCGATGGCCGGGCTCGAGATGGTCGACACCGAAAACCTGCGGCCGCACTACGCACGCACGCTCTGGGCCTGGTCGGACAGCCTGGAGGGGCAGCTGGAGGAGGCGCAGCGGGTACTTGCCTCGACGGCCGGCGCCGAAAACGCGGGCAAGATCCTGCGCGCGTACCGGTTGTACCTGTCGGGGTGCGCGATGAGTTTCGAGCGCGGCTGGCTTGGCCTGCACCAGATCCTGGCCACGCGCCCGGACGGCCAGTTGCAAACCGGCGCGCTGCGCGGCGCACAATCGGCCTACCCGTTCAACCGCGACTACGTGTACTCCCGCGCCGACTGAAGCCGGCGACTGCCTCATGCTCTACAAATTCAAATCCAAGGCCGCCGGCGATCTCATCATGCTGGAGCCGAACGGTCGCCGCGTTCTGCAGATCATCGGCAAGGACCCCGAGCCCCAGGGCATCATCGAACCCGCGCAGATGCCGGGTGCGATCGCCGCGCTCGAGGCCGCGATCGCGAAGGAAGAGTCGGAGCAGAAGGCGGCCGCGGAGGAGGCGACCGCCAGGGGCGAGTCGCCGCCGCGGTTGGATGCGGTGTCGCTGCGCCAGCGCGCCGTCCCGTTCCTCGACATGCTGCGCCGCTGCGCGCAGGCCGGCAAGGAAATCGTCTGGGGCGTCTGACCGGCTGATGCGGGCGAAGGGTGACGCCGGGCTGCGCGCACGCCCGACGTCGAGGCGGGCTGGCGCCCGGCTTCAGTCCACCTTCGCGCCCGAGGCCTTGACCACCTGGGCCCACTTCTTGTGCTCGGCGTCGATGTGCTTGGCGAATGCCGCCGGCGTGTTGCCGCTGGGGATCGCGCCTTGCGACTGGAGCTTTTCCTTGATCGCCGGCGTGTTCAGGGACTTCGCGACCTCCTGCTGGATGCGGCCGACGATGTCCATCGGCGTGCCGGCCGGCGCCAGCAGCCCGAACCACGAGGTTGCGTCGAAGCCCTTCAGGCCGGCGGCCTCCTCCATCGTCGGCACGTCCGGCAGCGCCGATGACCGCTGGCGGCTGGTGACGGCCAGTGCCTTGAGCTTGCCGGCGCGGATGTGCGCGAGCGACGAGGGCAGGTTGTCGAACATCACGTCCGCCGTGCCGGCGACCATGTCCAGCAGCGCCGGCGCCGAGCCGCGGTACGGCAGGTGGACCATGAACGTGCCGGTCATGCTCTTGAACAGCTCGCCGGCCAGATGGATCGAGGTGCCGTTGCCGCTGGATGCCATGTTCAGCTTGCCCGGATGCGCCTTCGCGTAGCGGATGAAATCCTGGACGTTGTCGATGCCGAGTGCACGAGCCTTCTCGGTCTGCATCTCCATCACGTTCGGCACGCCGGCCACCATGGTGATCGGCGCGAAATCCTTGATCGGGTCATAGGGCAGCTTGCTGTAGAGCGCGCGGTTGATGCCGTGGGTGCCCACCGTGCCCATCAGCAGCGTGTAGCCGTCCGGCGCCGACTTCGCGACGATCTCCGCGCCGACGTTGCCCCCCGCGCCGCCGCGGTTGTCGACGATGAACTGCTGTCCGAAGGCCCTGGAGAGCTCGGGCGCAATGGCCCGCGCCAGGATGTCGGTGGTGCCGCCGGCGGCGAACGGCACGACGATCTTCACCGGCTTGGTCGGCCAGTTCGACTCGGCGCGCAGGGGCAGCGCGAAGCTGAGGGCGGACGAGGCCATGGCGCCCAAGACCAGGCGGCGGCCGTTATGCGATTTCGTTTGCACAGGAATCTCCTTGAAATGGTTCGAAACGCGGCAGGCGGTGCCGTGCCTGCCGCGCGTGGGCGGGTTCGATCATGCCAGCGGCCGGCCGTCCAACTCGACCGCGGCTCGCCAAAGAAAAAGGCCGCCCCGGGCGGGCGGCCTTGCTGCCTCGCGGGGCGGGTTCAGTCGGCGTAGACGCCGGCCGCCTTGATGATGGGACTCCACTTGGCGATTTCGGCCGCGACGAACTTCTTGTGCTCGGCGCGTTCCATGCGCTTGTCGGTGACGACGACGGCGCCCAGCCCTTCCTGCTTCTTGATGAACTCAGGATCTTTCAGCGCCGCCTTGAGCGCGTCATTGAGCTTCTTGAGCGCCTCCGGCGGCGTGCCCTTGGGCGCATACATGCCGTGCCAGATCGTGACCTGGAAGTCCTTGACGCCCAGTTCCTGCATCGTCGGCAGGTCCTTCAGCGCCGGCGTGGCCAGGCGCTTGGCCGTCGTGACCGCGAAGGCCTTGACCTTCTTGGCTTCGATCTGGCCGCTGGTGTTGGTGCTCTGGTCGCACATCAGATCGACCTGGCCGCCGATCAGATCGGTCATGGCCGGGCCGGTGCCCTTGTAGGGCACGGTGGTCATTTCCTGCTTCAGCGCCGACTGGAACAGCAAGCCGCACAGGTGCGAGGCGGCGCCGATGCCGGCGTTGGCCAGGTTGACCTTGCCCTTGTTGGCGTTGAGCCAGGTGCGCAGCTCGCCGAAATTGTTGGCGGGCAGCGTCGGACGGCCGATGATCGTCATCGGGACATCGTTGACCATCCCGAGGTACTCGAAGTCGTCCATGGTCTTGAAGGGCAGGTGGCGGTACAGGCTGGGCTGCGTCGCCATGCCGATGTGGTGCAGCAGCACCGTGTAGCCGTCCGGCGCCGCCTTGGCCACCTTGTTGGCGCCGATGGTGCCGCCGCCGCCGGCCGCGTTGTCGACCACGACCGTCGTGCCCAGCGGCTTGCGCATCGCTTCGGCCAGGTCGCGCGCCACCCGGTCGGTGGGGCCGCCGGCGGCAAACGGGACGATGATGGTGACGACCTTGTCAGGCTGCGGATAACCGGCGGCATGGGCGCTCAGCGTGCCTGCAGCCAGCAGGGCCAGCGGCGTCAAGGACTTGAGCAACGACTTCATGGAATCTCCTTGTAAGTGACGACCGATCCTAAAGTCGGGCTGGCGTCACGTCATCAAGGGAATCACTTAGAACGACCCCCGGGAAAGCCCTGAGGCCGAGGGCGGCTCCAACGCCATCGGCTACTTGTACTGGCGGGCGTCCTCGATCACCTT
>NZ_DATMHS010000158.1:0-16922 GCF_035554825.1 Ramlibacter sp. | reverse complement strand
AATCGTCGGAAACGTCGTAGTGGAACTGGACCTGCAGCGCGTCCTTCTGCTGCGTGTGCGCAGCCAGCGACTTCGCGCGGCGCATCACCTGCGTCCACCAGTGCGTGTCGCTGTTGACCGGCGTGCCTGGCAGCAGTCCGGCGGCGACGGCCATCACGTCACGCATCCGGCCCTCGATGTCCACCCGGTTCTCCACGTAATCCTCAGCGATGCGACCGATCTGCCCCGCCGCCAGCGTCGCGAGCGTGGTCCAGTCGCGCAGGCCGAGGGTCACGGCAGCCCCGGTCGGGCCCACCCGCTCCCCACCCGGCAGGCCCAGGGCCAGGGGCGCTGGCAACTGCGCCAGCCGCGACTCCACCTTGCGCAGAAGAAGTGTGTCCATGCGCAAATTCTTACCAGCGGAGCGGTGCGGCGTCAATCAGGTCGGCGTAGGACTTTTGCTCGTCCTGGGTTCGCGGTCCGGGCGCGGAAGGTCGGGTGCCTGCTGTTGACACCTGTTTGTTGAGACCTAAACTATTTATCGATGACTCACACCAACCCGCCGATGGACCTGGAGGCGCGTGTCCACAGCGAGCACCCCGAGGCGCTGCGCCTGTGGCTGCGGCTCCTGACCTGCACCCAGCTGGTCGAAAAATGCGTCCGCAGCCGGCTGCGCGAGCGTTTCGGCACCACGCTGCCCCGCTTCGACCTCATGGCCCAGCTGGAGCGTGCGCCGCACGGCCTCAAGATGAATGAGCTGTCGAGCCGGATGATGGTCACCGGCGGCAATGTCACGGGCATCACCGACCAGCTCGTCAGCGAAGGCCTGGTGGACCGCACGACGGTCGCCGGCGACCGCCGGGCGTGCCGGATCCGCCTCACGGCCAAGGGGCGCAGGATGTTCCGCGAGATGGCGCTCCAGCACGAGGAGTGGATCGTCGGCGCCTTCTCGCCGTTGACGGACCGGGAAGTGACCACCTTGCACCGGCTGCTGGGGAAGGTGAAGGACCACGCCGGCGCCGTTCGGAGCGCCGCATGACCGCCGCGCCGCCGGGGCCGCGCTTGACCGCCCAGATCGATCGCTTCGTCCACGACCGCCTGCCGCCGCGCGAGCAGTGGCCGCAACTGCGCTACGACCTGCCGCAGCTGCAGCTGCCCGACCAGCTCAACCTGGTGGAGCGCCTGGTAGACCAGGCCGAGGCTCGCGGCTGGGCCGGCCGCCCGTGCCTGCGCTCCGGCGCCGCTGTCCTCTCGTATGGCGCCGTCCGCGAGCGCGTCGACCGCATCTGCCGGGTGCTGACCGAAGACCTCGGGCTGGTGCCCGGCAACCGGGTGCTGCTGCGCGGGGGCAATTCGATCGGCATGGCGACCGCCTGGCTGGCCGTGGTCAAGGCCGGACTGGTCGCGGTCGCCACGATGCCGCTGCTGCGGGCGCGCGAGCTCGGCGACATCATCGACAAGGCGCAGCCGCAGGCCGCGCTGTGCGACGCGAAACTGCTGGAGGAGCTGGAAGCGGCGCGACGCGAGCGGCCGGTGCTGCGCGACCTGGTGCTGTTCAACGCCCCCGATCGGGCCGGCTCGCTGGAGCAACGGTCGAGCCTGAAGCCGGCCGGCTTTGCCGCCTGCCCGACCGCCGCCGACGACGTGGCGATGATGGCGTTCACCTCCGGCACCACCGGCAAGCCCAAGGCCGCCGTGCACACCCATCGCGACGTGCTGGCTTCCTGCGAAGCCTGGCCGCGCCACGTGCTGCGCGCCACGCCCGACGACGTGGTCGTCGGCTCGCCGCCGCTGGCGTTCACCTTCGGCCTCGGCGGGTTGCTGATCTTCCCGCTCTGGGCCGGGGCGTCGGTGTACTTCCCCGACGGCCCGTACAACCCCGAGAGCATGGTCAAGCAGATCGCCGACATCGGCGCCACCATCTGCTACACGGCGCCCACGTTCTACCGCCAGATGGCGCCGTTCGCCAGGCAGCACGGCATCGGCCGCCTGCGCATCTGCGTGAGCGCCGGAGAAGGCCTGCCCGATGCCACCCGCCAGCTGTGGAAGCAGGCCACCGGCATCGAGATGCTGGACGGCATCGGCGCGACCGAGATGTTCCACATCTTCATTTCCGTCGCCGGCAGCGAGGTGCGGCCCGGCGCCATCGGCAAGGTGGTGCCGGGCTACCAGGCCAGGGTGGTCGACGACGAGGGCAACGAGGTGCCGCGCGGCACCATCGGCACGCTCGCGGTGATCGGCCCCACGGGCTGCCGTTATCTGGACGACCCGCGCCAGGCCGATTACGTGCGCCGCGGCTGGAACTTCCCCGGCGACGCGTTCGTGCAGGACGCCGACGGCTACTTCTTCTACCAGGCGCGCGCCGACGACATGATCATCACCGCGGGCTACAACGTCGGCGGTCCGGAGGTGGAGGACGCGTTGCTGCGCCATCCAGCCGTCGCCGAATGCGGCGTCATCGGCAAGCCCGACGACCAGCGCGGCATGATCGTCAAGGCCTTCTGCGTCCTGAAGCCGGGGCATCCTGGCGACGCCGCGATGACCAAGGCGCTGCAGGACCACGTCAAGGCGACGATCGCCCCGTTCAAGTATCCGCGCGAGATCGAATTCGTGGCCGGCCTGCCGCGCACCGAAACCGGCAAGCTCCAGCGCTTCAAGCTGCGCCAGATGTGAGTGCGTCCGCGCCCTCGGGCGCGCCCCGGCCCGCCGCCGCCGCTCGGTCGGCCGGGCCGTTCGCAACGGCCGGATAATTGGGCCATGCCAGCTTATTCGTTCGAGGCCCTGGACGCGCAGGGCGACACCCGCCGCGGCGTCATGGAGGCCGACACCGCCAAGGCCGTGCGCAGCCAGCTGCGGGCGCAGGCCCTGGTGCCGCTGCAGGTGCAGCCGGTGGGCACGGGCGCGGCGGCCAACGAGCCGGGCCTCGGCTGGGCCGACCGGGTGCTGCGGCGCCACGTCTTCACCTCGACCGGGCTGGCGATCTGGACCCGGCAGCTGGCCGGCCTGATCACGTCGGGCCTGCCCCTGGAGCGGGCGCTGACGGCCCTCACCGACGAGGCGGAGGGCGAGCGCGAACGCATGCTCGTGGCCGCGCTGCGCGCCGAGGTGAATGCCGGCTCGTCGTTCGCCAAGGCGCTGTCCCGGTTTCCCGGCGAATTCCCGGAGATCTACACGGCGGTGATCGGCGCCGGCGAGCAGACCGGCAACCTCGGGCTGGTCCTGGAGCGGCTCGCCGACGACCTCGAGGAGCGGCAGGCGCTGAAGGGAAAGCTGATCGGCGCCGCGTTGTATCCGGCCATCGTCACGGCGGTCGCGATCGCGATCGTGCTGTTCTTGGTGGCCTATGTCGTGCCACAAGTCGCCAACGTCTTCGCCGGCAGCAAGCGCGCGTTGCCGTTCCTGACCGTGGCCATGCTCGCCGTCAGCGATCTGGTGCGGCATTGGGGCTGGCTGGTGCTGTTGCTGCTCGCGCTCGGCGCCGTCGGCGGCCGCCTGGCGCTGCGCAATCCCGGCACGCGCGAGCGCTTCGATGCGGCCTGGCTGCGGTTGCCGGTGATCGGCCGGCTCTCGCGCGGCTACAACGCCGCGCGCTTCGCCAGCACCCTGGCCTTGCTTGCCGGCGCCGGCGTGCCGATCCTGAAGGCCCTGCAGGCGGCGGCCGAGACCCTGGGCAACCGCGCCATGCGGGCCGACGCGCTGGATGCGCTGGTGCTGGTGCGCGAAGGTGCGCCGCTGGCCTCGGCGATGGCGCAGAAGAAGCGCTTCCCCGGGCTGTTGTCGATGTTCGCGCGGCTGGGCGAGCAGACCGGGCAGTTGCCGCCGATGCTGCAACGGGCCGCCAACCAGCTGGGCGCCGAGGTCCAACGCCGCGCGATGCAGCTGGCCACCATCCTCGAGCCGTTGCTGATTGTCGGCATGGGGCTGATCGTGATGCTGATCGTGCTGGCGGTGCTGATGCCGATCATCCAGCTGAACCAGTTCGCCCGCTGAACGAAGGACCACCATGGCCGCGTCGCTGGACAACAAGCTGGTGGTGGCGATCTCCTCGCGCGCGCTGTTCAACTTCGAGGAAGAGAACGCGATCTTCGAAAGCGGCGACCCGCGGGCCTACATGCGGCTGCAGCTGGAACGGCTGGAGCAGCCGGCGCGTCCGGGGATCGCCTTCTCGCTGATCAAGAAGCTGCTGGCCTTCAACGACACGACCACCCAGCGCGTGGAGGTGGTGATCCTCTCGCGCAACGACCCGGTCTCGGGCATGCGCATCTTCCGCTCGGGGCATGCCAACGAGATCAAGCTGGAGCGCGGCGTGTTCACGCAGGGGCGCTCGCCCTTCCGCTACCTGCGGCCGCTGCGGGCCCACCTGTTCCTGTCGGCCAACGCGGAGGACGTGCGCGAGGCGCTGGCGGCCGGCTTTCCGGCGGCCCGCGTGCTGACCGAATCGGTGCTGGCCGGCGACAACTATCCCAACGAGGTCCGCATCGCCTTCGACGGCGACGCCGTGCTGTTTTCCGACGAGGCCGAGCGCGTGTTCCAGGCGCAGGGGCTCGACGCCTTCCAGCAGCACGAGCTCAGCAAGGCGGCGCAGCCGCTGCCCGAGGGCCCGTTCAAGCCGCTGCTGGCGGCGCTGCACCGCCTGCAGCAGGCTGGCACCGCGGCGATGCGCATCCGCACCGCCCTCGTCACCGCGCGCAGCGCCCCGGCGCACGAGCGCGCGATCCGCACGCTGATGAAGTGGGACATCCGGGTCGACGAGGCGATGTTTCTCGGCGGGCTGCCCAAGGGCGAGTTCCTGCGCGAGTTCGAGCCGGACTTCTTCTTCGACGACCAGACCGGCCACGTCAACCACGCGGCGCGGCACGTGCCTTCCGGCCACGTGTCCAGCGGCATCGCCAATCCGCGCTGAGTCCGGGCGCCGCCGCCCGCGCGCCGCTACGATGGGCCCTTCGCCAGGGGCCCTCCGCATGAATTCTCCGCACAAGCTCGCCGCCATCGGCGCCACCACGCGCAAGATCTGGGCGCTCACGACGCCGTTCTTCTCGTCCGACGAAAAATGGCGGGCGCGCGCCCTGCTCGCGGCCATCATCGTCCTGAACCTGGCCGCGGTGTACATGCTGGTCCTGATGAACGAGTGGAACCGCACCTTCTACGACGCGCTGGAAAAGCGGGACCAGCCGGTGTTCTGGGCCCAGCTGCTGCGGTTCACGTACCTGGCGTTCGGCTACATCGTGATCGCGGTCTACAAGTTCTACCTCACGCAGTTGCTGGAAGTGCGCTGGCGGGCCTGGATGACGGCGCATTACCTGCAGCGCTGGCTCGGCGCCCAGACCTTCTACCGGATGGAGCTCGCGCGCTTCGCCAATGGCCAGGCGGCGCCCGACAACCCCGACCAGCGCATCCAGGAAGACCTGAACCTGTTCACCACGTACAGCATCTCGCTGTCGATGGGCCTGCTGAATTCGCTGGTGACGCTGATCAGCTTCGTCGGGATCCTGTGGTCGCTCTCCGGCGGCTTCCTGTTCCATTGGGGCGGCGCCGCGTACGAGCTGCACGGCTTCATGGTCTGGGCGGCGCTGGCCTACTGCGTCGTCGGCAGCGTCCTCACCCACTACATCGGCCGCCGCCAGATCCCGCTGAATTTCCAGCAGCAGCGACTGGAAGCGGACTTTCGCCACCACATGATGCGGGTGCGCGAATACAGCGAGGCGATCGCGCTCGACAAGGGAGAGCAGGTCGAGCGCCGGCACCTCGACCTGCGCTTTTCGGCGGTGCTCGGGAACTACATCGCCCTGATCAAGGCGCAGAAGAACCTGATCTGGTTCACCACCTTCTTCGGCCAGGCGGCCGTCATCTTTCCCATGCTGGTCGCGGCGCCGCGCTTCTTCAGCGGCGCGATCCAGCTCGGCCAGCTGATGCAGATCTCGTCGGCCTTCGGCCAGGTCCAGGATTCGCTGGCCTGGTTCGTCGACAACTACAGTTCGCTGGCGGCCTGGCGCGCGACCAGCGACCGCCTGACCAGCTTCGAGGCCAGCGTGGCGGCGCAGGACGCGCAACCACGGCCGCGGGTCGAGCGCGGCGGCCAAGCGCTGGCGACGCACGCGCTGACGCTGGCGCTGCCGGACGGCTCGCTGCTGCTGTCGGATGTCTCGGTGCAGGTGGCACCCGGCGACTCGGTCATCGTCAAGGGGCCGTCGGGCAGCGGCAAGTCCACGCTGTTCCGGGCGTTCGCCGGCATCTGGCCCTTCGCCCGGGGAAAGGTCGACGTACCGGCCGACGCGATGTGCATTCCGCAGAACCCCTACTTCCCCGACGGCAGGCTGCGCGACGCCCTCGCCTATCCGGAGCCCGCGGATCGCTACAGCGAGCAAGCATTGCGCGAGGCCCTCGGCGCCGCCCTGCTGCCGCAGCTCGCCGCGCGCCTGGACGACCACGACGCGTGGACGCAAAAGCTCTCGGGCGGCGAGCGCCAACGGCTGGCGCTGGCGCGGGTGTTCCTGAAGCAGCCGGCGTGGGTGCTGGCCGACGAGGCGACCAGCGCCCTGGACGAACAGGCGGAGCACACGCTGTACCAGCGGCTGGCGGACCTGGTGCGCCGGCGCGGCGGCTCGCTGATCTCGATCGGCCATCGGCCCGCGCTCGACGCCTTCCACCGGCGCCGCTGGGAACTGCAGCGCGGCGCGGACGACGGCGCTGCCGCATTCCGGCTGCGCCAGGCCTGAACGCCGCTCAGGCGCGGGCGGCGGAGCGCGCTTCCCGGCGCGCGATCCAGATGGTGGACAAACAGATCACGATGCCACCCACGATGGTGGAGCGGCTCGGCTGGTCGCCGAACACCAGCCAGCCCAGCATGGTCGCCCACACCAGTTCCAGGAACTTGACGGACTGCGTCGCCGAGATGTCGGCCACCGTGAACGAGCGGGTGAGGCAGTAATGCCCGAGGCTGCCCAGCAGGCCGCACAGGGCAAAGGCGAACCACTGCCCCAGCGTCGGCGCCTTCCAAGACAGCAACGCCAGCGGCAAGCTGAGAAGCGCCACCGAGATCGATTGCCACACCACGATGACCGCGGCCCGGTCGAACCGCGTGAGGCCCTTGGTCAGCAGGAACGACGCGGCGAACACCGGCGACGAGGCGAGCATCACCAGCGTGTACAGCCCGCCGCCGCCGCTCAGCTTGGGCGCCACCACGATCAGCACCCCCGACAGGCCGATCAGCGCGGCCAGCCAGCGCTCCCAGCGCATGCGTTCGCCGAAGAACCAGGCCGCCCCCAGCATGATGAAGATCGGGCCGGTGAAGCCGATGGCCGTGATGTCCGCGATCGTGATGTGCGGAATCGCGGTGAACCACAGGCACAGGCCGATGGTGTGCACGCCGCCGCGCACGAACTGGCCGGCGATGTTCACGGGCCGGTAGGCCGCGAAGCCATAGCGCGCCACCAGCGGCAGCATCACCACCAGCCCGAACAGGTAGCGCAGGAACTGGGTCTGGAACGGATCGAGCGTCAGCGACAGGTCGCGCATCACCGTGTTCAGCACCACGAACGTGAACCCGGATGCGGTCGCCCAGAGCAGCCCGCGGACGTTGGGGTCGAGGCGGGAGGCGCGCCGTTGGACGAGGGCGGCGCGACGCAGCACCGTGTCCGTGCGGGTGCGGCCACGGACGTTGCCAGTGCGCACCTGTCCCATCGGCGAAACTATAGCCGACCGGCACCGGCGCCCGGGTTGGCGGCCGCCCGCTCAGTGGGCGCCCAACGCGTCGGCCGGCGGCTCGGCGGCGACCGCGCCGCGCGCGACCGGGATGCGTTCGGATGCCTTGACGATGGTGACCGGCACCGGGGCGGCGTGGGCCAGCGCGTGCGAGAACGAGCCGAGCAGCGCGCTTGCCAGCGCGCCCTTGCCGTGGGCTCCGGCGACGATCTGCGCGCAGCCCCGCTCCTCCGCCAGGTCGCACAGCGCCCGCACCGGATCACCCGACACGATCTCGCAGTCGAACGGCACGCCGGCGGCGCGGCAGAGTTCGCGGGCGGACTCCAGCAGGTGCGCGCCGGCCCCGGTGCTGACGTCCTTGATCACGTCGGGGTCGTGCGCCACCACGATTTCGTACAGCGATGCGGGCGGCTGCACATTGGCCAGCAGCAGCTCGGCGCGCAGACCCTGCCGGACGAGGCCGATCGCGTAGCGCACCGCGTCCAGCGAAAGCGGCGAGCCGTCGACGGGAACCAGGATCTTCATGGCAGACTCCTCGCGTGGCGGTGAACGCACATTAGCACCGGCGCGGCAGGGGTGCAACGAGCGCCGCGCCGCCGTCGAGGGGAACAAATTGCGCCGGCGGCCACCGAGAATCGGCGGCGGGTGATATTCGTCAACGGCGCCGGCGCCGGATCGGGCGATGCTCTGTCTGCGGTCGAGCGACGGGGTCGCACACTGCGGGACCGGGATGGTGTAAGTTGCACGCTTTCCCGCCACCGCCGTTGCGGCCGCCGGCGGCACCGGTGGTGCCTTGCCGGCGGGGACGCAAGCACTCGGCCAGCCACAACAAGCGAAGAAAGTTCATGAAGCGTTATCCCGGCTGGGAGCAACGCGCCGTCGCCGCACAGGACGTCGTTGCCCATCTCAAGAGCCAGCACAAGATCTTTGTCCACGGCGCCGCCGCCACCCCCACCACCCTGCTGGACGCGATGGTCGAGCGGCGCGACCTGCAGGGCGTGGAACTGTTCCACCTTCACCTGAGCGGTCCGCTGCGCTTCAGCGAGCCGCAGTACCGCGACGCGTTCATCTCCAATCCGCTGTTCACCGACCACGGGATGCGCGGGGCGGTCGATGAAGGGCGCGCGTACTTCGTGCCGGTGTTCCTGTCGGACGTGCCCGATCTCTTCTCGACCCGCCGGATTCCCCTCGATGTTGCGCTGGTGTCGCTCTCGCCGCCGGACGAGCATGGACTGTGCACGCTCGGCACGTCGGTCGACGCTGCCCGGGCCGCCACCGAGCACGCGACCATCGTGCTGGCCGAGATCAACGAGCAGCTGCCGCGCACGTACGGCGCGACCGTGGTTCCGTTCGAGCGGGTCACCGCGTTCGTGCACACCAACCGGCCGTTGCACGAAGCGCACACGCCGCCGATGAGCGAGGTCGAAAACCGCATCGGCGAGCACATCGCGGCCCTGGTGGAGGACGGCTCGACCTTGCAGATGGGGATAGGCGCAATCCCGAATGCGGTGCTCAGCCGCCTGGGCACCAAGAACGACCTGGGCGTTCACACCGAGATGTTCTCGGACCTGCTGGTCCCGCTGATGAAGAGCGGCGTCGTCACCAACAAGTACAAGACCGTGCATCGCGGCCGCACCGTGACCAGCTTCGTCAGCGGCTCACGCGCGCTGTTCGACTTCGTCGACAACAACCAGCTGGTCGAGTTCCATCCCTGCGACCGCACCAACGACACGGCGCTGATCCGGCAGAACCCGCGCGCCGTGGCGGTCAACGCCGCGCTGGAAATCGACCTCACCGGCCAGGTCTGCGCCGACTCGATCGGGCACCGCATCTACTCGGGCATCGGCGGCCAGATGGATTTCATCCGCGGCGCGGCGCTGTCCGAGGGCGGCAAGGCGATCATCGCGCTGCCGTCGACGGCCAAGAACGGGCAGATCTCGCGCATCGTCTCCACCCTCAAACCGGGCGCCGGCGTGGTCACGACCCGTGGTCACGTGCAGTACGTCGCGACGGAGTACGGCATCGTCGACCTGCATGGACTGAACCTCAAGAAGCGGGCGGAAGCCTTGATTTCGATCGCGCACCCCGACTTCCGCGCCGAGCTGGCGCGAGAGGTGCGCGAGATCCGGCACTTCCTGGTGGGCTGAGGCGCGGGAGCGCTCGGCAATCGCACTGCCGCGCAGTGCACGAGGCCGGGGCGAGGCAGGCGCCGCCTCCGAAACGTTACCGGCTCCTTACCTTTGATTCACGTCATGGACGAGTCCCGCGCACGCACGTAGAAAAAACTCGTCGATGGAGAAAAGTCGATGCACAGCGAGGAAGCTCAGCAGCTGAGCCCGGCGACATCCAGCCTCGAACACCGTACCGGTGAACGACGCAGTGTCGACAGGCGCTCTGCGGATCGCCGGGCCGGCGAGCGTCGCCGTGCGCAGCAGCGGCCGCTGCAGAAATTGCAGCCGTCCGCGTCACAACCGCCGGCGGCGAACGGCCTTGAAGGCGAAATCCGGCGGTTGGCTGCCGAAAGCAAAGCCGCCTTGGACGCATTCGGGGTCGAGGCCGATCGGCCGGACTCGCCAGCGCCGTACTTCCAGCCACCACGCCGTTTTCCCTGAGCACGCGAACCGGCGACGCGTGGCCGCCGCCGAGCGGCCCACCCACCCTGGACAGTAGAACGTTGAGCTGAGGCGCTGCCGAGCGTCGCCTTTGTTGACGCCGGTCATTTTCTTTGGCGCCGTCCCGGCTAATTGGGTAGGAGCGGCTTGCGCTTCATGACGGGGTGCCAAGGCAAGCCCGCCGCCGCTGCGCGCGCCCCACACACCACGAAAGGACCATGATGCGGATCGATAGAGCCTTCCAGAAAAGCGCGGCCGTTTCTGCGGTGTTCGCGATTGCCGGCAGCGGCCTCGCGGCAGCCCAGCCGGTCACGGAAAAATGGTCGGGCCCCCCGCCCGTCGGTGCGAGGTGGGAGTCCGCGCAGAAGAACACCGGCAGCTTCGGCACGGACCGACAGGTGAGGATGACGCGCCTGCCCGACACGACGTGGAAGGGAGCGCCGGCGCTCGCGATATCGAATGTCGGCGCGGGCACGCTGCTGATGCGCCCCGACGACGGCCACTGGATGGCAGCGCTCGGTCCCGACGGCGCGCCGGCCGTGACTTACGATCCGCCCATGGGGTGGCTGTTCCCGCTGGCGGTCGGAAAGAAGTTCGACATGAATTCCAGGATGACGAATGCCAAGGGCACGGTGACCGACGTCAGTGCCTCCTGTGCGATCGAGGCGTGGGAGAAGGTCGAGGTGCCCGCCGGCTCGTTCGACGCCTATCGCATTGCCTGCAAGAACAATCTTGGTGAAGAGGGCGTCTACTGGACCAGCCCCGACGTCGGCTCCTTCGTCAGGACCCGCCTGCAACGCTCGGCCAGCCACCCAGCGGGCGCGGGGACGCAGGAATCGGAACTGGTCGTCTCGCCTCGGTAGCTCTTCGGGGCGAAATCGCCGAAGGCAGGGAAGTTGCGCGGCTCGCGCCGCGACCGCCTGCCGTGTCGTTGCCGGACCAAGGTCGCGGCGGTGCGCCCGCGCCGGTTCCGGCAGGTCGGGCCGCATTTTGACTTATGGCAACGATTCGCACGCTCGCCGGCTCGATCAGTTTGAATCAGGCGCGCGGCGGGCTATGAGTTGCTTGATCGATGCACGTTTTGAGCCGCCGATGCGCCGCCATGGAGAGCGCCTGCTGCGCGAAGCCGAATGACGAGTCATCGGAGGCAGGACAGACGGGTTCAGAGCGAAGCCCGGTATGCCCGTGTTCTTGCGCTCCTGGAGATAGTCATGACACGCCTTATTGCACTGACGCTGGCAGCCGCCGCGGCGATTGCCGCCCCCGCGCTGGCCGACACCTCCCTGGCCGGCGATATCTCGATCGACACCACCAAGATGCAGAGCTCCACCAGCCGCGCCGACGTGCGGGCGGACGTCGCGAAGGCCACGGTGACCGAATGGACCAGGCAGCGCGCCAACGCCTTCGAAAACACCGGCTACACCCGGGCGGCGGCGCGGGCCGACTACCTGAGGACCCGCGGCGAAAACCGCATGATGACGGGCGAGGACAGCGGATCGGTGTACCTGAGTCAAGGCGCGTTCCCCGTCGGCACCCGCGCGATGGGCGCCGGCCCAAGGTGAGCCTGCGCCTCGGTTGGTGCATCACAGCGGCCGGTGGCGGACCACTCGGCGAGCCGCGCGGGCCATCGCTCGCCGGGCAAGGCCGACTGGCCCTGCGGCGGCGGCCCATCGGCCCCGGGGGTTGAATCCTGTCGGAAAACCCTTATCATTAGCACTCGCTGAAGTTGAGTGCTAACAGCCGTGCTTGCGGCACCCACTTCACAGGTTAATAAGCGCTGACTTCGTTGGCGCTTTTTTGTCCCCCTCAGTTTCAGTCAAGGAGATGCAATGAAACTTCGTCCCCTGCACGATCGCGTGATCGTCAAGCGTGTGGAAAACGAGACCCGCACCGCGTCCGGTATCGTGATCCCCGACAATGCCGCCGAAAAGCCCGACCAGGGCGAAGTGCTGGCCGTCGGCCCCGGCCGCAAGAACGACAAGGGCGAGCTCATTGCCCCCAACATCGCCGTCGGCGACCGCGTCCTGTTCGGCAAGTACAGCGGCCAGACCGTCAAGGTCGATGGCGAAGAACTGCTGGTGATGAAGGAAGACGACCTGTTCGCCGTCATCGAAGGCGCGCCGGCCGCCAACATCAAGAAGGTCGCCTGAGTCCAGGCCCCGCCCTTTCAACCCATTCATCAGAGGTAAGAAAACATGGCAGCTAAAGACGTCATTTTCGGCGGCGACGCGCGTCACCGCATGGTCGAAGGCGTGAACATCCTGGCCAACGCGGTCAAGGTCACGCTGGGCCCCAAGGGCCGCAACGTGGTGCTCGAGCGCTCGTTCGGCGCCCCGACGGTCACCAAGGACGGCGTGTCCGTGGCCAAGGAAGTCGAGCTCAAGGACAAGCTCCAGAACATGGGCGCCCAGATGGTCAAGGAAGTCGCTTCCAAGACCAGCGACATCGCCGGTGACGGCACGACCACGGCCACCGTGCTGGCCCAGGCCATCGTGCGCGAAGGCATGAAGTACGTGGCCGCGGGCATGAACCCGATGGACCTCAAGCGCGGCATCGACAAGGCCGTGATCGCCCTGGTCGAGCAGCTGAAGAAGGCTTCGAAGGCCACGACGACGTCCAAGGAAATCGCCCAGGTCGGCTCCATTTCCGCCAACAGCGACGAGACGATCGGCAAGATCATCGCCGACGCGATGGACAAGGTCGGCAAGGAAGGCGTGATCACCGTCGAAGACGGCAAGTCGCTGGAGTCCGAACTCGAAGTCGTGGAAGGCATGCAGTTCGACCGCGGCTACCTGTCGCCGTACTTCATCAACAACCCCGACAAGCAGTCGGCCCTGCTCGACAACCCGTTCGTGCTGCTGTACGACAAGAAGGTCAGCAGCATCCGTGACCTGCTGCCGATCCTGGAGCAAGTCGCCAAGGCCAGCCGCCCGCTGCTGATCATCGCCGAGGAAGTCGAAGGCGAAGCGCTCGCGACCCTGGTGGTCAACACCATCCGCGGCATCCTGAAGGTCGTCGCCGTCAAGGCCCCGGGCTTCGGCGACCGCCGCAAGGCCATGCTGGAAGACATCGCCATCCTGACCGGCGGCAAGGTGATTTCGGAAGAAGTCGGCCTGACCCTCGAGAAGGTGACGCTGGCCGACCTGGGCCAGGCCAAGCGCATCGAAGTCGGCAAGGAAAACACCACGATCATCGACGGCGCCGGCGCGGCTGGTGACATCGAAGCGCGCGTCAAGCAGATCCGCGTGCAGATCGAGGAAGCGACGAGCGACTACGACCGCGAGAAGCTGCAAGAGCGCGTGGCCAAGCTGGCCGGCGGCGTGGCGGTGATCAAGGTCGGTGCCGCGACCGAAGTCGAGATGAAGGAAAAGAAGGCCCGCGTCGAAGACGCGCTGCACGCCACCCGCGCTGCCGTGGAAGAAGGCATCGTGGCCGGCGGCGGTGTCGCCCTGCTGCGCGCCCGTCAGGCCGCTGGCGAGATCAAGGGTGACAACCCCGACCAGGACGCCGGCATCAAGCTGGTGCTCAAGGCCATCGAGTCGCCGCTGCGCGAGATCGTGGCGAACGCCGGCGGCGAGCCGAGCGTGGTCGTCAACGCCGTGCTGGCCAGCAAGGGCAATCATGGCTTCAACGCCGCCAACGACACCTACGGCGACATGATCGAGATGGGCATCCTGGACCCGACCAAGGTGACGCGCACTGCCCTGCAGAACGCCGCCTCCGTGGCCGGCCTGATGCTCACGACCGAAGCCATGGTCGCCGAAGCGCCGAAGGACGAGGCTCCGGCCGGCGGCATGCCTGGCGGCATGGGCGGCATGGGTGGCATGGGCGGCATGGACATGTAATGTCCACGCGGGGAAAACGCCCAGCGTGTTCCCCGTTCGTCCAGATGAAGAAGCCGGGCTCTGCCCGGCTTTTTTCTTTTCGTGAACCCGTCGGCGCTCGTTCAGACCGCGCCCGGCGGCAGCGCCGGGGTGGCGTCGATCGCCGGCGGACCACCGTACTCGTTCGGTTGCGGATCGCTCTTTTGCACCGCCCAGTAGATCAGGAAGATCCAGCCGATCAGCGGCACGAACCACAGCAACTGGAACCAGCCGCTCTTGCCGATGTCGTGGAGCCGCCGCGCGCCGACCGCGACCGACGGCAGCAGCAGCGCGAGCGAGACGAGATTGCCGAGACGGTGCCAGATGATGGATGCCGCCATCGACGCCAGCACGTTGAACAGGAAGAACCACCAGAATTCCGCGCGCCCGGCCCGCCCGGTGAATGTCGCGTAATTGCTCAAGCAGTTCCTGATCGCCTGACCGAAATCCATGCGTTTCCTCCTCGTGCGAGCCGGTGCGGCTCGCGTGCATGATAGGAGGAGCGCCGCGAAAGCGCTACTGCGGGACGCCGCCGCGCAGCCGCTGCAGCAGGCCGGCGGTCGATGCATCGAGGCCGCCGCAGTCGCCGCTCGCCAGCCGCGGCGCGAGCTCCTTCGCCAGCACCTTGCCCAGCTCGACGCCCCACTGATCGAAGCTGTTGAGGCCCCAGATCGCGCCGCTGGTGAACACGCGGTGCTCGTACAACGCGACCAGCGCGCCCAACGACGCCGGATCGAGCCGGTCCAGCACGAAGAAGGTGCTCGGGCGGTTGCCCGGGAAGTCCTTGTGGCCGCCGGCGTCGCGCTGGCCCTGCATCAGCGCCTGCGCCTGCGCCAGCGCGTTCGCCAGCAACTGGGTGTGGTGCCCCGGCAGCGAGTGCGCTGCTTCCCGGACCGCGATGAATTCCACCGGCACCCGGTCCGTGCCCTGGTGCAGCATCTGGAAATAGGCGTGCTGGCCATTGGTCCCCGGCTCGCCCCACAGCACCGGCGCTGTGTCATAGGGCAGTGGCGACCCGTCGCGACTGACGCGCTTGCCGTTGCTTTCCATCTCCAGCTGCTGCAAGTACGCGGGCAGCCGCCGCAAGGCGCTGTGGTACGGCGCGATGCTGCGGCTGGTGAACCCGAAGAAATTGCGGTACCAGACGTCCAGCAATCCCAGGCGCACCGGAAGATTGCGGTCCAGGGGCGCGGTCTGGAAATGCCGGTCCATCGCGTGCGCACCAGCCAGCAGTTCGCGAAAACGAGCGGCGCCGATCGCGATCGCCACCGGCAGCCCGATCGCGGACCACAACGAATAGCGGCCACCGACCCAGTCCCAGAAGCCGAAGGTGGTGGTGATCCCGAACTCGCGCGCCGCGGCCACATTGGTGGTGAGCGCCGCGAAGTGGCGTGCCACGTCGCGCCCGCCCGCCGCCTCGAACCAGGCCCGGGCCGAGCGCGCGTTGGTCATCGTCTCGAGCGTCGTGAACGTCTTGGAGGCCACAAGCACCAGCGTGCGCTCCGGCCGCAGTCCGCGCAGCACGCCATCGAGCTCGTGGCCATCCACGTTGGACACGAAATGAAAGCGCCGCGCCGGATCGACGAACGCGGCCAGGGCGGCCACCGCCATTTGCGGCCCCAGGTCCGAGCCGCCGATACCGATGTTGACGACATCCGTGATCGCCGGGTCGGAGCGGACCTGCTCCGCGTAGCCGAGCATCGCTTCGAGCGTCTGCTGGACTGCGGCGAGATCGGGATCGTGCGCGCTGCCGGCCGGTGCGCGCAGCAGCCAGTGCTTGACCGCCCGCTGCTCGGTCGTGTTGATCGCCTCGCCGGCAAACATGGCGTCGCGCCTGGCCTCCAGCGAGCACTCGCGCGCAAGCTCCAGCAGCAGCGCCTGGGCCCGCTGGTCGATCAGGTTCTTGGACAGGTCGGCAAAGACATGCGGCGCCTCCTCGCTGAAGGCATCGAAGCGCTGCGGGTCGGCGGCAAAGGCCTGCCGCAGGTCGAAGCCGTGGGCGGTCTTTTCGTAATGGTTCTGCAGCGCCGCCCAGGCGGCGGTGTGGTC
The DNA here is from genome assembly GCF_035554825.1 of Ramlibacter sp. Lineage (GTDB taxonomy): Bacteria > Pseudomonadota > Gammaproteobacteria > Burkholderiales > Burkholderiaceae_C > Ramlibacter. Next base: position 718 of record NZ_DATMHS010000158.1, on the reverse strand, counting down.
GCAGCGGACGGCTGCCGTGAGGTCGCCGGCCATCCGCTCAGGCCGCCTTCATGAGTGCTTCGAGCTTGACCGCGTCGGCCGCGAAGGCCCGGATGCCTTCGCCGAGCTTTTCGCTGGCCATCGCGTCCTCGTTCAGCGCATAGCGGAACGCGGCCTCGTCGTAGCGCACGGGCTCGATCGTCATGGAGCGGGCCTGCTGCGGATCGAGCGCGCGCGACACGGGCGCGTCCGACCCGGCCAGTTGCGCCATCAGCTCGGGGCTGATCGTCAGCAGGTCGCAGCCCGCCAGCGCCAGGATCTGGCCCACGTTGCGAAAGCTCGCGCCCATGACCTCGGTGCGGATGCCGAAGTGCTTGTAGTACTGGTAGATCTGGCGCACCGAACCGACCCCCGGATCGTTGGGCCCGGCGTTCGCCGCTTCGTCCCAGGCGCCGCCCGCCGCCTTCTTGTACCAGTCGTAGATGCGGCCGACGAAAGGCGAGATCAGCTGCACCTTGGCCTGCCCGCAGGCCACGGCCTGGCAGAACGAGAACAGCAGCGTCAGGTTGGTGCGGATGCCGCGCTCTTCCAGCTGGCGCGCGGCCTGGATGCCCTCCCACGTGGAGGCCACCTTGATGAGGATGCGCTCGGGCGGCACGCCTTCGGCCTGGTACAGCTGCATGATCCGTTCGGCGCGCTTGATCGACGCGGCGGTGTCGAAGCTGAGTCGCGCGTCGAC
>NZ_DATMHS010000157.1:0-3377 GCF_035554825.1 Ramlibacter sp. | reverse complement strand
CAGCCGGGCGAGCTCCTCGTCGAAGCGGGCATTGATCCGCCTCTTCTCGCCTTCCTGGCTGGCGGCGAAGCGCTGCTGCTCGGCCAGCTGCTGCTGGTTTTCCTCCAGCTGCCGCTTCAGGCGCGCCGGCACCTTGGACGGGTCCTTCCGGTAGAACTCCAGTTCCGCCTCGAGCTTGCGCCGCTCGCCCTCCAGCACCGCGGTGCGCTTGCCGGCCGCGGCCATGACATCGTCGGCGACCGCCAGCGCGGCCAGGCGCTCCTTGTCGTGCGCGGTCTTGTCTGGGTAGCGGGTGACCAGCGCCTGATTGCGCTTGCGCTCCTCGGCCAGGCGCGCCTTTTCTTCCTGCTCCCGGCGCGACCGCTCCTCCTGCTGCGCCCGTTCCTGCGCCGTCGGGGTCGGAGCGATCCTGCGCTTGACGGTCCCGCTCGGGTTGAGCTCCCGCTGCTCGCGGTCGATGCATTCGGAGATCGGCCGGTCGGCGGTCAGGCGCCGGCCCTTGCCGTCCACGCAGCTGTAGATGCCTTCGGCCGCGGCGTGCGACGAGGCCGCGCCCAGCAGCAGGGCCACTGCGACCAACCGACCGGTTTTGCCCGCCACGATGCTCCTTCAGTCCGGCACGCCGTACCGCTCGCGGTAGGCGAGCACTTCGGCGTGGTGCGCCCCGAGCGCGTCGCCCTGGTGCCGCTCGAGATACTGGAGCAGATCGGCCAGCCGCGCAATCGCGCAAACATGCAGTCCGAGCTTGTCGCGGACGTATTGCACGGCGCTGTGCGCCACGTCGACGCCGTCTTCCGTCGCCATCTCCTGCCGGTCGAGCGCGATCGCCACCGCGTGCGGCACCGCCCCGGCGGCGCGGATCAGCGCGATCGACTCGCGGGCGGCGGTGCCGGCCGACATCACGTCGTCGACGATCAGCACCTTGCCGCGCACCGGCGCCCCGACCAGCGTTCCGCCCTCGCCGTGGTCCTTGGCTTCCTTGCGGTTGTAGGCATACGGTACGTTGCGTCCGAGCCGCGCCAGCTCGATCGCCACCGCCGCCGCCAGCGCGATGCCCTTGTAGGCCGGGCCGAAGATCATGTCGAACTCGATCCCCGAGGCGAGGATGCGCTGTGCATAGAATTGCGCCAGCCGTCCGAGCTTGGCGCCGTCGTCGAACAGGCCGGCATTGAAGAAATAGGGGGACAGGCGCCCGGCCTTGGTCTTGAACTGGCCGAAACGCAGCACGCCCGCCTCCACCGCGAACTGCACGAAATCCTGCGCCAGCCCGTCCTGCTTGCCCGCCGTCATCACCATGGGAAACTCCTTGTTCAAACTGACCAGCCTCAACCTGAACGGCATCCGTTCGGCCGCGAGCAAGGGTATCGAGGCATGGCTTGCAAAAACCACGCCGGATTGTATTTGCCTGCAGGAAGTCAAGTGCCAGGCCCCGGACGTCCAGGGCCGCTTCGAGCAGCTGGCCGGGCTGCAGGGCCACTTCCACTTCGCCCAGAAGAAGGGCTATTCCGGCGTCGCCGTGTATACGAAGCACGAGCCGAGCGAGGTGATCGCCGGCTTCGGCTCAACGGAGTTCGACGCCGAGGGGCGCTACCTGGAACTGCGCTTCGACACGCCGGCGCGCAAGCTGTCGATCATCAGCTGCTACTTCCCCAGCGGGTCGGCCGGCGAGCACCGGCAGCTGGCCAAGTACCGGTTCCTGGACGAACTCGATCCGCACCTGGACGCCCTGCGGGCCAGCCGCGATTTCGTGCTGTGCGGCGACGTCAACATCGCCCACAAGGAACAGGACCTCAAGAACTGGCGCGGCAACCGCAAGAACAGCGGCTTCCTGCCCGAAGAGCGGGCCTGGATGACAAAGTTGTTCGACCAGCGCGGCCTGGTTGACGTTTATCGGCAGCTGCAGCCGCACACCACCGACGACGCCTACACCTGGTGGAGCAACCGCGGCCAGGCCTGGGCCAAGAACGTCGGCTGGCGGCTCGATTACCACCTGGCGACCCCGCCGCTCGCGCAGCTGGCCCGCCGCGAGACGATCTACAAGGCCGAGCGCTTCTCCGACCACGCGCCGATCACGGTGGAGTACGCGTTCGGGCTTTGACCAAAGGTACGATCAACCCAACAGCCGAACGCAGAGGGCGCAAGGAGACGCAAAGGACGCAGAAAGACATCGATGTATGTCTTGCTGCGCAAGCGCGGCGCCCGCTGGAGGAGTGACAAGTCCTCCACTCGCAATTTGGCAGTTCTTTTGCGTCTTCTGCGTATCCTCTGCGACCTCTGCGACCTCTGCGACCTCTGCGACCTCAGCGTTCGGCTGTTGGGTTTGCCCCGCTGCCTTCGGCTGTTGAATTAGCGCTTGCGCAACACGAACGAACGGGTGCGCGGGTCGCCTTCGGCCTGCCAGGTGCCGCGGATCTCCCGGCCGCAGGAGCCCTCGACCACGTCGCCCAGCCAGACCGCGCTGATGTTGCGGCCGTTGACGGATTCCTCCAGCGTCAATTCGCCCAGGTCGACGTCGCCGGCGAGCAGGGCCCGTTCGCCATTGCGGTTGATCGCGCCGCGCAGGCCCTGCGCGTCCTCGGGGTGCGGCTCCAGCAGCAGCGTGGCGCCGGGTCCGTGGTCCGCGAACTCGGCGCGCCAGAGGCCAAGCAGGTGGCGCTGTTCGACCTCGGCGGGCGCCGGGCAGGGCGCCCGCTGGGCCGGGGCCGGCAGCGGCGCCAGCGCCAGCGCCAGCGCCAGCAGCGTGAGCCGGCTCACGCCGCACCGGCGGCCGCAGCGGCCGCGGCGGCGCTGTCGATCGCCTTCTGGGCGAATTCGGCCCGCAGCGCCTTCAGCTTGGCCCGCGGATCTTCCTTCACCGTCGACTGTTCCAGCGCCATCTCCGCGATGAAGCGGCTCGGCTGCGCCTGCACCAACTCCCGGCCCTTCTTGCGCCGCTTGGTCCAGCTCACCGCCAGCGAGCGCTGGGCGCGCGTGATGCCGACGTACATCAGGCGCCGCTCTTCCTGCAGCCGCTGCAGGATGCCTTCGCTCATCGGACCGTCGGCCTTTCCCGCCGCGCCGGCCTCCTCTTCGCCGAGCTTGAACGGCAGCATGCCTTCGGTCACGCCCACCAGCATCACGTGCGGCCATTCCAGGCCCTTGGCCGCGTGCAGCGTGGACAGCGTCACCACGTTCTGATCCTGCTCGCGCTCGCTGATGGTCGACAGCAGCGACACCGTCTGCGCCACTTCCATCAGCGTCTTCTTCTCGCTGGCGGTGGTGACGCCCGCGGTGTCGTCGATCTGGCCGCCGCAGCGCTGCGCCATCCAGTCGCAGAAATCCAGCACGTTCGACCAGCGGGCCGCGGCCACCTTCTCGTTCTCCTCGCCGTCGTAGAG
>NZ_DATMHS010000156.1:0-35029 GCF_035554825.1 Ramlibacter sp. | reverse complement strand
TGGTGCCTTCCACCAGCGGCAGCAGGTCGCGCTGCACGCCCTGGCGCGAGACGTCGGCGCCGCCGCCGCCTTCGCCGCCGACACCGCGCGAGGCGACCTTGTCGATCTCGTCGATGAACACGATGCCGTTCTGCTCGGCGTTCTGGACCGCGGCGGTGCGGATCTCGTCCTCGTTCACCAGCTTGCCGGCTTCCTCCTCGACCAGCAGCTTCAGCGCCTCGCCGATCTTGAGCTTGCGGGTCTTGCGCCGGCCGCCCCCGAGCTGGCCGAACATGCCGCGCAACTGCTCGGTCATGTCCTCCATGCCGGCCGGGCCCATGATCTCCAGCTGCGGCCGCGGCTCCGCCAGTTCCAGTTCGATGTCCTTGTCATCGAGCCGGCCCTCGCGCAATTTCTTGCGGAAGGCCTGGCGGGCGGTGCTTTCGGCGGCCGGCTCGCCGGTGCGCGCCTGCGGCAGCAGCACGTCCAGGATGCGCTCCTCGGCGGCGTCCTCGGCCCGCGCGCGCACCTTGCGCATCTCCGCCACGCGGGTCTGCTTCACGGCCAGTTCGGCCAGGTCGCGGATGATCGCGTCGACGTCCTTGCCGACGTAGCCGACCTCGGTGAACTTGGTGGCCTCGACCTTGATGAACGGCGCGTCCGCCAGCCGCGCCAGGCGGCGCGCGATCTCGGTCTTGCCGACGCCGGTCGGGCCGATCATGAGGATGTTCTTGGGCGTGATCTCGGGGCGCAGCTTCTCGTCGACCTGCTGGCGCCGCCAGCGGTTGCGCAGCGCGATGGCGACCGCGCGCTTGGCCTCAGCCTGCCCGACGATGTGCCGGTCCAGTTCGGAGACGATCTCCTGGGGGGTCATGGAGGACATCAGAGTGTCTCGATCGTGTGGTTCATGTTCGTGTAGATGCACAGCTCGCCGGCGATCGCCAGCGACTTCTTCACGATGTCGGCGGCGCCGAGCTGGGTGTTGTCCAGCAAGGCCTTGGCCGCCGCCTGCGCATAGGCGCCGCCCGACCCGATCGCGACGATCCCGTGCTCTGGCTCCAGCACGTCGCCGTTGCCGGTGATGATGAGGGACGCCTCGCGGTCGGCCACGGCCAGCATGGCCTCCAGCCGCCGCAGCACGCGGTCCGTGCGCCAATCCTTGGTGAGTTCGATCGCGGCCCGCACCAGATGGCCCTGGTGCTTCTCGAGCTTGGCTTCGAAGCGCTCGAACAGCGTGAACGCGTCGGCCGTGGCGCCCGCGAAGCCGGCGAGCACCTTGTCGTGATAGAGCCTGCGCACCTTGCGGGCCGAGCCCTTGACCACCACGTTGCCCAGGGTGACCTGGCCGTCGCCGCCGATCGCCACCGCCCAGCGGCCGTCGGCGTCCTGGCGCCGCACGCTGAGAATGGTCGTGCCGTGAAATTGTTCCATTCCCGAAGCTTGAGGGCATTCCGCCCGAATGCAAGCGGGCCGCGCCGCCGAAAGGGTTTCAGTCAGTGCGGGCGATGATGCGGGCGTGCTCGCTGATGCCGATCACGTTGAAGAACGCGGCCACCAGCCGGTTGACGTCGACGAACTGCACCTGGCGGCCCTCGGCCTGGCGCGAGCTGACCCAGTTGAGCAGCGACCCGGCCGCCGAAAAGTCGATCCGGATCAGCCGGGCGCAGGAGATCACCACGATGTCGGCGCCCTGCAGCTTGGCCTCGAGCTCGTCGAGAATCTCCACCGCGTCGCCCTGGACCTCGCCGGCCAGCTCGATGGTGCAGATCTGCGCCATCTGCGTGCTCGCGGCCTCCTGCGAGTCGCGGAAAGTCATCATCCCGGAACTGAGCGAGTCGTGGAAGGCCTCGCCCACGATGGTGTGGCCCGGCACGTAGCTGCCGTCCTGCTCCAGCTGCTTGAACTCGCAGCGCGCGCTCTCCCACGACGGGGGCGAGACCTCGTACGTGACGCAGTAATCGAGCGCGACCAGTTCGAACTCGTCGGGGCGGTGCATCAGCCGCAACGTCTCCATCCGCAGCTTCCACCACGCGGTGTCGACGCCGCGGTCGCCCGACGGGGTGGCGTCTCGCAGCACCTTCTGCAGCGCGTCGCCGCCGATGAACCGCAGTTGCACCGGCTGGCCGGACCACTGGGTGAACAGGCGGGTCAGCCCCTCGATGGCCGCCGGCTCGATCGCCGTCAGCTTGCTCCAATTCAGCCGCCACGGCGCCGGCGCCTTGGCCAGCGCCGCCGACATCGCCGCCAGCGTCTGGGTCCCGATCACGGCTGGCGCGCTCCAGTGCGCCAGCGGGCCGGCGCCGCCCTCGGCCGCGCCGGACGGCGCCCGCATCCGGCCCACCATCTCGGGCATCGAGAACCACTGCGGGGCGGAACGGCCCAGACGGCCGGCGAATTCCATCGCCGCCGCCTCGAACCGCTCCTGCTGCCCGGTGGCCCGATACAGGTCGAACAGCGTCAGCCAGGTTTCGTCATGATCGGCACGCGGGCCCTGCGGCGACAGCACTTCGCGCAGGCCCTCCTCGGCGCCCTGGTTGTCGCCGTTGGCAAAGCGGATGGCCGCTTCCTCCAGTTCGGGGTCGTGGGCGAACTCCTCCACGTCGATGGCGAACAGCTTGGAAGCGGAAAAGCCGCTGGTGTTGTCCGGCCCCGTGTTCGCCGGGGCGACTGGCGACAGCGGCGACAGCAGCGGCATCGGCGGGGCCGCCGGTGCGCGCGTCGCGCCGCCGGCTGATGGCTGCTGGCGCGCCGGGGCGGCGCCCGACGCGGCGACCGGCGCCGCGGCCTGGCCCAGGCCCGGCAGCAAGGGCATCGACATCAGTTCCTGGGGTTCGGCCGCCTTGGCAGGCTGCGCCGCCAGTGGCTGCGGCGCCGTGGAATCGTAGGGGCCGGGCAGCGGCGGATGGCCCGACAGCGGCGCCCGTGCGGAGAGCGGCGCGCGCGCCGAGTCCGGCGGCATGTGCGAGGAGCTGGCGAACTGGCTGCTGCTGCCGCTCACGCTGGCAGGTCCGCCATGCTTGGTCTTCCACCACTGCATGGACATCTGCGCTTCGATCTCGTCGATCTTCTTGAGCGTGGTGGCGCGGTCGTCCGGCTTGGACGGCATCGAGCTCTGGAAGAAGGACGGGCGCGCGGCCAGGTCGTGACCGGCCATGGCCTCGCTGCGGCGCAGCTTGCGGAGCATGTCGAACTCGCGCTTGCGGACGAAATCGTTTCGCCGCTTGCGCTCGATCATCTCCTTGAGCATCTGCTTGGAGTAACCGCTCTCGCGCTCCGCCTCCGGCTGGTCCAGGTCGGCCCAGCTGGTGGTGGGGTTCTTGACGAACTTGACTACCTTCGAGAACAGGCCGGCGTTGTCTTCCTTCGACATACTGGTGCTGCGGTCTGCTGGCGGTCCGGCCTGCCGGGCGCCTCTAGTCCCCGAACATCTTCTGTTTGAGCTCGCGCCGCTGCTGCGCCTCCAGTGACAGCGTGGCGGTGGGACGCGCCAGCAGGCGGCCGACGCCGATCGGCTCGCCGGTTTCGTCGCAGTAACCGTAGTCGCCGGCGTCGATGCGGCCGATCGACTGCTCGATCTTCTTGAGCAGCTTGCGCTCGCGGTCGCGCGTGCGCAGCTCCAGTGCATGCTCTTCCTCGATCGTCGCGCGGTCCGCGGGGTCCGGCACGATCACGGTTTCCTCGCGCAGGTGCTCGGTGGTCTCGCCGGCGTTGTCGAGGATGTCCTGTTTCAGGCGCATCAGCTTCAGGCGGAAGAACGCCATCTGCTTCTCGTTCATGTACTCCGAGTCCGGCATGGCCAGCACTTCGGCGTCGGACAGCTCCTCGGCCGGCTTGGACTTCCAGTTGTTGGCCAGCTTGGGATCTTTCTTGATTGCCACCAGCGGCGGCGGGGTGAGCACGGAAGGGGACATCGTCTGGGTATAGCTTGCTTTGGCGGCGGTGGACGCCACGGATTGCGCCATCGAGGGCACCGTGATCTGCGCCAGCCGCGCCGAGGGTTTGGTGGAGCGCGTCGGTTCGGCCGCCAGCGTGGCGGCCTCGTGACGCGGCGGCATGGCGCGCGCGGGGGCCTGGACCGCAGTCGCTGGCGCCTTTGCTGGCCCTGCCTTCGTCTTGGTTGCCTCGCCCTTGGCGGCTGGCTGCTTGGCAACCGGCTTGGCCTTCGGAGCGGGCGCCGCCTTCTTCGCGGCGGGAGGAGTGGTTTTGGCCGGCGTCTTCCTGACCGGCGCCGTCTTCGCCGGCGACTTGGCGGCCACCTTGGCCGGCGCCTTCTTCGCGGGCACCTTGGCAGCGGGTTTGGCCGCCGCCTTCTTGGCCGGCGACTTCGCCGCCGGCTTCGCCGTCTTGGCCGACTTGGCCAGCGTGGCGGCAGGCTTCGCCTTCGCCGCGGCCTTGCCCGTCTTGGCTGCAACCTTCGGTTGAGGCTTCACTTCATGGCTCCTCGCGGCGGCACTGGCATGGCAACAGCCGGCACGAGCCGTCCTTTGTTGTTCTGGTGACCAATCGCCTTCATGAGTGCGAGTTATACCTCGATTGTTCCGCTGCGGACGCTCACGGTTGGGGTTTTCACCCCTGGCCATGGCTGGGCCCCTGTCAAAAGACAAGGAGGGCAGTTGCAGAATCGAGACAGTCATCCGGGCTCCCGCACCACGGTTGGCGAAACCGCGAGCCTACCCTAAATGAGGCACTGCTCGAGTCCCTGCAGCAGGATATCTTTGGGCAGGTCGATTCCGATGAAGACCATCTTGCTGCCCCGCTGCTCGCCGGCGGCCCACAGCGGGCCGAGATCGCTTCCCATCAGCTGGTGCACGCCCTGGAAGATGACCTTCCGGTCGGTGCCCTTGAGGTCCAGCACGCCCTTGTAGCGCAGCATCCTCGGGCCGTAGATGTTCACGATCGCACCCAGGAAATCCTCCAGCTTGGCCGGATCGAAGGGCCGGCTCGCCTTGAACACGAAGCTCTTGACATCGTCGTCGTGGCGATGGTGGTGCGGATGGTTGCAATGCTCGCCGTGCTCGTGGTCATGGTCGTGGTGGTCATGGCCGTGCTCGTGGTCGTGTTCCTCCTCCTTGAGGAAGTCGGGGTCGATGTCGAGCTTGGCGTTCAGGTTGAAGCCGCGCAGGTCGAACACCTCGGCGATCGCCACCTCGCCGAAGTGCACCTTCTTCTGCGGCGCGCGCGGATTCATGTGCTTCAGGCGGTGGCTCAGGTCGTCGGCTTCGTCCTCGGTCACCAGGTCGGTCTTGCTGATGAAGATCTGGTCGGCGAAGCCGACCTGCCGGCGCGCCTCCTGGCGGTCGTCCAGCTGCTGGTTGCCGTGCTTCGCATCGACCAGCGTCAGGATCGAGTCGAGCAGGTAGGTCTCGGCGATCTCGTCGTCCATGAAGAAGGTCTGGGCGACCGGGCCCGGGTCGGCCAGGCCGGTGGTCTCGATCACCACCCGGTCGAAATCCAGCAGGCCCTTGCGCTTCTTGGCCGCCAGCAGCTGCAGCGTCGAGCGCAGGTCCTCGCGGATCGTGCAGCAGATGCAGCCGTTGCTCATCTGGATGATCTGCTCGTTGGTGTCGCTCACCAGGATGTCGCTGTCGATGTTCTCCTCGCCGAACTCGTTCTCGATGACGGCGATCTTCTGGCCGTGGGCTTCGCCCAGGACGCGCTTGAGCAGCGTGGTCTTGCCGGAGCCGAGGAAGCCGGTGAGGATGGTGGCGGGGATGAGACTCATGATGGGGGGCGGAAACGGGAGAAGGTGGGGCAGTGTAGCGGTCAAATCAAGGCATCGGCTGCGGCGCCGCCCCCCGGCGCACCACTGTCTCTTTTGGAGGCAGAGCTCGCAAAGGCGGCGCACAGGACGCAGAGAATTCCCAGGCAGGCTGGCTGTTCCTGTGCGCTCTCTGCGCATCCTCAGCGCCCTCCGCGTTCAAGAATTCCCCGCCCTCGCCAGCCTCATCACTTCCTGACGACCACCAGCCCCTTGAGGTATTCGCCTTCCGGGAAGGCCAGGGTCATCGGATGGTCGGGGGCGGCGCCCAGGCGCTCGCCGATGTAGCCGTCCACCCCGGCGTCGGCGCCGGCCGAAGCCACGATCTTGTGGAACAGGTCGGCGCCGATGCCGCCCGAGCACGAATACGTGAACAGCACGCCGCCGGGCTCCAGCAGCTTCAGCGCCAGCCGGTTGATGTCCTTATAGGCGCGGGCGGCGCGCTCGGCGTGCGAGGCCGTGGGCGCGAGCTTGGGCGGATCGAGCACGATCGCGTCGAACGTTCGGCCCTCCTCGATGAAGCGCCGCAACGACGCGTTGACGTCGGCATCGAGGAAGTCGGCCCGGGCCGTGTCCAGGCCGTTGACGGCCAGGTTGGCGCGCGCGCGCTCCAGCGCCGGCGCCGAGGAATCGATCGACGTCACGTGGGCCGCGCCGCCGGCCAGCGCCGCCACCGTGAAGCCGCCCGTGTAGCAATAGCAGTTCAGGACCCGCCGGAACCGCAGGCGCCTGGTGTAGGCCGCGAACCGGCCCCGGCTGTCGCGCTGGTCGAGGTAGAAGCCCGTCTTGTGGCCGCTGGCGATGTCGATCGTGAAGCGCCAGTCGTGCTCGCGAATGGAGAGTTCGGTGGCGCCTTCCCCGCTCAGCCAGCCGGTGCGCTCCGGCAAGCCCTCGAGTGCGCGCACATTCGCGTCCGAGCGCTCGTAGCACCGTGCCAGCCCGCTGTGGCGCAGCAAGGACTGGGTGAGCACCGCCTTCCAGCGCTCCGCGCCGGCGGCCAGGAACTGCGCCACCAGCGTGTCGCCGTAACGGTCCACGACCAGGCCCGGCAAGCCGTCGGACTCGCCGTGCACCAGCCGCGCACCGTCGCTGGGAATGTCGAAGCGCGAGCGGGCCCGGATGGCACGCTCGCAGGCCGCGTCGAAGAAGGCCGCATCGATTCGCTGCGACTCGTCGAAGCTCCAGGCCCGGGCGCGGATGCGGGACGCCGGGCTGAAGGCGGCCCAGGCGAGGAACCGGCCGTCGTGCGATTCGACCCGCACGGTTTCGCCGGCGTCGCCGCCGCCCTTGGCGATGGCGGAGTCGAAGATCCAGGGGTGTCGCCGCAAGAGCGAGCGCTCCTTGCCTTCCTTCAAGCGGATGGTTTTCATGGGGGCTATTGTCGGCCCCGGGGAGAAGGCCCAACAGCCGGACGCAGAGGACACAGCGCGTGCGCAGAGGACGCTGGAGATCTCAAGGAAGAGAACGAATCCCCTCTTCGGTCCGCTATGCGCCCTCTGCGTCCGGCTGCCGGGTTTCAGCTCGTCAACGCTTGCGCTGTGCCCGCGGATGGGCGGCGTCGTAGGCTTTCGCCAGGTGCTGGAAATCCAGCCGCGTGTACACCTGGGTGGTGGTGATGTTCGCGTGGCCGAGCAGCTCCTGCACCGCCCGCAGGTCGCCGCTGGACTGCAGCATGTGGCTGGCGAACGAATGCCGCAGCATGTGGGGATGGACCGGCGTCGCCAGGCCGGCCTGCCGGCTGCGCTGCTTCAGGCGCTGCCAGACCGACTGCGCCGTCAGCCGCGTGCCGTGCCGTCCGACGAACAGCGCCGGCTGCGCCAGGCGACCGGTGGCGTCGCGCACCGCCAGCCACCGCCGCAGCGCCCGCAATGCGGCGCCGCCGACCGGCACCGTGCGGCGCTTGCCGCCCTTGCCCAGCACATGCGCGTCGGCGGCCTGCAGATCGATCCAGCCGCGCGCCGCCGTACTCGCCGCGACGTCTAGCCCGACCAGTTCGCCCACCCGCAGGCCGCACCCGTACAGCAGCTCGACGATCGCGGCGTCCCGCGCGTCGAGCCACGGGTCCATGTCCTGGGACTCGTAGCTGGCCAACTGGACCGACTCGTCGACCCCCAGCGCCTTCGGCAAGGGTTTCGGCGCCTTCGGCGCACGCACCCCTTGCACCGGGTTGCCGGCGATCAGAGCCTGCCGGCCCAGCCAGCCGTAGAAGCCGCGCCAACCCGACAGGATCAGGGCGATGCCGCGCCCGCTGCGGCCGCCTGCATGCATCTGCGCCACCCACCGCCGGATGTGGGCGTGCTGAACTTGGCGCAGCTCGACCTCCGCGGCGGCGGCGAAGCCGGCCAGTTTTTCCAGATCGAGCGCGTACAGGGCGACCGTGCGGTCCGCCAGCCGTTTTTCCACCCGGACATGTTCCAGGTAGCGTTCCACCAGTGCCCGGTCGGCAGCGCTCGCCGGCGCAGGCGCTGCGCCCGGCGCCTGCGGTTTCACGGGCGGCGCAGCCTCGACAAGGCGGAGCTGGCCAGTTCGGCGATGCGCTCCAGGAAGTCGGTGCCCATGCCGCTGGCAAACCGCTGCGGGTCGGGCGAAGCCAGCACCAGCATGCCGAACGCCGGCCCCGTGCTGTCCAGCGGGCCCTCGCGCAGTGGCAGCAGCGCGATCGACAGCGCCGCGGCGCCGTCCGCCAGCCAGCTCACGGCTTCGAAGCCGGAGTTCACGCCGCAATACGGCTGTGTCAGCGACGAGGCAAAAGTCCGCGCGTCCTGGCTGACGCCGCTCGCGAACGCCTCGGCCGCGTAGCCGCTGGCCACGTCCCAGACCTTGATCGCGGTCTGCGGCACCATGAACTGGGTGCGAATCTCGTCGGCGACGATCGCCGGCAGCTCGCGCGGCGTCGCCACCTCGAACAGCCGGCGCGTCCAGCGGTGCAGACGGTCGGCGATGACCACGTTCTCGTTGCCGTGCCGCACCATGTCCATCACCCGGTGTTCCAGCGCCCGGATCTTCTCGCGCAGCATCTCGGCCTGCCGCTCCTGCAGGCTCACGGCCCGGTTGCCGTGCGGGCTGGTCAGCTGCACGGTCCCCAGCAGCTCGGCGTGCCGGGCGAAGAAATCCGGGGTGTTCACCAGGTAGTTGGCGATGTCGTCTTCGGTGATCGGGTTCATGGGTGTTGTTGTCATGGTGAATCCGGCAGCTCCAGTTCGCCTTCGAATACGGTCACGGCGGGGCCGGTCATCAGCACCGGCGCCGTGCCGGCCCCGGTCGTGCCGGCCCACTCGATCGTGAGCAGCCCGCCGCGGGTCTGCACGTCCACCTTGCGGTCCAGTCGCCCCAGCCGGATGCCCGCGACGACCGCGGCGCAGGCGCCCGTGCCGCAGGCCAGCGTCTCGCCGGCGCCGCGCTCCCACACCCGCAGCCGGATGTTCGAGCGATCGACGATCTGCATGAAGCCCGCGTTGACGCGCTTGGGAAAGCGCGGATGGTGCTCGATCAGCGGACCTTGCGTGCCCACGGGCGCCCGGTCCACGTCGGGTACTTCCTGCACCGCGTGCGGGTTGCCCATGGAGACCAGCGCCACCGACACGATGGCCGCATCGGCGTTGGGGCCCAGCGCGAGATGCCATTTCTCCCAGCCGCCGTCGTGCAGCGGCGCCAGGCCGGAGCGGTCGAAGGGCAGCGCCGCAGGCTCGAACGCCGGCACCCCCATGTCCACGGTCACGCGGCCATCGGCATCGATTCGCGGCTCGATCACGCCCGCGAGCGTCTGCACGCGGGCGCTGGCGCGGCCGGTGAGGCCCTTGTCGTGGACGAAGCGCATGAAGCAGCGCGCGCCGTTGCCGCACTGCTCGACTTCGCCGCCATCGGCGTTGTGGATCACGTATTCGAAGTCGATGCCGTGGGCCGGCGACGGCCGCACCGACAGGATCTGGTCGGCGCCGACGCCGAACTGCCGATGCGCGAGGAAGCGGTATTGCGCCGGCGTGAGCTCGAGCGCACCGCGGGTTTCGTCGAGCACGATGAAATCGTTGCCCGCCCCTTGCATCTTGGTGAACCGGATACGCATGGGTTGATTATGAGTGCACCGGGCTCGCCCGCGAAGCCCGGCGGGTATGCTGTGCGGCCACCGACACTCTGGACGCACGCCATGCGCATTCCCGACTGGACCCCGCAAGCCAAACCCCAGCCGCCGGACCTCGTCAACGCCATCCTCGAGCGGCGCGGCGGCGCCCTGCTCAACCTGGACCGCGCGCTGCTGTGGAGCGAGCCGCTGGCCCGCGGCTGGAACGTGTACCTGAAGAACGTGCGCACCGGCCTGGGCGCCAGCCGCAAGCTGCGCGAGCTGGGGATCTGCACCGTGGCCCTGCTCACGGGCGCCGACTACGAATACCGCCACCACGCCCCCGACTTCCTGGCGGCCGGCGGCACCCAGGCCGAACTGGATGCGCTGCACGCCTTCCTGGACGCGCCGATCGCGGACGCGGCCTCGCACGGGCTGGCAGCCGACGAGGCGCTGGTCGCCGAATACGCGGCCAGCATGACCCGCGACGTGAAGGTTCCCGACGCGCTGTTCGCGCGGATGCGGGCCCGCTTCGAAACCAGCGAGCTGGTGGAGCTGACGGCGGCGATCGCCACCTACAACATGGTCGCGCGCTTCCTGCTGGCGCTGGGCGTCGCGCCCGAAGCGTAGTTCGCGGCGATCCGGGGCGCGGCCGGCGGCTCGCGGCCGGTGCCGCTGTCCATAATCCGCCCATGGTCCGACCCTCGCAACTTCTCCACCCCCAGCGCGAGCCCGTGGCGCCGCGGCCGGCGGCCACCGTGCTGCTGCTGCGCGACGCTGCCGCCGGCGCCGGCATCGAGGTGCTGATGACGCGCCGCGCCGCGACGGCGAGCTTCGCCCCCGGCGCCTACGTGTTTCCCGGCGGCGCCATCGACGCGGCGGACGCGCAGGCGCACGACCTCGCCGCCCGCCGTCCGACCCAGGACGGCGCGCGCCTGACGCAGGCGATCGCCGCCATCCGCGAGAGCTTCGAGGAGCTCGGCGTGCTGCTCGCCCGCCACGCCGACGGCCGGGCGGTCGGAGCCGCGGACATGGCCGCGCTCGACCGCCATCGGCCGCTGGCGGTCCAGTGCCGCAAGCGCGGGCTGGTGCTGGCCGCCGACCAGGTGTTCGTGCTCGCGCACTGGACCACCGACCGCGACCTGCCGCGCCGCTTCGAAGTGCCCTTCCTGGTGGCGCGCATGCCGCCGGGACAGACCCCCGTCGCCGACGAAGCGGAGCAGTTCGAGCCCGTGTGGGTGCGTCCCGCCGATGCGCTGGCGCGGCACGAGGCCGGCACCTTCTTCATGATCTTCCCGACCATCCGCACGCTGCAGCGGCTCGCGCCGTTCGACACCGTGGACGCCGTGCTGCGGGCCTGCGCCGGCGAACAGCCGCTGTGGACCAGTTGCCCGCGCGCCGGGCTGCTGCATGGCGCCGAACACCGCTTCATGGAATCGGACCCGCCGTACGGGGAGCTGGCGCTGGTCAGCCCCGATGGCCAGCTGGTGCACCACCTGGACTGGCGCAGCGACGACCCGGTGCCGTTGCTGCGCAACGTGACGCGCCTCACGGCCCCCAACGCCGGCGTGATGACGGGCCCGGGCACCAACAGCTATCTGGTCGGCGGTCCGCGCACGGGCTACGTCGCGATCGACCCCGGCCCGGACGACCGCGAACACGTCGAGCGCCTGTGGCGCGCGGCGAACGGCGACATCCGGCTGATCGTCTGCACCCACTCGCATCCCGACCACGCGCCCGGCGCGCGTCCGCTGCAGGCCCTGTGCGCCGGCAACCCGCCGATCGTCGGCCTGGCGTCGGCCCCGACGGCACGCGCGGCCAGCGCGTTCGTGCCGGATCGCGCGCTGGCACACGGCGAGCAGTTCGCGCTCGAGGGCGGTGGCGAGCGCCACACGCTGCAGGCGATCCACACGCCCGGCCACGCGGCCAACCACCTGTGCCTGATGCTGCTGGAAGACGGGCTGCTGTTTTCGGGCGACCATGTCCTGAACGGCAGCACCACGGTCGTCGACCCGCCCGATGGCGACATGAGCGCCTACATCGATTCGCT
The DNA here is from genome assembly GCF_035554825.1 of Ramlibacter sp. Classification (GTDB taxonomy): domain Bacteria; phylum Pseudomonadota; class Gammaproteobacteria; order Burkholderiales; family Burkholderiaceae_C; genus Ramlibacter. The sequence goes on along the minus strand of NZ_DATMHS010000156.1, from coordinate 23,185 downwards.
GGACCGGCTGGCCACGGCCTGCCGCAGCCACGGCATCGGCTTCATCCTGCCGGCGCACGGCCACGTGCTGGGCTTTCCCGAGCAGGCGATCGCGCACCTGAAGGCGCATCGCCTCCAGCGCGAGGCGAAGATCGTCAAGGCGATGCAGGCGCGCCCCGACGGCACCATGGACGACTGGGTCGAGCTGGCCTATGACGACGTGCCGCCGCGCATGTGGCCGCTGGCCAAGCGCTCGCTGCTGGCGCATGTCCAGCGCATCGAGGCGCTGGGGCTGGCCGCTTGAGCGCCGGCATGGCTGAACCGGTCAGGCTGGCCAAGCGGGTCGCGGCGCAGGCCGGGTGCTCGCGGCGCGACGCCGAGCTGTACATCGAGGGCGGCTGGGTGCGCGTCGACGGCGTCGTGGTCGACGCGCCGCAGCATCGGGTGGCCGACGGGCAGCGGGTCGAACTCGATCCGGCGGCGACCCTGGCCGGGTCCGAGCCGGTCACGCTGCTGCTGCACAAGCCGGCGGGCGCCGGTGAGCCGGAGGCGCTGGCACTGTTGGCCGCGGACCGCCGCGCCGACATCGACCGCTGCGGCATCCGGCCGCTCAAGCGCCACTTCAGCCACCTGGCGTCGCTGCTGCCGCTGCCGCCGCTGGCCAGCGGCCTGGTCGTGTTCAGCCAGGAGCGCGGCATCGTCCGGCGGCTGACCGAGGACGCCCCACTGCTGGAGCAGGAGGTCCTCGCGGACGTGGCGGGCGACGTGGCCCCCGGCGGGCTCGGGCGCCTGGGCCACGGGCTTGCGCTCCAAGGGCGCCCGCTGCCGCCCATCAAGGTCAGCTGGCAGAGCGAGCGGCGGCTGCGCTTCGCGCTGAAGGGAATCGCGCCCGACCTGGTGCCCTGGATGTGCGAGCAGGTCGGCTTGCGCGTGACCGGCCTCAAGCGCCTGCGCATCGGCCGCATCCCGCTGGCCGGGCTGCCGCCGGGGCAGTGGCGCTATCTGCGTCGCGACGAGCGGTTCTGAGTTGCACCGCCGGCGGCTCGGGAAGCCGCCGCGGCCGCAAAAAAAAAATGTGAAGCCCGCCGGTACGCCGGATTCTGTGCGTCCGGTTGCCCGGACGTGACCGCCATTCCTCTGGGCCGCCTGTCGCCAGAGCGGCTCGGTGCTACCTACCCGTGAACTCCCGGGGGCCCCGGGTGGCGCCGCCGGCGTGAGCCGGATGCGCCGCGTTCACCTACTTGGTATTGCTGCGCGTAGAGATTGCCCGTTTCACCCGGCGAACCTCGCGTCGCTTGCGCGCCGCGACAAGTCCGCCGACTCGTCTCTGTTGCTCTGATCCTCACCTCGCGGTGGACAGGTGTTGCCTGCTACGCTGCCCTGTGCAGTCCGGACGTTCCTCCAGTGCGGCCTTTCGGCACGTGCACCAGCGGCGGTCTGGCGGGCTTCACCCGGCGATTATCCCCTGCCCCCTCGTGCCTTGCACGCATGGGGGCGCCCTGCGCGAGAATGCGCCTTTCCCCGCCGCAGGAGACGCCATGAAAGCCGACACCATCCTGGAAACCATCGGCCGCACGCCGCACATCCGCATCAACCGCCTGTTCGGGCCCGGCCACAACGTGTGGGTGAAGTCCGAACGGGCCAACCCCGGCGGCTCGATCAAGGATCGCATCGGCCTGGCGATGATCGAGGACGCGGAGCGCAGCGGCAAGCTCAAGCCGGGCGGCACCATCATCGAGCCGACCTCCGGCAACACCGGCATCGGCCTGGCCATGGTGGCGGCCGTCAAGGGCTACAAGCTGATCCTGGTGATGCCCGACAGCATGTCGGTCGAGCGCCGCCGCCTGATGCTGGCGTACGGCGCGCAGTTCGACCTCACGCCGCGCGAGAAGGGCATGAAGGGCGCGATCGCCCGCGCCGAGGAACTGCTGGCGGCCACGCCCGGCGGCTGGATTCCGCAGCAGTTCGAGAACCAGGCCAACGTCGAAGTGCACGAGCGCACCACGGCGCGCGAGATCCTGGAGGACTTCCCGCAGGGCGTCGACTACCTGATCACCGGGGTGGGCACCGGCGGCCACATCACCGCCTGCGCCAAGGTGCTCAAGCAGGCCTGGCCGAAGCTGAAGGTGTTCGCCGTCGAGCCCAGCCAGTCGCCGGTGCTGTCGGGCGGGCAGCCGGCACCGCATCCGATCCAGGGCCTGGGCGCCGGTTTCGTGCCCAAGATCATGGACACCAGCCTGCTCGATGGCGTGATCACCGTGGACGCCGAACCGGCGCGCGAGATGGCCCGCCGCTGCGCCCGCGAGGAAGGCATGCTGGTCGGCATCTCGTCGGGCGCCGCCCTGGCCGCCGTGGCCCAGAAGCTGCCGCAGATCCCGGCCGGCGCCACCGTGCTGTGCTTCAACTACGACACCGGCGAGCGCTACCTCTCGGTGGACGGCTTCCTGCCGCAGGCCTGAAGCGGCGCGCCCCGGGGGCGCTACCATCATGGCCCTCTGCTTCATCGATAGAAGCCCCGAGGTTCCATGATCCGCATTTCCGAAATCAAGCTGCCGCTGGAGCAGGCAGCGGCGCCAGAGCCGGCCCTGCGCGCGGCCGCCGCCCAGGTGCTGGCGCTGCCCGAGACCGAGCTCGCGCAGGTGCATGTCTTCAAGCGCAGCTTCGACGCCCGCAAGGCCGACCTGCTGGCCGTCTACATCGTCGACGTCGCGCTCGCCGATCCGGCGCGCGAGCCGCAGCTGCTGGCCAGGTGCGAGGACCATCCGCAGGTCGGTCCGACCCCCGACATGGCGTGGCATCCGCCGGTGCACGTGGGCGAGCCGCTGGCCGGGCGCCCGGTCGTGGTCGGGTTCGGCCCGTGCGGCATCTTCGCGGCGCTGGCGCTCGCGCAGATGGGCCTGCGGCCGATCGTGCTGGAGCGCGGCAAGAAGGTGCGCGAACGCACCAAGGACACCTGGGCCCTGTGGCGCAGGCGCGAACTGGATCCGGAAAGCAACGTCCAGTTCGGCGAGGGCGGCGCCGGCACCTTTTCCGACGGCAAGCTGTACAGCCAGATCAAGGACCCGCGCCACCTCGGCCGCAAGGTCATGACCGAGTTCGTCAAGGCCGGCGCCCCCGAGGAGATCCTGTACGTCGCGCATCCCCACATCGGCACCTTCAAGCTGGTGAAGGTGGTGGAGCAGCTGCGCGAGCAGATCATCGCGCTCGGCGGCGAGGTCCGGTTCCAGCACCGGGTGGTGGACGTGCTGATCGAGGACGGCGCCGACGGCCGGCAGCTGCGGGGGCTCACGGTGCTGAACCAGGCGACCGGCGAGCGCAGCGAACTGCGCGCCGACCATGTCGTGATGGCGCTGGGCCACAGCTCGCGCGACACCTTCGAGGTGCTGCACGAGCGCGGGGTGTTCCTGGAAGCCAAGCCGTTTTCGATCGGCTTTCGCATCGAGCACCCGCAGGGACTGATCGACCGGGCCCGCTGGGGCCGGCATGCCGGCCATCCGCTGCTGGGCGCCGCCGACTACAAGCTGGTGCATCACGCCGGCAACGGCCGCGCCGTCTACAGCTTCTGCATGTGTCCCGGCGGCACCGTGGTCGCGGCGACGTCGGAGCCTGGCCGCGTGGTCACCAACGGCATGAGCCAGTACTCGCGCAACGAGCGCAACGCCAATGCGGGCTTGGTGGTCGGCATCGAGCCGAGCGACTATCCGGGCGGACCGCTGGCTGGCGTCGCGCTGCAGCGCGAGCTCGAGTCGCGGGCCTTCGTGCTCGGCGGCGAGAACTACGACGCGCCTGGGCAGCTGGTGGGCGACTTCATCGCCGGCCGGCCGTCGGCCCAGTTCGGCGACGTGCTGCCCTCGTACAAGCCGGGGGTGAAGCCGGGCGACCTGCACCAGGCGCTGCCCGGGTACGCGATCGCCGCCCTGCGCGAGGCGCTGCCGGCGTTCGGGCGCAAGATCAAGGGCTTCGATCGCCCCGACGCGGTGCTGACGGGCGTGGAGACGCGCACGTCGTCGCCCCTGCGGATCACGCGGGGCGAGGATTTCCAGAGCCTGAACGTGCGCGGGTTGTACCCGGGCGGCGAAGGCGCGGGCTATGCCGGCGGCATCCTGTCGGCCGGCGTCGACGGCATCAAGCTCGGGGAAGCGGTGGCCAGGCGGATGGTTGCCTGAGCCCACCGCCGGGCGGGTTCAACGCCAATGGCCGCCGCGCTGGTGCCAGCCCCCCGGCCCGCGTTCCCACCGGCGCGGTACCCACTGCTGGCCATGGCGCGGCGGGGCGGCCCAGCGGCCGTGCGTCCAGACGTGATGCCCGCCCGACCAGCTCCAGTAGCCGCCGATCCAGATGTAGCCCGGCCCCGGGGCCACCAGCATCGGCTCCACGATCAGGGGCGGCGGCGCCAGCGGCGCCACGATCGCCGCTCCCGGATCGGTGTAGACCACGCCGGCCGGCGGCACCGGGGCCACGACGCAGCCGGCCAACGCCAAGGAAGCGATGAAGGCCGCCGCGGCAGGGCGGCGGCGCCGGCCGCAACTGGACCGGCCAGGTTCACGCGACGACATGACAAGCACTCCTTGCGAACATCCCTCCGGCTTCAAAGATAGGCCAGAAACCGTCGGCGGTCGTTGCCGCGCTGTTTCCGCACGGTAAAGAAGAAGAAAGGGCCGCACGCGGCGGCCCTGGTCCATGCGAGCGCAGGCGCGGTCAGGCGGCCTGCAGCGCAGCGATCCGCTCCTCGATCGGCGGGTGGGTGGAAAACAGCTTGCCCACGCCCGAGGTGATGCCCATCGACTGCAGGCCCTTGGGCAGTTCGCCCGGGACCATGCCGCCCAGACGCGCCAGCGCGTTGATCATCGGCTGCTTGCGGCCGAGCAGTTCGGCCGAACCGCGGTCGGCGCGGAACTCGCGGTGTCGCGAGAACCAGGCCACGATGATGGCGGCCAGGAAGCCCAGCAGGATGTCCAGCACGATGGTCGTTGCGTAGTAGCCGATACCCGGGCCGGAACGCTGCTCGCCGCGCGACAGGAAACCGTCGACCAGGGAGCCGATCACGCGCGACAGGAACACCACGAAGGTGTTCATCACGCCCTGGATCAGCGTCATGGTGACCATGTCGCCGTTGGCGATGTGGGCCACCTCGTGGCCGATCACGGCCTCCACTTCCTCGCGCGTCATGCCCTGCAGCAGGCCCGTCGAGACGGCCACCAGCGCGCTGTTCTTGAACGCGCCCGTGGCGAACGCGTTGGGCTCGCCTTCGAAGACGCCGACTTCGGGCATGCCGATGCCGGCCTTGTCGGCGAAGCGGCGCACGGTCTCGACGATCCAGGCCTCGTCGGCGTTGCGCGGCTGCTCGATCACCTGCACGCCGGAACTCCACTTGGCGATCGGCTTGGACAGCAGCAGCGAGATGATCGCGCCGCCGAAGCCCATGATGAGCGCGAAGACCAGCAGCGATCCGAGGTTCAGCCCGTTCGCCGTCAGGTAGCGGTTGACGCCCAGCAGGCTGGCGACGATGCCCAGCACCACCACCACCGCGAGGTTGGTCAGGACAAAGAGAACGATGCGTTTCATGGATGCTCCGAGGTCGTTGTTGGGGGTCGCCCCCGTCGCGCCCAGATGAGGTCGGCCGCAGCCGAATCAAGGGCGAGGAGGCGCCGGCGGGGCTGTCGTTTTCAGTTTCTTGGTGCCCGCAGCACGGAATACGAAAGAGTCATCATAAAAGGAAAAGTTCTGGTTTTCGGGCCACCAGCCCGGCACGCCCAGCACCGGCAGCGGCGCGAACGGCTTGGCGGCAAGGCGCGGCGGCGTCAGCGCACCGGCCAGCCACCGGTCGACCTGCGGCAGCGGCCCGGCCGGCGCCGGCAGCGCCAGCACGTGGGCCGTCAGGTCCTTGCGCGGCTGCACCAGCTTTTCCAGCAGGGCGTGGCCGACGATCGTCAGCCGCGCCTGCCGCCACAGCGCGCGCAGCTCCACGAACAGGCGCCGCCACTGGCGCGCCAGCAGCGCCTCCCACAGCGGCGGCGGCGCCTGCAGCACGGCGCCGTTCTCGTCGAAGATGGTGATCGCATCGCGCACCGGGCCGCGCACGGCGCCGACGCCGGCCTGGGCGATCTGCTGCGCCTGCAGCTCGTTCAGCCGTGCTTTCGTGCCCGGCATGGCGATCCAGCACAGGCCGTTGAAGAAGTCGTGCAGGTTGTCCCGCGTGGGGCAGGCGCGCCGCTCGAAGATGAACTGCTCGTAGGCCCGCCCGGGCGGCAGCTCGGACGGCGGGACGAAGCGCACCGCGGCGCCCTGCCCGTTCAGCGCGTCGGCCACCCCCGCGCCGGCGGCGATGCGCCGCGCGACGGGCCCGCCCGCCGCGCCCCAGGGCTCGTACCACGGCGCTTGCCAGTCGATGCCGGCGAACATGCCCGGACTCAGTGCCGGCCGCCCTTGGCCAGCCGCTTGTCGCGCACCATCACCGTGGACCGGCCCTCGTCGGCCATGTCGAACAGCTGCGTGGCCGCCAGCAGCTTGGTGAGGGTGGCGTAGCCGTAGTTGCGCGGGTCGAACGAGGCCTGGTTGGCGATCTGGTTGCCGACGGCACCGACGCGGGCCCAGCCCTCGTCGTCGGCCGCGGCCTCGACCGCGTTGCGCAGCAACATCACCAGCTTGGCATCCTGTTTCAGCTGCGCGGTCGTGGCGCGCAGCGGCGCCTGCGGCGCGGCGCCGGGCTCGGCCTCGGCCTCCTGCTCTGCCGCCGTGGGCTGCAGCTTGTCGAGGAACAGGAAGCGCGAGCAGGCATTGACGAACGGTTCGGGCGTCTTGCGCGCGCCGAAGCCGTAGACGGCGGCGCCCTTGGCCCGCAGATGCATGACCAGCGGCGTGAAGTCGGCGTCGGAGGAAACGATGCCGAAGGCGTCGGGGCTGTCGGTGTACAGCAGGTCCAGCGCGTCGATCACCATCGCGATGTCGCTGGCATTCTTGCCCTTGGAGTAGTCGAACTGCTGGATCGGCCGGATCGCGTGCTCGTGCAGCACTTCTTCCCAGCCCTTGAGCTCGGCCTTCTTCCAGTTGCCGTAGGCGCGCCGGATGCTGGTCTCGCCGAACGTGGACAGCTCGTTGAGGATCAGGTCGATCTTGGAGGCCGGCGAGTTGTCGGCGTCGATGAGGAGCGCCACCCGCGGCGGCTTCTCGGTGCGTTGGGCGGCGGCCATCAGGCGGCGTCCGGCCCGGGCACCAGCCGCCACGGCAGCGGCTCGCCGGCGCGCAAGGGTTTCAGCTGCGCCTCGCCGAAGGCATAGCTCTCGGGCACCGTCCAGGTTTCGCGGCGCAGCGTGATCGTGCCGCCGTTGCGCGGCAGGCCGTAGAACGCCGGGCCGTGGACGCTGGCGAAGCCCTCCAGGCGGTCGAGCGCGCCGGCGGCGTCGAAGGCTTCGGCGTACAGCTCCATCGCCGCATGCGCGGTGTAGCAGCCGGCGCAGCCGCTGGCGTGCTCCTTCAGGTGCGCCGGGTGCGGCGCGCTGTCGGTGCCCAGGAAGAACTTCGAACTGCCGCAGGCGGCGGCTTCGACCAGCGCCTGCCGGTGCACTTCGCGCTTGAGGACGGGCAGGCAGTAGTAGTGCGGCCGGATGCCGCCGGTGAAGAGCGCGTTGCGGTTGTAGAGCAGGTGGTGCGCCGTGATCGTCGCGGCCGTGAACCGATCGGCGCCGTGCACGTACTGCGCCGCCTCGCGCGTGGTGATGTGCTCGAACACGATCTTCAGCTCGGGGAAGTCGCGCCGCAGCGGGATCAGCTGGGTGTCGATGAACACCGCCTCGCGGTCGAACAGGTCGATCTCGGGCGAGGTCACTTCGCCGTGCACCAGCAGCGGCAGGCCCGCCCGCTGCATCGCTTCCAGCGTGGGATAGGTCTTGCGCAGGTCGGTGACCCCGGCGTCGCTGTTGGTGGTGGCGCCCGCCGGATAGAGCTTGACGGCCACCACCCCGGCATCCTTGGCCCGCGCGATTTCCGCGGGCGGCAGGTTGTCGGTGAGATACAGCGTCATCAGCGGCTGGAAGGTCGCTTCCGGCGGCAGCGCGCCCAGGATGCGCTCGCGGTAGGCGGCCGCCTGCGCGGCCGTGGTGATCGGCGGCCGCAGGTTCGGCATGATGACCGCGCGGCCGAACTGCGCGGCCGAGTGCGCCACCACGGTCTTCATGGCCGCGCCGTCGCGCACGTGCAGGTGCCAGTCGTCCGGCCGGGTGATGGTGATTTCCTGGATCATCGTCGGATTGTCCCAGAGCGGCGCCCGCCGGCGCCTCGGCGCTCCCCTCAGTGGGCGGTGTGGACCAGGAAGTCCCAGAGCGCCTGCGCCGCGCCCTTGGACGGCTCGCGCGCGCTCGGCAGCTGGCGATAGGCCCGCACTTCCATCGTCATCTCCAGTCCCGCCAGCTCGGCCGGGACAGCCTTGACCAGCCGCTGCGCCCGCAGATCCTTCTGCACCGCGCTGTGCGGCAGGAAGGCGAGGCCGTGCCCTTCCAGCGCCATCACCCGCAGGCCCTCGGCCATGTCGGTCTCGTAGACCCGCTCCAGGTGGATGGGCGTGCGCGACTGGCGCACGATCAGGTCCGTGATGCGGCCGAGATAGGCGCCGGGTCCGTACCCGAGGTAGGGCACCGGCTGGCCGGCGCGGCCCGGCAGCCGGAAGATCGGCTCGGCGTCGCCGTCCGGCTTGCTGTACGGCGACAGCACCTCCTTGCCCAGCGTCACCATCTGGTAGCGCTCGAGGTCGAGCTGCAGCGGCAAGGCGTCGTGGTGGTAGGCGATCAGCAGGTCGCAGCCGCCTTCCACCAGCCGCATCGCGGCGTCATGCACGTTGAGCGCGCTGAGGCGGCTCTTGATGGGACCGAACTGGTCGCGCAGGCTCGACACCCATTGCGGGAAGAAGGTGAAGGCCAGCGTGTGCGGCACGGCGAAGTCGATGACGTCCTGGGCGGCGCTCGAATGCCCGCGCAGCATCGCGCGGGTGCTTTGCAGCGCCTGCAGCATCTCCATCGATTGGGCGTACAGCGTCTCGCCGGCCGGCGTGAGCCGGGTCGGATAGGAGCTGCGGTCGACGAGGTCGGTGCCGGCCCAGGCTTCCAGGGCCTGGATGCGGCGCGAGAACGCGGGCTGGGTGACGTGGCGCAGCTGCGCCGAGCGGCTGAAGCTGCGGGTTTCGGCGAGGCTGACGAAATCCTCGAGCCATTTCGTTTCCATCTCGACATTATCCCGTCGGGCCGTGACCGGTGCCGCCGACCGCGGGCCGGCCGCGGCTCAGCACTCCAGCAGCTCCGCCAGCGCCAGCAGGTCCTTCGCGTGCAGTTCGTTCCCGCTGCGGGCCGAGACGTCCTTGGGCTGCCGGGCCCCGAACTCCAGCGGCCGTTCCACGTACGCCGTGCGCAGGCCGCAGCTGCGGGCCGCGGCCAGGTCGTCATGGTGCGCTGCCACCAGCATCACGTCCTGCGGCCGGACGCCGAACACCCGCGCCACGCCCAGATAGGTCGCCGGATCCGGCTTGTAGGCGCGGAACACCTCCGCCGACAGGATGCAGTCCCATGGCAGGCCGCCGCGCTTGGCCATCTCGGCCAGCAAGCCGAGGTTGCCGTTGGACAACGTGCAGATCATGAACTGCGCCTTCAACCGGGAGAGCCCGGGCTCCGCGTCGGGCCAGGGGTCGAGCCGGTGCCAGGCCCGGTTGAGATGGCGCTTGGTGGCTTCGTCCAGATGCCGGATGCCGAAGCGCTCCAGCAGTTCATCCAGGATCAGGCGGTGCAGGTCGTCGATCAGCGTCCAGCCGAGTTCGCCCGAGCGCACGCGCTGCATTGCCGGCTGGTAGCCGGCGCGCCAGGCGAGCGCGAATTCGTCGCCGCTCACCCCGAGCTGCAAGGCATCGACCTCGCGCGCGATGCTGCCGTGCCAGTCGACGACCGTGCCGAACACGTCGAAGGCCAGCACCTTGGGCAGCGTCGTCATGCGGCCTCCGGCGGTCCCTTGAGTTCCACGACGTTGCCTTCCGGATCGGCGACGTAGATCGAGGGCCCCTGGCCTTCCGCGCCGTAGCGCATCTCGACCGGCCCGGCCTCGATGCCCCGCGCCTGCAGCTCGCGCCGGATCGCGTCCGCGTCGAACGGTTCCACGCGCAGGCACAGGTGATCGAGGTTGCGGCCAGCGGCCCCCGGCGCCGCCCCGCCGCGGCGGCCGATCGGGCCGTCGACCGGCACCAGGTCGATCATGGCGCGGCCGGCGCGCAACTGCACCAGCCCGAGGTCGTCGCGCCGGCGCTCGACCGCGCAGCCCAGCACGTCGCGGTAGAAGCGCAGCATGCCCTCGAGGTCGCTGACGCGCAGGACGAGGTGGTCGATGTCGCGGACGCGGATCATGCCCCGCAGCTTAGCCCGCCGCGCCAGCCGCGGGGCGAGCAACCATGCCGTCCCCGCGGCTGCCGGCGACTCGCGCGCCGAGCACTTCATTCAGCCGGCTTTTGCGCGCCCGGTCTGATAAGCATGGATCGCCGGCGCCAGCGCCGCGAAGCGGGCCAGGCTGGCGGCGGGCCAGTGGTCGTCACGACGGTAGTACGCCGGCACCGCCGGGGTGTCGGGCGGCAACGTGAACCACGGCTGCTTGGACGCGGTGAAGATGTGGATGTCGGGCGGCAGCTGGTCCGGCATGTCGAGCGTGCCCACCCGCACGAAGGTCAGGACCGGCCCAGCGCCCGAATAGTGGCTCCAGACGGCGATGCGGCAGTGCGGACAGCGCGCGATCCGCTGCCCCGCGCCGCTGGCCGAGGGCGTCGGCACGATTTCGGGCGGCTCGCCGAGCTGCGTCAGGCGGTCCGCCTCGATCAAGGCGTTGAGCGCGAAGGCCGCGCCGCTCTCGCGCTGGCACCATCGGCAGTGGCAGCAGTGCACGAAGAGCGGCGCCGATTCCATGCGATAGCGCACGCGTCCGCAGTCGCAGCCGCCTTCGAGCGGAAAGACCGGTGTCGTCGGCATGGCGGGTTCTCCCCTGTGGCGATCGCGCCATTGTGCCGCGCCGCACCGGGATGTTGCCGCGCCGCCGCCGACCGCCGAAGCCAGCCGGGGGCCAGCAGCGCCGTCGCTCAGGGATCCTTGCGCTTGACGCGCGCGTAGGCCTCCAGCTCCTGGAACTCGGTGGCGGTCTGGGGCTCGTGGCGATAGAGCTTCACCGACGGCTGCAGCGAATGCAGCTGGCTGTCGAGCATGGCGACGGAGTCTTCCCACAACGCCCAGTCGGTCTGGTCGCTGCCTTCGGTCACTTCGAAGGTGCTCGGCTCCGGCGGCAGGGCCGGGCCGCCCACCGACCTGGTCTTGCGGCGCGGCTTGGGCTTCGGCACGGCCGCGGGCTTGCGTTTGAACAGACCGAAGATCATCGAGTTCACCCCCACGTGGTGGCAGCGGCCGGCCGACGAGCCGGCCGCAAGCGGCGCAGCCGGCGAGCGCCAGGCCGCGCAGATCGACCGGCTTGCCCTGCGGGCGCGGTCGTTCTACGCCGCCGGGGCGCCCCACATGCGAGGATAAACGCGTACCAGGGGTCCGGCAACTGGCCCAATCCCGACGTTGCCGACGGGCGGGCACGCGGTCCTTCCGCGGTTCAGCCGGGCCGCGCCGGCGGGCCCGCGACACTTTGCGAGGCACCGTTGCCGACCGGGATCGGCCCCAGGGCGTACGGGTCCACCCCTTCCAGGCAGGCCACGTTGAAGCCGAACTCGGTCGGCACGCTGCGGCGCTGGTGGTGGGTGTAGATGCCGCAGACGCTGCAGAAATAGTGGCGGGCCTGCCGGGTGTTCCACTGGTACAGCGTGAGCCGGTCGGCGCCCTGCACGATGCGCAGGCGATCGGTGGGCACGCTGGCCATCACCGCGCCTTTGCGCCGGCACAGCGAGCAGTTGCAGCGGCGCAGTTGCTCGAGGCCGTGCGCCAGCTCGACTTCGAACACGACTGCTCCGCAGTGGCACGAACCGGTGCGTCTTTCCACGTCAGCTCCTTCATCCAGTGCGCGCATTCTGGCGTGAACGGTGCCGCGCCGCGAGCGCTTCGTGCTCCCGTCAGCCGCCGGCCGTTCCCGAGGACCGCAGCCGCGCCACGATCGCCGCGACGTGCAGCGCCGTGGTGTCGAGCGCCGGCAAGCCGGCCACGGCGTCGCCGGCCAGCAGCAGCGGCAGTTCGGTGCCGCCGAGGATGACGCCGTCGATGTGTTCCTGCGTGCGCAGGCGCGTCGCGAGCGACTCGAACTCGCGCCGCGTGCCGTCGCGAAACTCTCCCCGCAGCAGTTCGCCGACGTAGCGCTCGTGGATCCAGGCGCGGTCGTCGGCCGCCGGCGCCAGCACGGTGATGCCGTGGCGGGCGAACACCGCCGGATAGAACGGCGCCTCCATGGTGAAGCGGGTGCCCAGCAGCGCCAGCCGCCGCAGCCCGCGCGCCCGCGCGGCGCGGGCGCAGACCTCGACGATGCTCACCAGCGGCAGCGGCGAGCGGGCGGCGAGTTCGTCGAACACGATGTGCGGCGTGTTGGCCGTGATCGCCGCGAACTCCGCACCGGCGCCGGCGAGCCGCCGCAGCGAGGACAGCAGGTACTCGATGAGCCCCGCGCGATCGCCGGCGACCAGCTGCAGGCCGCGCCGCACGTCGAGGCTGTCGATCACCAGCGCCGGCGCGCTGGCGGCATCCACGCGCTCCCACGCCGCGATGATGCGCCGGTAGTAATCGATCGTCGACTCGGGGCCGAGACCGCCGACGAGGCCCGCGATTGCCATCTGGCTGTGCTCCTGGAACTGGTTGGGACGCGATGCGCGACGTATTGTGGCCCTTCGGTTCGGGCCGGCAGGCGCCGCCGATGGCGGGCCGGGCGACGGCGTTCAGCGCTCGTCGCCCGCCGCAGCGGCGTGGTGCGCGATCGGCTTGTCGGTGAACAGATAGTCCTTGAGCTGGCCCGAGAACCTGGCGTCGCTGCGCCGGATCCACTCGAGCAGCATCGCGGCGTGCTCCTTCTCCTCGTCCCGGTTGTGCTCGAGGATGGCCTTGAGCTCGGGATGGCGGCAGACATCCGCGCGCTGGTTGTACCAGTCCACGGCCTCCAGCTCCTCCATGAGCGACACGATGGCGCGATGCATGTCGCGCGCTTCGGCGGACAGTTGCTCGAACGGTTCGTGGGTGCCGACGCTCGACATGGCCTTCTCCTGTTGGTTGCGCGACCCGCCGCCTCGGGAGGTCACCGAAGGAAGATAGCGCAGACTCGCCGCGAATGCCACGTCGCGGCGCACGGCTACATCCCGATCACCTCCTCGAAGCGATCCGCGCTCTGCTGCTGCAGCGACCACATCTCGGCGTACCGGCCGCCCTTGGCCAGCAGCTCCTGGTGATGGCCGCGCTCGACGATGCGGCCGGCGTCGAGCACCAGGATCTCGTGGGCATCCACCACCGTGGACAGCCGGTGCGCGATCAGGAGCGTCGTCTTGTGCTGCGCCACGCCCTTCAACTCGGCCTGGATCGCCCGCTCGTTCGCCGAGTCCAGCGCCGACGTGGCCTCGTCGAAGATCATGATCGGCGGGTTCTTCAGCAGGGTGCGGGCGATCGCCACCCGCTGCTTCTCGCCGCCCGACAGCTTCAGGCCGCGCTCGCCCACCATCGTCGCGTAGCCCTTGGGCGTGCCCGCGATGAAGCTGTGGATGCGCGCCGCGCGCGCGGCGTCCTCGATCTCGGCGTGCGTCGCCCCCGGCCGGCCGTAGGCGATGTTGTATTCGATGGTGTCGTTGAACAGGACCGTGTCCTGCGGCACGATCCCGATCGCCTGCCGCACGCTGGCCTGCGTCACGTCGCGGATGTCCTGGCCGGCGATGGTGATGCGCCCGCCCGCCGCCCCCGGATCGCCGGGAATGCCGACGTCGTAGAAGCGATAGAGCAGCCGCGCCAGCGTGCTCTTGCCGGAGCCGGACGGGCCGACCACCGCCACCGTCTTGCCGGCGGGAATCTCGAAGCTGACATGGCGCAGGATGGGCCGGGCGCGTTCGTAGGCGAAACTGACGTCCTCGAAGCGGACGGTGCTGTCGATGCGCTCGCCGCCCGCCGGGTCCGCCTCGCGGCCGCCGTCGCCGGCCAGCGGCGGAAAAGCCAGCGGCCGCGCGCCCGGCCGGTCCGCCACCTCGCGCTCTTTTTCCATCAGGACGAACATCTTGTCCAGATCGGTCAGGCTCTGCTTGATCTCCCGGTACAGCACGCCCAGGAAATTGAGCGGGATGTACAGCTGGATCATGAAGGCGTTGACCATCACCAGGTCGCCGATCGTCATGCGCCCGTCCACCACGCCCTCGGTGGCGCGCCACAGCATCGCCACCAGGCCGACACCGATGATCAGCTGCTGGCCGGCGTTGAGCAGCGACAGGGTGGTCTGCGACTTCAAGCGCGCGCGCCGCAGCTGCTCCAGGCTCCGGTCGTAGCGCTGGGCCTCGAAGCGCTCGTTGTTGAAGTACTTGACGGTCTCGTAGTTGAGCAGCGAATCGATCGCCTTCGCGTGCGCGGCCGAGTCGAATTCGTTGGCTTCGCGCCGGAACTTGGTGCGCCACTCGGTGATCGTGATGGTGAAGGCGACGTACGCCGCCAGCGCGGCGACCGTGATCCAGGCGAACCAGGCGTCGAACTTCACGCCCAGGATCGTGAGCACCAGCGCCACCTCGATGAAGGTCGGCACGATGCTGTAGAGCGAGTACGAGATCAGCGACTCGATGCCGCGCACGCCGCGCTCGATGTCGCGCGTCATGCCGCCGGTCTGGCGCTCGAGGTGAAAGCGCAGGCTCAGCGCATGCAGGTGTTCGAACGTCTCCAGCGCGATCCGCCGCGCCGCCCCATGGGTCGCCTTGGCGAACACCAGTTCGCGCAGCTCGGTGAACAGGGTGGTCGACAGGCGCAGCAGGCCGTACGCGAGCAGCAGCCCGACCGGAACCGCCAGCAGCGCCGTCCCCAGCTGGCCGGGCGGCAGCCCCGGCACCGGCCGTCCGCCGCCCGGACTCATGGTGTCGACCAGGTTCTTCAGCAGGATCGGCACCCCGACGTTGGCGAGCTTGGCCAGCACCATGAAGGCCAGCGCGGCCATCACCCGGCCCTTGTATTCCCACAGATAGGGCAGCAGGCGGCGCAGCGTGGCCCAGTCGGTGTGGGTGCGGGGCGGCTCGGCGCCCAGGCCGGTGTGAAGCGAAATTCGGTCGCCGGAGCGGCGCATCGGGGACAATCCGGTTGTTCTGTTTCGAGAGATTGTGCCCATGTCCACAGACTCAAGCGTCGGCGCCGGCAGCCTGCCCACGCACAAGGAGCTGGTCCTCAAGGTGATTCCGCTGCCGGCGGACAGCAATGCCAACGGCGACATCTTCGGCGGCTGGGTCATGGCTCAGGTCGACCTGGCCGGCTCGGTGCTGCCGGCCCGCCACGCCAAGGGCCGGATGGCGACGGTGGCGGTGAAGGAGTTCGTGTTCAAGCAGCCGGTGCGGGTCGGCGACATCCTGTCGTTCTTCGCCGAGGTGACCCGGATCGGCCGCACCTCGGTCACCGTGGACGTGGAAGTGTGGGCCGAACGCTTCCACACGCAGGGTCGGTTCGTGAAGGTGACGGAGGCCATCCTCACCTACGTCGCGATCGACGAGCACGGCCGGCCGCGGCCGCTGCCGCCACAGGAGCCGGGCCGCGGCGCCGGCCCGGGCGCGACCGGCTAGAACGTCCCGTGGCCGCCGGCGCCGGCGGCGCCCTCCAAGGCGTCGCCCAGGCGCAGCCTGCCGCGCGCCCACTCCGCTGGTAGCGGCTGCGGCAGCGGCCGGTCCATTGCTCGTACGCGTTCATGCGGTCGGCCCGCATCGTCGGCTGCGTTGCGCACGTCGGGCCGGTCCGGCGTCACCACGGCGATGGCGTCGCGCTGCCCGACGCGCACGGTCCGTTCCATGCGCACGGTGAGCGCGGTCGGCAACGCCGCGCGCATACGGGCGAACCCTGTAGAGAAACCGCGAAGCCGCCAGCTATAACAGGCGGCAGAAAGTATTCGCGGAGGCCCGGTGCAATTCGTTCAACTGCTGATCAGCGGCATCTCGCAAGGATGCATCTACGGGCTGATCGCGCTGGGCTTCGTGCTCATCTACAAAGGCACCGAAACCGTGAGCTTCGCCCAGGGCGAGCTGATGATGCTGGGCGCCTTCGGCGGCCTCGCGGCGATGACGTTCATCGGCTTCCCGTTCTGGCTGGCGGTCGCCAGCGCCATCGCGGCGATGGGCCTGTTCGGCGTCCTGCTCGAGCGCATCGTCGTGCGCCCGATCCTGGGCCAGCCGGCCTTCTCGATCGTGATGCTCACCATCGGCATCGGCTACGTCGCGCGCGGGCTGATCACGATGCTGCCGGGCATCGGCACCGAAACGCACACCATGCCGGTGCCCTACAAGGACCAGACCTGGAACCTGGGCACGCTGGTGCTCAACGTCGAGCAGATGGTGGTGATCGGCGCGACGGCGGCCCTGTGCCTGCTGCTGTTCGCGCTGTTCCGCTACAGCAAGATCGGCGTCGCCATGCAGGCGGCGTCGCAAAACCAGCTGGCGGCCTATTACATGGGCATCCCGGTCAAGAAGCTCAACGGGCTGGTCTGGGGCCTGGCCTCGGCGGTCGCCGCGGTGGCCGGCCTGCTGCTGGCGCCGATCACGTTCGTGCACGCCAACATGGGGTTCATCGGGCTGAAGGCCTTTCCGGCGGCGGTGGTCGGCGGCTTCGGCAGCCTGCCCGGGGCCATCGTCGGCGGGCTGACCATCGGCATCGTCGAATCGCTGTCCGGCTTCTACCTGCCCCAGGGCTTCAAGGACACGGCCGCCTACATCGTCGTGCTGCTGATGCTGATGCTGCGGCCCAACGGCCTGTTCGGCGAGCGCGTCGCCAAGAAGGTCTGAGATGCGCTTCATCTTCAAGACCGACTACGCCCAGGACATCAGGCTGGCCAAGCATGGCGGCCATCTGTTCTGGTACGGCACGCTGGCGCTGGCGCTGCTGGCGGCGCCCTGGCTGTTCGCCGAATACTGGCTGGCCCAGCTCACCTTCGTGCTGATCTACTCGATCGTGGGCCTGGGGCTGATGCTGCTCGCCGGCTTCACGGGCCTGTTCTCGATCGGGCACGCGGCCTTCCTCGGCGTCGGCGCGTACACCGAGGCGGTGCTGGTGAACATGGGCTGGCCGTTCCCGTTGGCGCTGCTGCTGGCCGCCCTGCTCTCCGCCGCCGTCGGCGTGGTCGTCGGCCTGCCGGCGCTGCGGGTCAAAGGCATCTACCTCGGCATCGCGACCCTGTCGTTCGGCTTCATCGTGGAGGAGGTGCTGGCCCGCTGGGAGTCGGTGACCAAGGGCAACACCGGCCTGCACGTGGCCGCGCCCAGCCTGCTGGGCCAGCCGCTCGGCTCCGGCGCCGGCTTCTATTTCCTCTGCCTGGCCATCACGGTGGCCGCCACGCTGGCGATCCTCAACCTGCTGCGCTCGCCGACCGGCCGGGCCTTCGTCGCGATCCGCGACTCGGAGATTTCCGCCCAGAGCATGGGCATCCAGCTGGCCCGCTACAAGACCTTGTCGTTCGCGCTGTCCGCCGCGCTGGCCGGACTCGGCGGCGCGCTGTACGCGCACAAGCTGACCTTCATCTCGCCCGACCAGTTCAACATCCTGCAGTCGATCGACCTGCTGCTGATGGTGGTGATCGGCGGACTGGGCTCGGTGCACGGCGCGTTCCTGGGCGCCATCTTCCTGATCTCGATGCCGCAGGTCATCGCCCTCGGCAAGGACTGGCTGCCCGCGGCCGTCGGCCAGGCGCCCGGACTGCAGGCCATGGTCTACGGCGTGGTGCTGATCGCCTTCGTGCTGTTCGAGCCGATGGGCCTGTACGGCCGCTGGCTCAAGGTGCGCACCTACCTGCAGCTCTTTCCGTTCTATCGCCGCGGCATGTTCAAGCGTCAGAAGACCTTCCAGAAGTCGGAGCGGGTCCGATGAGCGGCATCGGCACCTTGCGCGCCGACGTCCTGACCGCTGCCCGGAAACCATCGGATGCGCCGGATGGTCCGGCCGCGCCGGCCGGCCAGCTGCGCCCGGATGCCCTGCTCTCGGTGCGCGACCTCGCCGTGCGCTTCGGCGGCGTGCTGGCCGTCAACAACGTGAGCTTCGACGTGCGCCGCGGCGAGGTGTTCACGCTGATCGGCCCCAACGGCGCCGGCAAGACCACGGTCTTCAACCTGATCAGCCGCATCTACCAGCCCACGGCCGGCAGCATGGTGTACGAAGGCAGGCTGCTGACGCAGCAGCCACCGCACCGCATCGCCGCGCTCGGCATCGCACGCACCTTCCAGAACATCGAGCTGTTCGAACACGCCACCGTGCTGCACAACCTGCTGATCGGCCGCCACACGCACCGGCGCACCGGGCTGTGGAGCGATCTGTTGTTCACGCCGGCAGCCCGGCGCGCCGAGCTCGAGGCGCGCGAGAAGGTCGAACGGGTGATCGAGTTCCTCGAGCTGCAGCACCATCGCGATTCGCTCGTCGCCGGCCTGCCGTATGGCGTGCGCAAGGTGGTCGAACTGGCGCGGGCGCTGTGCACCGAGCCCAAGCTGCTGCTGCTGGACGAGCCCTCGTCCGGCCTGAACGTCGAGGAGACGGACGACATGGCGTTCTGGATCCAGGACATCCGCGACGACCTGGGCATCACCGTGCTGATGGTGGAGCACGACATGGCGCTGGTGTCGAAGGTGTCCGACCGGGTGCTGGCCATGAACCAGGGCGAAGTGCTGGCGCTCGGAACGCCGCGCGAGGTGCAGGACCATCCCGGAGTGATCGAGGCCTACCTCGGCTGCGTCGACGACGTCACTTCGCTGCGCCGGAGCCGCGGATGAGCCACGTCCCGCCGCCCGTCAGCGACCAGCCGGTGCTGCGCTTGTCGAACGTCGAATCGGCCTACGGGCCGATCAAGGCGATCCGCGGCGTCAGCCTGCAGGTGCGGCGCGGCGAGATCGCCACCGTGCTGGGCGCCAACGGCGCCGGCAAGACGACCATTCTGAAGACGATCTCCGGGATCATCGATCCGCGCAAGGGCAGCATCGAGTTCAAGGGCGAGCGGATCACGGCGCGCGACCCGGCGTACATCGTGCAGCAGGGCCTTTCGCACGTGCCCGAGGGCCGGGAGGTCTTCCCGCTGCTGAGCGTGCGCGACAACCTGCTGATGGGGGCCTACACCCGCGGCGACCGCGACGGCGTCGCGCGCGACCTGGAGGCGGTGCACGCCTACTTCCCGATCCTGCGGGAGCGCGCCGGCCAGCCAGCCGGCCTGCTCTCGGGCGGCCAGCAGCAGATGCTGGCGATCTCGCGCGCCCTGATGGCGTCGCCCGACCTGATCCTGCTGGACGAACCCAGCCTCGGGCTGTCGCCCAAGCTGACGCGCGAGATCTTCGAGATCGTGGTGCGGATCAACCGCGAGCGCGGCAGCACCATCCTGCTGGTGGAGCAGAACGCCAACATGGCGCTGAACGCGGCGGACTACGGCTACGTACTGGAGAACGGCCGCATCGTGATGGAGGACACCTGCGCCCACCTGCGCGAGAAGGAAGACATCCGCGAGTTCTATCTGGGCATGAAGGAAAGCGGCGTGCGCGGCGAGCGGCGCTGGAAGAAGAGGAAGATGTGGCGATGAGAACGGCATGAGCACGCTCTGGAACGTGTCGGCCATGCGGCCCGACACGCGGATCGTCGTCGCCGGCGACACCATTCCGGCGATCTTCTGGAACGCCGTGCAGCAGCGCGGCGACCGGGTCTGGCTGCGGCAAAAGGAGCTGGGCCTGTGGCGCAGCTGGAGCTGGGCGCAGACCGGCGAGGCGGTGCGCGAGATCGCGGGCGGCCTGATGCATCTTGGTTTCGGTCCGGGCGACACCGCGTCGATCCTCGCCAACACCGAGGTGGAATGGGTGCTGGCCGACCTGGCCGTGCTCAGCTGCGGCGGCGTCTCCAACGGCATCTACCCCACCGACTCGCCCGCGCAGGTGCACTACCTGTGCGAGGACTCGGGCACCAGCATCCTGTTCGCCGAGGACGACGAGCAGCTGGACAAGGCGCTGGCAGTCCGGCCGCGCCTGCCGAAGCTGCGCCAGATCGTCGTCTTCGACATGAAGGGCCTGCGCGACCTGGACGACCCCGGCGTCATCGGCCTGGACCGGTTGCGCGCCCTCGGCCGCGCCTGGAACCAGGCCCATCCCGACGCGCTGGCGCAGCGGGTGCAGGCCTGCCGGCCCGAACAGCTCGCGATCCTCGTGTACACGTCGGGCACCACGGGCAGGCCGAAAGGCGCGATGCACAGCCACCGCGGGCTGGTCTACACCGTGCGCGGCTACAACACGCTGATCGCGCGCACCGACCGTGACGAGTGCATGTGCTTCCTGCCGCTGTGCCACATCGCCGAGCGCCTGGGGGGCGAGTACTTCTCGATGTACACCGGCGCCGTGCTCAATTTCGTGGAGAACCCCGAGACGGTGCCGGAGAACGTGCGCGAGATCGCGCCGACGGTCCTCACCGCCGTGCCGCGGGTCTGGGAGAAGTTCTATTCGGGCGTGATGATCGCGCTGAAGGAAGCCAGCCCGCTGCAGCAGGCCGCGTATGCCTGGGCGATCGGCGTCGGCGCCCGCATCGCGGAGCAGGTGCTCGCCGGCCGGCCAGTGGACGGGTTCGACAAGTTCCGGTTCGCGCTCGCCCGCCGGCTGGTCCTGGACAACGTGCGCAAGCTGATCGGCATCCACCGCTCGCGCTTCCTGGTCACCGGCGCGGCACCGATCTCGCCCGAGCTGGTGAAGTGGTACCTGGCGCTGGGCGTGCCGATGCTGGAGGTCTGGGGCATGACCGAATCCTGCGGCGCCGCCACCGGCGTGCCGGTCACGCGCATCAAGCCCGGCAGCATCGGCCCGGCCGCGTCCTACAACGAGGTGCGGCTCGCCCCCGGCACCGGCGAGATCCTGGTGCGCGGCGAGAACGTGTTCATGGGCTATCTGAACCAGCCCGAGCAGACCCGCGAGGCGATCGACGCCGACGGCTGGCTGCACACCGGCGACGTCGGCGTGGTGGACGAGGAAGGCTTCTTTCGCATCACCGACCGGATGAAGGACATCATCGTCACGGCCGGCGGCAAGAACATCACGCCCAGCGAGCTGGAAAACGAACTGAAGTTCTCGCCCTACATCACCGACGCGGTGGTGATCGGCGACCAGCGGCCGTATCTCACCGCCATCGTGATGGTCGACCAGGAGAACGTCGAGAAGTACGCCCAGGACCACGACGTGCCGTTCAGCAACTACGCCAGCCTGACGCGCACGCCGCAGGTGCAGGCGCTGATCCAGGGCGAGATCGACCGGGTGAACCGCCAGTTCGCGCGGGTCGAGCAGATCAAGAAGTTCTTCCTGCTGGACACGCAGCTCACCGCCGAGGACGAGGAGCTGACGCCCACCATGAAGCTCAAGCGCAAGCTGGTGCAGCGCAAGTACGCGCCGCAGATCGACGCCATGTACCGATGACCGGGTTCAACCAAGGAGAGGATCGATGAAACCCAAGCTCACCGCCACCCTGGCCGCCGCCGCGCTGTGCTGGCTGCCGGCCCTCGCCCAGCAGCAGGGCGTCACCAGGAGCGAGATCCTGATCGGCACGATCCAGGACCTCTCCGGGCCGCTGGCCGGCTACGGCAAGCAGGCGCGCAACGGCATGCAGCTGCGCATCGACGAGGCCAACGAGCAGGGCGGCATCCACGGCCGCAAGCTGCGGCTGGCCGTGGAGGACGACGGCTACGACCCGAAGAAGGCGGTGCTGGCGGCCCAGAAGCTGGTCAACCAGGACAAGATCTTCATCATGGCCGGGCACATCGGCACGGCCCAGAACATGGCGGCGATGCCGGTGCAGTTCGACAAGAACGTCGTCAACTTCTTCCCGATCACGGCGGCGCGCGAGATGTACGAGCCGCTGCACAGGCTCAAGTACTCCTTCGCGGCGACCTACTACGACCAGGTCCGCATCGCGCTGCCCAAGATGGTGAAGGACAAGGGGGCCAGGAAGGTCTGCACGATCTACCAGGACGACGACTTCGGGCTGGAAGTGCAGCGCGGCGCGGAAGCCGGCCTCAAGACGATCGGCATGGAGGTGGCGGAGAAGACCACCTTCAAGCGCGGCGCCACCGATTTCTCGTCGCAGGTGGCGCGCATGAAGGCCTCGGGCTGCGACCTGGTGGTGCTGGGCACCATCATCCGCGAGACCATCGGCACCATCGCGGAGGCGCGCAAGACCGGCTTCAATCCGACCTTCCTGGGCTCCAGCGCCGCCTACACCGACCTGATCCACAAGCTGGGCGGCAAGGCCATGGACGGCCTGTACGCCACCATGACCGTGCAGCATCCGTACCTGGACGAGGCGTCGCAGCCGATCCGGTTCTGGGCCGCCAAGTACAAGACCAGGTTCAACGAGGACCCGACGGTGTTCTCGGTGTACGGCTACATGATCATCGACGCCTTCGTGCAGGCGGCGCGCAAGGCGGGTCCGAACCTCACGACCGAGACCTTCGTCAAGACCATGGACACGATGAGCTTCCCGGCCGACATGTTCGGCGGGGCGCCCAGTTCGTTCACCGCGACCAAGCGCCTGGGCAGCGACCTGTCGCGGCTGTCGCAGATCAAGGACGGCAAGTGGGTGGTCGTGTCCGACTACGTGAAACCCTGAGCCAGGCCGCGCCGGCCGGCCCACCCGCCGCGGCGGCGTCGTGGCGGGCTGCCTGCCGGCTCTTTCGGGCCAGGGCGGCCGCGCCGCGGCGGCCCCGGTGATACGCTCTGCCGCACGCGCCGCCATGACCGAATCCGAACCGCTCAATTCACCGCTGCTGCAGAGCAAGGCCCTGATCGGGCTGGTCATGGTGGTCACGGTGCTGTTCGGGGTGATCCTGTGGCCGTACAGCGGCGCGGTGTCCTGGGCCGTCTTCATGGCCATCGTGTTCTCCCCCCTGCAGGACCGGTCGGTGCAGGTGTGCCGCGGCCGCCGCGGCTGGGCGGCGTTCGGCACGCTGGTGGTCATCGTGGTCAGCGTGCTGCTGCCGGCGGGGCTGCTGGCGGCGGCCGTCACCCAGGAGGCGTCGGCGTTCTTCGAGCGCATCCGCTCCGGCGAGATGCATTTCAGCCAGTACTTCCAGC
>NZ_DATMHS010000155.1:0-18115 GCF_035554825.1 Ramlibacter sp. | reverse complement strand
GATTCGAGAGCCTGCTGGTGATGATGCAGCAGGGCACGCCGGCGCAGCAGGCCATGGTGCAGGACGCCGTCGACCGCTGGTGGTGGCCCTCGGTGATGATGTTCGGGCCGCCCGACGACCAGTCGCCCAATTCGGCGCAGTCGATGCGCTGGGGCATCAAGCGGATCTCCAACGACGAGCTGCGCCAGAAATTCGTCGATGCGACCGTCGAACAGGCGAAGGTGCTCGGCGTCACGCTGCCCGATCCCGAGCTGAAGTGGAACGAGGAGCGCCAGCACTACGACTTCGGCCGGATCGACTGGGACGAGTTCTGGAACGTCGTCAACGGCAACGGCCCGTGCAACCGCGAGCGCCTCGCGGCCCGGGTGAAAGCCTGGGACGACGGCGCCTGGGTGCGCGAGGCCGCGCTGGCGCATGCGCGCAAGCAGGACTCGGCAGCGAAGGCCGCCTGACACCCACTGCCGAACGCAGAGGGCGCAGAAACTCGCAGAGGACGCAGAAGAATTCGTTTTTTCATGGCTGTTCTTCTGCGTCCTCTGCGTATCCTCGGCGCCCTCTGCGTTCGGCTGTTGGGTTTCCTGCACCATTGACAAGGATGTGACATGAGTGACGCGAAACAGGAATGGCCTCTCTGGGAGGTGTTCGTCCGAAGCAAGTCCGGGCTCGACCACAAGCACTGCGGCAGCCTGCACGCGGCCGACGCGAAGATGGCGATCCAGGTCGCGCGCGACGTCTACACGCGCCGGCAGGAAGGCACCAGCGTGTGGGTGGTCCGCTCCGACCACATCGTCGCCAGCGATCCGCGCGAGAAGGACAGCTACTTCGATCCGATGGAGGACAAGGTGTACCGGCACCCGACCTTCTACAAGTTGCCGGCTTCCGTCGATCACATGTGAGGCCGGGCATGCAGGCCTCCATCCAGATCGAAGCAAAGCCCGCGGTGCAGTACCTGCTGCGCATCGCCGACACGGCGCTCGTGCTCGCGCAGCGCCTTTCCGAGTGGTGCGGCCATGCGCCGGCGCTCGAGGAAGACATCGCGCTGGCGAACATGGCGCTCGACCTGATCGGGCAGTCGCGCGCCGTGCTGGCGCATGCGGGCGCGCTCGAAGGCGCCGGCCACGACGAGGACCAGCTCGCCTTCCTGCGCGAGGAGCGCGATTACCGGAACCTGACGCTGGTGGAGCTGCCGCGGGGCGACTTCGCCCTCACCACGCTGCGCAACGCGATCATGGCCACCTTCTTCCAGCTGCTGTGGCAGCGGCTGCGCGAGTCGAGCGACGGCGAGCTGGCCGCGATCGCCGGCAAGGCGGTGAAGGAAGCGCGCTACCACCAGCAGCATGCCGCCGACTGGGTGGTGCGGCTGGGCGACGGCACCGACGAATCGCGGCAGCGCATGGAGCGCGCCCTGCGCGAGCTGTGGCCGTACACGGCCGAGCTGTTCGCCGACGACCGGATCGACGAGGAGGCCGCCGCCGCCGGACTCGGGCCGCGCTGGAGCGAGCTGCGAACGGCCTGGCAGGAGGAAATGGGGGCGATGCTGGGCGAAGCCGGCCTTGCCGTCCCGGCCGAGGTGCCGTTCCTCAGCACCGGCAAGCGCGGGGTGCACAGCGAGCACCTGGGCTACCTGCTGGCCGAGATGCAGCACCTGCAGCGCGCCTATCCGGGCGGGGTGTGGTGATGGCCGACGTCGCCGCCGCCGCGCCGCGCGTGGAACGCGCGTGGGCCGTGCTGGAAACGGTGCTCGACCCGGAGGTGCCGGCGCTCTCGGTCTGCGAACTCGGCATCGTGCGCGAGGTGATCGAGCACGGCGACGCGCTCGAAATCGTGCTGACCCCGACCTATTCGGGATGCCCGGCGACCGAAGCCATCGCGCAGAGCGTGCTCGACGCGCTGGACGCGCGGGGACTCGGCCCGGCCCGCACCACGCTGCGGCGCGCGCCGGCATGGACCACCGACTGGATCACGGCCGAAGGCCAGCGCAAGCTGCGGGAATACGGCATCGTGCCGCCCGGGCCCGTGCCGGCCGACGGCGCGGTGCCGGTGCGCTTCGTCGGCCGTGGCGCGCGCGCGCCGCAACTGGCCTGTCCGCGTTGCGGCAGCCGGCACACCGAACGGCTGTCGGCGTTCGGCTCCACCGCGTGCAAGGCGTTGTACCGCTGCCTCGACTGCCGCGAACCGTTCGAACATTTCAAGCCGATCTGAAAAATGTTGACCCCCACGTTTGCGGCTGCGCCGCTGCACTGCCCCCCGAGGGGGCCCATGCCGCCTTGGGGCGGCCCGGCGGCGGCATGAGCGTCATCTTCCATCCGCTGCGCGTGCGCGCCGTGCAGCCCGACACCGAGGAGGCCGTGATCGTCTCGTTCGACGTGCCGCAGCAGCTGCGGCCCGTCTTCGGCTTCACGCAGGGCCAGTACCTCACGCTGCGCAAGCGGATCGACGGCCAGGACCTGCGCCGCTCCTATTCCATCTGCGCCGGGGTGGACGACGGCGAACTGCGCGTCGGGGTGCGCAAGGTGCGCGGCGGCGTGTTCTCCAACTGGATCAACGAGCACCTGAAGCCGGGCGACACCGTCGACGTGATGGCGCCGCAAGGGCGCTTCTTCGTGCCGCTGGCGCCCGCCGCGCAGCGCCACCACCTCGGCATCGCCGGCGGCAGCGGCATCACGCCGATCCTGTCGATCATGAAGACCGTGCTGGCGCGCGAGCCGCGCAGCCGCTTCACGCTGATCTACGGCAACCGCACGCTGAAGTCCACGATGTTCAAGGAGGAGATCGAGGACCTGAAGGACCGCCATCTCACCCGGCTGGTGCTGCACCACGTGTTCTCGGACGAACATACCGATGCACCGATCAACATGGGTCTGATGGACCGCGCGAAGATCGGCGAGTTCCTGCGGGCGCTGGTCCCCGCGGCCAGCGTCGACCACGCATTCGTCTGCGGGCCGTTCCAGATGAACGACGAGGCCGAGGCCGCGCTGCTGGCCGCGGGCGTGCCGCAGGACCGCATCCACGTCGAGCGCTTCGGCGTGCCGCAGCAGGCCGGCGCGGTCGGCGCCGTGGTGCACGAGCCCAAGCCGGGCGACGCCGAGCGCTCGCGCGTCGTCATCGTCCGCGACGGGCTGCGGCGCGAGATCGACTTCTCGCGCGACCAGGCCAGCATCCTCGACGCCGCTTCCGCGGCGGGCCTGGAGGTGCCGTTCTCCTGCACCTCGGGCGTGTGCGGCACCTGCCGCGCGAAAGTGCTCGAAGGCGACGTGCGGATGGAACGCAACTTCGCGCTCGGCAAGCAGGAGGTGGCCGCGGGCTTCGTGCTCACCTGCCAGGCGCACCCGATGACCGAGCGCGTGGTGCTCTCGTTCGACGAGCGCTGACCGCATGGGACGCGGGCGCTCGGCCGGCTACGCGGAGCAACGCGACCTGATCCTGGCGCAGGCGGCGCTGCTGTTCGCGCGCGGCGGCTATCCGGGCACGTCGATGAACCAGGTCGCCGAGGCCTGCGGCCTGTCGAAGGCGACGCTGTATCACTACTACCGCGACAAGTACGACCTGCTCGTGAGCATCGCGGAAAGCCACGTCACGCGGCTGCAGGCGATCGTCGGCGAATCGCTGGCGCAGGAGCAGACACCGGCCGGCCAGATGCGGCTGCTGATCGGCCGCCTGGTGCGGGAGTACGCGCACGCGCAGAGCGCGCACCGGGTGCTGACCGAGGACGTCAAGTTTCTCCAGGCCGCGGACCGCGAGCGCATCCTCGACAAGGAGCGCGAGGTGGTGAACGGCTTCGCGCGCGTGGTCGCCGCGCTGCGCCCCGACCTCACGCAGCAGGCGCTGAGCAAGCCGCTCACCATGCTGCTGTTCGGCATGATCAACTGGCTCTTCACCTGGATGCGGCCGGAGGGGCCGCTCGACTACGACGCCATGGCGCCGATCGTCGCCGACCTGTTCCTGGGCGGGCTGGCGCAGGTGCAGGCGCCCGTGCAGGCGGTGGCGGTGCCGGGCTCGGCCGGCGCCGCGTGAGCGTGCGCAGGCCTTCGGCTCAGTGCAGCGCTGCACACGCGACGGCGATGCGCTCGCAGGCCTCGCGCAGGTCGGCATCCGAGGCCGCGTAGGAAATGCGGAAGTAGGGCGCCAGCCCGAAACAGCTGCCGGGCACGACGGCCACGTCGTGCGCCTCCAGCAGGTAGCGGCAGAACGCGGCGTCGCTGTCGATCACGCGCCCGTCGGGCGCCCGGCGCCCGATCAGGCCGGCGCAATTGGCGAAGGTGTAGAACGCGCCCTCGGGGCGGCGGCAGCTGACGCCCGGCATCGCGTTGAGCTGCGCCACCACGAAGTCCCGGCGGCGCTGGAACGCATCGCGCCATTGCGTCACGAGCTCCTGCGGTCCGGTGAGCGCCGCGACCGCCGCGGCCTGGCTGATCGACGAGGGGTTGGAGGTGCTCTGGCTCTGCACCACCGCCATCGCCGACAGCAGCGACCTGGGTCCGCCGGCGTAGCCGAGGCGCCATCCGGTCATCGCGTACGACTTGGACACGCCGTTGACGGTGAGCGTGCGCGCCTTCAGTTGCGGCGCCAGCTGCGCGGCGGTGACGAACTGCTGGCCGTCGTACAGCAGGTGCTCGTAGATGTCGTCGCTCAGCAGCCAGACCTGCGGATGGCGCTCGAGCACCTCCAGCAGCGGCGCGAGCTGCTGCGCGGTGTACGCGGCGCCGCTCGGGTTGGACGGCGAGTTGAGCATCAGCCAGCGGGTGCGCGGCGTGATCGCCGCCTCCAGGTCCTGCGGCTGCAGCCGGAAGCCGTTGCCTTCGCTGCAGCGTACCGGCACCGGCCGGCCGCCGGCGATCAGCACGATGTCGGCGTACGACGTCCAGTACGGCGCCGCCATGATGACCTCGTCGCCGGGATCGAGCGTGGCCATGAAGGCATTGAACATCACCTGCTTGGCGCCGGCGCCGGCGGTGACCTCGTCGATGGCGTAGTCGAGCCCGTTCTCGCGCTTGAACTTCAGCTGGATCGCCGCCTTCAGCTCCGGCGTCCCGTCCAGCGCCGTATAGCGGGTCTGGCCCGCGCGAATGGCGCGGATCGCCGCTTCCTTGACGTGGTCGGGGGTGTCGAAGTCAGGCTCGCCGGCACCGAGCACGATGACGGGACGGCCCTGACGGCGGCGTTCGGCCGCCAGCGCGCCGATGCGCAGGATCTCGGAGACTTCGATCGCGGCGATGCGTTGCGCGCGCCTGGCCGGCGCCGCGGTGCGGGAACTCTCGTTCATGCTGAAACTGTTCTTCGTAGTCGCGCGGCGCGATGGGGCCCTTCGCAGCACACGCGGCGCCGGTGCCGTGCCGCAGCTCCTAGGGATCATACTAGCCGCTCGCGCGCGGGTGAAGCCCTATAGTGATTCGCGCCGCGTTGCGTTGCGCGCGCCGCCGAACGGGCCGAGAGAGACAAAGCAGGGACCATCGATGACGACACGCGCGCTGCCGCCGAAAGAACAACTCACCATCTGTTTCGCGCATGCGGCCTACCGCATGCAGGAGCGCTTCCAGGCGCGCAACACCGCCATCCGCTCGTTCGAGGTGCGCTCGGTCGACGAACTGCGCGAGCGCATCGGCGAGGCGGACGCGCTCTGCGTCTCCGGCTTCTGGCGCAACGAGTTCGTGGAACGCGCGCGCCGGCTGGTCCTGATCCAGTCGATCAGCGCCGGCACCGACCAGTATTCGCGCGACGTCCTCGGCCCGGCCGGCATCCGCGTCGCCAGCGCCCAGGGCGTCAACGAACGGGCCGTGGCGGAACACGCCATCGCGCTGATCCTGGCCATCGCCCGCAAGCTGCCGCTGGCGCGCGACAACCAGTCGGCGCGCCATTGGCGCGGCCTGATCTCCGACATCGGCCAGCGCGAGGACGAGCTCGGCGGCAAGACCCTGGTGATCGTCGGCATGGGCCGCATCGGATCGCGCCTGGCGACGCTGGCGAAGGCGTTCGACATGCGCGTGATCGGCGTCAAGCGTGACCCCTCCACCGGCGCCGAGGCGGCCGACCGCGCGGTGCCGCAGGCGGCGCTGCTGGAAGTGCTGCCGCAGGCGGATTTCGTCGCGCTGACCTGTCCGC
Organism: Ramlibacter sp.; assembly: GCF_035554825.1. Classification (GTDB taxonomy): domain Bacteria; phylum Pseudomonadota; class Gammaproteobacteria; order Burkholderiales; family Burkholderiaceae_C; genus Ramlibacter. Next base: position 12,016 of record NZ_DATMHS010000155.1, on the reverse strand, counting down.
TCAATCCGTCGACCCAGGACCTGATCGACGCGAAGGCGCTGGCCGCGATGAAGCCCACGGCGGCGCTGATCAACGTGGCCCGCGGCAAGGTCGTGCACGAGCCGGCGCTGGTCGCGGCGATGCGCTCGGGCGCGCTCGCCGCCGCCGCGCTCGATTGCGTCTGGGAGGAGCCGCTGCCGGCCGCGTCGCCGCTGTGGGAGCTGCCCAACACGTTCATCACGCCGCACTCGGCCGGCGAGACCCGGAAATACGAAGAAAACGTGATCGACCTGCTGCTGGAGAACCTGCAGCGGCTGTGGCGGGGCGAGACCCGGCTGAAGAACGATTTCGTCTGAAGTGGACAGGGGCCGGCGCCGCGCGCGGCGGCGACCGGGGGCGGTCAGGTTCGGCGCGCGTCGCCAAGGAGCGTTCGGATGAGGCAGAGCTTTTCCTTCCTTTCCTGCAGGAGCCGCTGGCTGGCCGTGATGACGGTCGCACTCGCCGCGGTCGCGCCGGCCGCCGCGCAGGACTATCCGGCCAAGTCGATCCAGTTCGTCGTGCCGTACCCGCCCGGCGGGGCGTCCGACGTGGTGGCCCGCACCATCGGACAGAAGCTGAGCGAGGCCTGGAAGCAGCCGGTGGTGATCGAGAACCGTCCCGGCGCCAACGGCATCATCGCCATGAGCCATGTCGCGAAGTCGGCGCCGGACGGCTACACCCTGCTGATGGGCAACGTCGGGCCCAATGCGATCAACCCCAGCATCTACAAGCTGCCCTTCGACGCCGCCAAGGACTTCCAGCCGGTGTCGCTCACCAACCTCGTGCCGCTGATGCTGGTGGTCAACGCCAACGCGGGCATCAACTCGGTGGAGGAACTGATCGCCAAGGCCAAGGCGGCGCCCGGCAGGTTCTCGTACGGCACCGGCGGCACCGGCACCGCCGGCCACTTCGCCATGGAGCTGTTCATGATGAACGCCGGCATCAGGATGGAGCGCATCAGCTACAAGGGCGACGGCCTGGCGCTGCAGGACATGATCGGCGGCCACATCCATGCCATGTTCACGACCGGCCCCTCGTCGCTGGCGCATGTGCAGTCCGGCCGCCTGAAGGCGCTGGCCGTCGGCACCAAGAACCGCCTGCCGCACCTGCCGAACGTGCCGACGGTCGCGGAGCTCGGCATGCCTGGGTTCGAGGCGGTCTCCTGGGGCGGGGTGCTGGTGCCCGCGAACACGCCCAAGCCGGTGGTGCACAAGCTCAATGCGGAGATCAACCGCATCCTGAAGATGCCCGAGGTGCGCGAGGCGCTGTCGAAGACCGGCTCCGAAACCGTCGGCAACTCGCCGGAGGAGTTCGAGTCGTACATCGCCTTCGAGACCGGCAAGTGGGCGAAGGTGGCGAAGATCGCCAACATCAAGGGCGAGTGAACGGCGCGGGGGCGATCCGGCAAGCGCCGCTTCGCCGGCGCCCGGTGCGCCGGCGCCGACCGGCGGTTCATCCAACAACAGCAGGAGACATCCATGATCAGTGTGAAAGCCGGCGCGGCCCGCGCGCGCTCGGTGTGCCGGGTGCTGGCGGCCCTCGCCGTCAGCGCCTGCATCGCCGCCGCGCCGCAGCAGGCACAGGCCCAAAAGCGCAGCGCGATGCTCGTGTTCGCACAGGAGGCGCCGCCGCCGACGCTCGATCCCTACTTCTCGTCGTCGATCGCCACGCGCAACATCGCGATGCACATCTTCGAGCAGCTGGTCACGCGCGGCGAGAGCAACCAGGTCATTCCCGAGCTGGCCGAGAGCTGGAAGGTGAGCCCCGACGGCCTGACCTACACCTTCAAGATCCGCAGCGGCGTGAAGTTCCACAATGGCAAGGAGCTGACCGCCGCCGACGTCAAGGCTTCGTTCGAGCGCTACCGGCGCATGGCGCTGGCGCGCGTGACGCTGGCGACGGTCGCCTCGATGGCCGCGGCCGATCCGCACACGTTCGTGCTGACGCTGGCCAAGCCCGAGCCGATCTTCCTGGAGGAGCTGTCGGCCTTCGTCGTGCCGATCGCGATCCTGCCGGCGGAGCAGGCGGACCGTGAGGGCGGCAAGATCGACCTGATCGGCACCGGGCCGCTGCAGTTCGTCGAGTGGGTGCCCGACAGCCACATCCGCCTCAAGCGCTTCGACGGCTACAAGCCGGACCCCCGCGCCAAGGGCAACGACGGTTTCGGCGGGCACAAGAACGTCTGGTTCGACACCGTCGACTTCAAGCTGGTGAAGGAGCCCGGCGCGCGCGTGGCCGGCCTGGAGTCGGGCCAGCTGCAGATCATCGAGGACCTGCCGCCCGAATCCGCCAAGCGGCTGGCCGGCAACCGGAACGTCGTCATCTACGACCTGAAGAACTTCTGGCTGCACGGTGCCTGGGTCAACCACTCGCGGCCGCCGACCAACGACCTGAAGGTTCGCCGCGCGATGCAGCTGGCGCTGGACATGGAGGAGATCATGGAGATCTCCGCCGACGGCGCGTACGGGCTGCAGCCGGGGCTGCAGTATCCCGGCAACCCGTACTACGTGACCGACGGCAAGGAGTTCTACAACGCCAAGGACCCGAAGAAAGCCGCCGCGCTGCTCAAGGAGGCCGGCTACAAGGGCGAGGAGCTCGTGATCATCACCAACTCCAGCTACCAGAGCATGTACAAGGCCGCGCAGATCGTCGCCGAGCAGCTCAAGGCCGTCGGCTTCAAGGTGCGGGTGGACGTGTTCGATTGGGCCACGGCGATGAAGCGCCGCGCCGACAAGGACGCCTGGAACCTGTGGTTCACCGGCCAGGGCTCCGGCCCCTCCGTCGGTCCGTTCTCGGCGATGAAGGACGTGGTCTCGCCCCAGAAGAACCAGGTGATCGCCGACGCGGAGATCGACAAGCTGTATGCCGACATGGTGTCGGGCGCCACGTTCGAAGCGCGCAAGGCGAGCTTCGCCAGGTTCCAGTCGCGTGTCTACAACCAGGTGCTGTTCCTGAAGTTCGGCGACCTCTACCGCAAGCAGGCGGCCCGCGCCAACATCAAGGGCTTCGCCCCCTATCGGATTCCCCGCCTCTGGAACGTGTGGGATGAGGCGGCGCGCTGAGTCCGGGCGCGGGTGGCGCGCGAGCCGGCCATGATCCAGTTCATCGTCCGGCGGCTCCTCGCCGCGGTGCCGGTGCTGCTGCTGGTGAGCCTGATCTCGGCGTCGATCATGCAGCTGGTGCCCGGCGACGCGGCCACGGTCATCGCCGGGCAGAACGCCACCGACGCCGAGATCGCGCAGATCCGCGAGCAGCTCGGGCTGAACCGGCCGTTCCCGGTCAAGCTCGCGGCCTGGTACGTGGACCTCGCGCACGGCGACCTGGGCCAGTCGTTGCTGCTCAACCGGCCGGTCACCCAGGCGATCGGCGAGCGGGTGCCGGTGACGCTGGCGCTCGCGGGCTTCGCGCTGCTGCTCACCGTGGCCGTCGGCGTGCCCTGCGGCATCGTCGCGGCGATCCGCGCCAACACCTGGGTCGACCAGGCGGTGCTGACGCTGGCGCTGGTCGGCGTCTCGGTGCCGAACTTCTGGCTCAGCCTGATGCTGATCGTGCTGTTCGGCGTGATGCTGGACTGGCTGCCGGCGGGGGGCTACGTGCCGTTCGCGGACGACCCGGCGGGCTGGGTGCGCTGCCTGATCCTGCCGGGCATCTCGCTGGCGCTGCTGCAGATCGGCTTGCTCGCGCGCATCACGCGCGCCGCGGTGCTCGAAATCCTGCAGCAGGACTACATCCGCACGGCACGCGCCAAGGGACTGCCCCGGCCGATGGTCGTCGGCAAGCACGTGCTCAAGAACGTGCTGGTGCCGGTGGTGACCGTGGTCGGCATCAGCTTCGGCCTGCTGCTCTCGGGTTCGGTCGTGATCGAGACCGTCTACTCGATCCCCGGCATGGGCCGGCTGCTGGCCAATGCGATCTTCGGCCGCGATTACCCGATGATCCAGGGCGGCCTGCTGGTGACGGCGGCCGTGCTGGTGCTGCTGAACCTCGTCGTGGACGTGCTCTACGCGGTGATCGATCCGCGCATCCAGTATGACCAGCGCTGAGCTCCCGGCCGACCCCCTGGTGGCCGCGACCGGCGGGCCGGCGCCGGCGGAGCCTGAGCTCGCTGCCGTGCCGCCGCCGCCGCTGTGGCGACGGCTGGCGCGCCATCGCCTGTTCATGACCGGCGCCGTCATCCTGGCCCTGATGCTGGCGATGGCGCTCCTGGCCGACCTGATCCAGCTGCTGCCGCCGGAGAAGATGCGGGTGCGGCTGCGGTTCCGCACGCCGGGCTGGGACTATCCGCTGGGCACCGACAACTACGGCCGCGACATCTGGAGCCGCATCGTGCACGGCGCCCGGCTGTCGCTGGCGATCGGCTCGGCCGTCGCCCTGGTCACCGCCGTCGCGGGAACCGTGATCGGCGTGCTGGCCGGCTATTACCGGCGGCTCGACGACCCGCTGATGCGGCTGATGGACGCGCTGATGTCGTTCCCGGCGATCCTGCTGGCGATCGCGATCGCCGCGGCGCTGGGCCCGTCGGCCGGCAACGCGGTGATCGCGCTGGCGATCGTCTACACGCCGCGGATGGCGCGCATCGCGCGGTCCACCGTGATGGTGGTGCGGGAAATGGACTACGTGAAGGCGGCCAGGGCCTGCGGCGCGCGCGACCGCTGGATCATCTGGCGCCACGTGCTGCCCAACAGCATGCCGCCGCTGCTGGTGCAACTGACCTTCGTCTTCGCCTACGCGATCCTGGCCGAGGCGATCCTCAGCTTCCTGGGCGTGGGGCCGCCGCCGCCCACGCCGACGTGGGGCAACATGATTGCCGAAGGCAAGGACTACCTGCGCGAGGCGCCGCACATCTGCCTCTTCCCCGGCATCGCGGTGGCCCTGGTGTGCCTGGCGCTCAACCTGCTGGGCGACGGACTGCGCGACGTGCTCGATCCCCGGCTGCGGGTGCAGCATGGCTGAGCCGCTGCTGCAGGTCGGGAACCTGCGCATCGGCTTCGGCCGGCGCGGCGCGGAGCAGCTGGCCGTGGACGGCGTGAGCTTCAGGCTCGACGCGGGCGAGGTGCTGGGCATCGTCGGCGAGTCCGGCTGCGGCAAGAGCGTGACGGCCCTGTCACTGCTCGGGCTGGTGCCGGATCCGCCGGGACGCGTCGTCGGCGGCAGCATCCGCCTGCGCGGGCGCGAACTCGTCGGCCTCGACGAAGCCGCGCTGAACCAGGTCCGGGGCAAGGACGTCTCGATGATCTTCCAGGAGCCGATGACGGCGCTCAACCCGCTGTTCACGGTGGGCGAGCAGATCGGCGAAACACTGCGCGTGCACGAACGGCTCGGCCGGCGCGAGGCGAAGGGGCGGGCCCTGGCGCTGCTGCGCAAGGTCGGCATCAGCCATCCCGAGCATCGCATCGACCAGTATCCGCACGAGCTGTCGGGCGGCATGCGCCAGCGCGTGATGATCGCGATCGCGCTCGCGTGCGGGCCGCAGGTGCTGATCGCCGACGAGCCGACCACCGCCCTGGACGTCACGATCCAGGCGCAGATCCTGGCCTTGCTGCGCGACCTGCAGCGCGAGCTCGGCATGGGGGTGGTGCTGATCACGCACGACCTGGGGGTGGTCGCGCAGGTGGTCGATCGCGTGATCGTCATGTACGCGGGCCGCATCGTGGAGGAGGGCAGCGTGCGGTCCGTCTTCGAGCAGCCTTCGCATCCCTACACCCGGCTGCTGCTGGAGAGCATTCCCGCGATGGACGGCGAGCAGGACCGGCTGCCGACGATCGCCGGCATGGTGCCCAGCCTCGCGCAGCTGCCGCGCGGCTGCCGCTTTCATCCCCGCTGCCCACAGGCGCACGCGGCGTGCCGCGAAGGCGTACCGGCGTTCGTCGAGGTCGGGGCGGGACACCGCGCGGCCTGCTTCGCATTGAATGGAGCGACACATGCCGTCTGAGCCGCTGCTGCGGGTGCGGGGCCTCGTCAAGCACTTTCCGGTCCGGCGCGGCGCGTTCCTGCCGCGCACCGTGGGCGCGGTGCGTGCCGTCGACGGGCTGGATTTCGAGATCGGCGCGGGCGAGACGCTCGGGCTGGTCGGCGAGAGCGGCTGCGGCAAGACGACCACCGGGCGGCTGGTGCTGCGGCTGGTCGAGCCGAGCGCGGGCGCCATCTCGTTCGAAGGCGAGGACCTCATGCGCCTGTCGCCGGACGAGATGCGGCAGCGGCGGCGGCGGATGCAGATCGTGTTCCAGGATCCGTACGCTTCGCTCGACCCGCGCATGACGGTGCGCGACATCGTCGGCGAGCCGCTGCGGATCCACGGCGTGGGCGATCGCGAGAGCCGGCGCCAGCGGGTGGCCGAGCTGCTCCAGGTGGTCGGCCTGCGCCAGGAATACGCGGACCGCTATCCGCACGAATTCTCCGGAGGCCAGCGCCAGCGCATCGGCATCGCGCGGGCCCTGGCGCTGCAGCCGCGCTTCGTGGTGTGCGACGAGCCGGTCTCGGCGCTCGACGTCTCGATCCAGGCCCAGATCGTCAACCTGATGCGCGACCTGCAGCGGGAGTTCGGCCTGGCGTACCTCTTCATCGCGCACGACCTCGCCGTCGTGAAGCATGTGGCCGACCGCGTGGCGGTGATGTACCTCGGGCGCATCGTCGAGCTGGCCGACAAGCGCGCGATCTACGCCACGCCGCAGCATCCGTACACCCGGGCGCTGCTGGCCGCCGTGCCGCGCGCCAACCCCGGCCCGCGCCAGCCGCTGATGCCGCTGCCGGGTGAGATTCCCAGTCCGAGCGCGCCGCCGCCGGGCTGCCACTTCCACACCCGGTGTCCGCACGCGCTCGACCGCTGCCGCGCCGAACCGCCGGTGCTGCGCCAGGCGGCGCCGGGCCACTTCGTCGCCTGCCATCTGCCATGAACCAAACGACCACGCCCGCGCGCGCGAGCCGCATCACCTCCGAAGTCGACTTCGCCCGCGACGGCAAGCAGGTCGGCTTCCTGCGCCTGCCGCATTCCGTGCATCGCTCGGCCTACGGCTGGATCCCGATTCCGGTGGCCTGCGTCCGCAATGGCGCGGGGCCGACGGTGCTGCTGATGGCCGGCAACCACGGCGACGAATACGAAGGCCAGATCGCCCATGCCAAGCTGTTGCGGCAGCTGGAAGCCAAGGACGTGCGCGGCACCCTGATCTTCCTGACCTCCGCCAATTTTCCGGCCGCCGACGCCGGCATGCGCACCTCGCCGATCGACGGCGGCAACCTGAACCGCTCCTTTCCGGGCGACCCGGACGGCGGGCCGACCGCGCAGATCGCGTGGTACATCGAAAACGTGCTGCTGCCGCAGTGCGACTATGTGCTGGACCTGCATTCCGGCGGCAGCTCGCTGATGTACGTGCCCAGCGCCAACTGCCAGCGCGCGACCGACCCCGAGCGGATGCGCCGTTCGCTGGAACTGCTGCAGGCTTTCGCGGCGCCGGTGTCCTACGTGACCGACGCGGCGCAAGGCGGCGACCAGACGCTCACCGCCGCGGCGCGGCGCCAGGGCGTGGTTCACCTCGGCACCGAGCTGGCCGGCGGCGGCACGGTGACGCTGGCGGCGCTGCGCGCGGCGGAGCAGGGCGTGCGCCGCGTGTTGCAGCGGGTGGGCGTGCTCGCCGATTCGGTGCCTGCCGATCCGCCGCCGCCGACGCGGCTGCTGCAGGTGCGCGGCCCGACGTATTTCGTCTACGCCGCCGAGCGCGGCTTCTTCGAGCCGCTGGTCGAACTCGGCGAGGAAGTCGCGGCCGGCCAGCAGGCCGGTCTCATCCATTCCCACGACACGCCGTGGCGGGAACCGGCCGTGGCGCTGTTCCAGCGCGCCGGTGTCGTGATCTGCAAGCGCGTGCCGTGCCGCACCGAGCGCGGCGATTGTCTGTTCCACCTGGGGTCGACATATGAAGCCTGAGCAGCCGGCGATCGAATTCCGCAGCGACAACGCGGGCCGCGTGGCGCCGCAGCTCATCGAGGCGCTGGTCCAGGCCAACGAGGGCACCGCGCTCGGCTACGGCGCGGATGCGCTGACGGCGCGGCTGCAGACGCGGTTCGCGGAGCTCTTCGAAACGGCCGTGCGGGTGTTTCCCGTGCCCACGGGTACCGCCGCCAATGCGCTGTCGCTGGCGTCCGTGTGCACCCCGTTCGGCGCCGTCTATTGCAGCCCCGACGCGCACATCAACACGTCCGAGTCGAATGCCACGGGGTTCTTCAGCGGCGGCGCGAAAATGGTGCCGCTGCCCGGCCAGCACGGGAAGGTCTCGGCGCAGGCGCTGGCGGCGGCCATCGCCGGCGCCGGTGTCGGGCTCGCCCACAAAAGCCAGCCGGCCGCCGTGAACCTGGTGCAGGCGACCGACCTCGGCGCCGTCTACAGCCTCGACGAGATCGCCGCCATCGCCGAGGTGGCGCATGCCCATGGCCTGAAGGTGCACATGGACGGCGCCCGCTTCGCCAACGCCGTGGCGAGTCTGGGCTGCAGCCCGGCGCAGGCGGCCTGGAAGGCGGGCGTCGACATCCTGTCGTTCGGCGTGACCAAGAACGGCGGCCTGCTCGGCGACGCGATCGTCGTGTTTGCGCCGGACGCGCCGCCCGCGCTCGGCCAGCACCTGCGGCGGGCCGGAATGGTGTGGTCGAAGATGCGCTTCGCCTCGGCCCAGATCCTGGCCTATCTCGAGGGCGATCTGTGGCTGAAGCTCGCGCGCGGCGCCAACCAGGCGGCGGCCAGCATCGCCGCACTGGTCGGCACGCTGCCGGGCGTGCGGCTGGTCGCGCCAGTCGAGGCCAACGAGCTGTTCATCGAAACGGATGCGACCGTCCTGGATGCGCTGCAGGCCGACGGCATCCTGTTCTACCGCCGCGGCCCGCGCCTGGGCCGCTTCGTCTGCCGCTGGGACACCAGCGCGGCCGAGGTCGATGCGCTGGCCACTGCCATCGCCCGCCATGTGGCCCGCCGGGCCTGAGGAAAGCGCGATGAGCAACACCAAGATCTGGACCAAGGTCGACTACGAGCAGGACGGCAAGCAGAACGGCTGGCTGCAACTGCCGCACTCGGTCACCCGCTCGGCCTACGGCAACATCGCGATCCCGATCACGGTCATTCGCAACGGCAGCGGTCCCACCGTGTTGCTCATGGCCGGCAACCATGGCGACGAATACGAAGGGCAGATCGCGCTGTGCAAGCTGATCCGCGAGCTGCAGCCGGGCGAGATCCAGGGGCGGGTGATCGTCCTGCCGGCGGCCAACCTGCCGGCGGCGATGGCGGGCGTGCGCACGTCGCCGATCGACGAAGGCAACCTCAATCGTTCCTTCCCCGGCGATGCCGACGGCACCCCGACTTACGCGATCGCGCACTACATCAACACGGTGCTGTACCCGATGGCCGACCTGTTCCAGGACGTGCACTCGGGCGGCTCGTCGCTGCAGTACCTGCCGTTCGCGTCGATGCGCGTCGGCCCCGACGCGGCGCTGAACGATCGGGCGTTGAGCGCATTGCGCGCGTTCGGGGCGCCGATCGGCCTGGTGTGGGATCACAGCCCGGACCAGCGCCTGTCCCAGGTCGCGGCGATCGGCCAGGGGCTGGTGGCGCTCGGCGGCGAATTCGGCGGCGGCGGGGCGGTGAGCAGGCGCGGCGTGGCGATCGTCGAGCGCGGCTTGCGCAACGTGCTGGCCCATGCAGGCGTGATCGAGCGCAGCAGGGCCGAGGGCGACTTCGACGGGCCGACGCGCCTGATGCAGGTGAAGGGCCGCGACTACTACGTGTACGCGCCGGAGGCCGGTTTGTTCGAGCCGGCGGTCGAACTCGGCGCGCAGGTGCGCGCCGGCGAACTGTGCGGGCATGTGCACTTCGTCGATAACCCGGGCCGCGCGCCGGAGCGCTGCTGCTTCGAGCGCGACGGCATGGTGATCTGCCAACGCCACTACGGGCGCGTCGAGCGCGGCGACTGCGTGGTGCACCTGGCGACGCCATTCGAGGGCTGAGGTGGCACCGCGCGCGTGCTGCTGAGCAGTGCGCACCGTTGTCCCGCAAGCGACGAAGCCGGGATAGTCCCTATCGACCGCCCGGACGGAATTCGGCTCCACTCACGCTGTTCGCAACAGGCAGGAGACAAGTCATGAAATCCCAGGCAAACGGGGTGCGTTCGACACTCCGCATCACGCGGTCCGCGTTCCTGGTCGGCGTGGCGTGCGCCGCACTGGCACTGGGTGCGCCGGGCGCGCTGGCCCAGCCCAAGCCGATCCGCATCGGCGTGCCCACCGCGATGCAGCTGCAGGTGGGACGCGACACGCAGGACGCGATCAAGATGGCCATCGAGGACATCAACGCCAAGGGCGGCGTGCTCGGCCGCAAGCTCGAGATGGTGGTGGCCGACGAAACCGAGAACCCCGAGACCGGCATCAGCGCGATCAAGAAGCTGACCGCCGACGAGAAGGCCGATGTGCTGATCGGCGGCTATACCAGCGGCGTCACGCTGGCGCAACTGCCGCACATCTCGTCGGCCAAGACGATCTACCTCGGCGTCGGCTCGGCTTCGCCGGCGATCCAGGCCAAGGTCAAGACCGATTACGACAACTACAAGTACGTGTTCCGCGTCGGCCCGCTGAACTCCGCGCACCAGGCGCGCCAGCTCACCGGCTTCATCTCGAACTTCGTCAAGGGCGAGCTCGGCATCACCAAGGTGGCGATCGTCGGCGAGAACGCCAAGTGGGTGCAGGACCTGATCCCCCTGCTGAAGAAGGGCGCCACCGAAGCCGGCGCCGACGTGCGCGCCACCGAGTTCTTCGACGCCCAGACCTCCGACTTCTCGCCGCTGTTCTCCAAGGTCAAGGACTCGGGCGCGCAGTACCTGGTGGTGGTGCTGTCGCATGCGTCCAGCGACATCTTCGCCAAGCAGTGGCACGACTCGCAGTTCCCGATGCCCTACGGCGGCATCGACGTCAAGAGCATGGACGGCGACTTCTGCAGCCGCATCGGCGGCAAGTCGGTCGGCGAGATGGCGGCCAACTTCGCGGTGCGCGCGCCGCTGACGCCGCGCACCGTGCCGTTCTTCGACGAGTTCGGCAAGCGCACCAACCGCTCGCCGGTGTACACGGCCTTCAACGCCAACGACGCGGTGTACATCTATGCCGATGCGGTCAAGCGCGCCGGCAGCACCGAGCCCGACAAGGTGATCAAGGAGCTGGAGAAGACCAGCTTCACCGGCATCACCGGCCAGATCGAGTTCGACGACACGCACGACGTCAAGCCCGGCACCGCCACCTTCAAGGGCCCGGCGCTGCTGCTGGCGCAGTGGCGCGACGGGTGCAAGCGCGAAGTGGTGTACCCGAAGGAGCGGCGAACCGCCGACTTCAAGTACCCCGCCTGGATCAAGAAGTAAGCGCCGCGCATTGGCGCTTCATCCCCGCCGCCGCCCGCGGCGGGGCGTCGAGAACAGTGGGGACTTCTTGCTCGAAATCCTGATCATCGGCGCCGTGAGCAGCGCCATCTACGCGATGCTCGCGGTCGGCTTCACGCTGATCTTCGGCGTGGCCCGCATCCTCAACCTCGCGCACGGCTCGTTCTATGCGCTGGGGGCGTACGGCGCCTACTTCTTCACCAGCCTGAAGCTGCCGCTGCTGCCCGCGGCGCTGCTGTCGATCGCCGTGGTGGCGGTGTTCGGCATCTTCGTCGAGCGCGTGCTGGTCCGACCGATGCGGCACTCGCAGCTGGCCGTGCTGATGATCACGCTGGCGGTGGCGCTGGTGGTGGAGCAGGCGCTGTTCCTCACCTTCGGCTCGGAATACCGCAACGTCCCGGCCTTCGTTGACACGAAGTTCTCGATCGGCGGGGTCGACGTGGCCGGCTCGCGTCTGCTGGCGCTGGGGCTGGGCGCGGTGGTGATCGCCACGCTGTGGCTGTTCATCCAGCATACGCGGCTGGGCTCCGCCATCCTGGCGATCTCGCAGGACCCGCAGGCGGCGCAGTACATGGGCATCCCGAGCGACCGCGTGTTCTCGG
>NZ_DATMHS010000154.1:0-3743 GCF_035554825.1 Ramlibacter sp. | reverse complement strand
AATTCGGGGATTGGTTTGTTGACAACGATCGCCATGGGATTGTTTCTCGTGTAGCAGGGTTGGTCGTTGCGACTCGGGGCGCCGCGCTCGGCCCGTTGCAACCCGTGATTTTACCCCGAATCGCCCTTCGGCGACGGCGGTCTCAGGTGGGGCTTTCCAGCAGAAGGGCCACTGCCACATCCCGCCCTTCCTGGGCCAGGATGTTGTAGGTGCGGCAGGCCGCCGCCGTGTCCATCGTCTCCAGGCCGATGCGCCGCTCCATCAGCGGCTGCAGCCACGCGGGCCGCGGAAAGCGGATGCGTGGACCGCTGCCGAAGATCACCACTTCGACCTGCAGTTGCGCCAGCTGCGTGAAGTCTTCCGCGCGCAGGTCCTCGAACCGCCCGGACGGGGCCCACGCGATCTGGTCGCCGCGCGAGCTGATGATGACGCTGTGGCTGATCTTGCGGCCGCCCACGCCGACCCAGCCGGGGCCATAGGCGCTGATCGTTTGGGCGTCGGATCGATCGGGTTGCAGCTTCATCGTGCGGGCTTCCGGTTCAATGCTGCGCTGCGGGAGACGGCAGCAGAACTGTGGTCAAATTATAGGTTTTCACCTGCGCACACCGGTCCGGAGGGGCTTTGAAAACCATCCAGAAGTCAGCCAAGCTGGCGAATGTCCTGTACGACATCCGCGGACCGATCATGGACGCGGCGCGGCAGATGGAGGAAGAGGGCCACAAGGTCATCAAGCTGAACATCGGCAACCTCGCCGTGTTCGGCTTCGACGCCCCGGAGGAGATCCAGCAGGACATGGCCCGCAACCTGCCGAACTCGGCCGGTTACTCCGACAGCAAGGGCATCTTCGCCGCGCGCAAGGCGGTGATGCACTACACCCAGCAGCAAGGCGTCAAGGGCGTGGTCCTCGACGACGTGTACCTGGGCAACGGCGCCAGCGAGCTGATCGCGATGGCGACCAACGCGCTCCTGGACAACGGCGACGAGCTGCTGCTGCCGATGCCCGACTACCCCCTGTGGACCGCGGCGACCTCGCTGTCGGGCGGCACGCCGGTGCACTATCGCTGCGACGAGGCCGACAGCTGGATGCCCGACCTGGACGACATCCGCCGCAAGATCACGCCGGCCACCAAGGGCATCGTCGTCATCAACCCGAACAATCCGACCGGCGCGCTGTACTCCGACGCGCTGCTGCGCGGCATCGTCGAGATCGCGCGCGAGCACGGCCTGGTGATCCTGGCCGACGAGGTCTACGACAAGGTGCTGTACGAAGGGGCGCGCCACACGGCGATCGCCAGCCTGTCCGAGGACGTTCTGACGCTCACGTTCAACTCCCTGTCCAAGAGCTACCGCTCCTGCGGCTACCGCGCCGGCTGGATGGTCGTGTCCGGCGACAAGCGGTCCGCCGGCGACTACATCGAGGGCCTGAACATGCTCTCGAACATGCGGCTGTGCGCCAACGTGCCGGGGCAGTGGGCGATCCAGACCGCGCTGGGCGGCTACCAGAGCATCAACGAGCTGGTCGGCGACAGCGGCCGGCTGCGCCGCCAGCGCGACCTGGCGTACGACCTCATCACCGCGATCCCCGGCGTGAGCTGCGTCAAGCCGTCGGCGGCGCTGTACATGTTCCCCCGGCTCGACCCGAAGCTCTACCCGATCGCCGACGACCGCCAGTTCTTTCTCGAACTGCTGCAGGAAACGCGGGTGATGCTGGTGCAGGGCACCGGTTTCAACTGGCCGGATCCCGACCACTTCCGCATCGTGTTCCTGCCGCACGAGGACGACCTGCGCGAGGCCGTCGGCCGCATCGCGCGGTTCCTCGAAAGCTATCGCAAGCGCCACTCCACATGAAACCCATCCAAGCAGGCCTGCTGGGCATAGGCACCGTCGGCAGCGGCGTGTTCCACGTCCTGCAGCGCAACCAGGAAGAGATCCGCCGCCGCGCCGGCCGCGGGATCGAGATCACCATGGTCGCCGACCTCGACACGGCGCGCGCGCAATCGGTCGTCGGCGCCGGCGTCAAGGTCGTGAGCGACGCCCGCGCCGTGATCGCCAATCCCGACATCGACATCGTCATCGAGCTGATCGGCGGCTACAAGATCGCCCGCGAGCTGGTGATGGAAGCCATCGCCGCGGGCAAGCACGTGGTTACCGCCAACAAGGCGCTGCTGGCCGTGCACGGCACCGAGATCTTCGAGGCCGCGCACCGGCGCGGCGTGATGGTGGCGTTCGAGGCGGCCGTCGCCGGCGGCATCCCGATCATCAAGGCGCTGCGCGAGGGCCTGACCGCCAACACCATCGAGTGGATCGTCGGGATCATCAACGGCACCACCAACTTCATCCTGTCCGAGATGCGCGACAAGGGGCTCGATTTCGACGTCGCGCTCAAGGAAGCGCAGCGCCTGGGCTATGCCGAAGCCGATCCGACCTTCGACATCGAGGGCATCGACGCCGCGCACAAGGCCACCATCATGTCGGCGATCGCCTTCGGCATCCCGGTGCAGTTCGACAAGGCCTACGTGGAAGGCATCACCAAGCTGCAGGCGACCGACATCCGCTATGCGGAACAGCTCGGCTATCGCATCAAGCTGCTTGGCATCGCCAAGCGCACCCAGGTCAACGGCAGCGAAGGAATCGAATTGCGCGTGCATCCGACCTTGATCCCGGCCAAGCGCCTGATCGCCAATGTCGAAGGCGCGATGAACGCGGTGCTGGTGCAGGGCGATGCGGTCGGTGCGACGCTTTATTACGGCAAGGGCGCCGGCTCCGAGCCGACCGCGTCTGCCGTGATCGCCGACCTGGTCGACATCACCCGCCTGGCGACCGCCGATCCGGAACACCGCGTGCCGCATCTCGCGTTCCAGCCGGACGCAATGACCGACACGCCGATCCTGCCGATGTCGGAAGTGACGACCAGCTATTACCTGCGCATGCAGGTGGCGGACCAGCCCGGCGTGCTGGCCGATATCACGCGCATCCTGGCGGATTCGACGATTTCGATCGACGCCATGCTGCAGAAGGAGCCGGCCGAGGGGGAGACCCGCGCCGACATCATCATCCTGACGCACCAGACGAAGGAAAAGAACATCGTGGCGGCGATCGAAAAGATCGAGGCGCTCTCTACCGTCGTCGGTGCAGTGACCAAGATCCGCCTTGAACAGCTAAGCTGATTCCATTTCAACGCAAGTCGCGCGGCCCGGAACATCGCGTTCCGGGCCGTTTTATTTTGCCTATCGGTGGATGACGACCAACAAGGCTTTCGCCTCGGTCTTGCCGACATTGCGGATCGCGTGGCTCTTGTCAGCCAGATAACGCGCGGTCCCGCCCGCCTTCAGCTTTTTCTTCGTGCCGTCCACTTCGACTTCCAGCGCGCCATGCAGCAGCGTCAGGTATTCCGACGTGCCCGGGTCGTGCGGATTGGACACCAGCGCGCCGTCCGGCACCAGCGTCAGTTCATACCATTCGTATTTCCCCGCCAATTCCATCGGTCCCAGGATGCGTAATACATAGCCGGCATGGCTGCCCGGCAGGGTTGGCGTCTCATGCGGCTCCAGGATGTGGATCGCTTCGACTTCCTGCGCTTCGCTCGACAGCAGTTCTTCTATGCCAACTCCCAACGCGTTCGCCAGGCGCCAGGCGACCGCGATGGTCGGATTCGCCTTTTCCCGCTCGATCTGCGACAGCATGGATTTCGACACGCCGGCCGCGCGCGACAGGTCGTCCAGCGTGAGGCCGCGCTTGAGGCG
>NZ_DATMHS010000153.1:0-26525 GCF_035554825.1 Ramlibacter sp. | reverse complement strand
GTCGTCGACTCGGTCGCGGCGCTGACGCCGAAGGCCGAAATCGAAGGCGAGATGGGCGATCAGCTCCCCGGCCTACAGGCCCGCCTGATGAGCCAGGCGCTGCGCAAGCTCACCGCCAACATCAAGCGCACCAACACGCTCGTGATCTTCATCAACCAGATCCGGATGAAGATCGGCGTCATGTTCGGCAGCCCCGAGACCACCACCGGCGGCAACGCGCTGAAGTTCTACGCCTCGGTGCGCCTGGACATCCGCCGCACCGGCACGATCAAGAAGGGCGAGGAAGCGATCGGCAACGAAACCAAGGTCAAGGTGGTGAAGAACAAGGTCGCTTCGCCGTTCAAGACCGCGGAATTCGACATCCTGTTCGGCGAAGGCATCAGCCGCGAGGGCGAGATCATCGACATGGGCGTCAACGCCCGCATCCTCGAGAAGTCCGGCGCCTGGTACGCCTACAGCGGCGAGAAGATCGGCCAGGGCCGCGACAACGCGCGCGAGTTCCTGCGCGAGAACCCCGAACTCGCCCGCGAAATCGAGAACAAGGTCCGCGAATCCCTGGGCATTCCGCTGCTGCCGGCGGACGTCGCAGCGGAGGACTGAATGCCGCCGCCGGGCGCGCAGCTGTCGCTCAAGGGCCGCGCGCTGCGACTGCTGGCCAATCGCGAGCACTCGCGCGCCGAGCTCGAACGCAAGCTCGCGCCGCACGAGGAAGAGCCCGGCCAGCTGCGGCGCGTGCTCGACGAGCTGCAGGCCAAGGGTTTCATCGACGAGCAGCGGTTCGTCGATTCGGTGCTGCACCGGCGCGCGTCGCGGCTGGGCGCCTCGCGCATCCGCCAGGAGCTGCAAGGCAAGGGCGTTCCGGCGGCGCTGATCGCCGATGCGGTCACCCACCTGAAGGCAACCGAAGTGCAGCGGGCGCGCGAGGTCTGGCAGCGCCGGTTCGGGGTCGTGCCCGCCGACGCCCAGGAGCGCGCCAGGCAGGCGCGCTTCCTGGCGGCGCGCGGCTTCGGCGGGGATGCGATCCGCCGCGTGCTCAACGCGGACGACGACTGATTCCTGCAGCGGGCAGCCGCCGCACAACAACTTCGCGCAAGGGCGCGTCCGCGTCCGCTCGATCGGCGCTCGGCCGCGCCTGCCTTGGCGAGTCAACGAGCCCTACGGCGCTCACGCGCTTTCAGATCGACAGCATCAGTTTCAGGTTCTGCACCGCCGCGCCGCTCGCGCCCTTGCCGAGGTTGTCCAGGCGCGCCACCAGCACGACGTGCCGCGCTTCCTCGTTCATGAACACGCGCAACTCCATCTTGTTGGTGTCGTTGAGCGCGACCGCGTCGAGCTTGCCGTTCTCCGTCGGCGGCTCCACCGTGACCCACTCGCTGCCGGCGTAGTGGCGCGCCAGCGCGTCGTGCAGGTCGGATGCCTCCGGCCGGCCGGGCAGGAATTCGAGATGCAGCGGCAGGCTCACCAGCATGCCCTGGCGGAAATTGCCGACCGACGGAATGAAGATCGGGCGCCGGGTGAGGCCCGTGTATTTCATGATCTCGGGCAGGTGCTTGTGCTTCAGGCCGAGCGCGTACAGCTCGAACGGCGGCGCCTCGCCCTGCTCGTAGGCTTCGATCATGCTGCGCCCGCCGCCGGAGTAGCCGCTGACCGAAGGCAGGGCCACGGGGAAGTCGTTGGGCAGCAGGCCGGCATCCACCAGCGGCCGCAGCAGCGCGATCGCGCCGGTCGCATAGCAGCCGGGATTGCTGACGCGCCGGGCCGCCGCGATCGCTTCGCGTTGGCCGGGCGCCAGCTCCGCGAACCCGAACACCCAGCCGTCCGCGGTGCGGTGCGCCGTCGACGCGTCGATGACACGGGGCGCGCGGGCGCCGCTGCGTGCCAGCTCGTCGATCATGGCCGCCGACTCGCGCGCGGCGTCGTCGTGCAGGCACAGGACCACGAGGTCGACACCGGCCATCAGCTCGCGCTTGGCAGCGGCGTCCTTGCGCTTGTCGGGCGCGATGCTGACCAGTTCCACCTGCGGCATGCGGGCCAGCCGCTCGCGGATCTGCAGCCCGGTGGTGCCGGCTTCGCCGTCGATGAAAACCTTCGCCATTCCTTGATCCTGTGCAAATGCCCCCGGCGCCGCGGGGCCGGGCGGCCGATTGGTGCAATGCACCATGATACAGTTCATGGCCGCCATCTGCAGGCCCCGCTGCCTGGGCTCGGCCGCCCGTCATTGGGCACACCCCCCGTTCCTCGAGAGACACCTGATGAAGATTCACGAGTACCAAGGCAAGGAAATCTTGCGCAACTTCGGTGTGCCTGTGCCGCGCGGCATTCCGGCCTTCACCGTGCAGGAAGCGGTGGAAGCCGCGCAGAAGCTGGGCGGCCCGGTCTGGGTGGTGAAGGCCCAGATCCACGCCGGCGGCCGCGGCAAGGGCGGCGGCGTGAAGCTCGCCCGCTCGATCGACGAAGTCAAGGCGCTGGCCGGGCAGATCCTGGGCATGCAGCTGGTGACGCACCAGACCGGCGCCGCCGGACAGAAGGTCCGCCGGCTGCTGATCGAGGACGGCGCCGACATCAAGAAGGAATACTACGTCTCGGTCGTCACCGACCGCGCCTCGCAGCAGGTCGCCCTGATGGCCTCCAGCGAGGGCGGGATGGACATCGAGGAAGTGGCGCACAAGACGCCCGAGAAGATCATCAAGGTCTTCGTCGACCCGCTCGCCGGCATCACCGACGCCCAGGCCAAGCAGCTGGCCGACGGCATCGGCGTGCCCGCTGCCTCCACCGACAAGGCCGTGGACGTGTTCAAGAAGATCTACAAGGTCTACATGGACACCGACGCCAGCCTGGTCGAGATCAACCCGCTGATCCTGGAAGGCAACGGCAACATCAAGGCGCTGGACGCGAAGTTCAACTTCGACTCCAACGCGCTGTTCCGCCACCCCGAAATCGTGGCGCTGCGCGACCTCGACGAAGAGGATGCCGCCGAGATCGAGGCCAGCAAGTACGACCTGGCCTACATCAGCCTGGACGGCAACATCGGCTGCCTGGTCAACGGCGCCGGCCTGGCGATGGCGACGATGGACACCATCAAGCTGTTCGGCGCCGAGCCCGCCAACTTCCTGGACGTCGGCGGCGGCGCCACGCCGGAAAAGGTCACCGAGGCCTTCAAGATCATGCTGAAGAACCCCAAGGTCAAGGCGATCCTGGTCAACATCTTCGGCGGCATCATGCGCTGCGACACCATCGCCACGGGCGTCGTGACGGCCTGCCGCGCAGTGAACCTGAGCGTGCCGCTCGTGGTGCGCATGAAGGGCACCAACGAGGAGCTCGGCAAGAAGCTGCTGGCCGAGTCGGGCCTGCCGATCATCAGCGCCGACACCATGGCCGAAGCCGCCCAGAAGGTGGTGGCTGCCGTCGCCGCGTAACGCTCAGGATCACACCCATGTCCATCTACATCAACAAAGACACGAAGGTCATCACCCAGGGCATCACCGGCAAGACCGGGCAGTTCCACACGGAAAAGTGCCAGGAATACGCGAACGGCAAGAACTGCTTCGTGGCCGGCGTGAACCCCAAGAAGGCCGGCGAAAAGATCTTCGACATCCCGATCTACGCCTCGGTCAAGGAAGCCAGCCAGGCGACCGGCGCGACGACCTCGGTGATCTACGTGCCGCCGGCCGGCGCCGCCGCGGCGATCTGGGAAGCGGTCGACGCCGACCTCGACTTCGTGATCTGCATCACCGAGGGCATCCCGGTGCGCGACATGCTCGAAGTGCGCAACAAGATGAAGGCCAAGGAAGCCAAGGGCGGCAAGAAGACGCTGCTGCTGGGCCCCAATTGCCCGGGCATCATCACGCCCGACGAGATCAAGATCGGCATCATGCCGGGCCACATCCACAAGAAGGGCCGCATCGGCGTGGTCAGCCGCTCCGGCACGCTGACCTATGAGGCCGTGGCGCAGCTGACGGAGATCGGCCTGGGCCAGTCGACCGCGGTCGGCATCGGCGGCGACCCGATCAACGGCCTGAAGCACATCGACGTGATGCAGGCCTTCAATGACGATCCCGACACCGACGCCGTGATCATGATCGGCGAGATCGGCGGCCCCGACGAGGCCGACGCCGCCCGCTGGTGCAAGGACAACATGAAGAAGCCGATCGTCGGTTTCATCGCGGGCGTGACGGCTCCCGCCGGCAAGCGCATGGGCCATGCCGGCGCGCTGATCTCCGGCGGCGCCGACACCGCCGAAGCCAAGCTCGCCATCATGGAGGAGTGCGGCTTCAAGGTGACGCGCAATCCGTCCGAGATGGGCAAGCTGCTGAAGACGCTGCTGTAAGCACTATTACGAACGCGGCGGCGCGCCGGACCGCCGTACACTGCCGAAGCAAATAAAAAGGGAAGCGCGGAAACGACTGGTTTTCGCGCTTTCTTCATACATAGCACGCACGGAGTACAGGCATGGACGTCCTTCAGAGCCCCGATTTCTGGATCGGCCTGGTCAAGATCATCTGGATCAACATCATCCTTTCGGGTGACAACGCCGTGGTGATCGCGCTGGCGGCGCGGTCGCTGCCGCCGCACCAGCAGAAGCAGGCCGTCCTGTTCGGCTCCGGCGCCGCGGTGGTGCTGCGGATCGTCCTCACCGTCGTGGCCGCCACGCTGCTGGCGCTGCCCTACCTGCAGATCGTCGGCGGCCTGCTGCTGCTGTGGATCGGCGTCCAGCTGCTCGGGGACGAAGACGAGGGCGAGGGAGAGACGAAGGAATACGGATCGATGATGGCGGCCGTGCGCACCATCCTGATCGCCGACCTCGTGATGAGCCTGGACAACGTGATCGCCGTGGCGGCCGCCGCCAAGGGCAGCATGCTGCTGCTGATCCTCGGCCTGGCGATCAGCATCCCGCTGGTGATCTTCGGCAGCACCCTGATGATCAAGCTGATGGAGCGTTTCCCGATCATCGTCGTGCTCGGCGCGGCCCTCATCGGCTGGGTCGGCGGCGAGACCATCGTCAGCGACACCATCCTGCGCGACTTCCTGCAGGCCAACCCGTGGCTGCACTACGCCGCCGCCGCCGCCGGTGCGGCGTTCGTGGTCCTGATCGGCAAGACGCTGCAGGCGCGCGCCCGCGCCAGGACCGAAACCGCCTAGCGTCCGTGGCTGTGGCGGGCCCGGCCGAGGTTGCAACAAGTCGTATTTTGGTGTGACGAAGTTGCTTGTCCCTGCACGGAGCCTCTGATAACGTCCGGCAGGTTGTGCCCGTTCGCAGCGACGGCGGGCGCCGGCCAGTGCCCTCGTGCTGGCATCACGTCCGGGCTGCACGAAGGGCGCGTCAGTGAGCACATCATCATCGGCAAGACAGGGGCGCTGGGCGCTCCTGGCGCACCGACTGGTTCGTTGCCGTTGTGATCGCCGCCGCGGCGCCGGCGCTGCACGCCGCCCCCGCCGCCTCGACCACCCCGCGCGCCCTTCTCCCGTGAGCCCGAAGCGGCGGCCGGCTATGATGCGGCCCCACATGCCAGCGGTCGCGCAAGCGGGCGCGTGGCCAGCACCGAGGCTGCCGGGAGACCGCCGGCACCCGGCGCCCCCGGCACCCGGGAAGATCAGGCGGCCCGAAGGCCGATCCGGCAAGGTATGAACTACGAGTTTTGCTCAGGGACCGATCCCGGCCTCGCGCGGGAAAACAACGAGGACTCGGTGGCGATCGACGAGCCCGCCCGGCTCGCCATCCTCGCCGACGGGATGGGGGGCTACAACGCGGGCGAGGTGGCCAGCGGCATGGCCACGATCTTCATCAAGTCGGAATTGGGGCGCTGGTTGTCGCAGGCGGGCCGGCAGGCCAACGCGCGCGAGGTGCGGCGGGCCATGGAGATCTGCGTCGACAACGCCAACCGGTCGATCTTCAACGCCGCCAACTCGAATCCGCACTACAGCGGCATGGGCACGACCCTGGTGCTCGGGGTGTTCCAGGACGCCCGGCTGATGCTGGGGCACATCGGCGACTCGCGCTGCTACCGTCTGCGCGGCGCCGAACTGGCGCAGGTCACGAAGGACCATTCGCTGCTGCAGGAACAGATGGACGCCGGCCTGATCACGCCGGCGCAGGCCGCGACCTCCAGCAACAAGAACCTGGTCACTCGCGCGCTCGGCGTCGAAGACACCGTGCTGCTCGAAGTGACGGAGCAGAAGGTCGAAGTCGGCGACCTGTTTCTGATGTGTTCCGACGGCTTGTCTGATATGGTGGACGACGAGGGGATCGGGGCGATTCTGCGGCAGGAGGCTTCGTTGCAGGACAAGGCATCGCAGCTGATTGCCGCGGCCAACGCCAATGGCGGCCGCGACAACATCTCGGTGCTGCTGGCGCTGGCCGGCGAAGGCTCCAGAAAGCGGGGCCTCATGTCGCGATTGCTGGGAAAATGACCCGACCCACCGGTACCCCCGAATGAGCCATACAGACAGGAGCGGACCATGCCGAAAATGATCGTTTCGATCGACGGTGTCGTCATCAAGGAAGTGCAGCTGAGCAAGGACCGCACGACGCTGGGTCGGCGGCCCTACAACGACATCGTGATCGACAACCTCGCGGTCAGTGGCGAGCATGCGGTGCTGCTGATGAACGGAAACGAGGTGGCGCTCGAGGATCTCAACAGCACCAACGGCACCTATGTGAACGGCAAGGCCGTGAAGAAGCAGGTGTTGCACAATGCCGACACCGTCGAGATCGGCAAGTACAAGATCAAGTACATCAACGAAGCGCCCGGGGCGAGCTTCGAGAAGACGATGATCGTCAAGCCGGGCGCTGTCGGAACGCTGTCCGCGCAACCCGCGCCGGCGGCCCCTGCCACGGCCGCCGGGCACGCCGACCAGGCGCCGCTGCAGGGCGCCATCAAGGTCCTGTCTGGCGCCGCCGCCGGCCGCGAGGTGCCGCTGGTGAAGGTGGTGACCACCATCGGCAAGCCCGGCGTCGCGGTGGCGTCGATCACCAAGCGGCCGCACGGCTTCGTTGTCTCGCATGTCGAAGGCGCGAGCCGGCCCACCGTGAACGGGACGGCCGTCGGCGCCGAACCGGTTCCGCTGCGGCATGGCGATTTGCTCGAACTCGCCGGCACGCAGATGCAGTTCGTGCAGAGCTGACGCCGCGATGGCGTGGGCGCCGCCGGACTGCCTTCACACGCTGCCTCACGAGCCCGGCGCGACCCGCATGAGCGACTTCAGACCAAGCGAGGAAGACATGGTGCCGCCTTGCTCACGTTCGTTTCGCGCCCGGCGCGACGGCGCCGGACCTGCCGGCGGCCGGGGGATGACATGAAGGTGCGCGTGCTGGGCTGCTCCGGCGCCATCGCGAAGGACTGCCGGACCACCTCGTTCCTGATCGACGGCGACGTGCTGGTGGATGCCGGCACCGGCGTCGGCGACCTCACGCTCCAGGAGATGCGGGGCATCCGCCACGTGTTCCTGACCCATTCGCACCTGGACCACATCGCGGCGCTGCCGCTGATGCTCGATGCGATTGCGTCCGGCCTGCGCCAGCCGATCGAGGTGCACGCGCTGGCCGGCACCATCGCCGCGCTGAAGGCGCATGTATTCAACGACGTGATCTGGCCCGACTTCACCCGCATCCCGTCGCCCGACGCACCGTTCGTGCGCTTCACCGAGCTCGAGGTCGGCGACATCCTGCAGCTGGGCGACAAGCACATCGAGGTGCTGCCGGCGGTGCACACCGTGCCGGCCGTGGGCTATGCCGTCAGCAGCCGGCGGGGCTGCTGGGTGTTCACCGGAGATACAGAGCGCAATCCGGCGTTCTGGCGCCGTCTCAACGAACTCGAGGTGGCGGCGCTGGTCATCGAGACGGCCTTCAGCAACCGCGAGCGCGAACTGGCGGCGCGCAGCCTGCACCTGTCGCCGCAGGCGCTGGCACACGAGCTCGATCACATCGACCAGAACAAGCGTTATCCGATCTTCATCATGCACACCAAGCCGGCGGAAACCGACCTGATCATGAGCGAAATCCAGGGATTCGATCGGGCCCAGCCCGTGGGCCCGAACGTGGCCCACGACATCCGCTGGCTCCGGGCCGGCCAGGAATTCGAGCTGTGAGCGCGCTGCCGCAAGCGCGCGATTCGGAACTGGCGTTCCTTGAATCGCAGCAGCTCCCGGCCGACAAGCGCGGCGTGTCGTTCGAGGTGCTGTTCTACCGGCGCCTGCAACAGGTCGCCACGCGCATCCACGATACCGAGAACGTCGAGCAGATCATGTTCGAGGCGAGCCAGGACATCTGCAAGCTGCTCAACGCCGATCGGCTGACGCTGTATGCGGTCAACGAGGACCGAACGGCGATCGTCTCCAAGATCAAGACCGGACTGAACACCAGCCGCGAACTGAAGCTGCCGATCAGCGCGCAAAGCCTGGCCGGCTACGCGGCGCTGAGCGGCGAGATTGTCAACGTCGCCGATGTCTACGACGATGAGGCGCTCAAGCGCATCGACCCGGCGCTCACCTTCCTGAAGGAAGTCGACAAGCGCTCGGGCTATCGCACCCGGCAGATGCTGGTCCTGCCGATCACTGACGGCGAGCACCTGCACGGCGTGCTGCAGGTGATCAACAACAAGAACGACGTGCCGTTCGGCGAACTCGAGGTGGAAGGCGCCACCCAGCTGTGCAGGACATTGGCCACGGCCATCCGCCAGCGCATGCGGAAGGAGGCCGACGACCGCCGGCGGCGGGCGACCAAGTACGACAGCCTGGTGAGCGACGGCATCGTGACTGCCGCCGAACTGCAGGAATGCATCCGCAGCGCGCGCCAGCAGGGCGAACCGGTGGAGCGCCTGCTGATGGCCAGCTTCAAGATCCGGCCGGCGCAGATCGGCGCGTCGTTGTCGAAGTTCTTCGGCGTGCCGTACGAACCGTTCCATGCCGGGCGGATCCGCTCCGAGCAATTGCAGGGCCTGCTCAAACGCGAATTCGTGCAGGAGCAGGGCTGGATCCCGCTCGAGGAGTCGCCCGAGGGCCTGGTGATCGTGTGCATCGACCCCGAAGCCGTGCGCGGTTCGCGCGTCGTGCCGCAGGTGCTCCCGCGGGTCACCAGGTTCGCCTACCGGGTGACGACCCAGTCCGAGTTCGAGCAGACCCTCGCGCAGCTGTACGGGGGCGAGCACGAGGCGTCGATCGACGACCTGCTGGCCGACCTCAGCACGCCGACCGAGGAGGAGGGCGCCGACGAATCCGCGCTCGTCACGGCCGCCGCGGACAACGAACTGGTGAAGTTCGTCAACAAGGTGATCATCGACGCCTACCACCAGAAGGCATCGGACATCCACGTCGAGCCGCTGCCGGGCAAGGCGAAAACCGGCATCCGGTTTCGCGTCGACGGCAGCCTGCAGCCCTACATCGAAGTGCCGTCGCACTTCAGGCAGGCGCTGGTGACGCGCCTGAAGATCATGTGCGACCTCGACATCTCCGAGAAGCGCAAGCCCCAGGACGGCAAGATCAAGTTCAAGAAGTTCGGCCCGCTGGACATCGAGCTGCGGGTGGCGACGATCCCCTCCGCCGGCGGCGTGGAGGACGTTGTGATGCGGATCCTGGCCGCGGGTGAGCCGATCCCGCTGGACAGGCTGGGGCTGACGGACCACAACCGGCAGCGGCTGGAGAAGACGGTGAGCAAGCCGTACGGCCTGTTCTATGTGTGCGGGCCGACCGGCTCGGGCAAGACGACCACGCTGCACTCGATCCTGAAGTTCCTCAACACGCCCGAGACGAAGATCTGGACCGCCGAGGATCCGGTGGAAATCACGCAGAAGGGATTGCGCCAGGTCCAGATCAACAAGAAGGCGGGCATCGACTTCGCGCTGGTGATGCGGGCCTTCCTGCGAGCCGATCCAGACATCATCATGGTGGGCGAATCGCGCGACCAGGAGACCGTCGCGATGGGCATCGAAGCATCGCTGACGGGCCATCTGGTGTTCTCGACGCTGCACACCAATTCCGCGCCCGAGTCGATCGTCCGACTGCTGGACATGGGCATGGACCCGTTCAACTTCGCCGACGCCCTGCTGGGCGTCCTGGCGCAGCGGCTGGCCAAGAAGCTGTGCGACTGCAAGCGGGAATACCTGCCCGACCAGGAGGAGCTGAAGCTGTTCATCGCCGAGTACGCCGAGGAACTGCGCAACACGTCGGCCTGGAAGGCCGACTACGCAGGCGAGGCGCGAAAGCTGTACGAGCAATGGGTGCGCCTGTACGGCCACGAGGGTCGATTGAAGTTCCACCAGGCCGGCGGGTGCGAGCGGTGCAATCACACCGGCTACAAGGGCCGGCTCGGCCTGCACGAGCTGCTGGTGGCCGACGACCAGCTGAAGCGGCTGGTGCAGGAGCGCGCCCGCGTGGCCGACCTGTTTGCCGCCGCCATCGAGGCCGGCATGCGCACGCTCAAGATGGACGGCATGGAAAAGGTGATGCTGGGTCTCACGGACCTCAAGCAGGTCCGGGCCGTGTGCATCAAGTGACCTGAGCCCAGCTCATCTGACAAAATTGTCGGATGAGCTTGGAAGGGTTGGCCCGATTTTGGCATCTCCCGGCAAAGCGCGATCGAAAAAGAGACCCAAAGTTCTAAACCCGCACTTGGCACAGCAATTGCACAACTCAGCCGCTTCTTTCACTTTCGGAGGAAATATGAAGCGTATGCAACAGGGTTTCACCCTCATCGAACTGATGATCGTGGTTGCGATCATCGGTATTCTGGCCGCGGTGGCCCTGCCGGCTTACCAGGACTACACCAAGCGGGCGAAGATGTCCGAAGTGGTGCTGGCCGCGTCGGCCTGCCGCACGACCATCACGGAGGTCTACCAGTCCGGCTCGTCGACGCCGACCGCTGACGGCTGGGGGTGCGAATCCACCTCCCAGGCGAGCAAGTACGTCGCCAGCATCCACACGAACACGTCGGGCGTGATCACGGTTGAAGCCACCGGCTTCGGTGACACCAACATCGACGGCAAGAAGATCACGCTGACGCCGTACCACAGCGACACCGTTGCCAAGAACCCCGCCACGACCAACCACATGGGCTCGCCGGTGTTCAAGTGGATCTGCGGCCCGGCTGCCAGCCCCGATGACATGCCGGCCAAGTTCCTGCCGGGTTCGTGCCGTGGTTCCTGATCCCGGTTTGATCTAAGGTAGCACCTGAACGAGCGGCCTCGCGGCCGCTCGTTTCATTTGGCTCGTAGCATGTCGATGAAGTGATCGTGGCCGCCGCACCCCCAGAACTGACGGTACTCATGCCGTGCCTCAACGAGGCCAGGACGGTGGGCGCATGCGTGCAGGCGGCGCGCAGTTTCATGGAGCGCGCCGGTGTTCGAGGCGAGGTTCTCGTGGCGGACAACGGGTCGAACGACGGGTCCGCGGAGATCGCCGGCGCAGCGGGCGCCCGGGTGATCCGGGTTCCGCAGCGAGGCTACGGCGCGGCCCTGATGGCCGGCGTCGCAGCCGCCGAAGGCCGTTTCATCATCATGGGGGACGCCGATTGCAGCTACGACTTCGCCGAGCTCGACGGCTTCGTGGCCAAGCTGCGCGCCGGTGCCGACCTGGTGATGGGCAACCGATTCCGCGGCGGGATCGCGCCTGATGCGATGCCCGCGCTGCACAGGTACATCGGAAACCCTGTCCTCAGCTTCATCGGCCGCTTGTTCTTCCGCACCAAGATCGGCGACTTTCACTGCGGGCTGCGCGGCTTCTCACGCGAGGCCGTCCTTCGACTCGGTCTGATCACGCCAGGCATGGAGTTCGCCAGCGAACTGGTCGCCAAGGCCGCCCTGGCGAGGCTGCGCATCGAGGAGGTGCCCACCACCTTGCGTCCCGACGATCGCGGCCGTCCGTCCCACCTCCGCACGTGGCGAGACGGGTGGCGTCACCTGCGCTTCCTGTTGCTGTTCTGCCCGCGTTGGCTGTTCCTCTATCCCGGTGCGGCGCTGCTGTCCTTCGGCTTCGCCGGATTGGTCTTGGGAGCGGCCCTGCCGCAGGGGCCCGGCGGATTGCCATTCGGCATTCACACATTGCTCTATCTCGCCGGCGCGACGATTCTTGGGCTGCAGTTCATCGTGTTCGCTTTCCTGAGCAAGTGGATCGCCGTCGTCGCCGGCCTCGTGCCCGAGCCCACGTGGATGGGCCGGTGGGCCTCGACCTTCAAGATCGAGAACGGACTCATGCTGGGCCTCGCGCTGTTTGCCACCGGCCTGGTGTGGTCGCTCTGGCTGACGTTCGACTGGGGGCGCCGTGGATTCGGCGCGCTGAACCCGGTCGAGACCATGCGCTACGCGATTCCGGCGGTGACGCTGATGGCATGCGGGATGCAAGCGGCCATCGGTTCCTTCTTTGCGGGCGCGCTCAATTTCTGCTGGCGTTCGGCACGGAGCAACTGACCATGCCCCGCGGCAACACCGGTTTTCCCGCGCCCTCGGGGCGAACCGAGCTCATCGTGCTGCTGCTCGTGTCGGCCTGCGCATTCGCCGCGGTTCCGTTGGCACTGGGCGGGATCGGGCTCGGCTGGGACGCGCTCAATCATCACGTCTATCTCGGCTGGATCGCGGACGAACTGCGCTTCGATCGGGACTTTCAGGCGGCCTCCGGACAGTCGACGCAGTATCCCTACCTGTACTGGCCGCTCTACAAGCTCGTGAGCGCGGGCTGGAGCGGACCGTCGGCGGGCGTGCTGCTCGTGCTGTTCAACCTTGTGGCCGTGCCGCCCCTCTGGATGCTCGCCCGCGCCGGCGTGCCCGAAGCCTCCTGGTACGGCGTGGCGATGCGCTGGCTCGCGGTGGCGCTCGCGTTCCTCACTGGCGTCGTCCTGTCGCTCTTCGACTCCACCTCGAATGACCTGCTCGCGGCGATTCCGCTGGTCTGGGCCATCGCGCTGGCAATTGCGCCGCTCGAGTCCGCGTCGCGGCGCCGCTTGCCGGTGCGCAGGACGCTGCTGCTGTCCGGACTGTGCGCGGGTGCCGCAGTCGCCTTCAAGTTCAGCAACGGCCCATTGGCCCTGGTGCTCCCGCTGGCGTGGTGCATGCATGGCAGGGGACTTCGGCAGCGGCTCGTCCATGTGGCTTGGGGCTGCGCCGCGACCGTTGCCGGGTTCGCGTTGTTCTATGGCTGGTGGGGTTGGCAGCTGTGGACTCATTACGGCAACCCCTTGTACCCGTTTTGCGAAAACTGGTTCGGCCCGCTGCGCGCGTACCTGGGGTGGCGGCCATGATCAGATTCGTGCCGGACACCTGGCGCGACGCCATCATGCGCCCACTCGCCATGGCGTCGCCGGACGGCGCTGTCTACGTCGAGATCATCGCGCCCGATTTCCGGTTCGTATTCATTCTGGTGCTTGCCGTCGTTGGCCTCGTCGCGGCAGTCGTCGCCGCGCGGCGGCGGCACGAGAACCGCCTTGCAGCGCCGACAACGGTGCTGCTGGCGCTCACGCTCGCCGCGTTCGTCCCGTGGCTCGCCTCGACCGGCAACGGTCGCTACTTCATTGCCTTTCTGCTCGTCGCCGGCCCGCTCTCCATCGGTTTGGCCCATGCCGTTCCGGCCAGCAGGAGATTCCGTTTGACGCTGGTCCTCGCCATGGTCGTCTGGCAGGGCTATCTGATCCAGGCCGCCGAGCCGTGGCGCACCTGGGGCCATCTGGCGTGGGGCGACGGGCCCGCCTTTCCGATCGAGGTGCCTGCCGACCTGGCGGCGCAACCGGCCACCTATGTGACGCTGTCGAGCATCTCGTACTCGATCGTTGCGCCGCGATTCCATCCGGCGTCCCGGTGGATCAACATTTCCACGCAGCGCGGGCTCGCCGACAAGTCCGCAGACAGCCTGCGAGCGCAAGCGCTGATCGCGGCACCGGGCGTGTTGAAGGTGCTGTTCCCCACCGTCCCCGGTGGCCAGGATGGCGATCGCGTCGGCGCCGCCCTGGCGCAGGCCATCGACGGGCTGCTGGCGCGGCAGGGGCTTTCGATCGAGAACCTGGCGCAGTGCCGGTTGCTGCCATCCGGGGGCATGGCTGCCCTGGCGGTCCACAAGAAGCGGGAAGCCGCGGGCGCTGCTCGCGCGGTGCACGGCTTCTGGGTGTGCCCGCTGGCGCGTCACGCGAACACGACGGCGGCCGAGGCGACGCCGATCCCCCCGCGCAGCCAGGAGGTCTTCGCCAAGTTGGAGCGCATGTGCCCGCGGATCTTCCCGCCCGGCGACGCCGCCGCAAGCCTGCACATTCCGGCCGGCGTCGTGCGGGCCTACCCCGGATCCGACTTCAGGGTGTACGTTCTCAACGACGAGCGGGTCTGGTACAAGTACTTCCGCGCGCTCAATCCCGTGCAGCTCGGGACCATCGACGCCGTGCTCGCCGACAAGTTCAGCATGGATTGCGAGCGGATCCGCGGCCGCACCGGCTTGCCGTGGGAACGCGAGATCTGAGGGGTTCCGAGCCGAGTCCATGCACGCGCGCACAGTACCGCCCACTCGCGATCGTCCGGCACGGGACGAGCCTCCGTTGCTGAGCGTGATCGTCCCGGCGCTGCGCCCCGACGCGGAACTGCGACGCTGCCTCGATTCGGTCCGCTTGGTGTTCCCGGACCCCGGCACGTGCGAGATCGTGCTCGTGCTGCCGGCGGACCATCTGCGCGAGGGCCTCGACTGCTACCCGGGCGTGCGAGTGGTGGCCGAGACTCGACGCGGCGTCTACGGGGCCATGAATGACGGCGTGGCGGCGAGCCTGGGGCAATTCGTGTATTTCCTCGGCAAGGACGACATCGTCCTGCCGGCGATGGGCGAGGCGGCGGCGCTGTTGCAGACCACTCGCCCCCGCGCGCTCTTTTGCGACGTCTACTGGGGCGACGAGGGCGTGCGGCGCGGCCGGCCCCTGAAGTGGCTGCTTCTCATCAAGAACGTGTGCCAGCAAGGAATCCTGTACTCGCGGGCCACGGTGCTGCAGCATGGGCCCTTCCTGCGGAAGTTGCGAGTGCAGGCCGATCACCTGCTCAATATCCGCGTGCTGTGGGAGCCGGGACACGCGCGGGTGGCCTATTTCCCGGTGCCGGTGGCCTGGTATGCGGGCACCGGCCTGTCGTTCCGGTCCAGAGACACCCAGTTCCACCGGGTCCACGCAGCGATCATCGGGCGGTACCTGGGACCGGCCGCCGCATGCCTGTGGCGCGGCTACAGGAAGCTGCGTCCTGAAAAGCTCCCTCCGCACCAAGGCTGACCATGGAGCCGCGGACAATGCTCGCAGAGAGGCCGGCCGAGCCCGACCCCGCGCGGCCCGTCTGCGCCGTGGTCGTGAACTGGAATGGTTGGCGCGAGACAGTCGACTGCCTGCGCAGCCTGCTCGCCGTGCGCGGCAATCCGCTGCGGGTGGTGGTCTGCGACAACGGATCGAGCGACGACTCGGCCGCGCAGCTGGCCCGCTGGCTGGAGGACCTGTGGAGGGGCGCCGGGACGAGACCGGCCAACGCGGCCCTGCAGGCCTGGTGCTTCGAGCCGTGCGCCGGCGGCGCCGGCTTCGTGCGTTCGGTCGACCTCCTGTGCCTGGGCGAAAACCTGGGGTATGCCGGTGGCCTGAACGCCGGGATTCGCTGGGGCACCGAGCGTTTTGGCGCGGGCAGTTTCTGGCTCCTCAACAACGACGTCCGCGTGGAGCCGCAGGCGCTGGCTGCGCTGGTGGCGGCCAAGGACGCCGTGCCTGACGCCGGCCTGTGCGGCTCGGTGCTGCTGGAGTGGGAGCCGCCGCACGAGGTGCAGGCGATCGGCGGCATCTACCGCAAGGCATTGGGCGTCGGCTGGCACCTTCGACAGACAGCCGCAGGCGACGCGGCGAAGAAGGTGTGCCTCGATATCGACTATCCGGTCGGGGCCTCTCTGTTCGTGGAGCAGGACTACCTGGACCGCGTTGGCCCCATGGACGACAGCTACTTCCTGTATTACGAAGAGATGGATTGGGTGGAGCGGGGCCGGCGGGCCGGTCTGCGTCCGGTGGTGGCGCTGGGCAGCCGCGTATTTCACAAGGAGGGCGCGAGTACCGGATCGCACGGCGGCGTTCGCCGCAAGTCCCTGCTGTCGGAGCGATACGGCGTGGTCAACCGGCTGCGCATCACGCGCAAGTTCTGGCCGGTGCTGGTGCCGCTTGTCTGGCTCAGCCTGTGGCTGGTGGTGCTCGATCGCATGCTTCACTGCGAGATCGCGCGCGCAGGCCTGGTGGTGCGCCTCATGTTCTCGCCCGCGCAATGGCTGCGCGCGCCGCAAGCGACCGCCCGGCGGCTCGAACGTGCTCAGAGCGGACCGGGTTGGGCCCGTTCGAGGATGTCCTCGGCTCGCAACGTGCGGAAATAGCGCGCAGCAGGAACGCGCCCGAACAATTCGTAATCGGGCCGGTACAGGGCTTCGTCCCTGCCGACCCAGCGCGCGCCCGGGGGACATTTGCGAAGCGGATGCGTCGGGCCGAAGATTGCCGTGACATTGGCATTGACGGCGGCGGCCATGTGCATCAGCCCGGTATCGGTGGTGTAGACGGCCTGCGCGCGCTGGAGCACCGTCCACGCCTGGCGCAGGCTGGTGCGGCCACACAGATTCAGCGCCGTGCGGCTCGCGTAGCGCTCGTACTGCGCGCTCTCGGCCTGGGTGCCGAGGAACACGAGCGTTGCCCGGCCACTGCATGACGCAACGAGCTCGTCGAACAGCGGGGGCGGCAATCGTCTGACGCTCGAGCGCTCGTTGCGGTTGTCGCCGCCGCTGTTCACCAGAACGACATAGGGTTCCGGCAGCGAAAACGGCTCGCCGACGGGCAACTGGAGCCGCGTGTCGGCCCGGTCGACCGGTAGTTGCAGGACGGCTGCGAGATCGAGGTAGTAGTCGATCTCGTGGCGCAGTGCGCCATAGGGCACTCGGTGCGTATGCAACGCGCCCTCGTGCCAGCGCCGGGAGAATCCGACCCGCATGGGCGCCCGGGCCAGCCACGCCAGCAGGGAAAAGATCCAGTGCTTGTCGAGCACGAAGATCGCGTCGTAGCCGCGCAGCAGCGGCAACAGCGTCGCGGCTCGGGCCACCTGCCCTGCGTAGAGGATGCTTTCGTCGAATCCGAGCACCTGATCGATGTGAGGATTGCCCTGCAGCACCGCCATGCAGCCGTTGCCGGTCAGATAGTCGATCCGCGAGTTCGGCAGCGCCGCGCGCAGCTGGCGCAGCAGCGGCGTTGTCATGAGCACGTCGCCGAGCGCGCCGATCTTCCACAGCAGCACGGTCCTGGGCGGCTGGCTCCGATCGCGTGGAAACACCATAGATCCCGGACTATAGGCGACGGCCGGCAAGGCTCGGCGCACTGGCACAATCGCGCTGCAGCCAATGCCGTCCACCCTGTCCTCCATCAGAGAGAGCGCGATGCCGCGCCTCATCGACCGCGCGGCCGGCACGCCGCTGCTGTGGCTGTGGGGTGCATGCCGCCGCAAGCGCGCGCTGCCGGCCGCGCCGCAGCACTTCGGGCTGATGATGTTCGAAACCATCGGTGACACGCTGCTCGCCGGCGCCCTGGTCGCGAGCCTGCGCGCCAGTTTCCCCGATGGCCGGCTGACTGTCTTCGCATCGCGCGGCAACCGCGGCATCCTGGCGCTGTTCCAGGGGATCGACACCGTCGTCGACGTGCCGCTGACCCGGCCGCGCCGCGCGCTGGCGGCGGTGCGCAGCATCCCGGTGGACGTGATGATCGACATTGGCCAGTGGCCGCGGTGGTACGCGGCGTTGTGCGCGGCGTCGCGCAGCCGGCACACGATCGGGTTCGCCACCCCGGGGCAGTCGCGGCACCATGCCTACGACACGGCCGTGGCGCACGACGCGGGCGTGCACGAGCTGGAGAACTTCCGGCGGCTGCTCGCGCCCATTGCCGGCGTGCGGCTGCTGCCGCCAGGGCGGGCGCTCAAGGCGGTGGAGCCGGCGCCGGCGCCGATCGCCGCGCGGGCACCCTACATCGTGGTGCATCCGTGGGCCAGCGGGTTCCGGTGCGCTGACCGGGAATGGCCGCTCGCGCGCTGGAGCGACCTGATCGCGCGGGCGTGCGGTCTGGGCTGGTCGGTGCTGGTGTCCGGCAGCCCCGCGGACCGGCCCCGGGCGGCCGCGCTGGCCGCTGCCTGCGGGAGCGCGTCGCCGGTCGCTTCCATTGCCGGCGAGGTGTCGCTCGCCGAACTGGCCGGCGTGCTGCGCGGGGCCGCCGCCGTAGTGGCGGTCAACACCGGCGTCATGCACCTCGCCGCGCTGTTGGATGTCCCGCTGGTGGCGCTGCACGGTCCGACCAGCCGCCGTCGCTGGGGACCGCTGGGCGCCCGCAGCGTCGCGATCGCGCCGCCGGCCGATGCCGGATGCGAGTTCCTGAACCTCGGTTTCGAGTACCCACGGGGGCCGGTGAACTGCATGGAACGGATCGAGGTCGATGAGGTGTTCGCAGCATTGCGCGCCGTCCTCAGGTGAACGCAGCCAATCCCATGCCGCTGCGCCTGGCGATGGCCGCCCTGGTCGCCGCCCTGCCGTGGCTCAACCCTTACGCGGGGGGCCCGTCCTCCTGGGTCGCGCCGTGGTTGTTCAGCGCGATCTGCGGCGCCGTCGCCTTCGGGCTGCAGGCGCCGGCCCTGCCGCACCCCGGGCTGGGTGCCCTGCTCGGGGCGCTGGCCGCGTGGCCGCTGGTGCGCAGCGGGCTCACGCCCGAAACGCTGGCGCTGGCAGGCGGGTGCCTGCTCATATGGATGATGGCCGCCTGCGCCGACCCGCGGGCGCGGGGCGGCGCCGTGGTCCGGTTCGTCGCGACCGCCTGGCTCGTCGCCGCGCTGGTCAGCACGGCGGCGGCGCTGCTGCAGTACTTCGCCCTGGCCGACCGGTTCGAGCCATGGGTGAATGCGTCGGCCAGCCACGAGGCCTTCGCCAACCTGCGCCAGCGCAATCAGTTCGCTTCGCTCACGACGATCGGCATGGCCGCCGCGCTGTGGCTGGCGGGGCGAGGCCTCGGCCGCTGGCCGGCCATCGCCGCGATGGCGTGGCTGGCGGCAGGCAATGCCGCCACCACCTCGCGGACGGGTTTGCTCGAACTGTTGCTGCTGGGGGTCGCGACCTGGTGGTGGACCGGCGCCCGTTCGGAACGCACCAGGCTGTGGCTTGCCGCGCTCGCCGTCTATGCGCTGGCGGCGGTCGCCTTGCCCGTGCTGGCACAGGCCGTCACCGGCTCGGCTACGAACCCGCTGTGGATGCGGGTGGCCGGCAGCGACCCCTGCGGCAGCCGCCTCGTCCTCTGGTCGAACGTCGCGCACCTGATCTCGCTGCGGCCCTGGCTCGGCTGGGGCTGGGGCGAGCTGGATTTCGCGCATTACACGACGCTGTACCAGGGCCCGCGTTTCTGCGACATCCTCGACAACGCACACAACCTGCCGCTGCATGTGGCCGTCGAACTCGGGCTGCCGGCGGCGCTGGTCCTCTGCGGCGTCGTCGTGTGGGCCATCGCCCGCGCGCGTCCGTGGCGCGAGGCCGACGACACGCGGCAACTCGCCTGGGCCGTGCTGTTGGTGCTGGCCGCGCACAGCATGCTGGAGTACCCGCTCTGGTACGGACCGTTCCAGATGGCGTTCGGAGCGGCGCTGGGGCTGCTCTGGCCGGCGCCGAAGGGGCCGGCTTCCGAGGAGCGCGTCGCGCCGATGGTGGTGGCGGCAGCGGCCATCGCCCTCGCTGGCGGCGCGGTCTGGGACTACTGGCGCGCCAGCCAGATCTACCTGCCGTCCGAGCGGCGCGCGGCCGCATGGCGTCACGAGCCGCTGGCGCGCTTGCAGGACGACTGGCTGTTCCGCGGCCCGGTGCGCTTCGCGCAGCTGACGCTCACCCCGCTGACACGCGACAACGCCGCCTGGACATTTCGAACCGCCGGCGAGCTGCTGCACTACTCGCCGGAGCCGCGGGTGATCGAGAAGTTGCTCGAGAGCGCATTGCTGCTGGGGCGCGACGACGTGGCGCTGGCGCAGCTGGCGCGCTTCCGCGCGGCCTTTCCCGATGCCTACGCCGCCTGGAGCGAGGCCAACCGCGTTCCGATCCGACGCTAGGGGTTCACGCCGCCACGTAGTGCCCCGACTTGCCGCCCTGCTTTTCCAGCAGGCGCACGCCGGTGATCGTCATGCCGCGGTCCACGGCCTTGCACATGTCGTAGATCGTCAGCAGGGCCACCTGGACGGCGGTCAGCGCTTCCATCTCGACGCCCGTGGGACCGACGGTCTCGACGGTGGCGGTGCAGGCTACCGCGGCGTGGCCGCCGACGGCCTTCTCCACCAGGAACTCGATCGCCACGCGGGTGAGCGCCAGGGGATGGCACAGGGGGATCAGGTCGCTGGTCTTCTTCGCCGCCTGGATGCCGGCGATGCGGGCCACGCCCAGCACGTCGCCCTTCTTGGCCGTGCCCGCCTCGATGATCTCCAGGGTCTCCGGGCGCATCTCGATGCGGCCGGTCGCGACCGCCACGCGGCGCGTCGCGGCCTTGCCGCCGACATCGACCATATGGGCCTGTCCTTGCGCATCGAAGTGGGTCAGGGAGCTCATCTGTGCAGCAACACGAACGATTTACGTGGTTGCAGCATCATACGGGCATGAGCAACTGGAAAGACCGGGTGGGCGCAGCGGCCGCGGCCCTGGGCGTTGCGTTGCTGGCGGTGCTGCCGCCGCAGCCCGCGCCCGCCCAGATCCCCACCCTCGGCGACAGCAGCGACATGACCTCCACCACCGAGCGCAAGCTCGGAGAGCGCATCGCGCGCGAGCTGTACCGGGATCCCGATTACCTCGACGACGCGGTGCTCGACGAATACGTGCACGGCATCTGGAGCCGCCTGCTGGCCGCCGCCCGGGCCCGCGGCGAGCTCACGGCCGAACTCGACGAGCGGTTTGCCTGGCAGGTGCTGCTCGGCAAGGACCGCTCGATCAATGCCTTCGCCCTGCCGGGCGGCTGGCTCGGGCTGCACCTGGGGCTGATCAACGTCACCGCCAGTCGCGACGAAGTGGCCTCGGTGCTCGCGCACGAACTCAGTCATGTCACGCAGCGCCACATCTCGCGGCTGATGACGCAGGAAAAGCGGCAGGCGCCCTGGGTGATCGGGGCCATGATCCTGGGCGCGATCGCGGCCAGCAAGAACCCCGAGGCGGCCAACGCCCTCGTGACGGGCGGGCAGGCCCTGGCGATGCAGAACCAGCTCAATTTCTCGCGCGACATGGAGCGCGAGGCCGATCGCATCGGTTACGGCGTGCTCACGCAGGCCGGTTTCCAGCCCCAGGGATTCGTCGCCATGTTCGAGAAGCTGCAGCAGGCGTCGCGGCTGAACGACAACGGCAGCTTCCCCTACCTGCGCACCCACCCCATGACCACCGAGCGGATGGCCGACATGCAGTCGCGCCAGCAACTGGTCGCCCGCACGGCGCCGGCCGGGCCGGACCTGGTGCACGCCATGATGGTCGGCCGCGCCCGCGTCCTGTCCAATCCCGGCGTGGATACCTTGCGCAGCTATGTCAACGACGGCCAGGCGCTGGCCGCCGCCAAGCCGGCGACGGCTCGCGACGTGACCGCCGTGTACGCCGCTGCCCTGGCCGCCGCCAACCTGCGCGACTTCACCGCGGCCGGACGGCTGGCCGCGAAGTTGCCGGCGCTGGTGGCCGGCGACGCCGAGGCGGCGCGCCTGGCCGGGCTGCTCGCCAGCGAGATCGCGTTGCGCGCGGGCGACCCGTCACGCGCCCTGGCGCTGCCGGAAGCCGGCGCCAGGCGGCCCGAACTGCTGCTGTCCGCGCGGGCCGGCATCGAGCGCGGCCGGGCCGCGCAGGTCGCCGACCGGCTGCAGACCTGGGTGGCGCTCCATCCGCGCGACGCCCAGGCGTGGCAACTGCTGGCGAGTGCCTACGCGGCGCAGGGGCAGTCGATGCGATCGATTCGCGCCGAGGCCGAGGCCCAGGTGGCGCACCTGGATTACCAGGCGGCCCTGGACCGCTTCAAGGCGGCGCAGGAAGTGGCGCGGCGCGGCGCGCCGGGTCGCGGCGACCACATCGAGGCGTCGATCATCGACACCCGGGCGCGCCAGGTGGAGTCACTCCTTCGGGAACAGTCGCTCGAGCGCTGACTCGATCACCACGCCCAGCGCGGAGTACAGCAGCGAGCCCACCAGCGCGCCGAGGAAGCCGCGCACCTGGAACCCGTCCAGCACCGCCGCCGCGGCCCAGAACATCAGGGCGTTGACGACGAACAGGAACAGGCCCAGCGTGAGCAGCGTGACCGGCAGCGTCAGCACCAGCAGCACCGGCCGCACTACGGTGTTCAGCAGCCCGATCACGAAGGCGGCGATCAACGCCGCCCCGAAGGTCTGGACCTGCACGCCGCCGTACACCGAAGCCACGAGCAGCAGCGCCGCGGCGCTGAGCAGCCACTTCGCCAGAAGCTTCATCATGGCCGGCAGCATAGCACCGGCCGCGGGCCTCCTATTCGGCGGCGAGCACCAGTGCGGCACCCATGCTGGCCACGGCGCCGGGCAACTGCCAGCGGCCCTCGGTGCTGGCCGGCTGGTCCGCGGTGACCGGTTGCAGGTCCTGCCCGAACTTGGGCCGCCGCGCGTCGAGCACGCGGCAGGCGCCGTGCTGCGCCAGCAGCTTGCGCGTCAGCTCCGGCAGCGGGCCCTTGGCCAGCACCGTCGTCACCCGGTCGCCCCCCGACTGCAGCACCGGTTCGATCCGGGCGAACAGCTTGGCCGACCACTGGGCGCGCCACTTCTCGCGGGCGCTGTGGCTCACCCACTTGCCGATGCGCTGCGTCATGCGCGGCGCGCACGCGACCAGCACCCAATGCGTCGTGCCCGCGCTGGCCGGCGTGCCGCTCCTCATGGGCACCAGTTGTTGCTGTGCGTAGGACGCGTCGTCCAGGTACACGATGATCTTTTCCATGCGAGGTCTCCTTGGTGGTGAACTGAGGGTGGGTCAGGCGACGTGGCCGGCCCGGTTGCCGCCGCGCGGGTCGTCGTCGTCCCGGTGGCGATCGTTCTGGCGCCGCGACTGCAGCCAGCCGGCCAGCAGCACGCCGGCGACGGCCACGGTGTAGGTGGCCCAGCGCGCGAGCGAATGGTCGAACACGGCGTCGAGCAGGGGCTCGCCGACGATCATCTTGGCGGCGGTGAACGCCAGGACGGCGGCGCCGGCCTGGATGATGATCGGGAAGCGCTCGACGAGCTTGAGCACCACGCTGCTGCCGAACACCACGATCGGCACGCTCACGAGCAGGCCGATGATGACCAGGTCCAGCTCGCCGTGCGCGGCGCCGGCCACGCCGAGCACGTTGTCGACGCCCATCAGCGCGTCGGCCACCACGATCGTCTTCATGGCGCCCCAGAACGTCGCGGCGACCGGGCCGTGTTCCTCGCCGCTGTCCTGGTCGGCGAGCAGGCGGTAGGCGATCCAGACCAGCCCGAGCCCGCCGACGAGCATCAGCCCGGGAATCTTGAGCAGCCACACCACGCCCACGGTCATCGCCGAGCGGACGACGATCGCGCCCACCGTGCCCCACACGATGGCCTTGCGTTGCAGCTTGGCTGGCAGGTTGCGCGCGGCCAGCGCGATCACGATCGCGTTGTCGCCCGCCAGCACCAGGTCGATGAGAATGATGGCCAGCAGCGCCGACCACCAGGCAGCAGAGAAAAACTCCATGTCCAGCTCCAGATAGGTTCGATCAGGAACCTGGACCAGGAAACGGTCAGCCGAGCCTGCCGCAGGGCGAATGCCTGCGAGGCATGCGAGCACGTCCGACCGAACCTGGTTCAGGTTTCAATCGAAGGTCTTGCTCGGCATGGAGTCATGCGAATATGTGCCCGACAGGCCGGGGGCTTTGCCCCGTATTGACGACCTGCCGTGACCTGATGCTGCAAGTGCCCGGTTGTCCGGTCACCCTCCCTTTGCACCATCAGGGTGGGAGCTACTCCCCTTCGTGCTGCGATTACAACACAAGCACGATGTTCGCGTGTAGGACGGGCGCTATGATGACCCGGTCGCTCTGCAGTCCGAGAGAAAGTGGCCGTCATCCATCTCACCGACCTCGAGGCCGCCATCAATTTCTGGCGCGCCCGCCGGCCCTCGCCCGACGGTGTGGCGATCGCCCCGGAACTGGCGGCGCTGGCCGAGGTGTATGCGCTGCTGGCCTTGCGCCGCGCCGCGCAGGTGGACGAGGCGGCGCTGTCGGCCGCGGCGCGCGCCGCCTGGCTGGCCTGGTACGACACCACGCCCGACACGCCCTGCATCGCGATCTGTTCCACCGCCCAGGGCGACGACGTCTGCAAGGGCTGCGGCCGGACCTTCGACGAGGTCCAGCACTGGCCGTCCCTGACGCCGGCCGAGAAGCGCCACGTCTGGTGGCGCATCACCAGCGACGGCGTGGCCTGGCGCTTCAACCGCTACGCCGAGCGGGCCGCCGGGCAAGCCGGCCCCTGGCGGGAGTGACCCCATGCTGCGCCTGACCCGCGCTCCCAACATCGCGATCGCGACGCTCTGGGTGGACGCGCTGCGGCAGGCCGGCTTCGACGCCTCCGTGCAGCGCTATTACCTGGGCGCGGTGGCCGGGGAACTGCCGCCCGACCAGTGCCTGCCCGAGGTCTGGCTGGTCGACGACCGGCAGGAGCGCGAGGCGCGCACCTTCCTGCGCGAGCTGGCGCGGGTGCCGCAGCGGCGCTGGGTCTGCGCCTGCGGCGAACTGGTCGAAGGCGGCTTCGACCAGTGCTGGAACTGCGGCCGGCCGATGCCGGCGTGAGGCGGTCCGGCTACTGCCAGCGTAGCGGTTCGAGGTGCACGCTGGCCCGCTCGTCGCCCAGCGTGAGCGCGCCTTCCTGGATCGTGGCCTGCAACTGCATCGAGCGCTGCGCCAGCTGCGCCAGTTCCTGCGAGCCGGCGGCCGGGATCCGGTAGACGCCCAGGTTGCGCAGGCGGGCGAGCTTCGCTTCGATCCCGCGCCACCAGACTTCCGCCGCATGGTGGAAGCAGTAGACGAGCACCTGGTCCGACTTGCCGCAGGCGCGCACCAGCGGCTTTTCCTCGGGCTGGCCCACTTCGATCCACAGCCGCGTGGCGCCCGTGAAGTCGCGCAGCCAGACGTCGGGCTCGTCCGGGTTGGAGAGCCCCGCGCCGAAGGCCAGCGTGCCGTCGCCGCCGCATTCGGTCTGCAGCTTGTGCGCGTTCAGCGCCAGCGCGGCCAGCCGCACCATCATGCGCTCGTCGGTTTCGCTCGGATGGCGCGCCAGGGTCAGGCTGTGGTCGGCGTAGTAGCCGTGGTCGATGTCGGCGATCGCCAGCTGCGCCTTGAAGATGGTCGACTTCAGCGCCACGCGCGCTCCCCGCGGGCGACCGGATGCGGCACGTGCATGCTCAGACCCGGCGCGCGAGCTCGGCGGCCTTGCCGATGTAGGTGGCCGGCGTGAGCGCGAGCAGCCGCTCCCGCTCCGCGGCGGGGATCTCCAGCGAGCGAATCAGCGCGTGCAGGTCCTCGGCCCGCACGGTCTTGCCGCGGGTGACTTCCTTCAGCTTCTCGTAGGCGCCTGGCACCGCGTAGCGCCGCATCACGGTCTGGATCGGCTCGGCCAGCACTTCCCACGCGGCGTCGAGGTCCTCGTCGATCGCGGCGCGATTGAGTTCCACTTTCGCCAGCCCGATGCCCAGCGAGTGGTAGGCCAGGGTCGCGTAGCCCAGCGCCACGCCCATGTTGCGCAGCACCGTCGAGTCGGTGAGGTCGCGCTGCCAGCGCGAGACCGGCAGCTTCTCCGAGAGGTGGCGCAGCAGCGCATTGGCCAGGCCCAGGTTGCCCTCGGCGTTCTCGAAGTCGATCGGGTTGACCTTGTGCGGCATGGTCGACGAGCCGATCTCGCCTTCGCGCAGGCGCTGCTTGAAGTAGCCGAGGCTGATGTAGCCCCACATGTCGCGGCACCAGTCGACCAGGATGGTGTTGGTCCGGGCCACGGCGTCGAACAGCTCGGCCATGTAGTCGTGCGGCTCGATCTGGATGCTGTATGGCTGGAAGGTGAGCCCCAGGCCGAGCGGCTCCGGCGTCTCGACCACCTTGCGGCTGAACGCCTCCCAGTCGAAATCGGGCCAGGCGGCCAGATGGGCGTTGTAATTGCCGACGGCGCCGTTCATCTTGGCCAGTAGCTTGACCCCCGCCACCCTGTCGCGGGCGGCCGCCAGGCGCATCGCCACGTTCGCGATCTCCTTGCCCACGGTCGTCGGGCTGGCGGTCTGGCCGTGGGTGCGGCTGAGCATCGCCACGTCGGCGTGCTCGTGGGCCATCCGGCGCAGGGTCGCCAGCAGGCTGTCCAGCGCCGGCAGGATCACGTGCTCGCGCGCCCCCTTGAGCTGCAGGGCGTGGCTGGTGTTGTTGATGTCTTCGCTGGTGCAGGCGAAGTGGACGAATTCGCCGGCCGCCCGCAGTTCCGGCCGGGCCTCGAATTTCGACTTGATCCAGTACTCCACGGCCTTGACGTCGTGGTTGGTGGTCTTCTCGATCT
>NZ_DATMHS010000152.1:0-58041 GCF_035554825.1 Ramlibacter sp. | reverse complement strand
GTCGAACGATCAGCCGCCCCGAAGACCGGAACGCCAAATGAAACGCGCGTCGCACGACGCGCGCCATCGGTCCGGTTTCTGCCGATCAGCCCTTGAGGATGGTGCGGCCGGCGAAGCGCGCGGCGGTGCCGAGCTGCTCCTCGATGCGGATCAGCTGTGGCACGCGGATCTTCAGGCCCTTCATGTCCTCGGGCTTGACGACCGGCTTGTTCGACGTCACGTGGCGGGCGCCGTAGTAGGTCAGGGCCGTGATGTGGTTGCCGGTCTTGTCGTCGTAGCCCTTGGCGAGCTCCTTGAACACGTCGCTCTTGGCGTACTTCAGCTGGTGCTCGGCGTCGCGGAAGATGAACGGGAAATACGAGATGGCCAGCGGCTTGTAGCTGTTGCCGGCGAAGCTGGCGCCCGACAGGATGATGTCCACGGTGCCCAGGGTCAGGCCCTGGTTGATGTCCGATTCCTTGCCGAGCGTCGAGGCCGGGAACACCTGGACCTCATAGCGGCCGTTGGTGCGCTTCTTGATCTCGTCGCCGGCCCACACCGAGTACTTGTGGAACGGCTCCGAGGTTTCGTAGACGTGTGCCCATTTGAGCTTGGTCTGGGCCTGGGCGACGCCGACGCTGCCCATGGCGCCGGCGAACACGGCGCAGGCGGCGATGAGCTTGATGGCGAAACGTTTCTGCATGCTTGGTCTCCTTGGGTTGATCATGCTGGTTGTCGTGAAGAGTTCGCGCGACGCCAGCTCGCGCTGAATCGGGCATTGGTCTTGTCCATGTGCTGCTGCATGGCGGCCCGCGCGCCGTCGGCGTCGCGCACCTTGATGGCGGCCAGCACCGCCTCGTGTTCGGCGATGGCCAGCCGCCACACGGACTGGCTCTCGAAGTGGCCGCCCAGCCGCTCGAACAGCGGCCCGTGGCGCGCATCCCAGAAGGTCTGCACGGTTTCCAGCAGCACCACGTTGTCGCTGGCCTGCGCGATCGCGGTGTGGAAGGCGCGGTCGCCTTCCAGCGGCGCCAGGCCCCGCGCCACGTCGGCCTGCATGAAGGCGATGGCTTCGCCGATGGTCTGCAGGTCCTTGCGCCTGGCCTGGGTGGCGGCCAGCGCGGCGATCTCGCCTTCGATCACGCGCCGGGCGCGCAGCAGTTCGAACGGCCCCCATTCGGTGGCGGGCACCTGCGTCGCCGCGCCGTTCACCGTCGCGCCGGAGTGGGCGAGCACGTAGACGCCGGAGCCGGTGCGGATCTCCACCCAGCCTTCGACTTCGAGCGCGATCAGCGCCTCGCGCACGGAAGGCCGGCTCACCCCGAGCTGCTTGGCCAGATCGCGCTCCGCCGGCAGCCGGGTGCCCGGCGCAAACTCGCCGCCCCCGATCAGCGAGCGCAGCTGCTCGGCGATCTGCCGATAGAGGCGTTGCGGTTCGACGGTCTGCAGCGGCATGGGAGGCAACTAAGGGTTCGCCACAAGTGGCCAAGTGGTCAGACCAATTAATATGCGGACAAAACCCGCCGGAGGCATCGGGCAAAACCCTCAAGCGGCGCCGGCAGCA
Source organism: Ramlibacter sp. (assembly GCF_035554825.1). Lineage (GTDB taxonomy): Bacteria > Pseudomonadota > Gammaproteobacteria > Burkholderiales > Burkholderiaceae_C > Ramlibacter. The sequence continues at coordinate 56,498 of NZ_DATMHS010000152.1, read as the reverse complement.
ACCAAGCAGGAGAAGCCATGAGACTCGAAGGAAAGACCGCGCTCGTGACGGCCGCGGGGCAGGGCATCGGGCGCGCCACCGCGCTGGCGATGGCGGCCGAGGGCGCGCAGGTGTGGGCCACCGACGTCAACCCAAAGCTGCTGGCGTCGTACGAAGGCGCCAGCAACATTCGCGCGCTGCCGCTGGACGTGCTCGATCGCGCCGCGATCGACAAGGTGGTCGGCTCGATGCCGGCGCTCGACGTCCTGTTCAACTGCGCCGGCTTCGTGCACAACGGCACCGTGCTGCAGGCGACCGACGAGGAGTGGAACTTCGCCCTGAACCTGAACGTGCGCTCGCAGTTCTGGACGATCCAGGCGGCGCTGCCGCGGATGCTCGGTGCCGGCCGCGGCAGCATCATCAACATGGCGAGCGTGTGCAGCAGCATCAAGGGCCTGCCGAACCGCTTCATCTACGGCACGACCAAGGCGGCGGTGATCGGTCTGACCAAGAGCGTCGCCGCCGACTATGTCGCCGAGGGCATCCGCTGCAACGCGCTGTGCCCGGGCACCGTGGACACGCCCTCGCTGCAGGACCGGATCAACGCGTACGACGATCCGGCTGCCGCGCGGAAGAACTTCGTCGCCCGCCAGCCGATGGGCCGGCTCGCGCAGGCGCACGAGATCGCGCCGCTGGTGGTGTTCCTGGCGAGCGACGAATCGCAGTTCGTGACCGGCCAGGCGTACGCGGTCGACGGGGGCATCACGATATGAACCAGCTCGACTTCCAGGGCCGGCACGCGGTCGTCACCGGCGGCGCGACCGGTCTGGGCTACGCCGTCGCGCAGCGGCTGCTCGCCTCCGGAGGCAGCGTGACGCTGTGGGATCGCGATGCGGCGACCCTGCAGCGGGCGCTGGCGCAGCTGGGCGGGCGCGCGCACGGCGTGACCGTCGACGTGGCGCAGCACGAATCCGTGCGGGCGGCGGTGCAGGCGACGCGCGGCCACGCCGGGCGCATCGATGCGCTCGTGAACAGCGCCGGCATCACCGGCCCCAATACCAAGGTCTGGGAGTACCCGGTCGACGCCTGGCGCCAGGTGATCGACGTCAACCTGAACGGCCTGTTCCTCTGTTGCCGCGAAGTGGTGCCGGTGATGCGCGAGGCCGGCTACGGCCGGATCGTCAACATCGCGTCCGTGGCCGGCAAGGACGGCAACCCGAACGCCAGCGCCTACAGCGCCAGCAAGGCGGCCGTCATCGCCCTCACCAAATCGCTCGGCAAGGAACTGGCCGACACCGGCGTGCGCGTCAACTGCGTGACGCCGGCGGCGGTGAAGACGGCGATCTTCGACCAGATGACCGAGCAGCACATCCAGTTCATGCTGTCGAAGATTCCGCTGGGGCGCTTCGGCACGCCGGAGGAAGTCGCCGCCATGGTCGGCTGGCTGTGCACCGAGGACTGCTCGTTCTCCACCGGCGCGGTGTTCGACCTCTCCGGCGGGCGCTCCACCTACTGACAACGAAAGGAAGAAGCAATGAAACTTGTGCGCTATGGCAACCCCGGCAAGGAAAAGCCGGGCCTGGTCGACGGCGACGGCCGCATCCGCGACCTGAGCGGCGTGGTACCCGACATCGGCCCGGCCCAGCTCGGTGCGGCCGCCCTGAACAAATTGCGCAAGGTGAATCCGGCCAAGCTGCCGCTGGTGCGCGGCACGCCGCGCTACGGCTGTCCCGTCAACGGGGTGGGCAAGTTCATCGCGATTGGGCTGAACTACGCCGACCACGCCGCCGAATCGGGTGTGCCGATCCCGAAGGAGCCGGTGGTGTTCATGAAGGCCACCACCTGCCTGCAGGGCCCGAACGATCCGGTGATGCTGCCCAAGGGCTCGGTCAAGACCGACTGGGAAGTGGAGCTGGGCGTGGTCATCGGCAGCCGCGCCCGCTACGTGTCGCAGAAGGACGCGCTCACGTACGTCGCCGGCTTTGCCGTGGTCAACGACGTGAGCGAGCGCGAGTTCCAGCTGGAACGCGGCCCGCAGTGGGACAAGGGCAAGGGCTGCGACACCTTCGGCCCGGTCGGCCCGTGGCTGGTCACGACGGATGAAATCGAGAACGTGCAGCGGCTGTCCATGTGGCTGGACGTCAACGGCCAGCGGATGCAGACCGGCAACACCCGCACCATGATCTTCAACGTCGCCAAGCTGGTGAGCTACGTCAGCCAGTTCATGACGCTGATGCCCGGCGACATCATCACCACGGGCACGCCGCCCGGCGTGGGCCTGGGCATGAAGCCGCCGGTCTACCTGAAGAAGGGCGACGTGATGACGCTGGGCATCGAGGGCCTGGGCGAGCAGCGCCAGGTGGTCGTGCCGTTCAAGGCCTGACGGGCGCCGCTGCGGCCCCGGCCTGGTCCGGGGCCGCGGCCCGTGCCGGCCGCGGCCGCCCGGCACAGGCCAGGCAGAAGGCGGTGAGCAGCACCAGGAATGCCGCCTTTTCGTAGTGCTGGAACCCGAGGTCGGTGACCATGTTGGGAAGCAGCGCGATCAGCGCGCAGGCCGGCCAATACTCGCCGTGCCGCGCGAAGCGCGTCCACACCAGCCGCACCAGCGCGACCCAGAACGCGAGGTAAGCGAGCAGGCCGGGCAAGCCCCAGCTGTAGAAGACCTGCGCGATGTCGTTGTGGCTGTGCTGCAGCATCTGCATGCCCGGCACCATCATCCGCAGGTCGGGGTCGAGGTAGTAGCTGCGGCCGGTGGCCAGCCAGTGCCAGTCCATGGCGGCGCGCACGTAGTGCTTGAAGTAGGCCACCCGCAGGTCGGCGCCGCTCTTGTTTTCCGCGAACAGGTGCCAGTAGACGGCCGCCGCGAAGATCGCGAGCAGGCCGACGGCGAACCACGTCCGCAGCCGCTTCGCGCGGCTCGCGCCGACGATCGCCAGCAGCGCCGCCGTCAGCGCCCCGGCGAAGGCGCTGCGCGACTGCACCGACAGCGCGGGGACCAGCCACAGCAGCGGCAGCACCAGCATCGCGCGCGGTGACAGCGGCCAGCCTGGAAAGACGCGGCGCTCGTACACCGGCCCCCACGCCAGCCAGAACAGCGGCAGGAACAGCCCCGGGAAGTAATACGCCTGCCAGGCCAGCCCCGAGGCCTGGAAGTGCAGCGGACCGGCGTCGCGCGGCAGCAGCTCGATGCGGTGCCAGCTCACCTTGACGCCCAGCACGGCCTCGAGCGGCATTGCCACCAGGTGCCACAGGCACACGGCCGCGAACACCAGCACCACGGCGCGCAGGGCGCGCTCGTCGCGCAGGAACAGGGCGAGCGCCGGCAGGCACAGCAGCAGGCCGGCCTGGGGCGGCAGTGGGTGCGCCGGTGCTTCGCCGCGTGCCTTGGCCACGGCCTCCGAGAACAGGATGGCGGCGGCCAGCAGCAGCACCGTCGCGAGCAGGCCGCGGTGCTCGCGCCACAGCTCGCGCACCCGGGCGCGGTCGAACGCGGCGAACCAGGCGCTGCCCAGCGCCGCCAGCGCGAAAAAGGCGCTGTTGGCAGGCGGGGCGACGGTCGCGCCCTTGAAGGCGAGGAACAGGAAGCCCGCGAGCCACAGCATGGCGAAACCGCGGGCAAACAGGGGCTGGCTGGGTGGCAAGGCGGGCGCTCGCTGGCAGAAAGTGGCGCATTCTACTGACCGGCTTTGGCCGCCCGGTCAACCGGGGAGTTGGAGGCGACCTTGAGGTACCGCAAGCTTGGGGCGCGGGCCAGGTGCTAGGCTGCGTTTGCTGATGAGATGAGCCACCGTCGGCACGCCGCGCAGTCCCGCGCGGACGAACTTCAACGTGGCTCGCCGGACGGCAAAGGAGGCGTGGACCGTTCGGGTACCACAATGAACGACAGCCAGACGAAGACGGCCATGGGACCCGCGGGACCGCTGGGCTCCCAGGCGCCCCGCATGCCGCCGCCGGACGGCCTCCTCGGCGGCACCATCTTCGGTCCGACGCCGGCGCCGGCCGCCGTGCCGCCCGCGCCCCGGCCGCCACTGCCCGCCGCCGCCGGCGAAGCCGCGCCGGCGCTGCGCCTGGCGGTCAAGGGCCTGAAGCCGATCGAGCGCCAGCTGCTCGACGGCCTGGTCAAGGTTTCGCAGCGCCGCACGCCGCGCCTGGAGATCCTCGATGACGCCCGGGCCCGCCAGGCCGACGTGGTGGTCGTCGACGCCCGCGACCCGGCCGCCATGGCCTGGGCACAGCAGCGATCGTGGCTGGCGCGCCGGGCCGTGATCTGGATCGACGGCACGCAGGCCGGGCCCGGCCACACCTTGCTGCGCCGCCCGGTGCAGTGGCCGATCCTGCCGATGGTGCTGGCCCGGGCGCTGGAAGGCGGCCCCGGCACCGCCAGTGCGGCGGCGCGGCCCGCCGCCGTGGCGGCGGCCAGTCCACCCACCCCGCTGGCCGCGGCGCAGAGCCCGCAGGTGCTGGTCGTCGACGACAGTCTGGCAGTGCGCGCCCACCTGCGTTCGCTGCTCGAGCCGCGCGGCTACCAGGTGACCGACGCCGACAGCGTCGACGGCGCCCTCGAACGCATCTCGCAGCGCCGGTTCGATTGCATCCTGATGGACGTGCTGATGCCCGGCCTGGACGGCTACGAGGGCTGCCACCGGATCAAGGAGCGGCTGCGCGGCGCCGACGCGGTGCCGGTGGTCATGCTCACCGCCAAGACCTCGCCGTTCGACCGCATCCGCGGAAAGATGGCCGGCTGCGACGCCTACCTCACCAAGCCGGTCGATCCCCAGCATCTGGGCGAAGTGCTCGCGCAGCAGGTCCGCAGCGGCGACCGCGGCGCCTTGCGCCCGCCGGTGCACCGCCATTGAATCTTCCTGTTCCACCTTCGCCATCCAAGGAGCCCACCATGTCCCGCAGAGTCCTGATCGTCGACGATGCCCTGGCCGATCGCAGCAACCTCGAGCGCATCGTTTCGGCGGCCGGCCACATCGCCCTGCTCGCCGACTCCGGCCTGCAGGCCGTGGAACGCGCCAAGCGCGACAAGCCGGACCTGATCCTGATGGACGTGAACATGCCAGACATGGACGGCTTCGCCGCCACGCGCCGGCTGAAGGCCGACGAGGCGACCAAGAACATCCCGGTGGTGTTCGTCACCGGCAAGAACCAGAAGGCCGACATGGCCTGGGGCCAGATGCTGGGCGCCAAGGGCTACGTCACCAAGCCCTACAGCGCCGAGCAGATCCTCGCGCAGCTGAGCGCCTAGGGGCCCGCGCGATGGCTGTGCAGCCGCGGCCGGTCCCCCTGCTCGCGCCGACGCAGGCGCTGCTGCGCGGCTTCGTGTTCGAAGCGGCGCCGGCCAGCGCGGCGGCGGCCGGGCCGGACGCAGCCGAGCGGGGACCGCTGCTGCGCGAGGGATTCCGCATCGGCGACCTGCACCTGATGATCCGCTACGAGGACGGCAGCGAGCTGACGGACCTGCCGCCCGTCTATCGGCTGCCGCGGGCCCCGGCCTGGTTTCTCGGCATGGCCAACCTGCACGGCGCGCTGGTGCCGGTGTTCGACCCGGCCGGGCTGTTCGGCGTCGCCCACGATGCGGCGGCCAAGCCGATGCTGCTGGTGCTGGGACACGGCGACGAACGCGCCGGCGTCGTCATCGACGGCCTGCCGGTGCGGCTGCGCGTGGCCGCCGATGACCTGGTCGAGAACGCCGCGCTGCCGGCGCGACTGGCGGCCTGCGGCAACGGCAGCTGGCGCAGCGGCGGGGCCGACTGGCTGGACCTGCAGGTGCCGGCGCTGCTGTCCCAACTGAACGACGACCTCGCCGCCGGCGCGGGCGCATGACGACAACACGACTGGAGTGCTGGAATGAAACTGGACCTGAAGATCCGAACCAAGCTGGTGATCGCCTTCGGCGGTTTGCTGGCCCTCACCGGCCTGTTCGCCGGGGTGGCGGCGTGGGAGATGAGCGAGCTCAACACGCTGCAGAAGCAGACCCAGGGAAAGACCGCGATGCTGGCGCGCGCCGACAACGCGATGTGGGAATTGCGGTTCCACCTGGCGCAGTACGTGCTGTACCCGGACGCGGCCAACCGGCAGCGGATCAACGAGGCCGGCCCCAAGCAGCTGGCGATCGCCGAAGACAACTTCAAGGCCTTCGCCGCCATGGAAGGCCTGACGCCGGAAGAAGTGCAGGGGCACAAGCGGATGGTCGAGGCTTACGCGGTCTACAAGGAAAAGCGCCCCACCTGGTTCGAACTGGTCGACAAGGGCAAGCTCGAAGAGGCCTCGGTCTATCGGGCCACGCAGACCAACCCGGCGGCGGCCGCCACCGTGAAGGCGCTGGGTGAGCTGCTGGACACCACCACGCGCAGCGATGCGCAGCGGCGCGAGCAGCAGCAAAAGACCGGCGACATCCTGCTGGCGATCGCCGCGACCGTCATGCTGCTGGCCACCGGCGCGGCCGCCTATTTCCTGTGGCGCGACGTCAGCCGCCCGCTGCAGCGCCTGCAGGACACCATCGACAAGGTGGCGGCCGGCGACCACGACGCCCGGGTCCAGCTGACCACCGACGACGAACTGGGCCAGGTGGCCAAGAACTTCGACCGGATGCTGGACGAACGCATCGCCGCCCAGCGCGCCGCGGAGGAGGAAAACCTGCGGTTGAACAACTCGGTGATCGCGATCCTGGAATCGGTCAACCTGCTGTCGCAGCGCGATCTCACGGTACGGGCTCCGGTCACGCAGGACGTGCTGGGCACCGTCGCCGACTCGATCAACGCGCTGACCGAGGAAACCTCCAAGGTGCTGACGGGGGTGAACCGGATCGCCTCGCAGGTGGCGCAGGCGTCGGGCAAGGTGCAGGAGCAGGCGGCGCTGGTGTCCAAGACGGCGCAGGACGAGCGCACCGGCGTGTCGCAGATGATCGAGTCGCTGGCCGACGCCACACAGACCATGAACCAGATCTCGGCGCTGGCCGAGCAGTCGAACGCCTCGGCCGAGCAGGCGACCGTGGCCACCGACACCGCGCTGGAGACGGTGACCGGCACGGTCAAGGGCATGGAATCGATCCGGGAGACCATCGCCGAGACCGAGAAGCGGATCAAGCGGCTGGGCGAACGCTCGCAGGAGATCTCGGGCATCGTGAACCTGATCAACACGATTTCCGAGCGTACCCACGTGCTGGCCCTGAACGCGTCGATGCAGGCGGCCGTCGCCGGCGAGGCCGGGCGCGGCTTCGCGGTGGTGGCCGAGGAAGTGCAGCGGCTCGCGGAAAGCTCGCGCAACGCGACGCAGCAGATCGCCACGCTGGTGAACAACATCCAGCTGGAGACCAACGAGACGATCAGCACCGTGAACCGCACGATCGGCCAGGTGGTGCAGGGTTCCGAGCAGGCGCAGAAGGCGGGCGAGCAGATGCGGCGCACGCAGGAGATCACCAGCCAGCTGGTGGCGCAGGTGAAGAAGATCGGCGCCGCGTCGGACGTGCAGAAATCGGTGTCGGCGCAGCTGCTCGGCTCGGTGCAGCGCATCGGCGAGAGCACCGAGCGCACCGCGCAGCAGATCGACGCCCAGAACGAGGACACCGAGACGCTGCTGCAGTCGGCGCGCCGGCTGGTCGAATCGGTGAACGTGTTCAAGCTGCCGCTGGCCGCGTGACGGCGCGGCACGAGGAGGGCGCGTGAAACTCGACGAGCTCATCGCCGCGCTCGCGGGCGAGGTGGAGGCGGCCCAGCCGAGGCTGGCGCGCAGCCTCGACCAGCTGGCGGCGCTCGAAGGCGAAGACCCGGCCTTCATGGACGCGCTGGAGCAGTACAGCGGCCAGGCCCAGCGCATGGGCGAGGCGTCGGAACTGGCGGGCTTCCCCGGCCTGCAGGCGGTGTGCAACCACGTGCTGGAGAACATGCTCGTCATCCCGATGCTGCCGCCGGACGAGCGCGGCCCGCTGGTGGAGTTCCTGCGCGGCTGGCCGCCGCTGATCGTGCAGTACCTGCGCAACGTCGGCGATCCGTCGGCCGCGGCCGGCCTGGTCGACCACCTGGTGCGGGCGCCGTATCCGCTGGAGGAGGACCAGTCGCTGAAGGTGATGCACATGCTCGGCGCGATGCCGCAGCAGGCACAGCCGGAGCCGCAGCCGGCGCGGCCGGTGCTGGCCACGGCGCAGGACGTGGCGCTGGTCATGCCCGAGGACGTCGACCAGAAGCTGCTGGAGGGGTTCTTGCACGAGGCGCCGCAGCAGGCGCGCTACCTCGTCGACCTGGCGCGCAACATGGTCTCGGGACAGGGCGACAGCTCCGACCTGGTGGCCGCGCGCCGGGTGGCCCACACGCTCAAAGGGTCGGGCGCGATCATCGGCCTGCGCGGACTCGCCTCGCTGGGGCACCATTTCGAGGACATCCTCGACCACTTCGAGCGTGCCGGGGGCCAGGTCGCGAAACCCGCCGCCGACGCGCTGCTCGACGCGGCCTACTGCCTGGAGCAGATGGTGGGCCACGTCGCCGGGGCCGACGACTACCCCGACCAGGCGCAGGCGGTGCTGCAGCGCGTGCTCGATCTCGCCAACCGGATCGACCGCGGCGAGTCGCTGGAGGTCGTGCTGGAGCGGGTGGCGCCGGCCGAAGACGCCGAGCCCGCCGCCGGCGCCGTTGCCGCGCCCGTCAGCCGGCCCGGCGCCCGCGTCGCCAGCCCCACGGCGTCGCCCACGGCCGCCCTGCGGGTGACGGTGGAGCGCGTGGACGAGCTGTTCCGGCTGGCCGGCGAGGTGTCGGTGCACAGCGCGGCGATGGAAGCGCACATCAAGCTGCTGCAGGACCGCTCGCGCGAACTGCTGGGGCAGAACCTGCGCGTGCAGAAGCGGCTGTTCGAGCTGGAGACGCTGGTCGACGCGCCGCGGCGGGCGCGGGCGCGCCATGGGGCGCGCGTCCCTGGCCACGTGGTGTTCGATCCGCTCGAGATGGACCAGTTCAGCGAACTGCACGGCACGGCCCATGCCCTCATGGAAGAGGCCGCCGACGCGCGGGCGCTGGCGCAGCGGCTGGAAGAGGGCATCGCCGGCCTCGGCGGGGTCCAGCTGCGCCAGCAGCGCCTGGCCAAGGACCTGCAGCACCTCGTGATCGGCACCCGCATGACCGCCGTCGGCGGCATCGAATCGCGCCTGCAGCGCAACGTCCGCTCGACGTGCCAGGCCACCGGCAAGCAGGCGCAGCTGGTGCTCGAAGGCGGCGACACGCAGGTCGACAGCGACCTGCTCAACCGGCTGACCGACCCGCTGCTGCACCTGCTGCGCAATGCGGTGGACCACGGGCTGGAGTTTCCCGACGAGCGCGCGGCGCTGGGCAAGGACCCGGCCGGACGGATCACCCTGGCCTTCGCGCGGCAGGGCCAGCAGGTGGTGCTGCGCTGCGGCGACGACGGCCGCGGCCTGGACCTGCCGGCCATCCGCCAGCGCGCGGTCGATCGCGGGCTGGTGGCGGCCGACCAGGTACTGTCCGACGAGGAGGTCTCGCGCCTGATCCTGCTGCCCGGCTTCTCCACGTCGCAGGCCGTGAGCGAGGTGTCGGGGCGCGGCATCGGGCTGGATGTCGTGCGCGAATGGGCTGCCGGCATCGGCGGCACGGTGCGGATCGAATCGGCGCCCGGGCGCGGCTGCACCGTCGAGCTGCGCTTTGCCGCCTCGCTGTCCACGATCCAGTCGCTGGTGGTGGAAGCGTCGGGGCAGCGGTTCGCGCTGGCGTCGCAGCACATCGAGCAGGCGGTGCCGCGCGGCGCGGGCCGCTTCGAGCCGGTGGGCGAGGGCCTCGCCTATCGCCACGGCCAGCGGGTGCTGCGCGCCGTCCGGCTGGCGCAGGCCTGCGGACTGCCGCTGGACGCCGACAAGCCGTGGGCGCATTACGACGCCGTGATCGTGCGGGTCGATGCCGAGACGATGGCGCTGGCCGTCGATCGCCTGGTCGACTCGCGCGAGCTGCTGGTCAAGAGCCCGGGCCGCTACGCGCGGCACATCCGCGGCGTGGTCGGGCTCTCGGTCCTGGGCGACGGCGGCGTGGCCGTGAACCTGGACCTCGCGCAGCTGCTGGCGGGCGGCGCCGCGCAGCGCGCCGCCCCGGCGCCGGCCGGCATCGCCGCGCCGCAGAAGGCGCTGCCGGGGGTGCTGATCGTCGACGACGCGCTGTCGGTGCGCAACACGCTGGTGCAGCTGGTCCAGGACGCCGGCTTTCGCGCCGAGGCGGCCCGCGACGGCGTCGACGCGATCGACGCGATGCGGCTGTTCAGGCCGGACGTGGTGCTCACCGACCTCGAGATGCCCAACATGAACGGCATCGAGCTGACGACGCACATCCGCTCGCGCGACGACCTGAAGGGACTGCCGGTGATCATGATCACCTCGCGCTCGCAGGAAAAGCACCGCCGCCTGGCGACCGAGGCCGGCGTCGACAGCTACATCACCAAGCCTTACAACGACGGCGAGTTGTTGCACACCATCCGGCAGGCGCTGGCGGCATGAGGCGGCGGCGATCGACCGGGCGCGCCCGCACCACAGGAGTTGGGTCATGACCATGCACACGGGCCCGATCGCCGACGCCGATGCGGCCCGGGTCGCGCACGCGGCGCTCGATGCCGCCGGCGCCGACGAGGCGGGCGGGCTCGACTTCCGCTCCGCGGTGGACGCGCACCAGCAGTGGCGGCTGCGGCTGCAGGCGGTGGTCGAGGGACGCTCGCGCGAACAGCTCGATCCCCGCCTGGTCGGCCGCGACGACCAATGCGCGCTCGGTAAATGGATCCAGGGCGACGGGGCGCGCCGCTTCCGTGGCCAGCGCCACTTCGCCGAGCTGCGCGCCAGACACGCCTACTTCCACGTGTGCGCCGGCCGCGCGCTGGTGCTCGCGCAGTCCGGGCACCGCGAGGCGGCGGCCGCCGAGATCGGCCCGACCGGCGAATTCACCCGGCTCTCGCGCGAGCTGCTGCGCGAGCTGACCAGCCTGTTCCTGCGCATCCGGGGGGCGGCCGCTTGAACGCCGCCCCAGCGCCGTCCGGCGGCAACTTCGTGCTGCTGCGCGCGGGCGCGTTGCGGCTGCTGTTGCCGCAGTCCGACGTCGGACCGGCCCAGCACATGCAGGGCCAGCCCGCGCCGCTGGCCGGCCGGCCGGGCCTGTTCGAGCAGGTGCAGGACGGCGCGACGCGGACCGTGGCGGCGCTGTCGGACCGGCTGCGGCCGCTGCAGGTCTTTCCGGGCGGCCGGTTCGTGCTCACCACGCTGGCCACCGCGGCGGCCGGCGAGCTGCGCTTCGCGTGGGACGAAGTGCGGGTGCTGATCGGCGCCCGGCTGGAGCCGAGCCCCTTGCCGGCGGCCATGCGCAGCCGCGGCGGACCGATCGACGGCTACGTGCAGCTCGACGGCGAGCTGCTGCTGTGCACGACGGCGCAACGCGTGCTGGCCTTCGCGGCCGGCCCAGGAGAGTGAAGTGAATGAACTGGAGTGGCCGCCGGATGCCGGCGCGGCGCCGGGGCCGCACGAACCCGACGGCCTCGAACCGCGCGCGGCGGCCCGCTTGCTGGAATACCGACGCGGCGCCTGCGTCGCCTTCGCGGCGCACACCACCATCGCGCTGATCGACAGCCCGGCCGTGGTGCCGGTGCCCGGCGCGCCCTATTACTGCGTCGGCCTGATCGAGTGGCAGCAGCGGCAGCTGCCCCTGATCGACCTGCACACCCTGCTGCGCGCGTATCCCGACGGCGAGCCGCCGCCCACCGGCCATGCGCTGGTGCTGGCCTACCAGGCGGCGCCGGGCCAGCCGCTGGAATACGGCGCCGTGTGCGCCCGCTCGCTGGTGCAGATGATCGAGGTCGCGGACAGCCAGGCCTGCGAACTGCCGACCGACAGCGACCTGTGGCCCTGGATCGCGATCTCCTGCTTCGAGCACGAGGGCCGGCCGGTGCCGGTGATCGACACGGCGCGCCTGTTCGGGGAGCCGCAATCGTGAAGCATCGCAGCCACGGTCCGGCGGACGGGTCCGAGCCGGAAGAGCCGGCGCCGCACCACCGGTATTCGTTCGAGGACGGGGCGCGGCTGCTCAGGTCCGAACTGGCGCTGCCGGAGCTGTCGCCGGGGGAGGCCTTTCGCATCGTGCCGTTCATGAAGCTGACGCTGGCGCGGCCGGACTCGGTGCTGTTTCGCGCCGGCGGTCCCGGCAGCCAGTTCCTGGTGATGCTGATGAGCGGCGACGCCGTCGTCGAAGGCTGCAGCAGCGGCGGCAAGGACTGGATGGTGCTGCGCACCCTGGCGCCGGGCAGCCTGTTCGGCGAGATGGGGGCCATGGACAGCATGGCGCGCTCGGTGGTCGTGCGGGCCACCTCCGCCACCTGCCTGGCGACGCTCGACGAGGACGGGCTGATCCGGCTCACCGCGCACGATCCGGTGCTCGCCTGCACCCTGCTGCGGGCGATCCTCGCCCACATGACGCGGCGGCTGCGCGCGGCCAACAACAAGATCGAAACGCTCAACGAGATCAACCAGGCGCTGCGCGCCGAATGGCACGCCGAGATCAGGTCCGATCTGGCGGCGCGTGCCCGGCTCAGCGTGCTGATGAAGCTGGAAGGGCAGCTGGCGGCCAGCGGCAACGACAGCCGGCCGTCGGTCCGCAAGCTGGCCTGAACGGCTGAGCGGAACAACCCGGTCCGGCGAAAGTTGCCGGGGCGCCGCCGGTTTGGTGCAAAATAGAACGACCGTTCGTTTTATTCCGCATCAGCCATGCCAGTCACTCCCTTGCCTGCCCCGTCGCCGCGCCCGGTGCGGCGCCGCGGCGGCCCGCAGAAAGGGCAGCAGACGAAGGCCGCCATCGTCGACGCGGCCCTCGGCCTGGCCACCCAGATCGGCCTGGAGGGCCTTTCCATCGGCGCCCTGGCCGAAGTGACCGGCATGAGCAAGTCCGGGGTGTTCGCGCATTTCGGCTCGCGCGAGGAACTGCAGATCTCCGTCATCAACGAGTACCACGCGCGGTTCGAGGAAGAAGTGTTCTATCCCGCGATGCAGGAGCCGCGCGGCTTGCCGCGGCTGCGGGCGCTGTTTCGCAACTGGATGAACCGCACCTCGGTCGAGATCGACTCCGGCTGCCTGTACATCAGTGGCGCCGTGGAATTCGACGATCGCTCGGGCCCGGTGCGCGACGCGCTCGTGGACTCGGTCAAGTCGTGGCTGGCCGCGCTGCGGCGCGCCATCCAGCAGGCCAAGGAGGAAGGCCACCTGCGCGCCAACGCCGATGACCAGCAACTGGCCTTCGAGGTCCACGGCCTGATCCTCGCCCTGCACTACGAAGCCCGGCTGCTGCATACGCCGGGCTCGATCGAACGCGCCACGGCGGCCTTCGAGAACCTCCTGAAGCTGCACGGGGCGCGCAGCGGCCCGGCGGCGGCGGCGCCCGATGCGGCGGCCACCAGAATTTCCACCAGAACCACCAAGGCTTAAGGAGCCTCCCCATGCCAACCTACACGCCGCCGCTGCGCGACATGCAATTCGTCATGCACGAAGTCTTCCGGGTCGCCGACGAATTCAAGGCCATCCCACGGTATGCCGAGGCCGATGCGGAGACCATCAACGCCGTCCTCGAGGAGGCCGGCAAGTTCGCGGCCGAAGTGACGTTCCCGCTCAACGGCACCGGCGACGTCGAGGGCTGCACGCTCGACGCCGCGACCCATGAAGTCAGGACGCCGGCCGGTTTCAAGGAGGCGTATGCCAAGTACGTGGAAGCGGGCTGGCCCGCGCTGAGCTGCGACCCCGAGTGGGGGGGCCAGGGCCTGCCGCTGGTGGTCAACCAGTGCTTCTACGAAATGCTGAACAGCGCCAACCAGTCGTGGACGATGTATCCGGGCCTGACCCACGGCGCGTACGCGGCCCTGTCCACGCACGGCACCGACCAGCAAAAGCGCACCTACCTGCCCCGGATGACCAGCGGCGAATGGACCGGCACCATGTGCCTGACCGAGGCGCACTGCGGCACCGACCTGGGCCTGATGCGCACCAAGGCCGAACCGCAGGCCGACGGCAGCTACCGCATCACCGGCAACAAGATCTTCATCAGCGCCGGCGAGCACGACCTGGCGCAGAACATCATCCACCTGGTGCTGGCGCGGCTGCCGGATGCGCCGCCCGGCATCAAGGGCATCAGCCTGTTCATCGTGCCGAAGTTCCTGGTGAACGCGGACGGCAGCCTGGGCGCGCGCAACCCGATCTTCTGCGGCGGCCTGGAACACAAGATGGGCATCCACGGCAACGCCACGGCGCAGATCAACATCGACGGCGCCACCGGCTGGATGGTGGGCCAGCCGAACAAGGGCATGCAGGCGATGTTCGTCATGATGAACGCCGCGCGGCTGGGCGTCGGCAACCAGTCGCTGGGGCTGACGGAAGTGGCCTACCAGAACGCGCGGGCGTACGCCAAGGAGCGCATCCAGATGCGCTCGCTGTCCGGCCCCAAGGCCAAGGACAAGCCGGCCGACCCGATCATCGTGCATCCCGACGTGCGCAGGATGCTGTTGACTGCCAAGGCCTATGCCGAAGGCGGGCGCGCGCTGCTGGTGTTCTGCTCGGTGCTGCTCGACAAGGCGCATTACCACCCCGACGAGAAGGTGCGCAAGGAAAGCGACGAGCTGCTGTCGCTGCTGACGCCGATCGCCAAGGCCTTCACCACCGACAACGGCCACGTCGCGACCAACGCCTGCCTGCAGGTGTTCGGCGGCCACGGCTACATCCACGAGTGGGGCATGGAGCAGTTCGCGCGCGACAACCGCATCAACATGATCTACGAGGGCACCAACACGATCCAGTCGCTGGACCTGCTGGGCCGCAAGATCCTGGGCAACAACGGCGCGACGCTCAAGAAGTTCGGCAAGCTGGTCGCCGCCCTGGTGGAAGAGGAGGGCGTGAACGAGCAGATGGCCGAGTTCATCAATCCGATCGCCCAGCTGGGCGAGCAGATGACGAAGTTCACGACCGAGATCGGCTTCCGCGGCATGATGAACGCCGACGAGGTCGGCGCGGCGGCCGTCGACTACCTGCGGGTGGCGGGCCATCTGGTCCACGGCTACCTGTGGGCGCGCATGGCGCAGGTGGCGCTGCGCGAGATCGAGAAACAGCGCGCCGCAGGCGGCGAGGGCCACACCGACCCGTTCTACGGGGCCAAGCTGCAGACCGCGCGGTTCTACTTCGCCAAGCTGTTCCCGGAGACGGCGATGCTGATGCGCACGGCCCGCGCCGGCGCCAAGCCGCTGATGGACACCGACTTGGCGCTGGCCTGACGGGGGCGGGCCATGTACCAGGAACGTGAAGCGCGCGCGGCCGAGGCCGGCGCGCAGCCAGACAAGGGGAATCGGATGCAGCGCTTCCAGGTGAGGAAGGTGGCCGTGCTCGGCGCCGGCGTGATGGGCGCGCAGATCGCGGCCCATCTCGTGAACGTGAGGGTCCCCGTCGTCCTGTTCGACCTCGCCGCCAAGGACGGGCCGAAGAACGGCATCGTGGCGCGGGCGGTGGAGGGGCTCAAGAAACTGAAGCCTTCGCCGCTGGGCGTACCCGAGGACGCGGCGCTGATCGGCCAGGCCAATTACGACGAGCATCTGGAGCAGCTGCGCGACTGCGACCTGATCATCGAGGCGATCGCCGAGCGGATGGACTGGAAGCTCGACCTGTACCGGCGGATCGCGCCGTTCGTCGCGCCGCACGCGATCGTCGCCTCCAACACCTCCGGCCTGTCGATCGGCAAGCTGGGCGAAGCGCTGCCCGAGTCGATCAAGCCGCGCTTTTGCGGCATCCACTTCTTCAACCCGCCGCGATACATGTATCTGGTGGAGCTGATCGGCACCCCGGCGACCGAGCCGGCCATCCTCGACCAGCTCGAGGCCTTCGTCACCAGCGGCCTGGGCAAGGGCGTGGTGCGCGCCAAGGACACGCCGAACTTCATCGCCAACCGCGTCGGCATCGCCGGCATGCTGTCGACGATGCGCGAAGTGGAGAAGTTCGGCCTCACGTACGACGTGGTGGACGACCTGACCGGCAAGAAGATGGGCCGCGCCAGTTCAGGCACCTTCCGCACCGCGGACGTCGTGGGCCTGGACACCATGGCCCACGTGATCAAGACGCTGCAGGACACGCTCAGCGCCGAGACCGATCCGTTCTATGCGAGCTTCGCGACGCCCGAGGTGCTCAAGACGCTGATCGAGCAGGGACATCTGGGGCAGAAAACCAAGGCCGGCTTCTACAAGAAGGTCGGGCGCGACGTGCTGCGGTTCGAACCCGAATCGGGCGAGTACGTGCCGGCCGGCGCCGAGGCCGACGAGGTCTACGCCCGCATGCTCAGGAAGCCCGCCGGCGAGCGGCTGAAGCTGCTGCGCGAATCCAAGGGGCCGCAGGGCCAGTTCCTGTGGGCCATCCTGCGCAACGGCTTCCACTACGCCGCGGTGCATCTGGCCGCCATCGCGCAGACCGCGCGCGACGTCGACTTCGCGCTGCGCTGGGGCTTCGGCATGAAGCAGGGCCCGTTCGAGCTGTGGCAGGAAGCCGGCTGGCTGCAGGTGGCGCAGTGGATCCAGGAGGACATCGCGGCCGGCAAGGCGCTGTCGGACGCGCCGCTGCCGGACTGGGTGTTCAGCGGCCCGGTGGCCGAGGCCGGCGGCGTGCACACGCCGCAAGGCTCGTTCAATCCGACCACGGGCCGGTTCGAGCCGCGCCGGTTGCTGCCGGTGCACGCGCGCCAGCTGTTCCCGGAGACCGTGCTGGGCAGCCGGGCGCCGGGTTTCGCGACCGCCGGCACCACGATCCACGAGGACGCGGGCATCCGGCTGTGGACCCTGGACGGCGAGGTGCTGCTGGCCAGCCTGAAGACCAAGATGCACGCGATCAGCCCCGAAGTCGCCGAAGGGCTGCAGCAGGCGATCGACCTGGCCGAGCAGCAGTACCAGGGCCTCGTGATCTGGTCGGGCGACGACCCGTTCAGCGTCGGCGCCGATCTGCAGGCGCTGATGCCCGCGTTCGCCGCCGTGGGCGTCAGCGCGATCGACGACGCCGAGCAGTTCCTGCAGCAGACGATGCTGCGGATGCGTTACGCCAGCGTGCCGGTGATCACGGCCATCCGGGGGATGGCCCTGGGCGGCGGCTGCGAACTGGCCCTGTACGCGTCGAAGCGGGTGGTCGCGATGGAAAGCTACATCGGGCTGGTCGAGGTCGGCGTGGGCCTGATCCCCGGCGGCGGCGGCCTGACCTACATCGCCCGGCGCGCCGCCGAGCAGCAGGCCCGCACCACGCACAAGGACCTGCTGCCGTTCCTGACCGAAGGCTTCACAGCCGCCGCGATGGCCAAGGTCGGCACCAGCGCGCTCGAATCGCGCAAGCTGGGCTACCTGCTGGACGACGACATCGTCGTGCCGAACAAGGACGAACTGCTGTTCGTCGCCATCAGCGAGGCCAAGGCGATGTTCGCCGCCGGCTGGCGGCCGCCGCTCAGGCGCCAGTTCGTCGTCGCCGGCCGCAGCGGCAAGGCGACGATCCAGGGCCAGCTGGTGAACATGCGCGACGGCGGCTTCATCAGCCAGCACGATTTCCACATCGCGTCGCTGATCGCCCATGTGGTGACCGGCGGCGACGTCGACGGCGGCACGCTGGTGAGCGAGGAATACCTGATGGCGCTGGAGCGCCAGGCGTTCTGCTCGCTGGTGACGAATCCGAAGACCCAGGACCGCATCATGGCGATGCTGTCGACCGGCAAGCCGTTGAGGAATTGATGTCATGAAACAGATCCAGGACGCCTACGTCGTCGCCGCCACCCGCACGCCCATCGGGCGGTCGCACCGCGGGTACTTCCGCCACACCCGCCCCGACGACCTGCTGGCCACCGTGCTGCGCTCGGCGCTGGCCCAGGCGCCGGGCCTCGATCCGCAAGCCGTCGAAGACGTGATCTGCGGCTGCGCGATCCCAGAAGCGCAGCAGGGCCTCAACGTCGCGCGGATCGGCGCCGTGCTGGCGGGCCTGCCCAAGAGCGTCGGCGGCGTGACGGTCAACCGCTTCTGCGCCTCGGGCCTGTCGGCAGTGCAGATGGCGGCCGACCGCATCCGCGTCGGCGAGGCCGACGTGATGATCGCCGCCGGCACCGAGAGCATGAGCATGGTGCCGATGATGGGCAACGCGCCTTCGCTGTCGCCGGCCATCTTCGCGAACCCGCAGGACCTCGAGAGTTACGGCATCGCCTACGGCATGGGGCTGACCGCCGAGAAGGTGGCGCAGCAGTGGAAAGTGAGCCGCGCCGCCCAGGACGAGTTTGCCTACCGGTCGCACATGAAGGCCCTGGCGGCCATGCAGGCCGGCGAGTTTGCCGACGAGATCACGCCGGTGGACGTGGCCGAGCGCTCGGTCGACCTGGCGGCCGCCCAGGTCAGCGTCAGCCAGCGCACCGTCACGCTCGACGAGGGCGCGCGGCCCGACACCACCGTGGAGGGGCTGGCCAAGCTGAAGACCGTCTTTGCCGCGCGCGGCAGCGTCACCGCCGGCAACAGCTCGCAGACCTCGGATGGCGCCGGCGCGCTGATCCTGGCGAGCGAAGCGGCCGTGCAGCGCTTCGGCCTGCAGCCGCTGGCACGCTTCGTGAGCTTCGCCGCCCGCGGCGTGCCGCCGCACATCATGGGCATCGGGCCCGTGGAAGCGATCCCGGCGGCGCTGCGCGGCGCCGGCCTGAAGCAGGAGGACCTGGACTGGATCGAGCTGAACGAGGCGTTCGCCGCGCAGTCGTTGGCGGTGATCGACACCCTGGGGCTGGACCCGGGCAAGGTGAACCCGCTGGGCGGCGCCATCGCGCTGGGCCACCCGCTGGGGGCCACAGGCGCGATCCGCTCGGCCACCGTGGTCCATGCGCTGCGGCGCCGCAAGCTGAAGTACGGCATGGTCACGATGTGCGTCGGGATGGGCCAGGGCGCGGCCGGCATCTTCGAGCGCGTCTGAGGCGCCCGGCCCCGCGCGGGACCGGGCGCGACGAGACCTCCCCGAGGAGGCAGCACGAAAGGAGACGATGCGACCCGAGGTCGTTCAGGTTGCCGATGGCACCAGGCTCGCCGCCTGCGTCTGGGACGCGGCCGGGCCGCCGCGCGGCAGCGTGGTGGTCGGCGGCGCCATGGGGGTGCCGCAGGACTTCTATGCGCCGTTCGCCCGCTGGCTCGCCCAACGCGGCTGGCGCGTCACCACCTTCGACTACCGCGGCAGCGGCCAGTCGCGGCCGGCGAGCGGCTCGCTCCGAGGTTTCCACGCCGACCTGTTCGACTGGACGCGCGACTATGCCGCCGTCATCGACCATGCCCAGGCCGCCCTGCCGCACCGGTCCTTGTACCTGCTGGGCCACAGCCTGGGCGCGCAGTTGCCGGGATTGCTGGCCAACCAGCACAAGGTCGACGGGCTGCTGAGCGTGGCGGCCGGCAGCGGCTACTGGCGGCAGAATGCACCGGCGTTGCGGCGGGTGGTCCTGATCTTCTGGTTCCTGCTGGTGCCCATCGCCACCCGGCTGTGCGGCTACTTTCCGGGACGCCGCCTGCGGGTGGTCGGCGACCTGCCGGCCGGCGTCGTGCTCCAGTGGCGGCGCTGGTGCCTGAATCCGCGCTACAGCGTGGGCGCCGAGGGCGAGGCGGTGCGCCGGCGCTACGCGAGCGCCCGCTTCCCGGTGCGCGCCCTGTCGATCGAGGACGATGAACTGATGACCGATCCCGGCATCCGCAGCCTGCTGGCCTTGTACGAAAACGCGCCGAGCGAGATCGAGCGCATCGTGCCGCGCCAGTTCGGCATCGCCCGTCTCGGCCACTTCGGCGCCTTTCGGCGCGAGCGCGAGGCCGACTTCTGGCCGCTGCTGGCGCAGTGGCTCGGCCGCTTCGAGCAGGCGCAGGCACGATGAGCGCCCATCCGTTCGACACCGCGATCGCCCTCGAACCGCAGGGCGAGGGCGCCTGGCAGGGGCACACCAGCCCGGCCTACGCCAACATGATCGGCCCGTTCGGCGGCATCACCGCGGCCCAGGCGCTCAACGCCGTGCTGCAGCATCCGCGGCGCCTGGGAGAGCCGGTCGCGTACACCGCGAACTTCTGCGCCCCGGTGGCCGACGGCCCCTTCCTGGCGCTGGCCCGGCCGGCGCGCACCAACCGGTCGACGCAGCACTGGATCGCCGAGCTGCGCCAGGGCGATCAAACGGTGCTCACCGCCACGGCCGTCACCGCGGTGCGCCGGGAGACCTGGGGCGCCACGGAAGTGCCGATGCCGCGCGTGCCGGGGCCGCAGGACCTGCCGCCGCCGATGCGCCGCGGCCGGGTCGAGTGGATCAACCGCTACGACATGCGCTTCGTCGAAGGCGGCTATCCCGCGGCCTGGGACGGAAGCCACGCCGAGGACAGCCGCACGCAGCTGTGGATGCGCGACGAGCCGCCGCGGCCGCTCGACTTCGCCTCCCTCGCCGCGCTGTCCGATGTCTTCTTCCCGCGGATCTGGCGCCGCCGCGCGACGCCGACGCCGATCGGCACGGTGTCGATGACGGTCTATTTCCACGCCGGCGCCGCGCAGTTGCGGCGCGCCGGCAGCGGCCATCTGCTGGGGCAGGCGCATGCGCACGGCTTTCGCGACGGCTATTTCGACCAGACCGCGCAGCTGTGGAACGAACCTGGCGAGCTGCTCGCCACCACCCATCAGGTCGTCTACTACAAGGAGTGAACAATGCCCTTCACGCACCGCACTGACCCGCCGTCGCTGCCCACGAGCGCGCCCCAGCCTGGCTGGGGCGGCCCGGCGGAGGCTTGAGCATGGACCCTTCCACCACCGCCGCGCCGGTCGCGCTGATCGTAGGCGCCGGCGACGCCACCGGCGGCGCGGTGGCCCGCCGGTTCGCCCAGGGCGGCTACACCGTCTGCGCGACGCGCCGCCGCGCGGACCAGCTGCAGCCGCTGATCGAGCGCATCCGCGCCGAGGGCGGGACGGCGCATGGCTTCGCCAGCGACGCCCGCAAGGAAGAGGCGGTGGTGGCGCTGGTGGAGCAGATCGAGTCGACGATCGGGCCGATCGAGGTGCTGGTCTTCAACATCGGCGCCAACGCGCCCAGCAGCATCCTCGACGAGACGGCCAGCCGCTATTTCAAGATCTGGGAGATGGCCTGCTTCGCCGGCTTCCTCAACGGCCGCGAAGTGGCGCGCCGCATGGTGGCGCGGCCGGGCGACGGCCATAAGGGCACGATCATCTTCACCGGCGCGACGGCCTCGCTGCGCGGTTCCGCCAACTTCGCGGCCTTCGCCGGCGCCAAGCACGGCCTGCGGGCGCTGGCCCAGAGCATGGCCCGCGAACTCGGACCGCGCGGCATCCACGTCGCGCACCTGATCGTCGACGCCGCCATCGACACCGCGTTCATCCGCGACAATTTCCCGCAGCGCTATGCGCTGAAGGCGCAGGGCGGCATCGTCGACCCGGAGCACATCGCGCAGACCTACTGGATGCTGCACCGCCAGCCGCGCGACGCCTGGACCCACGAGCTGGACCTGCGGCCCTGGATCGAAAAGTTCTGACGAGGAGCAGCCGTGGCACAGACCGTGGAATTCTGGTTCGACGTGGGCAGCCCCGCCGCCTACCTCGCCTTCGAGCGCCTGCCGGCGATCTGCCGGGCGGCGGGCGCCACGCTCGAGTGGCGGCCGATGCTGCTCGGCGGCGTGTTCCAGGCCACCGGCAACCATTCGCCGGCGACCATTCCGGCCAAGGGGCGCTATCTCTTCGCCGACCTGCAACGCTTTGCCGCGCGGCACGGCACGGCGTTCGCGCCGAACCCGCACTTTCCGATCAACACGCTCACGCTGATGCGCGGCGCCGTCGGGCTGCAGCTGCGCCAGCCGGCGCGATTTGTCCCTTACCTGGAGGCGGTCTATCGCGCGATCTGGGCCGAACGGCGCAACATGAACGACGGCGCCGTCGTCGCGGCCGTACTGCGCGAAGCCGAGTTCGATCCCGAAGCCGTGCTGGCGCTGGCCGCCGAGCCCGACGTGAAGGAACGGCTGAAGGCGCAGACGCAGGAAGCCGTGGCGCGCGGCGTGTTCGGCGCGCCGACCTTCTTCGTCGGCGGCGAGATGTACTGGGGCCAGGACCGGCTCGATTTTGTCAAGGAAGCACTGGAAGCATGAGCAACGAAATCCTGACCCACGTCGAGCGCGGCGTGATGACCGTCACCCTGAACCGGCTCGACCGCAAGAACTCGATCACGGCGGCGATGTACGCCGCGATGGCCGAGGCCCTCGGCAGCGCCGCCGCCGACGACGCCGTGCGCGTGCTCGTGTTCCAGGGACACGAGACCGTGTTCAGCGCCGGCAACGACATCGGCGACTTCCTGACCCAGCCGCCGGCCTCGCAGGACGCGCCGGTGTTCCGTTTCCTGCGCGGCCTGGGCACGTTCGCCAAGCCGCTGGTGGCGGCCGTCTGCGGGCCCGCCGTGGGCGTCGGCACGACCATGTTGTTCCATTGCGACCTGGTCTACGCGGGCGACAACGCCGCGTTCTCGATGCCGTTCGTCAACCTCGGGCTGTGCCCGGAAGCGGCGTCGAGCCTGCTGGTGCCGCAGATGCTGGGCTACCACCGGGCCGCCGAGGCGCTGCTGCTGGGCGAGCCGTTCATGGCCGAGGCCGCGCTGGAGGTGGGGCTGGTGAACCGCGTGCTGCCGCCGACCGAGGCGAACGCGTATGCGCAGTCGGTCGCGCAGAAGCTGGCGCACAAGCCCCTCAGTTCGCTGATGGAGACCAAGCGGCTGATGAAGCAGGGCCAGCAGCAACGGGTGCTCGAACAGATGGCGCTGGAAGGCGAAGTGTTCGCGCGCCTGCTCGGCGCCCCCGCCGCGAAAGAGGCCTTCGGCGCGTTCATGGAGAAGCGCAAGCCGGACTTCTCGAAGATGTAAGGCAGACCCAACAGCCGAACGCAGAAGACGCGAAGGAATCGCAGAAGACGCGGAAGAGACAATTCATGCCGGAGTGGGCGGGATGGTCATGGTCAAGGGCGGCGCGCGCACGCACCACCATTCTTCGGCTTCCTTCTGCGTGTTCTGCGTACTTCGCGTCTCCTGCGTTCGGCTGTTGGGTTGTTATTCCTGGAGTGACCATATGACGCTCAAAGGCAAGACCCTCTTCATCACTGGCGCCTCGCGCGGCATCGGCCTGGCGATCGGCAAGCGCGCCGCGGCCGACGGCGCCAATGTCGTGATCGCCGCCAAGACCACCGATCCCAATCCCAAGCTGCCAGGCACCATCCACACGGCGGCCGCGGAGATCGAAGCCGCCGGCGGCCAGGCGCTGCCGCTGCAGGTGGACATCCGCGACGAAGAAGCCGTGGTGAAGGCGGTGGCCAGCGCCGTCGAGACCTTCGGCGGGATCGACATCCTGGTCAACAACGCCAGCGCCATCAGCCTCACCGACACCGAGCACACGCCGATCAAGCGCTACGACCTGATGAACGGCATCAACGCGCGCGGCACCTACCTGTGCACCCAGGCCTGCCTGCCCGCGCTCAGGCAGTCCGCCGGCGCCGGCCGCCGGCCGCAGGTGCTCAACATGTCGCCGCCGCTGTCGATGCAGCAGCACTGGTTCGCGCCGCACACCGCCTACACCATGGCCAAGTACGGCATGAGCATGTGCACGCTGGGCCATGCCGGCGAGTTCGCCAAGTACGGCATCGCCGTCAACAGCCTGTGGCCGCGCACGGCGATCGCGACCGCGGCGCTGCAGATGATCCCGGGCGTCGACCTGAACCTGTGCCGAAAGCCCGAGATCCTGGCCGACGCGGCGTACCTCATCCTCACCGCCGACGAGGCCGCCAGCGGCAACTTCTACATCGACGATGAACTGCTCGCGGCCCATGGCGTCACGGACCTGGACCGGTACTCGGTCAGGCCAGGCACCAGGCGCTTCATCCCCGATTTCTTCGTCGATCCGATCGAACCGGCCGACCAGTCCGGCCCCGGTGGCGGGCGGTGAAACTCAGGAGCAGGGAGCGATCATGAACGATGAAAGCGGACGCGAGATCGTCAGCAGGCGTCTCATCGCGGCTTCGCCCGCGGCCGTGTTCGACGCCATCCGCGACCCCGGTCGGCTGGCCCGCTGGTGGGGGCCGGCCGGCTTTCGCAACACCTTCGAGACCTTCGAGTTTCGTCCCGGCGGCCGCTGGAAGTTCGTCATGCACGGACCGGACGGCACCGACCATCCCAACGAGAGCGTCTTCCGCACGATCGAACCCGGGGCGCGCGTGGTGTTCCAGCATCTGTCGGCGCCGCGCTTCACGATGACCCTCTCGCTCGAGGCGCGCGGCGCGGCGACCGAGTTCGGTTTTCGCATGCTGTTCGAGTCGGCCGAGGTGCGCGACGAGGTGGCCCGCTACGCGATCCCCGCCAACGAGCAGAATTTCGACCGGCTCGAAGCCGAACTGGCCCGTCACACCAGCCAAGGAGCCACGATGCCCCGCCAGATCTACGTCAACCTGCCGGTCCGCGACCTGGCGGCCACGAAGGCTTTCTTCACCGCGCTCGGTTTCAGCTTCCATCCGCAGTTCAGCAACGACCAGGGGGCGTGCATGGTGATCGGGGAGCACAGCTTCGTCATGCTGCTGGTCGAGCCGTTCTTCCAGACCTTCACCAAGAAGCCGGTGGCGGACGCGACCAGGAGCACCGAGGTGCTGGTCTGCCTGTCGTGCGCCAGCCGCGCCGAGGTCGACCAGCTCGTCGCCAAGGCGCTCGCCGCCGGCGGCACGGCGCCGCAGCCGCCGCTGGACCATGGGTTCATGTACGGCCATGGCTTCACCGACCTGGACGGCCACATGTGGGAGCTGACGTACATGGACCCGTCGGCGGTGCCGCCACGGGGCTGACGGCAGGGTTGCCGGCCGGTTCGCGCCGGCAGCGACCGCAGGTCCTAATTGGTGCCGGACCAGCTTCCGCCGGACGCCGGGGCCGCCTCGTACGTCGCCTCGCCGCGCGGCGCAACGCGGGCCGGCTGCGGCGTGTACTCGATCACCGGCGGGCCGCGGCGTTCGCTGCCCGCGGGGCCCTGGATGATGATCGCGGCGGGCCGCTCGCCGCGGCGCGCGCCGTCTTCCGGAATGGCGACCGGTGGCGGGCGGCCGCCGGTCGCGCCCTGGATGATGATCGCGGCCGGCCGGTCGCTCCGGCGGCTTTCCAGGTCCGGCTCGGGCTCGGCGCGGCGCCGGGATTCGACCGCGACGCTCGGCGGGGCGGCCGCGCGGCTGCGCTCGGTGTCCCACTGGAATTCGGGCTGGCGCCAGGCGCCGGGCGGACCGGACATGGTGTCGGTCGACGGACGCGGCGCCTCGGGGGCGGCCGCCGGCGCCGGGATCACCGCCACCGGGCGCGCCGGCGGCGGCTCCAGGATCGACCCCGGCTGCGAGCCCCCGGCCTCGGCGCCCGGCACCGTCGCCACCTGCGCTTCCTGCGGCTGGCTGCCGAACACGCCGCCGAGCCAGTCGTTCACCCGCCCGAACATCGAGCCGTCCACGTTCACCGGCTGCGGCTGCTGGTGCGGCGCCGCGAAGGTGGCCCGCGGATCGACCAGCTTGGCCTTCTGCGACTGCTGGAAGAAATCGCCGACGATCATCAGCGCGTTGCGCGAGCCCTGGCCCCAGGCGTCGTCGCGCATGGTGACGCGGTTGTCGTTGAAGCCGACCCAGGCGCCGCCCACCAGCTGCGGATGCATGAGGATGAACCAGCCGTCGGTGTAGTCCTGGGTGGTGCCGGTCTTGCCGGCCAGGTCGCCCTTGATGCCGAAGCGGCTGCGGATGCCGGCGCCGGTGCCGCGGTCGATCACGCCGCGCATCACGTCCAGCAGCGTCTGCGATGCCTGCATCGACAGGCCCTGCTCGCCGGCCTTCGAATGGAATTCCGCCAGCACGCCGCGATCGCGCGACTCGACCCGGGTCACGACCAGCGGCTCGACGTAGCTGCCGCTGTTCACGATGCTGCCGTACGACGCGACCATTTCCTTGAGCGTGACGGGACTGGTGCCCAGCGCCAGCGCGGGCACCGCGTCGAGCTTGCTGTCGCGCACGCCCATCGCCCGCGCCACCTGGGCGATGCGGGCCGGGCCGATGCGCTGCATCACCTGCGCCGTGATGGTGTTCTTGGAGTAGACCAGCCCGTCGCGCACGCTCATCGGCTGGCCGCTCGACCGCTCGATGTCGGTCGGCTTCCACACCGTGCGCGCGTCCAGCCGGATCTCGACCGGCGCGTCCACCAGCATCTCGTCGGGGCTGATGCCCTGCTCGAACGCCGCGCCATAGACGAACGGCTTGAAGGTCGAGCCCGGCTGTCGGCGCGCCTGGCTGACGTGGTCGAACTGGTCCTGCTTGAAGTCGCGGCTGCCGACCCAGGCCTTCACGGCGCCGGAGCCGGGCTCGATCGCCATGAAGGCGGCCTGCAGGCGCGTCTTGTCCTGCCACAACGCCTGGACGAACCCGGCATCGGCCTGGAGCTTCTTCAGGGCCTGCTCGTCGGTCGCGCCATGGTCGCGCTCGCCCTTGTACTGCGGCGTCTCCCGGATGAACGCCTGCAGCAGGGCCTTGTTGGCCCCCGGCTTCCAGGCCGCGCTCGCGGTCGCCTGCAGCCGGTCGGCCTGCCGCGCCAGCGACTCGGTCGCCAGCTGCTGCAGCCGCGAATCGATCGTGGTGCGCACCACCAGGCCGTCGGCGTAGATGTCGTGGCCGTTGCGATCGGCCCATTCGATGAGCCAGCGGCGCAGCTGCTGCGCCAGGTGCGGCGCCGGCCCGAGGTCTTCCTCCTGGCGCTCGAAGTCCAGCTTGAGCGGCTGCTGCTTGAGCCGCTCGAAGTTCGAGGGCGTCAGCTGCTGCTGCTTGACCATCTGCGCCAGCACCGTGTTGCGCCGCTGCAGCGACCGTTCGGGGTTGAGCACCGGGTTGTAGTAGCTGGTGCCCTTGAGCATGCCGATCAGGGTGGCGCTCTCCAGCACGTCGAGGCTGCGCGCCGGCTTGTCGAAATAGGTCCGGGCGGCCATTTCGATGCCGTAGGCGTTGTAGAGGAAGGGCACCGTGTTGAGGTAGGTCTCCAGGATGTCGTCCTTGCCGTAGACCGATTCGATCTTCAGCGCGGTGATCGCTTCCTTGATCTTGCGGGTGAGCGTCGGTGCCCGCCCCACGTCCTGCGGGTAGAGGTTGCGCGCCAGCTGCTGCGTGATCGTCGAGCCGCCTTCGCGGTCGCCGCCCAGGGTGTGCAGCGCCGCCGAGAGCGTGCGCTTGACGTCCATCCCGCCGTGCTCGTAGAAGCGGCGGTCTTCGGTCGCCAGCAGCGCCTTCACCACGTGGGGCGAGATGTCGCCCAGCTTCACCCACTCGCGGTTGACGCGCCGGAAGGTCGCGAGCTCCTTGCCGTCGGCGGACAGCACAACCGAGGGTTGCTGCGTCTTGACCTTGCGGATGTCGTTCACGCTGGGGGTGAAGGGCACCAGGGCCAGCACGTAGAGCAGGACCAGCGCCGGCAACGCGGCAGCGGCAATGAACGGGTGGCGGCGGATCGCGCCGCCCAGCCGGCGGCAGGAGACGGCCAGGAAGTCGGTGGCTCGCGCCAGTGCCTGTTTCATCGAATGCATGGGTCGTGTTGACGCCACAATGTAGGGTTGCACCCCGCGCGCGGCTGTAGGACGGGGGCGGCAAGCCGCCCGAGACAAGGCGCCGCGCCGCGCGCGCCGGCCGCCGACAGCCGCGCCGGCGGGGCGCGGCACCGTGGTAGGGTGCGTGGTTTTCGAGATGGAGCAGTTCGTGACGCCGCAGAAGGAAGACATTTCGATCAGCAACGAGACCGGCCGCCAGCGCTACGAAATCGCCGTCGGGGGCGAGCTGGCCGGCTTCGTCGACTACCGCTCGCAGGGCGGCACGCTCGACCTGGTGCACACCGAGGTGCTGCCGCAGTTCGAGGGGCGGGGGCTGGCGGGCCGGCTCGCGCAGTTCGCGCTCGAGGACGCGCGCCGGCAGGGCCTGAAGGTGGCGCCCAGCTGCTCGTACATCGCGCAGTACGTCGAGCGCCACCCGCAACACCGGACGCTGCTGGCGGGGGGCCCGGCGCGATGAGCGCCGTGCTGCAGTCGCCGGCGCCGTCCGCCGCGCCGCCATTCCAGGCGATCGCCGACCTGGTGCGCCAACACGCGGCGGCACGGCCGCAACAACGCGCCGTGGCGCAGGGCGAGCGCAGCGTCACCTGGGCCCAGCTCGACGCGATGGCCGATCGCGTCGCCGCCTCGCTGCAGCGCGACGGCGTGCGGCCGCAGCAGCGCATCGCGATCTGCGGCGCCAATTCGCTCGAGTACGTGGCCCTCTTCGTCGGCGGCCTGCGCGCGGGCGTGGCCGTGGCGCCGCTGCCGACCGGCGCGCAGCCGGCGCAGCTCGCGGGCATGGTGGCCGACAGCGGCGCCCGGCACTTCTTCGTCGATGCCGGGGTGCCGGCGATCGAGACCCAGGCGCGGCGCGTCTTCATGGACGGCTCGGCCAGCCCGTCGCTGCAGGACTGGCTGGCGCCGGCGGGCGCCAGGCCGCGGCCGGTGGCGGTGCGGCCGGACTGGGCCTTCAACATCATCTATTCGTCGGGGACCACCGGCACGCCCAAGGGCATCGTCCAGCCGCATGCCATGCGCTGGGCCCATGTCGCGCGGGCGCAGAGCTACGGCTACGGGCCGGGCGCGGTGACCATCATCGCCACCTCGCTGTGCTCGAACACGACGCTGGTCTGCTTCTTTCCCACCATCGCCAAGGGCGGCTGCGTCGTGCTGTGCCCGCCGAAATTCGACGCTGCCACCTACCTCGCCATCGCCGAGCGCGAGCGCGCGACCCACACCATGCTGGTGCCGGTGCAGTACCAGCGGATCATGGCGCTGCCCGATTTCGATCGGTACGACCTGTCGTCGTTCCAGCTCAAGTTCTGCACCAGCGCGCCGTTCCATGCCGACCTGAAGGCCGACATCCTCCGGCGCTGGCCGGGCGGGCTGATCGAGTTCTACGGCATGACCGAAGGCGGCGGCACCTGCATCCTGGAGGCGCACAACCATCCGGACAAGCTGCACACGGTGGGCCGGCCGCCGGAAGGGCACGACATCCGCGTGATCGACGAGAGCGAGCGCGAGCTGCCGCGCGGCGCCGTCGGCGAGGTGGTCGGCCGCTCGCCGTCGATGATGACCGGCTACAACAACCAGCCCGGGCTCACGCGCGGCGCCGAGTGGTACGACAGCCAGGGCCAGCGCTTCATCCGCACCGGCGACGTCGGGCGCTTCGACGACGACGGCTTCCTCACGCTGATGGACCGGCGCAAGGACATGGTGATCTCGGGCGGCTTCAACATCTACCCGAGCGACCTCGAAGCCGTGCTGCGCCAGCACCCGGGGGTGGCCGATGCCGCCGTGGTCGGCGTGCCGTCGGTGGAATGGGGCGAAACGCCGGTTGCCTTCGTCGTGCCGGGGCCGGCCGCCCCGGCGGAAGAAGCGTTGCGGATTTGGGCCAACCAGCGGCTGGGCAAGACGCAGCGGCTGGCCGACATCCGCTACCTGCCGGCGCTGCCGCGCAGCGACATCGGCAAGGTCCTCAAGCGCGAACTGCGCGAGCGCTACGCGGCGTCGCCCAAATGAACGTCACGATCGATTGAAGCTGTTGGCATGACCGAAGAGAAACGAGCCGGGGCGCTGTCGCACCTGCGGGTGCTGGATTTGTCGCGGGTGCTGGCCGGCCCGTGGTGCACGCAGAACCTGGCCGACCTGGGCGCCGAAGTCATCAAGGTCGAACGCCCGGGCCACGGCGACGACACCCGCGGCTGGGGTCCGCCCTGGATGGCCGACTCGCAGGGCCGCCAGGACTCGACCTACTATGCCGCCGCCAACCGCGGCAAGAAGTCGGTGGCGATCGACATGGCGAAACCGGAAGGGCAGGCGCTGGTGCGCGACCTGGCGGGGCGCTGCGACGTCGTCATCGAAAACTACAAGATCGGCGACCTGAGGCGCTACGGCCTCGACTACGCCAGCCTCGGCGCCCTCCATCCGCGCCTGGTCTATTGTTCGATCACCGGCTACGGCCAGGACGGGCCGAGCGCGCACAAGCCGGGCTACGACTTCGTGTTCCAGGCGATCGGCGGGCTGATGAGCATCACCGGCGAGCGCGACGACCTGCCCGGCGGCGGGCCGCAGAAGGCCGGCATCGCCATCGCCGACGTGATCACCGGCATGTACGCCACGGTGGCCATCCTGGCGGCCCTGAGCCACCGGGAGCAGACCGGACGCGGCCAGTACATCGACATGGCGCTGCTCGACGCGATCGTGGCCCTGGGCGGCAACCAGGTCACCGGCTACTTCGCCACGGGCCGGCCGCCCGGCCGCTACGGCAACGCGCACGCGAGCCTGGTGCCCTACCAGGTGTTCGTGGCCGCCGACGGCGAGCTGGTGGTCGCGGTCGGCAACGACGTGCAGTGGCAGCGCTATTGCGCGGCGATCGAGCGGCCCGACCTGGCGGCCGACGAGCGCTGGCAGAAGGTCACGGGCCGCATCACCGGCCGCGGCCAGCTGATCCCCGAACTGGCGCGCACCATGCTGACGCGCCCGGTGGCCGAGTGGATCGAGCGGCTGGAAGCGCAAGGCGTGCCCTGCGGCCCGATCAACGATTACCAGCAGGTCTTCGAGGATCCGCAGGTGCAACACCGCGGCCTGCGCGTCGACATGCGCCAGGCCGACGGCAGCACCGTCTCGACCATCGCCAGTCCGCTGCGGCTGCAGTCGACGCCGGTGCGCTATGACCGGCCGCCGCCGCGGCTGGGCGACTCGACCGACGAGGTGCTGGGCGGCCTGCTCGGCTTGCCGGCCGGGAACATCGCCGCGCTGCGCGCCAGCGGCATCGTCGCCTGAGCCGGTGAACTCGGCGCGGCGGTCCGGCTCCAACACCCGTGTTGCGCAGAACCTCGTTCCGGATGATCGCCGGCCTGGCGCTGGCCGCAGGGGCCACGACCGCGGCCCGCGCGGGCGGGCCAGGCTATCGGATTTCGCTGGCCCAGCTGGAGGGCGCGCTGGCCGAGCGTTTCCCGCTGCGCTATCCCGTCAGCGGCCTCTTCGACCTGACCATCGACACGCCGCGCCTGCGGCTGCTGCCTGAGCTGAACCGGCTCGGCAGCGAACTGCTGCTGCAGGCGGCCGGCCCGGCGCTGCAGCGCAGCTACCGCGGCGACGTCGATCTGGATTTCGCCCTGCGCTACGAAGCCGCGGACCGCACCATCCGGGCGCAGCACCTGCGCGTGAACGCGGTGCACATGGACGGGCTCAATCGCGAAGGGCAGCTCCTGCTGCAGCGCGCCGCCGCCGACATGGCGCGGCAAAGCCTGGCCGAGGTCGTGCTGCACCGGTTGCGCCCGGGCGACCTGGCGCTGGCCGACGCCATGGGCCTGCAGCCGGGCGCGATCACCGTGACGCCGGCCGGCCTGGCCGTCGACTTCGTCAACAAGCCGGCATCCTGAGCGGCGCGGCGCGGCGCCGCGCTGGCGCAAGCCGGCAGCGTGCCGCGCGGTGCCGCGCCAGTGGCTGCGGAAGTGCCGCCGGCGCGCTACCCGTGCTGGCCCACCTGCAGCTCGCGGTGCTCGCCGACGTGCGCCTGCTGGTGGGTTGCGGCGGCCGTCGCCACCTTGAGCAACTGGCTGAGGCGGCTTTCCTTCGCGTTCCAGTACTCGGCGTGCCGGATGCGCACCTCCACCAATTCCAGGTTCCGGTCGTCCGCGCCATCCGGGAACCAGGCCTTGTCCAGCGCGTTGAACAGCTTCTTCTTGATCGCCGGGTCCTCGTTGACGGTCGCCTGCCCGGCGATGGACACATAGACGTCCTTGGCCGGGTCGACATAGGCGAGGTTGACGCTGCCGTCCGTGGCGAGGCGCCGGCCGACTTCGCTCGCCCGCCCGACGAAGAAGTAGAGCACCTCGTCGGTTTCGTCCAGCGACTTGTTCTGCATCGTCATCGGGTGGGCATGCAGCGTGCCGTCGGCGTGCCGGTGCGTCAGCATGGCGAAGCGGATGTCTTTGATCATGCGCCACAGCAGCTCGTGGTCGGTCCTGGGTTTCATCGGGTGCACCTCGGTGTGAACGGTTCGGCTTCGATGGTGGGCAGCGCACCGCCCGGCCGGCGTCGGCCGCCATCGCGCCTGCCTGTGCGGCCGCGCCGACAGGCAGGGCCCCGCTGGCGGCCGGCGCCAAGCCCCGGGCCGTCAGTAGTCGACCGTCGCGCCCAGGCCGAGCGTCGCCGCGGCGCGCACCGCCAGATCGGCCACCACCAGGTCCTGCAGCGCCACCCCCGTGCCGTCGAACAGGGTGATTTCGCCGTCCGCTTGCCGGCCGGCTGCCAGGCCCGCCGCGACCTCGCCGAGGGTGGCCCGGCAGCTGGCCGGCGTGACCAGGCCCGCCGCGAACGCATGCTGGCACTCGCCGATGCTCATGGCCTGGGCCGCTTCGTCCACGAACAGCACGGCCGCGGCCACCAGCCGGGGATCGAGCTCCTGCTTGCCGCGGGTGTCCGCGCCCATCGCGTTGATGTGGGTGCCGGGGCGCACCCACTCGGCAGCCACCAAGGGCTGCTGCGACGGCGTCACGGTCACCAGGACATCCGCGGCTTCGGCGACCGCGCGGCAGCTGCCGGCCGCGACGAACTCGAGCCCGAGCTCGCGCGCCGTGCGCGCCAGCAGCTCGAGGTTGGCGGGGGAGCGGTTCCACGCATGCACGCTGCGGATCGGCCGCACCGCCAGCGTCGCGCGCAGCTGGTAGTGCGCCTGCACGCCGGCGCCGATGATTCCCAGCACGCTGGCGTCGCGGCGCGCCAGGTGCCTGGTGGCGATCGCGCTGGCCGCGCCGGTGCGCACGCCGGTCAGGTAGTTGGCGCTCACGAGTGCGCTGGCGCGCCCGGTTTCCGGATCGAACAGCAGCATGGCCGATTGGTGGTTGCTGGCGCCGGCCCCGGCGTTGTGCGGCCAGTAGCCGCCCGCCTTCAGGCCCAGCAGCGGCAGCGCGCGGTCGCAGCCGGTTTTCACGCCGAAGACGGCGTCGCGGTAGCCGACGGGCTCGCGCACGACCGGATAGTTGCGCGCTTCCTGCCGCGACATCGCCACGAACGCGTGTTCGACCGCGTCGATCGCGTCCTCGATGCGAACGAGCTGGCGGGCCTGCGCTTCGGAAATGACGATCATGGCCTCACCATCCGCTGAACCGCGGCCAGCTGGCCAGCAGCGCGCCGTCCGGACCCAGCACCTGGTAGTGCCGGTAGGCGGCGGCGGTCGCGCAGGCGTGGTTGGGCAGGATGCGGACCTGGGTGCCCACCGGCAGGTGCGGCGCGTTGTCGGGCCGGCCCGAGCGGTGGCCGATGATGCCGTGCTCCTGGTTCGCGCCGACCAGGATCAGGTCTTCGATCGGCCGGCATTGCAGGTCGCAGACCACGCCGTAGCCCTGGTCCACCCGCTGGCCGGCCGTGCCGCGGTCGCGCGACATCGCCATCCAGCCGGCGTCCACCAGCGTCCAGCCTTTATCCGGCCGATGGCCGATCACGGTGGCCAGCACCGAGACCGCGATGTCGTCGACGCGGCACACGTCGATGCCGGCCATGAACAGGTCGAAGAAGACGAACACGCCGGCCCGCACCTCGGTCACGCCATCCAGGCGCTCGGCGAACAGCGCCGTCGGCGTCGAGCCGACGCTGACCACCGGACAGGCGCTGCCGGCCGCGCGCAGGCGCTGCGCGGCGAGCACCGTGGCGGCGCGCTCCTGCTCCGCCATCGCGCGGATGGCTTCGACCGTGGGACTGTCGTACGAACTGCCGGCATGCGTCATCACGCCCTTGACCGGGATGCCGGCGGCTTCCAGGAAGCGCGCGATCTCCAGCAGTTCGGGGCCGTCGGGCTTCACGCCCGAGCGGTGGCCGTCGGAATCGATCTCGATCAGCACCTCGAACGCGCGCCCGCTGCGCTGTCGTTCGTCGGCCAGCAGGCGCGCGGTTTCCACGCTGTCGAGGATCAGCGACAGCCGCACGCTGCGGTCCTGCAGCGCCGCCACGTGGGCGAGCTTGTTGGGCGCGATGCACACCGCGTACAGGATGTCGGTGAAGCCGTGGCCGGCGAAATAGTCCGCTTCGAGCAGCGTCGAGACGGTGATCGGACCGGTGCCGCCCGGCAGCAGGCGGCGGGTGACGTCGATCGACTTGTTGGTCTTCACGTGCGGGCGGAAGGCCACGCCCAGCGCCTGCAGGCGCGAGCGCATGCGCTCGATGTTGCGCTGCATGCGCGCCTCGTCCAGCAGCAGCGCCGGCGTTTCCAGCTGCGCCAGGGCGGTGCCGGCCTGGGGTGCGTCGTCGATCGGGAGGTTGTCGTGTGGCATCGGAAAAGAGGGCAAGGAAAGTTACAGCAAGGCGCCGCGCGCCGCGATCGGCCAGACCGCCTCCACGGTGTCGCCGCGAAAGCAGATCAGCTCGTCGTAGAGGTTGACCGTGGGATCGCAGTGCCCGGGCACCAGCAGCACGGCGTCGCCCAGGGCCAGGTCGGCCGCCGCCGCCGTCGCGATCACGCCATGCTCGTCGGCCGCCTTCAGGTAGCGCAGCTCCGGCCGCTGCCACACCGTGGGCATGCCGGAGTCGACGCTGGAGGCCTTCAGGCCGGCGTCGACGACGGCGCGTTCCGGCGTCGGCCGGCTCATCACGGTGGCCCGCAGGAACAGGGCATGTTCGAAGGCGATGTCGCCGGCGCCGAGCTGGTTGTCGCCGTAGTCGCGGTCCATGAACACGTACGAGCCGGCCTGCAGCTCGTCGAAGACGCCGCTGGCGAGTTCGTGCACGAAGCTGCCGGTGCCGGCGCCGGTCACCCGCTCCACCTTCAGCCCGCCGGCTTCGATCGCGCGCACGCTGTCACGCACCGCCGCGCAGGCGCCGGCAATCGCGTCGGCGCGCGCCTCGCGCGTGCGCAGGTGCTGCGCCGGGCCGTGGTAGCACTGCAGCCCGGCGAACCGCAGCGGCGGGTTGGCGGCGATCTGGCGCGCCAGCTGCGCCGCCGCTTCCCCCGGCGCGACGCCGCAGCGGTTGGCGCCGACGTTGACTTCCACATACACGTCCAGCCGCACCTGCTGCGCCTGGGCCGCTTCGGCCAGGGCCTGCACCTGCAACGGATGGTCCACCAGCACGCCGAGCCGGGCGCGCCGCGCCAGCTCCATCAGGTGCCGCACCTTGGCCGCGCCGACCACCTGGTTGGTGACCAGCACGTCCGCGATGCCGGCTTCGACGAACACCGCGGCCTCGCTCACCTTCTGGCAGCACACGCCGACGGCGCCGAGCGCCACCTGCCGGCGCGCGATCTCGGGGCATTTGTGGCTCTTGGCGTGCGGGCGCAGGCGGACGCCGCTGCCGGCGACGGCCGCGGCCATGCGCTGCAGGTTGCGTTCGAAGGCATCGAGGTCCAGCACCAGGGCTGGGGTGTCGACGCTGGCGAGGGGTGCGCCGGGAACGGCGGCTTTCCAGGGGCTCATGGATCGGTACTCGTGGCGCCCGGCCGGGCGGATGGCATGGCCCGCATGATGCCACCACCGCGCCGTCCCATCCCCGACAATGGCAGCCGCACCCCAGACCAGGAGCCATTCCGTGCCCAGCAACCAGCCCGTCACGCTTGCCGCCATCCGCGCCGCCGACGCCGAACTGCGCGCCTTCGCGTCCCTGATCGATGACGCCGCCCTGGCGCGCGCCGGCGGCAGCGGGCCGCTGGCGGGCCAGTGGGTCGCCGTCAAGGACATCTTCGACACCGCGGACCTGCCCACCGGCTACGGCTCGCCGATCTACGCCGGCCACCAGCCGGCCAGCGACGCCGCGATCGTCGGCATCATCCGCCGCGCCGGCGGGCTCGTGATCGGCAAGTCCGAGACCACCGAGTTCGCCTTCCTGCAGCCGGCGCCCACCCGCAACCCGGCCGCGCCCGGCTGCACGCCCGGCGGTTCATCGGCTGGCTCGGCCGCCGCCGTGGCCGCCGGCATGGTGCCGCTGGCCGTCGGCTCGCAGACCGGCGGCTCAACGATCCGCCCGGCCTCGTACTGCGGCATCGTCGGCTTCAAGCCGACCTTCGCCCTGCTGCCGACCGCCGGCATGAAGTGCTTCTCGTGGTCGCTGGACACCGTGGGCCTGTTCGCGCGGACGGTGGGCGAGGTCGCAGCCTTTGCGCGGGCCACCTCCGGCATGCGCATCGGCGACCTGCCGGCCCGCGCGCCCGGGCAATGGGTGGTCGGCGTCCCCGACTCGTACCCCTGG
Organism: Ramlibacter sp.; assembly: GCF_035554825.1. Classification (GTDB taxonomy): domain Bacteria; phylum Pseudomonadota; class Gammaproteobacteria; order Burkholderiales; family Burkholderiaceae_C; genus Ramlibacter. The sequence goes on along the minus strand of NZ_DATMHS010000152.1, from coordinate 20,216 downwards.
GGCGAGCTCACGCCCAGCGCCCGCCAGGCGATGGAGCGCGGCGCCGCCGCCTTGCGCGCCGCCGGCGCACGCGTCGTGTCCTGCGCGCTGCCGGCGTGGGCGGCGGACGCCTTCGCGATCCACGACACGATCCAGGGTTGGGAAGCCGTGCGCTCGCTCGGCCACGAAATGGCAACCGCCGGCGACCGGTTCTCCGCGCTGCTGCGCGACACGCTGGCCGGGTACCTGAAGATCACCGATGCCGAGTACGCGCTCGCGCAGGCCAAGGCCGCGCGCGCGCAGGCCGCGGCACGCCAATGGTTCGACGGCATCGACGTGCTGCTCACGCCCAGCGCGCCCGACGAGCCGCCGGAAGGCTACGCCAGCACCGGCGTGTCGACTTTCAACCGCGCCTGGACGCTGCTGGGCAACCCCTGCGTGGGGGTGCCGGGCGCGGCGGGCGTGAATGGGCGACCCATGGGACTGCAACTGGTCGCACCGTTCGGGCAGGACGCGCTGTGCCTCGCGGCGGGAGCGATGCTGGAGGAGGCGTTGCATGCCGGGTGAGGCGGCACCCTCACCCCCAACCCTCTCCCGCAGGCGGGAGAGGGAGCAAGATACGGCACGAGGCAGGGCGTCGGATGACTGGTTGAGTGCCGAGCCGATGGTGCTGCGGCAGGCGGTGCCCGGCGGGGCCGATTTCTGTGACGGCAGCAAGGCTCTTCAGGCTGCGGCAGCGGGCCGGGAAATTCATTTCACGGCCCGCCCCGTGAACTGACTCGCGGCGGTTGATTGAGCGGAGCGCCCTTCGGGGCGCGCAGCGAGTTCCGCCGCGGCCGCAGCCTGAAGAGACTTGCTGCGAAGTCGGCGCCTGCGCAGCACGCGCCGACCGTCACGGTATGAGGCCACGCCGGGCGCCGCCTGCCGCAGGCGAGGCGCGTTCGTGTCCCTCGCGCGGAACCGAAAGGGGGAGCAAGCCTCAGATGTGCACCGCGTGCCCCAGCGCCCGCAGCGCGGCTTCCTGCACGGCCTCGCCGAGCGTGGGATGCGCGTGGATGGTGCCGGCGATGTCTTCCAGCGTCGCGCCCAGCTCGATCGACTGCGAGAAACCGGAGCACAGTTCCGACACCGAGCGGCCGACCGCCTGCCAGCCCAGGATCAGGTGGTTGTCGCGGCGCGCGACCACGCGCACGAAGCCGTCGCTCGACTCCAGCGTCATGGCGCGGCCGTTGGCGGCGAACGGGAACGCGGACACGATGCATTCCTGGCCGGCCCGCTCGGCGGCGTCGGGCGACAGGCCCACGGTCACGACTTCGGGGTCGGTGAAGCAGATCGCGGGCATCGCCGCCGGCGCGAAGCGCCGCTTGTGGCCGGCGATCACCTCGGCCACCAGCTCGCCCTGCGCCATCGCGCGATGCGCCAGCATCGGCTCGCCGGTGACGTCGCCGATCGCCCACACGTTGCGCATCGAGGTGCGGCACTGGTCGTCGACGCGCACCGCGCGTCCCGCCATGTCCAGGCGCAGCGTCTCCAGGCCGAAGCCCTGGGTGCGCGGCACCCGGCCGACGGCGACCAGCACTTGGTCCGCCGGCAGCGCGAATTCGTCGGCGCTGGCCGTGCGCACGCGCACGGCGCCGCTGGGCGCGAGGCCTTCCACGGTGCAACCCAGGTGCAGCACCACGCCCAGGCGCTTGATCGCGGCGAGCACCGGCCGCGTCAGCTCCTCGTCGTAGGCCGGCAGCACGCGCGGCGTGGCCTCGACCACCGCCACTTCGGCGCCGAGCTTGCGGTAGGCGATGCCCAGCTCCAGCCCGATGTAGCCGGCCCCGACCACGACCAGCCGCTTGGGCAGGGCCCCGGGCGAGAGCGCCTCGGTGGACGAGATGACGGAGCCGCCGAAGGGCATGAACGGCAGCTCGGTCGGCAGCGAGCCGGTCGCCAGCAGCAGGTGCTCGCAGCGCCAGCGCTGCGAGTCGCCGGCGGCGGTCTGCACGGTGACGGTCTTGCCGTCCTCGATGCCGGCCCAGCCCTGGATCACCTGCACGCCCGCCTTCTTCAGCAGCGAACCGACGCCGCCGGTCAGGCGCGAGACGATGCCGTCCTTCCAGCGCACCGTCTGCGCCAGGTCGATCTGCGGCGGCGCGGCCTTGATGCCCAGGGGCGAGCCGTTGCCGAAATGCCGCGCCTGCTCGAATTCGCCGGCGGCGTGGATCAGCGCCTTGGACGGGATGCAGCCGATGTTCAGGCAGGTGCCGCCGAGGGCGGCGCCCTCGACCAGCACGGTGGGGATGCCGAGCTGGCCGGCGCGGATGGCGGCCACGTAGCCGCCGGGACCACCGCCGATCACCAGCAGGGTGGTGGACTGGGATTTCATCGAGGAGGGGGCTTCCGGTTGGTCACGGTTCCACGAACAGCATCGCGGGGGTTTCGAGCAGGGCACGGATCGCCTGCACGAACTGGGCGGCGTGCATGCCGTCGACCACGCGGTGGTCGAACGAACACGACAGGTTCATCATCTGCCGCGCCACCACCGCGCCGTCGCGGATCACCGGCCGCGGCACGATCCGGTTGATGCCGACGATCGCCACCTCGGGATGGTTGATCACCGGGGTGGTCACGATGCCGCCGAGCGGGCCGAGGCTGGTGATGGTGATGGTCGAGCCGGCCAGCTGCTCGCGCGAAGCCTTGCCGCTGCGGGCCGCATCGGCGACCCGGGTGAGCTCGGTCGCGCAGGACCACAGGTCGAGCGTCTCGGCGTGCTGCAGCACCGGCACCATCAGCCCCGGTTCGGTCTGGGTCGCGATGCCCAGGTGGACGGCGCCGAAGCGGGTCACCACCCCGGCCTCGTCGTCGTAGCGGGCGTTCATCTGCGGGAAGTCGCGCACCGCCAGCACCAGCGCGCGGGCGATGAACGGCAGCAGCGTCAGCTTGGGCCGCTGGCCGGCGTGCCGTTCGTTCAGCTTGGCGCGCAGCGTCTCGAGTTCGGTGACGTCGCATTCCTCGACGTACGTGAAGTGCGGGATGCGGCGCTTGGCCTCCTGCATCTTCTGCGCGATCTTGCGGCGCAGCCCGATCACCGGCACCGCTTCCTCCTCGTCGCGCTGCGCGTACGCGGTGCTGGCGCGCGTCGTCGCCGGCTGGCCGCGCGCGGCGAGATAGACGTCCAGGTCGTCCTGGCGAATGCGGCCGGCCGGTCCGCTGCCGTGCACGTACTGCAGCTCGATCCCCAGCTCCCAGGCCCGGCGGCGCACGGCCGGGGATGCGATCGGCTTGTCGCCCGGGGCGCGGGTCGCTTCCGGCGGCAGGCGGCGCTCGCGCTGCGGCGCCGCCACGGGCGCCGGCTCGCGTTCGATCGACGGCTGCGTTTCGCGCGCCGGCTGGCTCACGGACGGGCGCGCCGGCGCCGCGGCGGGCGCGGCAGCCGTGGTCGGCGGCGCGGCCGGCCGCGCCGCGGGTGCATCGCGCTGGACGTTGCCGGCGCCCTCGACCTCCAGCCGGATCAGCTCCGAGCCGACCGGCATCTGCTGCCCGACCTCGCCGCCCAGCGACGTGACGGTGCCGGCCACCGGCGACGGAATCTCCACCGTCGCCTTGTCGGTCATGACGTCCGCCAGCACCTGGTCCTCGGTCACCGTGTCGCCCGGCTGCACATGCCACGCGACCAGCTCCACCTGGGCAATGCCTTCGCCGATGTCCGGCATCTTGATGACGTAGTTCGACATCTTCAGCCCTCCATCGTGCGCTTGAGGGCCGCGCCGACGCGGGCCGGCCCCGGGAAGTAGGCCCATTCCTGCGCGTGCGGATAGGGCGTGTCCCAACCGGCGACCCGTTCCACCGGCGCTTCCAGGTGATAGAAGCAGTGCTCCTGCACCAGCGACACCAGTTCCGCGCCGAAGCCGCTGGTGCGCGTGGCTTCGTGGACGACGACGCAGCGGCCGGTCTTCCTGACCGAGTCGACGATGGTCTGCAGGTCCAGCGGCCAGATCGAGCGCAGGTCGATGATCTCGGCGTCGATGCCGGTCTCGCGCGCCGCGCATTCCGACACCCACACCATGGTGCCGTAAGTGAGCACCGTGAGGTCCTTGCCGGGCCGGAACACCGAAGCCGATTCCAGCGGCACCGTGTAGTAGCCGTCCGGCACGTTGCCCAGCGCGTGCTGCGACCACGGCACGACCGGCCGGTCGTGGTGCCCGTCGAAAGGCCCGTTGTACAGGCGCTTGGGCTCCAGGAAGATCACCGGATCGTCGTTTTCGATCGAAGCGATCAGCAGGCCCTTGGCATCGTAGGGATTGCTCGGCATCACGGTGCGCAGGCCGCACACGTGCGTGAACAGCGCCTCGGGGCTCTGGCTGTGCGTCTGGCCGCCGTAGATGCCGCCGCCGCAAGGCATGCGGATGGTGATCGGCGCCGTGAAATCGCCGGCCGAGCGGTAGCGCAGCCGCGCGGCTTCAGAGACGATCTGGTCGGACGCGGGGTAGAAGTAGTCGGCGAACTGGATCTCGACGACCGGCCGCAGGCCGTAGGCGCCCATGCCCACGGCGGTGCCGACGATGCCGCCTTCGGAGATCGGCGCGTCGAAGCAGCGCGAGCTGCCGTACTTGGCCTGCAGGCCTTCGGTGACCCGGAACACGCCGCCGAAGTAGCCGACGTCCTGGCCGTACACGACGACGTTCGGGTCGCGCTCCATCATCACGTCCATCGCCGAGCGCAGCGCCTGGATCATCGTCATCGACGTGGTCGTGGCCGGCGCCTCGGCCACCGCCAGGTCCGCGTTCTTGGTTTGCGTGAGCATCTCAGACTCCCAGTTGCTGGCGTTGGACCCGCAGGTGTTCGGGCATGTCGCGGTAGACGTCGTCGAACATCGCGGCCGCGCTCGGAATGTGGCCGTCCAGCAGCGTGCCGTGGCTTTCCGCCTCCTTCTGCGCCGCCAACACTTCGGCTTCGAGTTCGGCCTGCGCCTGGTCGTGCTGCGCGTCCGACCATTCGCCCAGGCCGATCAGGTGCTGCTTGAGCCGGGCGATCGGGTCGCCGAGCGGGAAGCGCTTCCAGTCGTCGGCGGGGCGGTACTTGGACGGGTCGTCCGAGGTCGAGTGCGGACCGCCGCGATACGTCACCCACTCGATCAGCGTCGGGCCGAAGTTGCCGCGGGCCCGCTCGGCGGCCCACTGCGATGCCGCGTACACCGCCAGGAAGTCGTTGCCGTCGACGCGCAGCGAGGCGATGCCGCAGCCGACGCCGCGCGCCGCGAACGTCGTCGACTCGCCGCCGGCGATTGCCTGGAAGCTGGAGATCGCCCACTGGTTGTTGACGACGTTGAGGATCACCGGCGCACGGTAGACGTGCGCGAAGGTGAGCGCGGTGTGGAAGTCGGCTTCGGCCGTGGCGCCGTCGCCGATCCAGCCCGACGCGATCTTGGTGTCGCCCTTGATCGCCGAGGCCATCGCCCAGCCCACGGCCTGCGGGAACTGCGTCGCCAGGTTGCCGGAAATCGAGAAGAAGCCGGCCCGTTTGTACGAGTACATCACCGGCAGCTGGCGGCCCTTGAGCGGATCGCGTTCGTTGCTCATGAGCTGGCAGATCATCTCGACCATCGGGATGTCGTCGCGCGACAGCAGCAGGCTTTGCTGGCGGTAGGTCGGGAAGCACATGTCGCCCGGCTGCAGCGCGAACGAATGCGCCGTGCCGATCGCCTCCTCGCCCAGGCTCTGCATGTAGAACGAGAGCTTCTTCTGGCGCTGGGCGATCAGCATGCGGGCGTCGAAGATGCGCGTCTTCATCATCGCGCGCAGGCCCTTGCGCAAGCGCGCCGGCTCGATCGCGGGGACCCACGGGCCCACGGCCCTGCCGTCCTCGTCGAGCACCCGCACCAGGCTGTAGGCGAGGTCGTTGGTGTCGAAATGGGACGTGTCGATCGGCGGCTTGCGGACGGCGCCGGCCGGCGAGACGTGGAGATAGGAGAAGTCCGTGGTGCAACCGGGCCGCCCAGAGGGCTCCGGCACGTGCAGACGCAGTGCTTGCTGGCTCATCGATCCGCTCCGCGCCAATTGTGTCGGCGCCTGTTGTAGAAGGTGGGCCGCGGCGGCGGGTAGCCGCGGTGGCCCGAGCGCATCGAGTGTAGGTGAAATGCCCGCGTTAGTGCTCGCTCAGCCGCAGGCCGCGCGTGCCCTCTGCACGCGGCTGCCGGCGCGGGCAGGGCGGCGCGCGCCGGCCTCAGTCGCCGCGCCAGCCATCGGTCAGCGTCCGCAGAAAAGCGATGACGTCGTCGATTTCCGCGTCGCTCAGCGCGGGGGCGTCGCCCGGGCGGCGATCGTACGGCGCTTCGGCCGTGTTGACATTGCCGTGCCATGGAGCCGGCAGGTCGTCGAACTTCATGACCGTGCCGTCGCCGGCGCGCGGATACCACTTCTCGGGGTGGGTGTCGCGCTGCACGTAGAACGTCAGCGCGTCCTTCAGCGTCTTGAAGCGGCCGTTGTGGAAATAGGACTGGCGCAGCGCGACGTTGCGCAGCGACGGCACCTTGAAGGCGCCGCACAGGTCGGTGCGATCCGCCAGGTCCGCCCGGCCGCACAGTCCGAGGTCGAAGTACGACGGGTCGGCGTTGGCGCGCAGCTCGCCGTTGCGCGGCACGCCGAGGTTGTCGTAGGTGAAGTCGGTGAAGAGCGGGTGGCTGCCGTCGGCTGCCTTGTCCGACGGATGGCAGCCGGCGCAGTTGCCCTTGTCCGGGTCGTTGAACAGCGCCAGGCCGCGCGCCTCCTGCTGCGTCAGCACGGCCCGGCGCTCGAGGACGGCGTCGTACTTGCTCGAGTAGGCATGGAAGGCGGCGTCCTCCAGCTGGAACTGCTGCAGCGACTGCGTCAGCTTGTCGAACGCAAGGTCCACCTGGTCCAGGATGTCCTGGCCGTACACCGCCTTGAACTCGCCGGCCCACGCGGCGCGCGTCATGCTGGCCACGACGGCTGCCTTGTCGGCGTTGGCCATCTCCAGCGGATTGAGCAGCGGGGCGCCGGCCTGCTCGGCCAGCGACGCAGCCCGCCCGTCCCAGAAGAAGCCGCCGGTGGGCGTGTCGTCCGCATCAAAGTGGAAGCTGCCGTTGCCCGCCAGATAGCGCAGCGATGGCGAGGACCGCAGGCCTTCCCGGTCCATGGCGGCGCCGCCCGGCTGCACCGCGCGGGCGTTCGGCGCCGCGTGGCCGGCCTCGGGCGCGTGGCAGCTGGCGCAGGACACCTGGCCGGATGCCGAAAGAGTGGGGTCGTGGAAGGCCTTCTTGCCGAGCGCGGCCACCGGGCTGAGCGGGGGTTCGCCCTGGCCGCTGCCGCCGCAGCCGGCAAGAACCAGACCGGCGGAGGCCGCGAGCAGCAGGAGCCGCGAGATGTGGAAGGCGAACCGCGTACGCATGGGGTTTTCTTGTGAAATGCTGAGATGGTCAGCTTATTCTAAATGCGAATCGTTCGCAACAAAAAGCGCACGCGCAGCCGGGCTCCGGCAAGAAAAAGGGCGCAGGACCTGCCCGGTCCTGCGCCCTGTTGCCTGGCCGCGCCGCGCGCGGCGCGCCATCCGTCAGACGTTGTTGATCGACACCGCGCGGGTGTTGAGATACGCCTCCAGCGCCTCGGGGCCGCCTTCCGAGCCGTAGCCCGAATCCTTGACGCCGCCGAACGGCATCTCGGGCCAGGGCGCCGCCGGCTGGTTGATCCACAGCATCCCGACTTCGAGCTTCTGGGTCAGCGCGTGCGCATGCTTGAGCGAGCGGGTGTACGCGTAGCCCGCCAGGCCGTACGGCAGGCGGTTGGCTTCGGCGATCGCTTCGTCGATGGTCTTGAAGCTGCGGATCGCCGCCACCGGGCCGAACGGCTCGTCATTGAAGATCCTCGCTTCCAGCGGCACGTCCAGCAGCACCGTGGGCGACCAGAAGTTGCCGGTCTCGCCGATGCGCTCGCCGCCGGCGGCGACCGTCGCGCCTTTCTCCATCGCGTCCTTGGTGAACTCGGCCATGGCGGTGAGGCGGCGCGGGTTGGCCAGCGGCCCCATCTGCGTGCCTTCGCTCATGCCGTCGCCGACCTTCAGGGCCTTGGCATGCTTGACCAGCGCGGCGGCGAAATCGTCGCGGATGCTCTCGTGCACCAGGAAGCGGGTCGGCGAGATGCAGACCTGGCCGGCGTTGCGGAATTTCGCGCCGCCGGCGGTCTTCACCGCCAGCTCGATGTCCGCGTCCTCGGCCACGATCACCGGGGCGTGGCCGCCCAGTTCCATGGTCACCCGCTTCATGTGCTGGCCTGCCAACGCGGCCAGCTGCTTGCCCACCGGCGTGGAGCCCGTGAAGGTCATCTTGCGGATGACCGGGTGCGGGATCAGGTAGTTGGAGATCTCGGCCGGGGTGCCGTACACCAGGCCGATCACGCCGGCCGGCACGCCGGCGTCGGCAAAGGCGCGCACCAAGGCGGCCGCGGCGGCCGGCGTTTCCTCCGGCGCCTTGACGATGATCGAACAGCCGGTGGCCAGCGCCGCCGAGATCTTGCGCACGGCCTGGTTGATCGGGAAGTTCCAGGGCGTGAAGGCGGCGACCGGGCCGACCGGATCCTTCACCACGAGCTGACGCACGCTCAGGCTGCGCGACGGGACGATGCGGCCATAGACGCGAAAGCCCTCTTCCGCGAACCATTCGATGATGTCGCCGGAGGCCAGCGCCTCCAGCTTGGCTTCCACCAGCGGCTTGCCCTGTTCCTGGGTCAGCACGCCGGCGATGTCGGCGGCGCGCTCGCGCATCAGGCCGGCGGCCTTGCGCATGATCTTGCTGCGCTCGAACGCGGGCGTGTTGCGCCAGGTCTCGAAGCCCTTCTGTGCCGCGGCCAGCGCGCGGTCGAGGTCGGGGATGCCGGCGTGCGCGCAGCGGCCGATTTCCTTGCCGGTGGCCGGATTGAACACGCCCAGCGTGCGGCCGTTGGCCGCATCCTGCCATTGGCCGTCGATGAACAGTTGGGTATTGGGGTAGGTCATGCGCGTTGTCCTCGCGAGTTGGTCGGGGCGAACCCGCTATTCTGGGCCATCGGCTGCGGCGGCCCGCACGCAGGGTTAAGTCCGCGCCCGCGCCGGGCGGGGGCGGCCCGCCGTCCGAGCCCGCCACCGTCCGCCGCCGGCGCCCGCCGGGCGGCTGGTTTTCACCAAGCAGCTGCTTGCTGAAAATAAGCGGCGCTGGTATGGTGGCCGGCCATGGACGCGTCATCCGCCGTCGCCGCCCCGGCCAAACGGCCGCGCGGGCGGCCGCGCAAGACGCTTGCCGAACGCGACGACGGCAATCGCCGCTCCGAGCTGCTGCGCTCGGCGGCGCGTCTGTTCCGGCGCAAGGGCTTCGATGCCACCAGCACGCGCGACATCGCCGCCGCCGTCGGCATGCGCAGCGGCTCGCCGTTCTACCACTTCAAGACCAAGGGCGCGCTGCTGTACGCGGTGATGCAGGAGGGCATGCGCTCGGCCATCGGGCGGCAGCGGCAGGCGCTCGAAGCCGCCGCCCCCGTGGCCGATCCGGTGGAGCGCCTGCGCGCGCTGGTTCGCAGCCACTTCCAGATCCTCCTCGGGCCCGGCAGCGACTTCGTGCCGGTCATGCTGTACGAGTGGCGCTCGGTCTCGGCGCGCCAGCGCATGGCGCTGGCCGAGCTGCAAGGCGAGTACGAAGCGCCGTGGCTGCCCGTGCTGCAGGCCCTGGCGCGCGCCGGGCTGCTGCGCGGCGACCTCAAGCTGGCCCGGCTCCTGATCTTCGGTGCGCTCAACTGGTCGGTGCAATGGTTCGACCGGCGCCAGGCGGCCCACCTCGACGACCTGACCGAAGCCGCGGTCGCGCTGTTCATCGCCGTGCCGCCCGCGACGCGAAACGGCGCGCCGTGACGGCGCCGGTGGTCCAGGGCGCGGCCGGGGCGGGCGCGGTGCCGGGCTACCAGTCGCGCTGGAACGCCCAAGGCGAGGTGGCGCGGCAGCGGGCCGGCGCGATGCTCGATCGCATCGGGCAACTGCGCGGCCTGGAGCAGCGGGCCGCGGCCGCGTCGGCCAGATCGAGCGCCGTCTTCGCCAGGCGCGGGCAACTGCTGCCCAGGGAACGGGTGGCCCTGCTGCTCGATGCCGGCCGGCCATGGCTGCCGCTGTGTTCGCTGGCCGGGTACCTGCGCGACACGCCCGACGCGGCGGCGTCGGTCCCGGGCGGCGGCATGATCGCCGGCATCGGCTTCGTGAGCGGGGTGCGCTGCATGGTGGTGGCGAGCGACTCGGGCATCGACGCCGGGGCGATCCAGCCCATGGGCCTGGACAAGATCCTGCGGGCGCAGGAGCTGGCCCTGGAAAACAGGCTGCCCTACATCCATCTGGTGGAGAGCGCCGGCGCCAACCTCATGCGCTACCAGGTCGACGGCTTCGTGCGCGGCGGCGCGCTGTTCCGCAACCTGGCGCGCCTGTCGGCCGCCGGGATCCCGGTGGTCACGGTGCAGCATGGCTCGGGCACGGCCGGCGGCGCCTACATGCCGGGCCTGAGCGACATCGTGATCATGGTGCGGGGCCGCTCGCGCGCGTTCCTGGCCGGGCCGCCGCTGCTGCGGGCGGCCACCGGCGAAGTCGCGACCGAGGAGGAACTGGGCGGCGCGGAAATGCACACGTCGATTTCGGGACTGGGTGAGTACCTGGCCGAGGACGACCGGCACGCGCTCGGCCTGGCGCGGCAGGTGATCGCGACGCTGTCGTCCGGGGCCCGGGGGGCCGACCCCGACCGCCGTCCCGCGGCGACCGACGCCGCCGCGGCGCCGGCCTTCGACGCGCAGGAGCTCCTCGGGCTCATGCCGGCCAATTTGCGCGAGCCGGTGGACATGCGCGAGATCGTCGCGCGGCTGGTGGACGGCGGGGCGCTGCTGGAGTTCAAGCCGGCCTACGGCGCGGCGACGGTGTGCGCGCAGGGCGTGATCGAGGGCCACGCGGTCGGGTTCATCAGCAACAACGGTCCGATCGACGTGGCGGGCGCCAACAAGGCCACGCACTTCATCCAGTGGCTGTGCCAGCTGGGGCAGCCGATCGTCTACCTGCAGAACACCACCGGCTACATGGTGGGGCGCGACAGCGAGCAGGCCGGCATGATCAAGCACGGCAGCAAGATGATCCAGGCGGTGACCAATGCGTCGGTGCCGCAGATCACGATCCAGTGCGGCGCGTCGTTCGGCGCCGGCAACTACGGCATGTGCGGCCGGGCGTACGCGCCGCGCTTCCTGTTCAGCTGGCCGAGCGCGAAAACCGCGGTGATGGGCGGCGAGCAGGCGGCGCGGACGATGCAGATCGTGGCCGAGGCCGGCCTGGCGCGCAAGGGCATCGCGCCGGACGCGGCCCGGCTGCAGGCGCAGTACGACCAGATCGTGGCGATGTTCGAGGCGCACCGGATGCGTTCCATACCTCCGGCCTGCTGCTCGACGACGGCGTGATCGACCCCCGCGACACCCGCGCCGTGCTGGCGTTCTGCCTGGACACCATCGCCGAGGCAGCCGCGCGCGCCCCGCGCCCGATGCAGTTCGGGGTGGCGCGGATGTGAACCGAACGGAGCACGGACAGGCGGATGTCCGCAGCGATCTCTTTCCGGCGGCCAGGAGACAGGACATGCAATTCACCCACGAGCACCTCGAAGTCCAGCGGACCCTCAAGCGCTTCATCGACGAGGAGATCAATCCCCATGTCGACGAATGGGAGGCCGCGGAGATGTTCCCGGCGCACCAGGTGTTCAAGCGGCTCGGTGCGCTGGGGCTGCTGGGGCTGACCAAGCCCGAGGCCTACGGCGGCGCCGGGCTGGACTACTCGTACGCGCTGGCCATGGCCGAGACGCTGGGGCATGTCGAATGCGGCGGCGTCCCGATGGCGATCGGCGTGCAGACCGACATGGCCACCCCGGCACTGGCGCGCTTCGGCAGCGACGAGTTGCGCCGCCAGTTCCTGGCGCCCGCGATCGCCGGCGACATGGTCGCCTGCATCGGCGTGAGCGAGCCGGGCGCGGGCAGCGACGTGGCCGGCATCCGGTCGAAGGCGGTCAAGGACGGCGACGACTACCTGATCACCGGCCAGAAGATGTGGATCACCAACAGCCTGCAGGCCGACTGGATGTGCATGCTGGTCAACACCGGTGACGGGGCGGGCGGCGCGGGCGGCAACCCGCACAAGAACAAGTCGCTCGTCATCGTGCCGATGCGCGAGGGACCGAACGGCAAGCTCACCAGGGGCATCGAGGTCGCCGGCAAGATCCGCAAGATCGGCATGAACTCATCGGACACCGGCCTGATCCACTTCGACCGGGTCCGGGTGCCGCAGCGCTACCGCATCGGGGCCGAGGGTGCCGGTTTCATCTACCAGATGCAGCAGTTCCAGGAGGAGCGCCTGTGGGCGGCCGCCAGCTGCGTGCAGGGCCTCACCAACTGCATCCAGTGGACCATCGAATGGGCGCAGCAACGCAGGCTGTTCGGCGCGGCGCTCGCCGACCAGCAGTGGGTGCAGTTCAAGCTGGCCGAACTCAAGACCGAAGTCGAGAGCCTGCGGGCGCTCACCTACCGCGCCTGCGAGCAGTACGTGCAGGGCCAGGACGTGCTGGAACTCGCCTCGATGGCCAAGCTCAAGGCAGGGCGGCTCAACCGCCTCGTGCCCGATGCCTGCCTGCAGTTCTGGGGCGGCATGGGCTACACCTGGGAGAACAAGGTCTCGCGCCTGTACCGCGACGGCCGGCTGGCCTCGATCGGCGGCGGCGCCGACGAGGTGATGCTGGGCATCCTGGCCAGGATCATGGGCGTCGCCAAGCGGCCGGCTGCGGCTGCGGCGCCCATGCGGCCGGGGCCGGGGTGAGGGCGACGTGGGCGCCATGCAGCGGCTCCTGGTCGCCAATCGCGGCGAGATCGCCGTTCGGATCATGCGCACCGCGCGCCGCCTGGGCCTGCAAACCGTCGCCGTGTACGCCGACCCCGACCGCGACGCGCCGCACGTGCGCGAAGCCGACCAGGCGATCGGCCTGGGCGGGGCGGCGGCTGCCGGCTCGTATCTGTGCATCGAGCGGATCGTCGGCGCCGCCCGGTCGAGCGGCGCCGACGCGGTTCATCCCGGCTATGGCTTCCTCAGCGAGGACGAGCGGTTCGCCCAGGCGGTGGTCGACGCCGGGCTGCGATGGGTCGGGCCGCCGCCCGCGGCGATTCGCCTGCTTGGCAACAAGCGCTCGGCGCGGCGGCTGGCGCAGTCGCTCGGGGTGCCGACGCTGCCTGGGTACGAAGGGCAGGAGCAGTCGGACGAGCGCTTCGCCGCCGAGGCCGAGCGCATCGGGTATCCGCTGATGGTGAAAGCGGCCGCCGGCGGCGGCGGCCGCGGCATGCGCCTCGTGCGCGGTCCCGGCGAACTGCGGGCCGCCGTCGTCGGCGCCCGCTCCGAAGCACAGGCGGCCTTCGGCTCGGGCGAGCTGCTGCTCGAACGCGCGCTGCCGGCGCCGCGGCATGTCGAAGTGCAGGTCTTCGCCGACGCGCACGGTCATTGCATCCACCTCGGCGAGCGCGATTGCTCGGTGCAGCGGCGCCACCAGAAGCTGCTCGAGGAGGCGCCGAGTCCGGCATTGACCGCCGCCCTGCGTGAGCGCATGGGACGCTGCGCGGTCGAACTGGCGCGGGCGGCGGGCTACGTCGGGGCCGGGACGGTGGAGTTCCTGCTGGCCGAAGGCGAGCCCGCCGGGCTGCGCCCGGCTGACGCAGGCGGGCCGGCCGCGAACGAGGCGGCGTTCTTCCTCATGGAGGTGAACACCCGGCTGCAGGTCGAGCATCCGGTCACCGAGGCGATCACGGGGCTGGACCTGGTGGCCTGGCAGTTGCGCGTGGCGCAGGGGGAGCCCCTGCCGCTGACGCAGGACCAGGTGCGGCTGCAAGGGCACGCCATCGAGGCGCGGCTGTGTGCGGAAGACGAGCGCTTCGTGCCGCAGACCGGCGTGGTGCGCCAGTTCAGCGCCCCCGAGGGCGTGCGTTTCGACCACGCGCTGGCGGTCGGCCAGCGGGTGTCGGAACACTACGACTCCCTGCTCGGCAAGCTGGTGGTCCACGCCGCCACGCGCGACGCGGCGATCGAGGCCCTGGCCGCGGCGCTGGATCGGATGCAGCTGCTCGGGCTGCCGACGAACCGCCGCCTGCTCGCGGCCTGCCTGCGCCACCCTCGGTTCCGGGCCGGTGCGGCGCTGGTGCCCTTCCTCGAGCAGCATGGCGAGGCGCTGCGGTCGCAACTGCTGCAGGAGGAGCGCGCGCTGATCGCCGATGCGACGCTCGCGGCCCTGTACGGGCCGACCGCGAGCGGCCTGCCGTGCCCGTTCCCGCGGCCGCTGCGGGTGCTGCATCGCGGCGAACGGCTGGAGCTGCGGGTGCGCGAGCTGGCCGGCGGCCAGCTCGAAGTGCAGGGCGACGGCGAGCGCCGGACGGCGCCGCCACCGCGCGCGGCCCGCGTCTTGCTCGCGGCTGGTCGCTGGCACGTCCAGCTCGGCGCCGTCGACCTGCTGCTGCAGGACGCCTCCTTCGAGCCGCCGGCCGCGGCCGGGGACGCCGCCGGCCACGAGCTGCGGGCGCCGTTCAACGGCAGGGTGATCGCGGTGCCGGCGCTGCCCGGCGCGAGGGTCAGGCGCGGCGAGACCTTGCTGGTGCTCGAATCGATGAAACTGGAGCACGCGCTGGCGGCGCCGCGGGACGGCATCGTCGGCGCGGTGCACGTTGGCGCGGGGCAGCAGGCCGGCACCGGCCAGTTGCTGGTCTCGCTGGCGGCGCACGGCGGCGCCGAGGCCATGAAGGACCGGGCTGCGCGACAATCGGGACCATGACCAGGACCCGGACGGCCGGCCCCGAAGCCATCGAATTCGAGCCCGAATTCGTCGCCGGGCTGAAAGACATCTTCGAAGAGCGCATCGTCTTCAATCGCGTGTTGGGGCTCAAGATCACCCGCCTGCAGCCGGACGGCGTGGCGGGGCGGATCGAGATGAAGCACGACCTGATCGGCCATTTCGCCTACCAGCGCCTGCACGGCGGCGTGATCAGCGCCAGCCTCGACGCGCTGGCGGGCCTGGCCGTGATGGCGGCGATCGGCGCCCGCCACCTGGACGAGACGCCGCAGCAGCGCCTGCAGCGCTTCGGCCGGCTCGGCACCATCGACCTGCGCATCGACTACCTGCGCCAGGCGATCAGCAGCCACTTCGACCTCACGGCGCAGGTGCTGCGCCTGGGCTCGCGCGTCGCGTCGGTGCGCATGGAATTCCGCGACGCCGAAGGTTCGCTGGTGTCGACCGGCGCGGCCGCCTACATCGTTTCCTGAGGGCCGCTACGGCGTCGGCAGCTGCGTCACGTACACGGTGCCGGTGAAGCTGGAGACCGGCGAGCCGTCCGGCTTGGTGACGTCCACGCGGTAGACCGCGAGCTTCTTCGAGCGCGACACCTCGCTGGCGCGGGCCACCAGCGTTTCTCCCGCGACGGCGGCCAGCTGGTACGTGATGTGCGCGTCGATGCCCGCCGCCACCCGGCCGTGCGAGTTGGACGCGAGGCCGAAGGCCGTGTCGGCCAGCGCGAACGTCACGCCGCCATGGCAGGTGCCGTTGAAGTTCAGGTGCGCCGGACCGAGCGTCAGTTCCACGGTCGCGGTGCCGGCCCCGGCCTCGATGCAGCGGATGCCGAGCCACTGGGCGAGCGGATCGATTGCTGCCAGCCGCCGCACCCGGTCCGCCGGCGCCTCGTGCCGCGGACGGGCCGCGCCCTCCTGCTGGCCCTGCAGTCGCCGGCCCCGGCCCGCCGCCGCGGCGTGCGCCCGCACGCAGTCGACCAGTTCCGCGATGCCGGCGCCCGAGGTCGCGCTCGCCTTGACGACCGGCACCCGCCAGCCGCCCGCCGGCCCGGCGGCCCGCAGGTGCAGCATGTCCTTCAGGTCGCGCGCCGCCGGCTCGCTGCCCGGCAGGTCGGCCTTGGTCACCACCAGCACGTCGGCGATCTCCAGGATGCCGGCCTTGAGCGCCTGCACGTTGTCGCCCAGGCCCGGCGGGCAGGCGACGATCCGGGTGTCGGCCACCCGCATGATCTCGACCTCCGACTGGCCGGCGCCGACGGTTTCCACGATCACCGAGTCGAAGCCGGCCGCGTCCAGCACGTCGATCATGGCGGCCGTCGTGTCGGCCAGGCCGCCGAGATGGCCGCGCGAGGCGACCGAGCGGATGAACACGTCCGGGTGCGCGCCGTGCTCGCCCATGCGCACGCGGTCGCCCAGCACGGCGCCGCCGGTGATCGGGCTGGAGGGGTCGACGGCGACGACCGCGATGCGCTGGCCGCGCGCCAGCAGTTCGCCCAGCAGCGCGTGCACCAGGGTCGACTTGCCGGCCCCCGGCGCGCCGGTGATGCCCAGCACGTGGGCGCGCCCGAGGTGGGGCGCGAGTTCGGCCGAGAGCGTTCGCGGCGCGCGCTCGCCGCGTTCGAGCTGGCTCAGCAGCCGCGCGATGGCGGCGCGCTGGCCCGCCAGGACCGCCTGCAGCCAGGCGGGGGTGGCGCTGTCGGCGACGTCGCGCTTCACACGATCGCCTGCACGTGGCCGAAGCCCAGTTCGCGCCGCAAGGTGCCGCAGATCTCGCCGTGCGTGCAGCCCGCCTCCGCCGCCTCGACCACCCGGGCGAACACGTTGTCGGCCGGGTCGGCCGCGGCCCGGGCCAGCGCGTCGAGGGCACGCCGCACGGCGTCCTGCGAGCGCTGCGCCTTGTACGCCTGGAACGACGCGACGAAGGCCTGCATCGCCGCGCGGTCCGGGCGGGGGTTGATCGGGCGGGCGTCGCTGTCCTCGTCGACCTGGTAGGCGTTGACGCCGACCACCGTCTGCCGGCCATCGTCGATGCGCTGCTGGAACTTGCGGGCCGACTCGCCGATCATGCGCTGCACCAGTCCGGCCTCGACCGCCCGGTACATGCCGCCGGCGTCGTCGACGATCTTCATGACGCGCAGGATTTCGGCTTCCATGTCGTCGGTGAGCTTCTCGACGTAGAAGCTGCCGCCCAGCGGATCGATCACGTCGGTGAGGTGGGCTTCCTCGCGCAGGATGTTCTGGGTGGCGACGGCGATGCGGGCGCCCTCGGCGCTCGGCACCGACAGGGCCTCGTCCCAGGCGTCGGTGTGCAGCGACTGCAGGCCGCCCAGGATGCCGGCCATGGCCTGCACCGTCACGCGGGCGATGTTGTTCAGCGGCTGCTGGCGGGTGAGGTCGACGCCGGAGGTCTGGCCATGGAACTTGAAGCGCCACGAGCGGGGGTCCTTGGCGCCCAGCCGCTCCCGGGGGAGGCGGGACCAGATGCGGCGCGCGGCTCGGAACTTCGCGACCTCCTCGAACAGGCTGATCGAGATGTCGAAGAAGAAGGTGAAGCGCGGCAGGAAATCGTCGGGGTCCATCCCGCGGGCGATGCAGTCCTGCGCGTTCTGCAGCGCGGTGGCCAGGGTGAAGGCGACGGCCTCGGCCGGATTGGCGCCGGCCTGCTGCATGTGCTGGCCCACCACCGACATCGGATTCCAGCGCGGCACGTGCTCGGTGCAAAAGGCGATGTGGTCGCCCAGGATGCGCCGCGCGCCGGGCAGCGCGATGCGGAAGAACATGTGGTTGGCGACGTAGTGGCTCAGGTAGTCGCTCTGGTTCGACGTGCCGCTGATCTGGCGCCAGTCGGTGCCCCGGCGCCTGGCCGCGGCGAGCATGAACGCGAGCAGGGTGAAGGGCGAGGGATCGTTCTGCGCGCAGGAGGTGCGGGCCAGGTCCACGCCGGCCAGCGCCTCGTCCATGTGCTGCCAGGTGTTGATCACCGTGCCGCAGGTGCCGAGCAGCTCGATGTGCGACTCGTCCATGTCGTAACCGCGGAACACCGAGTTGCAGGGGATGGGCGAGATCGCCGTCGCGCCCTGGGCCAGGATTTCGCGCAGCCGCTGGTTGTATTCGGCCGGCGTGCCGTGGCCGATCAGCTGGCGCTGGGTCCAGGTGCGGCCGCGGTGCATGGTGGGATAGATGCCGCGCGTGTAGGGCGGCTGTCCGGGCAGCCCGAGCTGCGCGGCGCGCGCGCCCGCATCCCAGTCGCGCTCGGTGTAGAGCGGCTTGATGGCGATGCCGGACCGGTTCACGACCTCCTGGTCCTGGCCGATGGCCGCCGCATAGTCGCGTTGCCAGTCGGCATGGACGTCGGCGGAAGCCAGCAGCTGGCCGCGAATCGGCTTGGTCATCGTTGTCTCCTCGAACGGGGTGTCAGGCGGCGACGCGCCGGGCGCGCACCTGCGCGGCCAGCTCGCGCACGAAAGCGGCGATCTCGGCCATCGCGCTGCCCGGATGGAAGACGCGCGCCACGCCGGCTTCGAGCAGCGCCTGCTCCTCGCCGTCGGGCACGATGCCGCCGACGACGACGCCCACGTCGCCGAGCCCGGCCGCGCGCAGCGCCGCCATCAGCTTGGGCACGATCAGGTGGTCGGTCGCCAGCGACGAGATGCCGATGACGTCAACGTCTTCCTCCAGGGCCAGCTTCACCACCGCGGCGATCTCCTGCCACGGCGGCGTGTAGATCACCTCCATGCCGGCGTCGCGCAGGCCGGCGGCCACCACGCGGCTGCCGCGGTCGTGCCCGTCGAAGCCGATCTTGGTGACCAGCACCTTCGGAATCATGGACTCGTTCATGCCGGAACCTCCTGGCCCTGGCGCAGCAGGGCGATGAACTTGCGCGCGATGGCACGCGGGTTGAAGCGGCCGCCGGGGCGGTACCAGGTCTGCGCCGAATTCATGGCGCCGATGAGCATCAGGCGCAAGATGCGGCGGTCGGCGCCCCGGCCCAGCGGCAGCTCGGCGACCAGCGCCGTGAACAGCGCCTCGTACCGGTTGCGCAGCTCGATCAGGCTCTGGTGCGCCACCGGCACGTCGGCCGGCCGCACCCGCACCACCACCTGCGCGTAGTCGTCGTCGCGCAGGATCGCTTCGAGGTGCGCCACGCAGGCAGCTTCCAGCCGGTCCCAGGGATCGGTCACGCCGTCGACTGCCGCCCGCACGGCTTCGGTGATCTGCTGCACCCCCTTCACGTACACGGCGACCAGCAGCGCTTCCTTGGTGTCGAAGTGGCAGTACAGGGAGCCGGGCAGCATGCCCACGGCCTTCGCGATCTCGCGCACCGAGGTGCCCTCGAAGCCGCGGCTGCGGAACAGCCGGGCCGCCTCGTCCAGCACCTTGGGCAGGCGGCTGTCGGCGTGGGGCGTGCGGATGGTGGCCATGGAACCTTGTCGTTCCGGCCACTATAGCAAACAGTTGTTTGCTTGTCTCGGGGGCGGCCCGTCAGCGCGCCGAGCCTTCGCCCGACGCCGTCACCGAACCTTGTTCCTCGCGGGCCTGCGAAAAGATGTCCCAGGTGACCAGGAACATCGCCGCGATCACGGGGCCGATGACGAAGCCGTTGAGGCCGAAGACGGTGAGGCCGCCCAGGGTCGCGATCAGCACGAGGTAGTCGGGCATGCGGGTGTCGCGGCCGACCAGGATCGGGCGCAGCACGTTGTCGACCAGCCCGATCACCAGCACGCCCCACAGGGTCAGGCCGATCCCCGACCAGATCGAGCCTGTGGACAGCAGGTAGATCGCGACCGGCCCCCACACCATCGCGGCGCCGACCGCCGGCAGCAGCGACAGCAGCGCCATCAGCGCGCCCCACAGCAGCGGGCCGCTGATGCCCAGCACCCAGAAGGCGAGGCCGCCGAGCGTGCCCTGGACCAGCGCCACCACGACGTTGCCCTTGACGGTGGCCCGCACGACGGTGGCCAGCTGCTTGAGCAGCCGTCTGGTGTGCTCCTGCTCGAGCGGCAGCGCGCGGGCCGCCTCGCGCGACAGCTGCCGGCCGTCGCGCAGCAGGAAGAACAGCAGGTACAGCATCACGAAGAAACTGAGCACGAAGTCCAGGGTGTTCTGGCCGATGCTGAACGCCCGGGAGGTGATGGTGTGGCCGCTGCGCCCCAGCAGCTCGACGAGCTTGCCCTGCACCAGCCCCAGGTCGGCGAAGCCGAAGCGGTCCATCACGCTGCGCGCCCAGGCCGGCAGCGCGTCGACGATGCGCTGGAAGTACTGGCTGAAATGCATCTCGCCGGAGCGGATGCGCTCGAAGAACGCCGACGCCTCCTGGGTGACGGCCGCCGCCAGCAGCCCCGCCGGCAGCAGCACGCTGACCACGATGACCACCAGCGTGCCGAACGCCG
>NZ_DATMHS010000151.1:0-48384 GCF_035554825.1 Ramlibacter sp. | reverse complement strand
TTCACGAAGGCCGCGACAAGGCCAGCAAGGCGGCTGCCGATGCGGTGGAGGCCGAAGCGTCCCAGTTCGCCGACAGCGTCCAGGACGGCGCCCCCTTGTGGCTGGACTCGAAGGAGGCGGAGGAATCCGGCTTCGTCCCCGAGGAGGCGTTCAGCGCCGACCAGCCGGCCGCGGCGGACCTCGAGCAGCAGGCGCCGCCCGGGCCGGTGCGGCCCGGCGAATGGCACACCGGCAGCTGGGTGGAGATCCTGATCGGCACGGCCTGGGTACGGGCGCAGCTGACCTGGGCCAGTCCGGCCGGAACGCTCTACATGTTCACGTCGCAGGCCGGGTCCGCGCACTCGATGTCGCGGCGCAGCCTGGACCGGCTGCTGGCCACCGGCCACCTGCGCATCGTCGCCGAGCGCAACCTGGTGGACGAGGCCCTGGACCAGGTGGCCAAGGCCGCCCTGCTCAACAGCGTCGAGGGCAAACCCTGAGCGAGCGCGGCCTGCGGCCGCCGGCGCATGCGATGGCCCGGGCTGGCGGCCGGCTTTCCGGCGGGATCCGGCGTCCCCCGCGATAATCGAGGGTTCGCACCAGCCCGCAGGCCCGCTCCCGGACCCGGGCCGCTCCCCTCATCACAAGGCAATGGCTCAATACGTTTTCACGATGAATCGCGTCGGCAAGATCGTGCCGCCGAAGCGACAGATCCTCAAGGACATCTCGCTGTCCTTCTTCCCGGGCGCCAAGATCGGCGTGCTGGGCCTGAACGGCTCGGGCAAGTCGACGCTGCTGCGCATCATGGCCGGTGTCGACAAGGAATACGAAGGCGAGGCGACGCCGATGCCCGGCCTGGACATCGGCTACCTCCCGCAGGAGCCGCAGCTCAACCCCGAGCACACGGTGCGCGAGAGCGTCGAGGAGGCGATGGGCGAGGTGCTGGCCGCCAAGGCGAAGCTCGAGGAGGTCTACGCCGCGTACGCGGAGCCGGACGCCGACTTCGACGCGCTGGCGGCGGAACAGGCGCGGCTGGAGGCGGTGATCGCCACGGCCGGGACCGACTCCGAGCACCAGCTCGAGATCGCGGCCGACGCGCTGCGGCTGCCGCCGTGGGACGCCAAGATCGGCCTGCTCTCCGGCGGCGAGAAGCGCCGCGTGGCGCTGTGCCGGCTGCTGCTGTCCAAGCCCGACATGCTGCTGCTGGACGAACCGACCAACCACCTGGACGCCGAAAGCGTCGAATGGCTGGAAGTGTTCCTCAAGCGCTTCAGCGGCACGGTGGTCGCGATCACCCACGACCGCTATTTCCTCGACAACGCGGCCGAGTGGATTCTCGAGCTCGACCGCGGCAACGGCATTCCGTGGAAGGGCAACTACAGCAACTGGCTGGAGCAGAAGGAAGCGCGCCTGGAGGCCGAGCAGAAGTCCGAAGACGCCCACATGAAGGCGATGAAGAAGGAGCTGGAGTGGGCGCGCCAGAACCCGAAGGCGCGGCAGGCCAAGAGCAAGGCCCGCCTGGCGCGCTTCGAGGAGCTGTCCGACTACGAATACCAGCGACGCAACGAGACCCAGGAGATCTTCATTCCCGTCGCCGAGCGCCTGGGCAACGAAGTGATCGAGTTCAAGAACGTCAGCAAGTCCTTCGGCGACCGCTTGCTGATCGACAACCTGAGCTTCAAGGTGCCCGCCGGCGCGATCGTCGGCATCATCGGTCCGAACGGGGCCGGCAAGTCGACGCTGTTCAAGCTGATCGGCGGCAAGGAGCAGCCCGACAGCGGCGAAGTCAAGATCGGCTCGACGGTGAAGATGGCGTTCGTCGACCAGAGCCGCGACGACCTGGCCAACGACAAGACCGTGTGGGAGGACGTCTCGGGCGGCCTCGACATCATCAACGTCGGCAAGTTCCAGATGGCCAGCCGGGCCTACTGCGGCCGCTTCAACTTCAACGGCGGCGACCAGCAAAAGCGCGTCGGCACGCTGTCGGGCGGCGAGCGCGGCCGGCTGCACCTGGCCAAGACGCTGATCGCCGGCGGCAACGTGCTGCTGCTGGACGAGCCGTCCAACGACCTGGACGTGGAAACGCTGCGGGCGCTGGAAGACGCGTTGCTGGAATTCGCCGGCAGCGTGCTGGTGATCAGCCACGACCGCTGGTTCCTCGACCGGATCGCGACCCACATCCTGGCCGCCGAGGGCGACAGCCAGTGGACGTTCTTCGACGGCAACTACCAGGAATACGAAGCCGACAAGCGCAAGCGCCTGGGCGAAGAGGGCGCCCGCCCGCACCGGATGCGGTTCAAGGCCCTGAAGTGACAAAGGGCGGCTGCAGGCCGCCCTTCTGTCACGCCCCACCGGCGATGCAGCGACGCGCCTGGCGCGCGCGCTGCCGGCCGACCTGGCGGGCCGGCAACCACAGCAGCGGTTGCCGCGACCCGTTCGCTCCGTCCCGCCCGAGGCACCTGTCCAGGTGCCTTCCGTTGTTGAAAATCGCCGCTGCTCAGTGCATCGCCGCCGGCTTCACGGCCGGGCAGGCCAGTTCGCGGCCGACCATGGCGCGGGCATACAGATAGTTGTTGCGGGCCTTGTCGCTCAGCCGGTCCAGGTCCACCTCGCCCTTGGGGTCGCATGGGAAGGCGTAGCCCCGGCCGCTGTCGAAGAGGGACTGGAAGCGCAGCTCGTATTCAGTGACCATGTGATGTCTCCGTAGGTGCATCGCGAGCCTTCACTATCGGTTCGCGGCTGCGGCCGCGACATAGGCGCAAGCTGAATTGCACGGTCGGCGAGTTCCGGTTCGCGGCTTCACGCCTGCCGACAGCCTGTGGGAATCGTTCGAAGGCGCGTGCGCCGCCGGCTGTGGCCGAGCAGCATCGTTCAAGGGAAAACCCCCACGGCTTTCCGGCTAGCATCGCCGCCATGGAACCGGTGCCACTTCCCGCAGATCTGCTGGCCCTGATGGAGCGCGGGGTGTCGGTGATCGTCGGCTCGCGCGATGCGCAGCTGCGACCCAGCGTGGTGCGGGCGGTCGGCAGCCGGATCGAAGGCGGCGGCAGCGCGGTGACGGTGTACCTGTCGCGGCCGCAGTCGCGGCAGGTGCTGCAGGACATCGCCGCCAACGGCCACGTGGCCGCCGTGTTTTCGGAACCGTCGACCCACAAGACGGTGCAGCTGAAGGCCACCCGGGCGGCGCTGCGGACCGCGGACGCCGGCGACCGCCCGCACCTGGATCGCTACCTCGCGTCGATGGAACACGAGATCGAACTGGTCGGCCATGCGCGGGAGCTGACGCGGGCGATGCTCGCCTGCGAGCTGGAAGAAGTCGTCGCCGTCACCTTCCGGCCCGAGCACGCGTTCGACCAGACGCCCGGGCCGCGGGCCGGCGCGCCCCTGGGGGGCGGCCGGTGAACGCGCCGCCGCTCGGCGAGATCAGGGCCTGCTTCGAAGGGGCGATCCCGGCGATGGTCGCGACCTGCGATCCCGCCGGCATGCCGAACGTGGCGTACATCTCGCAGGTGTACTACGTCGACGAGCACCACGTCGCGCTGTCGTTCCAGTTCTTCAACAAGACCCGCCAGAACATCCTGGCCAATCCCAACGCCGTGGTGCTGCTGCTGCACCCGGTCACCGCGCAGTTCTACCGGCTGCGGATCCGCTACCTGCGCACCGAGACCGGCGGACCGCTGTTCGAAGGCATGAAGGCGCAGCTGGCCGGGATCGCCTCGCACACCGGCATGCAGGGCGTGTTCCGGCTGCTCGGCTCCGACGTGTACGCGGTGGAGCAGGTGGAGGCGCTGCCGGGGCGGTCGCTGCCGCCGCGGCTGCCGCGCAGCGGCACGCTCGGCGCGGTGCGCCGCACCAGCGAGCGGCTGGCCCGCTGCGCCTCGCTGGACGAGGCGCTCGCCGCGGTGCTCTCCAGCCTCACCGATCTGATGGACGTGCGCCATGCGATGGTGCTGATGCTCGATGCCGCCACCCAGCGCCTGTACACGGTGGCGAGCGTCGGCTATGCGACGTCGGGCGTCGGCTCCGAGATCGCGATCGGGCAGGGCGTGATCGGCGTGGCCGCGCGCGAGCGCAGCCCGGTGCGCATCGGCCACATGACCAGCGCCTATCTGTACAGCCGCGCGATGCGCAGCAGCCTCGAGGCCGACAGCCCCGGGCTCGGGCCACGCACGGAGATTCCGTATCCGGGATTGCCGCAGCCGCACAGCCAGCTCGCCGTGCCGATCTCGTCGGCGCGCGGCCTGCTGGGTGTGCTGTTCGTGGAAAGTCCCAACGACCTGCAGTTCGGCTACGAGGACGAGGACGCATTGGTCGCCATTGCCGGCCATCTGGGCGCGGCGATCGAGCTGATGCAGGCGCTCGACGACGCGGCCGAACCCGCCGCCGCGCCCCCGCTGCCGGCCGCCGCGCGCGGGACCCCGCTGGTGGTGCGGCATTTCGCCAGCAACGACAGCGTGTTCGTCCAGGACAGCTACCTGATCAAGGGCGTCGCCGGGGCGATTCTGTGCAAGCTGCTGCGGGACTACCTGGAGAGCGGCCGCACCGAGTTCAGCAACCGCGAACTGCGCCTGGACGGGTCGCTGCGCCTGCCCGACGTCAGCGACAACCTCGAGGCGCGGCTGCTGCTGCTGCAACGGCGGCTGGCCGAGCAAAGCCCCGACCTGCGCATCGAGAAGACCGGCCGCGGGCGCTTTCGCCTGGTCGTGCTGCGACCGGTGCAGCTGGTGCGGACCTAGACAACAAGACCGGGCGCGGCGGCCAGCCCGAGCGCGCGGGCGAGCTTGGCCCATTCGGCCGGCCGCAACTGCGCCTGCGCCGCGTCCGCGATCGCCTGGAATGCGGGGGCCGGCGCCTTGGCCCGGATGTCGCCCAGCAGCGCCGCGCGCTCGCCCGGGTTCATCGCCGGGACCAGCCAACGCAACGTGTCCATCAGCTCCTGCGGGGGAATGGCCGCGATCAGGGCGTCGTGGAGCTGCACCAGCTCGGCGTCGCTGTAGCGCGCCCACAGCACCGTGTTGTGCGCCGTCTCTTCCTGGTGCATGTGCTCGAAGTTGGCGGCGATGAACAGCGCGAGCTCGCGATAGAGCGCCTGCGCCAGCGGGGCCCGCCCGGACGCCGGCGCGCCGCGCAGTGCCCCGACGGCCGCGGCCAGCTGCCCGATGTGGCGCTGGTGTTCCTCGTGTTCGTGCGCGATCGCGGCACTGGCGCCGGCGGCGCGGGCCTCGATGGCGGCGTGCACGAATTCGTTCTCGTGCTGCAGGTGCGCGCTGCAGAAATCGAGCAGCTGCATGACGCATTCGGTGGCCTGCGCCAGCGCGAGGTCGTCCTCGGCATCCATGCGGCCCACGGCCAGCAGCGCATCGGCCATCGCGGCGCGCACGGCCTTGTGGATGCCGCTGTACATGTCGAAGCGGCCGGCCGCGGCGGCGACCTGGTTCAGTTCCCGGGAGTCGACGTTCATGATCTTCCTTGGTTCGTTTGTGAGGGAACGAAGTCTAGGAATGGGACGCCGCGCGCGTTCTGAAGAATTGGCTATGCAAATCCTAAAAAGACCTTAACCGGCCGGGGGCCCGGCCTGCTCAGGCCTCGCGCAGCCGGCGCCGCACGAGCGAGATGTTGTTGCGCAGCGCGTACAGCTCGTCGGCGTAGGACAGGGGCACGTTGATGCCGGCCACCTTGCGCTCCAGCGCATCGAGTTCGCGCGCCACCTGCGCCGGGTCGGCGCCGTCCTGCAGCTGGACTTCCAGCGAGCGCAACTGGCCGTACCAGCGGAACACGCGCGAGCGGATGCGGAACTCGTACAGCGGCGGCACGATGCGCGACAGCGGCAGCAGGATGGCGATGATGATGCCCAGCGCCAGCCACATGCGCTCGACCAGGTTGGCGAGCCAGAACGACAGGTAGCGCTGCAGGAAGGGGCGGCCGCCGCGGATCGTGCGCTCGGCCTCGCGCGACACCGGGTATTCGCTGTGCTCGATGTTGGGAAAGCTGCCGGCCCGGTTGAACCAGCCGGCGGGGCTGTGCAGGTCCATCGCCGCCTGGGCGAACAGCTGCACCAGCGCCGGATGCGTCTGCTCGCGCGCGAGCAGCGCCGTGGTGGTGGCGACCAGCCGCAGGTCGGCCGGCGGCAGGTCCCGCGACAGATCGACCACGCCCCGCGGCAGCACGACCGGCGAGAGGAACGGGAAACGGCGCGAGTAGGCCTCGCTCTGGGCGAAGTCCATCAGCCGGATGCCGGGCGTCTGCAGCAGCATCTGCACCATGAGCGACTGGGGCGCCGAGGCGAAAACGATCGCGTCGATGTCGCCGGCCAGCAGCGCCATCGTGGCCGGCGTCTCGCCCAGCTGCGACAGCGTCAGGCGCGAAGGATCGATCCGGTTGGCCTCGAACAGCTTTTGCATCAGCGGCGGCACGCCGCTGCCCGGACTGCCGACATTCAGGCGCAGTCCTTCCAGTTGGGTGAGCGAGGTGAAGCCGGCCGCCGCGCCGCGCTGGCGCGCCGCCTGCTCGCGGTAGAACAGCCACACCGGTTCCACGAACAGGCTGCCCAGCGACGCCAGCCCGTTCTCCTCCTGCGTCGCGCGGTCGTTGCTGCCGCCCTGCACGAAGCCGAGGTCGGCCCGGCCCTCGCGCAGCAGGCGCAGGTTGTCGGAAGAGCCCTGGCTGGGCAGCAGCACCACCTCGATGTTGTTGGCGGCCAGCGCCTGGCGGTAGCGTTTGCCGAATTCGTCGTACGCGCTTTGCGCCGGGCCGGTGGCCAGCGTGACGCGGCGCGGCGGCGTCGGATCGAGCCACGCATACGCCAGGACCAGCAGCGCCAGCGCCAGCAGCGCCAGCGGGCCGGCCGACACCAGCAGGTCGCGCAGCGAGAGCAGGGTGGTGCGGAACGCCTGGGGCATCGCCGCGCGGCCGATCAGAGGTCGCCTGCCGACGGCAGGTGGAGCGCGCCGACGGTGAGCGCGGTGGCCGCGCGCGCGGCGCGAGCGACGGCCTGGGCCGTGGCTTCCGCCGCCATCGTGCCGAGCACCACCATGCCGGGCGACGGCCCGCCGCGCCCGGTGGCGAGCGTGAACAGGGTGTCGCCGTCGGACATGGTGTGGACAGGGTTGATGCTGCGTGCCAGGCCGTCGTGCGCCATCACGGCCAGCCGCGTCGCCTGCGCCTTGGTGAGCGCAGCGTCGGTGGCGATCACGCCGATGGTGGTGTTGGTGCCCGCGAGCACCGGCAGCGGCGCTTCCCCGCGCAGCAGGGCGCGCCGGCTGTCGAGCAGCGTCTTGCCGTCCGGCGCGCGCGCGCCGGCGATCACCTGCGCGGTGTCCGGATCGAGCACGTCGCCGAGCGCGTTGACGGCGATCAGCGCGCCCACCGTCACGCCGCCGACGGTGACGCTCGCGGTGCCCATGCCGGCCTTCATCGCCCGCTGCATGCCGAAGATCTTGCCGACGCAGGCGCCGGCGCCGGCGCCGACGTTGCCTTCGGCCGGCGGCTGGGTCGAGGCGAGCTCGCAGGCGCGGTAGCCGGCGGCCGCGTCGGGCCGGATCTTCGCGTCGCCGACCATGAGATCGAACAGCACCGCGGCCGGCACCAGCGGCAGGCGGCCGACGCCGACGTCGAAGCCGGCGCCCTGCTCTTCGAGCCAGCGCACCACCCCGGTCGCGGCGTCCAGGCCCCAGGCGCTGCCGCCCGCGAGCAGCACCGCATGCACCCGCTCGACCAGATGGGTCGGCTCGAGCAGGTCGGTCTCGCGCGTGCCCGGTGCGGCACCGCGGACGTCGACCCCGCCGACCGCCCCGTCGCGGGCGATGACGACGCTGCAGCCGGTGGGCCTGCGCGGGTCGGTGAAATGGCCGACCTCGATCCCGGCCACGTCGGTGATGGCGCCGCAGCGGCGCGTGCTGCGAGGCGAGGGCGAAGCGGTGCGGACCATGGACGGCGATTATCCATGGCCGTACCGGCGCGGGCCGCGGCCGACCGCAGCGCCGGCGGCGGCGAAACCGTCAGACCTCGATCGCCGCGTGCCGGCCCTGCGTGGCCAGCTGGCGGCACTCGTGCTCGCAGCGGCGGCAGGCTTCGGCGCACTGCTGGCAGTGGTCCATGTCGTGGCGCGCGCATTCGTCGCCGCAGGCGCGGCAGATGTCCGCGCACAGCGCGCACAGCGCCGGCGCGTAGTCGCTGCCGCCCGACATGAACGCGACCGCGAGCTCGCAGACCTGCGCGCAGTCGCTGTCCAGCGCGATGCAACGCACCATGGCCTTGACGTCCGGCTCCTGCAGGCAGCAGGCCGCGCAGTGGTTGCAGGCGACGGCGCAGGCGTGGCAGGCGGCGATGCAGTCCTGGTAGTCCTCGTATTTCTCGTGCGACATGAAATGCTCCTGATGAGACGCGATGCGCTCCCGCTTTTCAGTCTAGGCGGCGCCTGGCCGCCGTGGGGCATGGCGGAGCGACCGGACACATCATTTGCGCTCGGGCAGCAGCAACGGCCGCGACCGGACGCGCCACCGGCGCTAGCAGCTCAAGCGGGCGCGCGCCGCTCCAGCACGTAGCCGACGCCGCGCACCGTGTGGATCAGCTTTTCGGCAAACGGGTCGTCGATCTTGGCGCGCAGGCGCCGCATCGCCACCTCGACCACGTTGCTGTCCGAATCGAAATGGATGTCCCACACCAGCGACGCGATCTGCGTGCGCGACAGCACCTCGCCGCTGCGCTGGGCCAGCAGCGTGAGCAGCGCGAATTCCTTGGCGGTGAGATCGATGCGCTGGCCGCCGCGGGTCGCGCGGTGCCGTACGGCGTCGATGTCGAGGTCGGCCACCCGCAGCACGGGATCCGGCGGCGCCGCATGGCCGCGCTTGAGCAGCGCCCGCACCCGCGCAAGCAGTTCGGGGAACTGGAACGGCTTGACCAGGTAATCGTCGGCGCCGAGATCGAAGCCCCGCACCTTGTCGTCGGTGGCGCCGCGGGCGGTGAGCATCAGCACCGGCACCTGCCTGGCGGTGCGCAGCGCCGACAACACGGCGAAGCCGTCGATGCCGGGCAGCATGACGTCGAGGATCACGAGGTCGTGATCACCCGTCGCCGCGACGTGCAGCCCGTCGGTGCCGTTGTGGGCCACCTCCACGGCGTAGCCGCTCTCCGCCAGGCCCTGCCGCAGGTACTCGGCGGCCTTGGGCTCGTCTTCGATGACCAGGATCTTCATGGACGGGCGGGGCCGGTCACGGCGCGGGGCCCGCGGCCGGGCCCGTCCCGGGCGCGGCAGCCCGCCGCCGCGGCCTCACTTGGCGACTTCGAGCTGCGTGATCGTGAGCCGGCCGCCGGGGTTGGCGGCCACGAAGCGCACCTTGTCGCCGGCCTTCACCTTGGCGAGCAGCGCCGGGTCCTGCACCTGGAAGGCCATCGTCATCGGCGGCATGTCGAGGTTCTTCAGCGGTCCATGCTTGAGGGTGATCTTCTTGGCCGCGACGTCCACCTTGCGCACCTCGCCTTCGCTCATCTCGCCGGCCTTGTCGGCCACCGGCTTGATCGCGGCGGCGCCGCCGTGGTGGTCATGGCCTTGCGCCTGCACCGGCAGCGCCACGGCGGCGGCGCCGAGGGCGCCGGCCACGAGGACCGTATGGATTGTCTTCACAGGTTGTTTCCTTCGTATTTCTGGTAGACCGTGGCGCTGCCGTTCCTGGCGATCAGCATCACGTTGTAGGGATTCTTCTTGCCGTTGTACGACGGCGTATCCATGCCTGGCGAGCCGATCGGCATGCCGGGCGCGGCCAGGCCGACCGCGTTGGGCTGCTCGCGCAGCAGGCGCTTGACCTCCCGCGCCGGCACATGGCCTTCGAGGGCGTAGCCGGCGACGCGCGCCGTGTGGCACGACGCCATGTTCGAGGGAATGCCCAGGCGCGTCTTCGCCGCCTGCGTGCCGCCGACGTTCACGAACACCTTGAAGCCGCTCGCTTCCATGTGCGCGATCCAGTCCTTGCAGCAGCCGCAGGTCGGCTCCTTCCAGACTTCGACCGGCGGCAATGGGGCCGCGGGCGCCGCGGCCCGCGCAAAGCCGGCCACGGGCAGCAGGCCCAGCGCCAGCAACAGCTGGCGCCGGGTGCCATGGGGCAGGGCGGTGTTCATGTGGTGGACTTCCTCCGGGTTGACTGTGCCGGCGCCATGTGATCGCGCCGACCATGCCCGCCTGGTACTGACCGGCATGCATGGTGGAATTCTCCTGGACGGTTGAAGTTCCACACAAGCGTTCCATGTTCACCCGCCTTGACCTGGGTCATGTACGGCTCGTCGTCCGCCATGCCGGGAACTTCGCCATGAGCGCCGCATGCGCGTCGCGGGCCGGCGCTGGTCGGGCAGGCCCGCGACCGCCGGTGGGCGCCGCGGAGGCTCGGCGGCAGGGAAATGTCCTACAGCCACTGCGGCGCTTTGGCCGACAAGCCGCTGACGCCGAGCTTTCTACAGTGGTGCTTCGCCGGCGCCGCTGGCGATTTTTTCGACATGCCCGAGAAGAGGAAGCACCATGAACAGCGAAACCAGCGACAGCATCAGCAGCATGAACACGTCATCCATGGGATCGACGGGCCTGACCGGCAGCAGCAGTGAAGGCACGGTGCGCCGAGTGGCGCAGAAGGCCCACGAGGCGGTCGACCGCCTCGAGCAGACCATCGGCAGCAGCAGCGAGAAGGTGATGGGCTGGCAGGAGGAATACGGCGAGATGGCGCGCGAACAGGTCCGCAACAATCCGCTGGCGGTGGTCGCCGGCGCGTTCGTCGTCGGCTACGTGCTGGCCAAGCTGACGCGCTGAACCCGCGGCGGCGGTCGCTTCAAGGGGCCGCCCGTCCCACCCGGAGCGTGCGCTGGCTCACCGCCACCGCGCGCGGTGCCGGCACGCTCCGCCGTCAACCGGTCCAGGCAAAGGCTCGCAGGTCGTCGACGAACAGCTTGGCGGCCGGCGAGCGCTGGCGGCCCCGCACGTCGGCCACGTGCACGGTGCGTGCCACCGGGGGATCGACCAGCGGCCGCTGCTGCAATCCCTGCAGCCGCACCGAATAGCGCGGCATGAACGCGAAGCCCAGCCCGGCCAGCACCATCGATTCGATCCAGTCCTCGCGTTCGCTGCGGAACGCAGCGTACAGCTCGATCCGGCGTTCGCCGCACACCGCCATCACCGCCTCGCGGAACTCGCAGGCGAGCCGGTCGACGTAAGGCTCGCCGGCGAGGTCGGCCAGTGCGATCTCCGCGAGCCGCCCGAGCCGGTGGCCGGGCGCGAAAACGACGACATACGGTTCCTGGTACAGCACCTCGGCGCGCAAGCCGTCGTCCAGCGGCCGCGGCGAGCTGACCACCGCGAGGTCCAGCTCGCCGGCCTCGAGCTGTTGCTGCAGCGCCGGCAGTGCGGCGTCCTGCACGGTCAGTTCCACCCCGGGATGCTGGCGGTGGTAGGCGTCGAGGAAGCGGGCGAGCCGCACCGGGCCGATGGTGTTCATCACGCCGACCCGCAGCGGCGCCTGCCGCAGCAGCCGGAAGTTGTGGGCGATGGCGTGCGCGCTGCGGGTGCCGCCCAGCGCCTGCTCCAGCGCCGGCTGCAGCAGCCGCCCGAGCGGGGTCGCGACCACGCGCTTGCCTTCGCGATAGAACAGGGGCGAGCCGATCTCGGACTCGAGCTTCTTGATGGCGGCCGTGAGGGCCGGTTGCGACACCGCGCATTCGCGGGCCGCGCGCGAAAAGCTGCCGTGCTCCTGGATCGCGAGAAAGTAGCGGATCTGCTGCAGCTCCACGCTGGTTCTCCTCGGCCTGATGGTGGCACGGCCGGCGCGGTGCGGCGCTTATCGATCGATAAGCCGTGCCACCTTCACGCCGCAGCCGGCGCTCCCTAGACTGCGTCGCTTCATCCACCACGCACGGGAGAACGCCATGCAAGTCTATCTGGTCGAGCGCTCGCTCAAGGACATTCCCATGGAGCAGCTCGCGGCGGCGCAGCGCAACGCGATCCGCACCGCGGCGCAGATGACGGCGGAGGGCACGCCCATCCGCTACATCCGCTCCACCTTCGTGCCCGAGAGCGGCGAGTGCAATTGCCTGTTTTCCGCCGCCGGCCCCGAACAGGTCCGCGCGCTCAACGAGCGGGCCGGCATTCCGTTCGACAAGGTGGTGGCCGCGCTGGACCTGACGCCGTGAGGGGCGGCGGCCTCACGCGCGCAGGCGCGCCTGCAGCGTGATCTCCGGGACGGCCGCGAGCGCCTTCGACAGCGGGCAGTTCTGCTTGGCGGCCTGCGCCAGTTCCTGGAATTTCTGCTCGTCCAGGCCGGGCACGGTGGCGTCCAGCGTGAGGGCGATGCGGTCGATCGCGAAACCCTCGCCCTGCTTGGCCAGCCGCACGGTGGCGCTGGTGTCGATGCTGCTGGTGGCGACGCCGGCCCGCTCGCAGGCGAAGGCGAACGCCATCGTGAAGCAGGCGGCATGGGCCGCGCCGACCAGTTCCTCGGGATTGGTGCCCTGGCGGTCGCCTTCGAAGCGGCTGGTGAAACCGTACGGGAAGTCCTGCAGCGCGCCGCTGCCGGTGCTGACCTTGCCCTTGCCGGCCTTGCCGGCGCCGTCCCAGTGGACGCTCGCGCGTTGTTCGATCATGGTGCTCTCCTGTGGTCGCCGGCCGAGTGTCGGCACAGCCGGCGGGCCGCGTCTGTAGGACGGTGCCGACAGCCGATCGGGGCGTCGCCGACGCGACCGGCCTGGGGCCACTACCGATGCCGCCCGGGCGGCGTGCCGCTAGGCTCTCGCCGCTCCAGGAGCCCCCGTGACCCCCTCCCGCCCGCATCATTCGTTCTGGCCCAAGCGCCTGCCCCACAGCCTCACCCCGCCCGCCACGTCGCTCTGGGACAACCTCGAGGTCAGCGCCCGGCGCTATCCCGAGCGGGCCGCGCTGATCTTCTTCGGCCGCGTCTTCACCTACCGCGAGCTGCGCGACAGCGCCGAGCGGATCGCGGCGCGCCTGCACGCGCTGGGCGTGCGCAAGGGCGACCGCGTGCTGCTGGACATGCAGAACTGCCCGCAGCTGGTGATCGCCCATTTCGGCATCCTGCGCGCGAACGCGGTCGTGGTGCCGGTGAACCCGATGAACCGGGCCGAGGAACTGAAGCACTACATCCTGGACCCGGACGCCAAGGTCGGCATCACCACCTCGGACCTGGCGCCGGAGATCGCCCGCGCCAGC
Organism: Ramlibacter sp.; assembly: GCF_035554825.1. GTDB lineage: Bacteria > Pseudomonadota > Gammaproteobacteria > Burkholderiales > Burkholderiaceae_C > Ramlibacter. The sequence continues at coordinate 35,207 of NZ_DATMHS010000151.1, read as the reverse complement.
GACCAGCTCGGCGCCGGGCAGGGCCTGCGCCACCTGATCGTCACCCACTTCACCGATGCCTTCGACCCCGAGGCCGCGGACGCGGATCCGGTGCCGCCGGCCTGGCACGACTGGCTGCTGACGCGCCACCCGCTGCCGGCCCTGGTCGGCGGCGAGTGCAGCCGCTGGGAAGACGCGCTCGGCGGCAATCCGCCGCCACCGCCCCTGGACGTGGGGCCCGAGGACCTGGCCGTGCTCCCGTACACCAGCGGCACCACCGGCCTGCCCAAGGGCTGCATGCACCTGCACGCCAGCATCATGCACAACGCGGTGGCCAGCGCCATCTGGGGCAACGCCACGGTCGAAACCGTGTCGCTGCTGGTCGTGCCGATGTTCCACATCACCGGCATGGTCAGCCTGATGCACAACGCGGTCTACACCGGCTCGACCCAGGTGGTGATGCCGCGCTGGGACCGCGAGCTGGCAGGGCGGCTGATCTCGCGCTGGCAGGTCACCGCATGGACCAACATCCCCACCATGGTCATCGACCTGATGGGCAGTCCCAATTTCGACCACTACGACCTGACCAGCCTGGCCTACATCGGCGGCGGCGGCGCGGCGATGCCGCAGGCGGTGGCGCAGCGGCTGCTCGACCAGTTCGACCTGCGCTACGTCGAGGGCTACGGCCTGACGGAAACCGCGGCCCCCAGCCACAGCAACCCGCCCGACGCGCCCAAGCAGCAGTGCCTTGGCATTCCCTTCATGAGCTGCGACGCGCGCGTGATCGATCCCGAGACGCGGGAGGAAGTGGCCGTCGGCGAGCAGGGGGAAATCATCGTGCATGGGCCGATGGTGTTCGCCGGCTACTGGAAGCAACCGGAAGCCACCGCGGCGGCCTTCATCGAGTTCGGCGGCCGGAAATTCTTCCGCACCGGCGACCTCGGCCGCGTGGACGCCGATGGCTACTTCTTCATTACCGACCGGCTCAAGCGGATGATCAATGCTTCGGGCTTCAAGGTCTGGCCGGCCGAGGTGGAGGCGCTGATGTTCCGCCATCCCGCGATCCAGGAAGCCTGCGTGATCGCGGCCAGGGACAGCTATCGCGGCGAGACCGTGAAGGCCGTGGTGGTGCTGCGGCCGGCGCACAAGGGCCGGGTCAGCGAGCAGGACATCGTCGACTGGTGCCGCGAGCACATGGCGGTCTACAAGGTGCCCCGCATCGTGCAGTTCGCCGACGCGCTGCCCAAGAGCGGCAGCGGCAAGGTCATGTGGCGGGCCCTGCAGGAAGCCGAAGCGCGGACGCCGCCCTGAGCGGCGGCCGCCGCGGACCGGCAGGCGCCGGTCGGGCATACTTTCGGGTCGTCCGCTTCGGTCTTTGTCGGAATCGGACTACATCTCCTCGGCTGTTTTGACTCTAGGATGGCCGGTTGGCAATCACTGACATGAGACAAGCAGCCGCGCGCACCACCATCCCGGATCAGCAACGGGCCTCCACCGGCATTTCGGGCCTCGACGACATTCTCGGCGGCGGACTGCCGGCCAACCACCTCTACCTCGTCGAAGGAACGCCCGGCGCGGGCAAGACCACCTTGGGCCTGCAGTTCCTGCGCAGCGGGGTGCAGAGCGGCCAGACCGGGCTGTACATCACGTTGTCCGAAACCGGCGCCGAGCTGAAGACGGTGGCGGCCTCGCACGGCTGGTCGCTCGAGGGCATCGAGGTGTTCGAACTGGTCACCGACGAAGGTCTCAGTCCCGCCGCCGAGCAGTCGATCCTCCATCCGGCCGAGATCGAGCTGGGCGAGACGACCCGCGGCGTGATGAGTGCCGTCGAACGGATCAAGCCGCGCCGCGTCGTCTTCGACAGCCTGTCGGAGATGCGGCTGCTGGCGCAGAACCCGCTGCGCTACCGCCGCCAGGTGCTGGCGCTCAAGAGTTTCTTCGCCAACGTCGGCTGCACCGTGCTGCTGCTGGACGACCGCAGCGCCGAGCACGACGACGTGCAGCTGCACAGCATCGCGCACGGCGTGGTCCGCCTCGAGCAGGTGGTCGACCAGTACGGCCCCGAGCGGCGGCGGCTGCGGCTGGTCAAGATGCGCGGCATCCGCTTCCGCGGCGGCGAGCACGACTTCAACCTGGAAACCGGCGGCATCTCGGTGTTCCCGCGCCTGGTGGCGGCGGAGCACCGCAGCAGTGCCGAGTGGGCGATCGTCTCGACCGGCACGCCGGCGCTCGACCAGCTGATGGGCGGCGGCCTGGCCCGCGGCAGCAACACCTTGTTCAGCGGCCCGTCGGGCGTGGGCAAGACAACGACCGCGCTGGCCTGCGTCCGCGCGGCGCTGCAGCGGGGCGAGCGCGCCGTGTACTACCTGTTCGACGAGGGCCTGGGCAGCCTGCTGGTGCGGTCGCGCGCGCTCGGCCTGGCGGTCGACGAGTACCTCGAGTCCGGCCAGCTGCGCATCGACAGCCTCGATCCGGCCGAGGTCTCCCCGGGCGAGTTCGCCCACATGGTGCGCGCCGCCGTCGAAGACGGGCAGGCGAGCGCGGTGGTGATCGACAGCCTCAACGCGTACCTGCAGGCCATGACCGGCGAGAAGCACATGCTGCTGCAGATGCATGAGCTGCTCAGCTACCTGAACCAGCAGGGCGTCGTCACGATCCTGATCCTGGGCCTGCACGGCGTGCTGGGCGACATGAACAGCGACATCGACCTGAGCTACCTGAGCGACGCCACGCTGCTGTTCCGCTTCTTCGAGGCCCGCGGCAGCTTGCTCAAGGCGGTGTCCATGGTCAAGAGCCGCACCAGCGCGCACGAGCTCACGATCCGCGAGTTCCGCCTCGGTGCCGGCGGCGTGGAAGTCGGCGAGGCGCTGACCGACTTCGAAGGCGTGCTCAGCGGCATCACCTCGTACAAGGGCCAGCTGCCGCTGCTCGGCGACAGCGACGGGGCCGGCGCCTGATGGAACTGCGGGTCCTGATTCACGCTCCCCGCGGCCGCGACGCGGCCGTGGTGCAAAGCGTGCTCGGCGAGCATCACGTGGGCGTGATCTGCGCCGATTCGCGCGAGCTCGCGCAGCGGATCGACGAAGGCGCGGCGGCGGCGGTCATCACCGAGGAGGCGCTGGTCGACGAGCCGCTGGTGCAGCACCTCTCGAGCTGGCTGGCCGGCCAACCGTCCTGGTCCGACTTTCCTTTCATCGTGCTGGCGACCAAGCAGCCCGGCCGCCGCTCGGCCGAGGCCATCGCCTCGCTGCACAGCCTGGGCAACGTGATCCTGCTGGAGCGGCCGCTGAACGCCGAGACCCTGGCGAGCGCCGCCGACGCCGCCGTGCGCGCGCGCAAGCGCCAGTACGCCACGCGCCAGCACCTGGACGAACTCAGCCGCACGCGCAACGAGGTGGAGCGGCTCAACAGCCAGCTGGAGGCGCGAATCCTCGAGCGCACGCGCGAACTGGCCACGGCCAACGACCGGCTGATGAAGGAGATCGCCGAGCGCGAACGGGCGCAGGCGGCGCTGACGCAGGTGCAGAAGATGGAGGCGATCGGCCGGCTGACCGGCGGCATCGCGCACGACTTCAACAACCTGCTGCACGTCGTCAACATGAACCTCGAACTCATTTCGCTGTACGCGAAGGAGGAAAAGGTCAAGCCCGTGGTCGAGCGCGCCAAGAGCGCGGCGCGGCGCGGCTCCAAGCTCACCGGCCAGCTGCTCTCGTTCGCGCGCAGCCAGTCGCTGCTGCCGCGGCTCACCAGCGTCAACAAGCTGCTGCTGGGCATGAAGGACCTGATCGAGATCTCGGTCGGCTCCTCGGTGCAGGTCAAGCTCGACCTATGCGAGCAGCCGGCGTCGGTGGTGGTCGACGCCAGCCAGCTCGAGATGGCGGTGCTGAACCTCGCGGTGAATTCGCGCGACGCGATGCCCGACGGCGGCACGCTCACCATCTCGACCTGCACCGACGAGCGCACCGAGGCGCGTGAGCATCTGAAGCCCGGCCAGTACGTGCTGGTCCGCGTCAGCGACACCGGGCAGGGCATCGCGCCCCAGCTGCTGAGCAAGGTGTTCGATCCGTTCTTCACGACCAAGCCGCTGGGCAGCGGCACCGGCCTGGGCCTGAGCCAGGTGTACGGCTTCGCCCGCCAGTCCGGCGGCGTTGCCTCCATCGTCAGCCACGTCGGCCAGGGCACCACCGTCGAACTGGTGTTCCCGGCCGCGCCGGCCGACGCCCAGCCCGGCGCCGAGCCGCCGCAGCCGGCCGAAGTGCCGGCACCGGTCGAGCCGCGCAAGATCCTCGTGGTCGAGGACGACCCCGACGTGCGGCGCGTGATCGTCGAATGCCTGGGCCTGATCGGCTACGCGGTGAGCGAAGCGCCCAACGGCACCGAGGGCCTGGCCGCGATCGCCAGCAGCAAGCCGGACCTGCTGGTGGTCGACTACGCGATGCCGGACATGACCGGGGCCGAGGTGATCTCCCGGGCCCGCGCCCTGGTCGGCGAACTGCCGGTGATCCTGGCCACCGGCTACGCCGACATGGCCGCCGTCGAGCGGCTGGCCGGCAAGCCGGCCATCCTGCGCAAGCCGTTCGACATCAATTCGCTCGGCGCCGCCGTGGCGACGGCGCTGGAAGCCAGGGCCGAGCCCAACCACGTGCTGAGCAACGTCTAGGCCGGCCACGTCGGTTGCGCAGCTGTGGCCGTGCCCGGCGACGGCGCCCGCGATGGAGCGGCTGGACCGGGGCTGCAGGAGGGAGACCGGCGCCGGGCAGGCGAGGGCCGGCCGCCCGACGCACTGGTGGCGCCCAGGCGTCACTCAACCGTGCGGCGTGGCGCGTCGCGAGCCGCTGGCACCGCCATGCTGCCGAGCGCCAGGCCCACCGCGAAGCAGGCATACACGGCGACCAGCGCGCCGGTGGACAGCCGATGCTCGAAGCCCGGCGTGAGGCGTTGCGGCGTCATCCGGTAGTCGACGAACCAAGCCACCGCCGCCGCCGCCGTGGCGCCGGCCAGCGCCGGTGCCGGGCGCTTGGCCCGGGCGCGCCCACCCCAGGCCTTCGCATGCCAGGTGCCCCACCACACGGACGCGGCGTGGTGGATCAGGTAGCCGGCCAGGGTGTGGCGCACGCTCGGGCCGTCCTGGCGCAGCGCCTGGCGGTCCCAGAGCCAGTGGCTGATGGCATTCACCGGCGCCGCCGGCGCCCCGTTCTCGCGGCGACCGGCCAGCGCGAGGGCGGCGGCCGACAGCACGCTGGCCACGCTGCCCGAGATCGCGCCTTCGCGCAGTGCCTGCTTCCAGCTGCTCATCGACGCAGTCTAGGCGGATGAGCCGCAGCGCGTGGCTCAGGCTCTCAAGGCGTAACACGCGCCCGCTGTCGCGCGGGCCGGCGGCTAGACTCGGCCGACACTTTCCCTCGAGGCGGCATGCGTATTCTGGTGACGGGAGCGACGGGCTTCATCGGCCAGGCGGTGGTGGCGGCCCTGGTGCGCGCTGGGCACACCGTCGTCTGCGCGTCGCGGCATCCGCGCGCCGACGCGCCGCAGCGCGAACCGCTGGCGGTCGATTTCGCGGCCGTGCCGCCACCGCAGTGGTGGCTGCCGCGGCTGGCCGGCGTCGACGCGGTGGTCAACGCCGTCGGCATCCTGCGCGAGCAGCCGGGGCAGACCTTCACGGCCTTGCACGAGCAGGCGCCGATCGCGCTGTTCCGGGCCTGTGCCCAGGCGGGGGTGCCGTTCGTGCTGCAGATCTCCGCGCTCGGCGCCGACGAGGCGGCGCGCAGCCGCTACCACCGCAGCAAGAAGGCCGCCGACGATGCACTGCGGCAGCTGCCGCTGCAGTCGGCGATCGTGCAGCCGTCACTGGTGTACGGCCCCGGCGGCGCGAGCGCCGCCATGTTCAACGGCATGGCGGTGCTGCCGCTGCTGGCCCTGCCCGCTGGCGGCGCGATGCAGGTGCAGCCGGTGCATGTCGACGACGTGGTCGCGGGCGTGCTGGCACTGCTGCAGTCGCCGCCGCCGCAGCCGGCGACCATCGCGTTCGTCGGACCGGAGCCGATGCCGCTGCGCGAATTCCTGGCGGCGCTGCGCCGCCAGCTCGGACTCGCCAGCCCGCTGCGCGTGCTGCCGTTGCCGGCCGGGCTGTTCCGCTTCGGCGCGAGCCTCGCCGGCCACATCCCCGGCAGTTTCCTGGACAGCGAGACGGCCGGCATGCTGCTGCGCGGCAACGTCGCGCCGGCCGGACCGTTCACCCGGCTGCTGGGACGCCCGCCGCTGGCGGTGGCATCGTTCATCGAGCGCGCGCGGGCCGCGACGTGGCGCCAGGAGGCGATGCTCGGCACCTGGCTGCCGCTGCTGCGCTGGTCGATCGCCTTGCTGTGGATCTGGACCGGGATCGTGTCGCTGGGCCTGTACCCGGTGTCCGACAGCCTGGAACTGCTCGCCCGCGTCGGGCTGCGGGGCGGCCTGGCGACACTGGCCTTGTACGGCGCTGCCGCGCTCGACCTGCTGCTCGGGGTCGCGACGATCATCGCGCCGCCGGCGCGGCGCCGCCTCGTCTGGGCCGGCCAGCTGCTGCTGGTCCTGGGCTACACCGCGCTGATCACGATCTTCCTGCCGGAGTACTGGTTGCACCCGTACGGCCCGCTGTCGAAGAACCTGCCACTCGCCGCGGCGATCGCGTTGCTGTGGGCGCTCGAGCCGCCGCGAAACAGGGCCGGCTGAATGGAGTACCTGGTCGCCAAGTGGCTGCACGTGCTGTCCTCGACGATGCTGTTCGGCACCGGTATCGGCTCGGCCTTCTACCTGGTGCTGGCCACCTGGAGCCGCGACCCGGCCAAGGTGGCGACCGTGAGCCGCTTCGTCGTGATCACGGACTGGCTGTTCACCGCCACCACCGCGGTGTTCCAGCCGCTCAGCGGGTTCTGGCTGATCCACCTGGCCGGGATGGCCTGGCGCCTGCCGTGGATCTCGTGGTCGCTGGGCCTGTATGTCCTGGCGCTGGCATGCTGGTTGCCGGTGGTGTGGATCCAGTTGCGCCTGCGCGACCTGTCCGCGGGCGCGGCGCTGGCCGGCGCCCCGCTGCCGCGCGGCTACTGGCGGCTGTTCGCCTGGTGGGTCGGCCTCGGCTGCGTGGCCTTCGCGGCCTTCCTCGCGATCTTCTTTCTGATGGTGGCCAAGCAGCTGCCGTGGACTGCGTGAAGGGACGGACGTGCACGACGAGATCTTGGATTGCCTGGTGATCGGCGGCGGCGCCGCCGGGCTGACGGCCGCCGTGTACCTGGGGCGCTACCGTCGCCGCGCGGTGCTCATCGACGACGGCGGCAGCCGCATCGCGCGCATCCCCAAGGCGCGCAACGTGATCGGATTTCCCGACGGAATTGCCGGCCCGGAGCTGCTGGAGCGGATGCGGCTGCATGCCGGCCGCTACGGCACCACGCTGGAACTGGGGCGCGTCGAGCGGCTCGAGCGCACGGCCGGCGGCCGTTTCGAGGCCCGGGCCGGCTCGCGCCGACTGGAAGCCCGCACCGTGCTGCTGGCGACCGGGGCGACCGACATCGAGCCGGAGATCCCCGGCCTTGCGCCCGCGCTGAAGGCGGGCGTGGTGCGCTACTGCCCGATCTGCGACGGCTACGAAACGCAGGGCCAGCGGGTGGCGGTGCTCGGCCGCCAGCAGCACGGCTTGCGCGAAGCGGTGTTCGTCGCCGGCTTCGACAACCGCGTGACCTGGCTGGCGCTGGGCACCCGCGACACGCTGCCGGCCGAGGAACTGGAGCGGCTGCGGCGAGCCGGCGTCACCGTCGAAGATCGCGAGCCGCGGGCGATCCGCTGCGGGCCACGGCAGGTGCTGGTGGAGCTTGCCGGCGGCCAGACGCTGGAGTTCGACACCTTGTATCCGGCGTTGGGGCTGGTCCACGCCTGCGGGCTGGCGACCGCGCTCGGCGCGCGGGCGCGGCCCGACGGCCAGCTCGAGGTCGACGAGCACTACGAAACCACCGTGCCCGGCCTGTACGCGGCCGGCGACGTGGCGGTGGACCTGAACCAGATCAACGTGGCTGCCGGCCAGGCGGCGATCGCCGCCACGGCCATCCACAACCGGCTCTGAAGCCGGCCGCTGTTGCACTACCATCGGTGCGTTTGCAGCAACGGGAAGTCCAGTGAAGATCACCTCCGTCGAACCCTTCGTCCTGCACGTGCCGGTCACCGGCTCGCAGATCGCCGACAGCACCCACACCATCACGCACTGGGGCGTGGTCGGCGCCCGCCTCGAGACCGAGGACGGGCTCGCCGGCTTCGGCTTCACCGGCACGCACGCCGAACTGCCCGGCGACCAGCTGATCACCCGCTGCATCGCGACCTGCCACGCGCCGCTGCTGGTGGGCGAGGACGCGGACGACGTGCAGCGCCTGTGGCTGAAGCTGGCGCGCAACCCGGCGCTGCAGTGGATCGGCCGCGCCGGCATCACCACGCTGTCGCAGGCCGCCATCGACGTGGCGCTGTGGGACCTCAAGGCCAAGCGCGCCGGCGTCCCGCTGTGGAAGCTGCTGGGCGGCCAGGTGCGCGAGCAGGTCCGCGCCTACAACACCGACATCGGCTGGCTCAGCATCGGCGACGACAAGCTGGTGCAGGGTGCGCAGCGCGCCGTGGAGCAGGGTTTCACGGGCATCAAGATCAAGGTCGGCTCCACGGTGGAGCGCGACCTGCGCCGCCTGGAGGCGGTGCGCCGCGCGATCGGCCCCCAGGTGACGCTCGCCGTCGACGGCAACGGCAAGTGGGACCTGGCGACCTGCCTGCGTTTCTGCCGCGGCGCCGAGCCGTTCGACGTCTACTGGTTCGAGGAGCCGATATGGCACGACGACGTGAAGGGCCACGCCCAGCTGGCGCGGGCCACCAGCATCCCGGTGGCGCTGGGCGAGCAGCTCTATACGCAGGACGCCTTCTCGGAGTTCTTCCACCAGGGCGCGGTGCACTGGGTGCAACCGGATTCGACCCGCATGGGCGGCCTGACCGAGGTGCTGCGCGTGTGCGAGACGGCGCATGCGTACCGGCTGCCGGTGGCGCCGCACGCCGGCGAGATGAGCCAGGTGCACGTGCACCTGAGCTATGCGCATCCGGCCTGCCAGGTGCTCGAGTACATCCCGTGGATCAAGGACTGCTTCACCGACCCGGCCGAAGTCGTCGACGGCTGCTTCCGCCTGCCCCAGGAGCCCGGCGCGGGCACCACGCCCACGCGCGAGGCCTGGGAACGGTTCCGCCGGCCGGCCGCCTGAGGCGATGGCGACCTCGGACCGCGACGACCTGGGCCGTCCCGCGGGCGGCTGGCGGCTGCGGTCCTACCAGGTGATCTACGAGTCGGACACCGCCGCGGGGCGGCTGTTCGACCAGCTCATCGTGCTGGCGATCCTGGTCAGCGTGGCGGTGGTGGTGATCGACAGCGTGCCCCAGTGGCACGCGCGCCACCGCTTCGGCTTCGCCCTGGCCGAGTGGTTCTTCACGCTGTTGTTCACGGTGGAATACCTGGCGCGGCTGATGTCGGTGCGGCGGCCGCTGCGCTATGCGCTCAGCTTCTTCGGGCTGGTCGATCTCATCGCGGTGCTGCCGACCTACCTCGCCCTGGTCCTGCCCGAGCTGCATGCGCTGATCGACGTGCGGATCCTGCGGCTGCTGCGGATCTTCCGGATCTTCCGGCTGACCGAATACATCGCCGAATACCAGGTGATGGGCGAGGCGTTGCTGGCCAGCCGGCGCAAGATCCTGGTCTTCCTGGCGGCGGTGCTGATGGTGGCGCTGATCCTGGGCACGCTGCTGTACGTGGTCGAGGGCCCCGAGCATGGCTTCACCGACATCCCGACGGCGGTGTACTGGGCGATCACGACCATCACGACCGTGGGCTTCGGCGACATCACGCCCAAGACCGACCTGGGCCGCTTCATCGCGTCGGTGATCATGCTGATCGGCTGGGGCACGCTGGCCGTGCCCACCGGCATCGTGACGGCGGAGATGACGGTGCGCCGGCACGCGCGGGCGCCGCTGGCGGCGCGCAGCTGCGAGGTCTGCGGGGTCGGCGGGTACGGGCCCGAAGCGAAGTTCTGCCAGCAGTGCGGGACGCCGTTGCCGGCCCCGGCGCCGCAGGCCACGCCGGGGACCGAAGCCCGCCCCCGCTGATCGCGCCGCTGCCACCTGCCGCCGCGACCCGCAGGCCCGCGCTACTCGATCTTCGCGCCGCGCTCGGCCAGCAGCTCGCGCAGGACCGAACGATGGCAATGCTGCTCGTCCTCGCAGTAGCAGCCGATCGCGAACGAGGTCTGGTGCGACAGCGCGGCCAGCGCATCGAGCAGGTGGCTGGCCTCGGGCTGCTTCATCTCGGCATGGAACTTGCGCTTGAACGCCGCCCACTCCTTGTCGCTCGCGGCGGCCTGGCCCTCGGCCATCAGCGGCGCGCTCGGCGCCAGGTTGGGCAGCCAGGTGTCGTAGAAGTCGCGCGTCGCGAATTCGGCCTTCGGCACGCCGCGCGGCGGCCGCCGGACGGTGCCCAGCCGCAGCCCCTCGCCCGGCGCGCGCGGCGTGCCCAGGCGCACGATGCGAATCCCCATGCTGATCTCCTCGGGCCCCAGGCCCCCGGAGATTCTGGCAGAGCGCCGGTGCGCGCCACAACCGCGCCGCGTCAGCGCCGCCGGGCGCGTTCCCACGGGGCGTGCGCCAGCAGCGCGAAGCACAGTCCCAGCCAGGCGGCGCCTTCGGCCATGGCCGCCAGCACGTCCGACAGGTAGTGGGCGCCGAGCACCACCCGCGACAGCGCCGTGAGCAGCACCAGCAGCACGGCTACCGCGGCCGCGGTGGCGCGTTCGCGCGCGAGCGGGCAGTGCGCGAACACCCACACCAGCGCGAAGCCCCACCAGACCGTGGCGCCGGCGGTGTGGCCGCTGGGAAAGCTGTAGCTGCCCAAGGTGGACGTGACGCCCTCCAGCGCCGGCCGCGCCCGCTGGAAGCCGTCCTTGACCGCGGTGTTCAGCAGCATCCCGCCCGGCACGCACAGCACCAGCGCCGGCGCCCAGGCGAACTGCCGCCGCCACAGCAATGCGATCAGGGCCAGCGCCGCCATCAACAGGATGGCGCGCGTGCTGTGGACATCACTCACGAGCTGCAGGAAGCCGGTCACGGCGGCGCCGGCATGCGCGTGAAACCAGCGGCTGATGCCGGCGTCGGCCGCCGTGACCGGGCCGTGCAGCAGCAAGTCGGCCGCCAGCAGCGCGAACACGGCGCAGCCGGCGGCCAGCAGGGGCAGGGCGATCGCCGCGCGAGGGCGCGGCAGCGGGTCGGCGGCGGGCATCGGGCGAGATCATAGGGCCCGGCGCGGGGCCGGCCCCGGTGCAACAATGCGCCCATCGCCCCAGGAGAAGCCATGTTCGCCACGTCGATCGCCGGCAGCCTGCCCAAACCCGGGTGGCTGGCCGAAACCCGCAAGCTCTGGCCGCAGTGGAAGCTGCAGGGCAGCGAGCTGCAGCAGGCCAAGGCCGATGCCACCTTGCTGTGGATCAAGGCGCAGGAGGACGCGGGGCTGGACATCGTCACCGACGGCGAGCAGTCGCGCCAGCATTTCGTGCACGGCTTCCTGGAGCAGGTGGACGGCATCGACTTCGCGCACAAGGTGAAGATGGGAATCCGCAACAACCGGTACGAGGCCATGGTGCCGCAGGTCGTCGGCCCGCTCAGGCTCAAGGGCCGCGTGCACGGTGTCGAAGCCAGGCTGGCGCGGGCCCACACCAGCCGCCAGCTGAAGTTCACGCTGCCGGGGCCCATGACCATCGTCGATACCGTGGCCGACGCGCACTACGGCGACCGGGTCGCGATGGCGTTCGCCTTCGCCGAGCTGCTCAATCAGGAGGCGCTGGCGCTGCAGGCGGACGGCGTCGACATCATCCAGTTCGACGAGCCGGCGTTCAACGTCTACATGCAGGAGGCCGCGCAGTGGGGCGTGCGGGCGCTCGAGCGGGCCGCGCAGGGCCTGGCCTGCACCACCGCCGTCCACATCTGCTACGGCTACGGCATCAAGGCCAACATCGACTGGAAGCACGGCCTGGGCGAGCAATGGCGCCAGTACGAGCAGGTGTTTCCGGCGCTTGCCGCCAGCTCGATCGACCAGGTGAGCCTGGAGTGCTTCCACTCGCACGTCCCGCCCGAGTTGATGAAGCTGCTGGCGGGCAAGGACGTGCTGGTCGGCGTGATCGACGTGGCCAGCGACGAGATCGAGACGCCGGAGGAGGTGGCCCAGACCATCGGCGCTGCGCTGCAGTTCGTGCCCCGGCAGCGGCTCTTTCCCTGCACCAATTGCGGCCTGGCGCCGATGGACCGCGAGATCGCCGTCAGGAAGCTCGAAGCGCTGGCGCGCGGCGCCGAGCTGGCCCGGCAACGGTTCGCCTGATGGGCCGCCTCAACCGGCAGGCCCTGGCGCGGCTCGCGTCGACCTTCCAGGCGGACATCGATCGCCGGCGCATTCCCGGCGCGGTCATCGCCGTGGCCCTGGGCGGGCACGTGGAACTGTTCGAGACGCTCGGACAACTCGATGCGCAGGCCGGCACGCCGATGCGCGAGGACGCGATCTTCCGCATCTACTCGATGACCAAGCCGCTGGTGTCGCTGGCGGCGCTGATGCTGGCCGAAGAAGGCCGGCTGCAGCTGACGGACCCCGTCGCGCGCTACCTGCCGGAATTCGGCCGTCAGCGGGTCGCCGTCGAGGAGGGCGGCGCGGTCCGGCTGGAGCCGGTGCGCCAGCTCGCCACCGTGCACGACCTGCTGCGGCACACCGCCGGCCTCACCTATGAATTCCTCGGCGACTCGCCGGTGCAGCAGCAGTACCGCGCCGCGAAGGTCGGTCGCCTGTCGCAGACCAACGCCGAATTCAGCCGAACGCTCGCCGCCCTGCCGCTGGCGCATCAACCCGGTTCGCGCTGGGAGTACAGCCGCGCCACCGACGTCCTGGGCGCGCTGCTCGAGGTGGTGAGCGGCCAGCGGCTCGGACAACTGCTGCGCGAGCGGATCCTGGCGCCGCTGGGAATGACCGACACCGCCTTCTCGGTGCCGCGCGAGCACTGGCACCGCATCGCCGAGCCGCTGGCGCAAGACCCCGATACCGGCGAGGCGGTGACCCTGCTCGATGGCCGGGCGGCGCCGGCGTTCGAATCGGGCGGTGGCGGGCTCATGTCGACCGCGCACGACTACATCCGTTTCCTGCAGTTGCTGCGCCAGCGGGGCCAGTTCGAGGGGACGCGGCTGGTCTCGCGCAAGACCGTGGAGTGGATGACCGCGGACCACCTCGGCCGCATTGCGCCCGCCGGCGACCTGTTGCCGCCAGGGCATGGTTTCGGGCTCGGGTTCGCGGTGCGGCTGGCGAGCGGGCTGGCCGCGCAACCGGGGTCGGCGGGCCAGTACTTCTGGAGCGGCATCGGCGGCACCTTCTTCCTGGTGGACCCGGCCGAGGACCTGTTCGCGCTGCTGCTGCTGCAGGCGCCCCACCAGCGGATCCACTACCGCAACCTGTTCCGGCACCTGGTCTACGCCGCCGTCGACTGAGCAGGCGCGCAGGCGCCGCTTGGTTTCGGGAGCCTCTTGTGGGAATGGTCCTACGCGAGGCCGAGCAAATTTCTTTTACGCATGTCACCGCGGCCTACAGCTGTGTAGTCGATTCCTTCGTTACAACGGGTCGCCAGGAAAGCGATGAGACATGGACCAAGCCAGCGACACGGCACAGCAAGCGACGGCCCGGCCCGAGGCCGGCGTTGCCCGCTCGCGGCGACTCGAAACGCTGGTGACGCGGCTGGCCGCATGTGCCGTGGCCGTGGCCGGCGTCTCGGCCGCCTATATGCAGACCCGGTACCCGGCGCAGCCCAAGCGCGCCGAAGCGCCAGCCCCGAGCGCGGTGGTGCAGGCGCCGCCGCTGAGTCGCCCCGGCGCCGCCGCGGCCGGCATCTGCCCCGACTGCGGCGTGATCGAGCGCGTCGTGGCGCGCGGTCCGGCGGCGGACAGCGCGGCGTACGAGATGCGCATCCGCATGGATGACGGCAGCCTGCGGACGGTGGCGCAGCGCGGCGCCCTGCCGTCCGGCTCCCGGGTGCTGCTGGCCGGCCGCTCGATCCTGGTGCTGTCCGACCGCCCCGGCCGGGGCTGAGCCGCCAGGTATGGCCGCCACACGCGCGATCGCTGCCGCACTGCTGTTGCTGGCGTGGGCTGGGGCCCAGGCCCGGGAGGCCTACGTCAACGTCACGACCGGCGGCCCCCTGCGCGCGGGCGTGTACGGCCGCATCGAGGTGCGCCAGGGGCCGCCGCCGCCGCTGCTCTCGTCGCAGCCGCTGGTGGCCGCCAAGACGCTCGGGCCGCCGCCGCCGCAGGACCCGCTGTACTTCTACCTGCCGGCCGGACAGGTACGCAAGTGGTCGACCTATTGCCAGCGCTACCATGCCTGCGAGCGGCCGGTCTACTTCGTGCGGGTCGACAACACGCCCGGCAAACTGGGGCGCTGGAAGAGCCGCAGCAAGGCGGGTGGGGACGAGGCGACGCGCCTCGCCAGCGGCGCCGCCGGTTTCTGACGGACCGGGCTTTGGCGGTCTCCCCGATCCCTTCCCGCGCCGAGCTGGCTCAGCGCTTCGCGCAGGTCCGCGCCGAAACGCTGGCCCGGACCGCCACGCTCACGCCCGAGGACCAGGGGGTGCAGGCGATGCCGGACGCCAGTCCCGCCAAGTGGCATCTGGCGCACACCACCTGGTTCTTCGAGGCGGTGGTGCTGGCGGCGCATGCACCCGGCTACACGCCGTTCGACGCGCGGTTCTTCCGCCTGTTCAACTCCTATTACGAATCGCTGGGTCCGCGCCATCCGCGGCCGCAGCGCGGCCTGCTCACGCGCCCCGGCCTGGAGCAGGTGCATGCCTACCGGCGCCATGTCGATGCGGCGCTGCGCCGGTTCATCGAGGGCGCCGACGCGGACACCTGGAGCGCGGCCGCGCCGCTGGTGCAACTGGGACTTCATCACGAGCAGCAGCACCAGGAACTGATCGTCACCGACATCCTGGCGGCTTTCTGGTGCAACCCGCTGCTGCCGGTCTACCAGCCGGTCCCCGGCCCGCGCCCCGCCGCCGGCCCGACCGCGCTGCGCTGGATCGAGCGGCCCGAGGCGGTCGCGGAGATCGGCCATGCCGGCAGCGGCTTCGCCTTCGACAACGAGACGCCGCGCCATCGCGTGCTGCTGGCGGCGCACCGCATCGCCGACCGCCTGGTGACCTGCGGCGAATACCTGCAGTTCATCGAGGACGGCGGCTATCGGCGGCCCGCCCTGTGGCTGTCCGACGGCTGGGCAGCGGCCCAGGACGCCGGCTGGACGGCGCCCCGGTACTGGATCGCGCCCGATGATTCGCGCGCGCCGGCGGCGCACTGGCAGGTGTTCGGGCAGCACGGCGTGCAGCCGCTGGACCCCGCAGCGCCGGTCGTCCACCTGAGCCTGTACGAGGCCGCGGCGTACGCCCACTGGGCGGGCGCCCGGCTGCCCACCGAATTCGAGTGGGAGCTGGCCTTCGGGGTCGACGGGGTGCGCCAGATGACCGGGCATGCGTGGCAGTGGACGCGCTCGTCGTACGATCCGTACCCGGGGTTTCGCCCGCTGGCTGGCGCCGTCGGCGAATACAACGGCAAGTTCATGGTGGGACAGCTCGTGCTGCGCGGTGGCAGCATCGCGACGCCGGCGGGGCACGCCCGGGCGACCTACCGCAATTTCTTCCAGCCGGCCGCGCGCTGGCAATTTTCAGGGCTGCGCCTGGCCAGGGACGGAACATGCTGATGCGATCGATGACCGCGCTTGCCGACAACGCTGCGCCGCCGCCCGACCACCAGGGTCCGCCGGCCAGCGACAGCGCGTTCGCGCACGACCTCGTGGCGGCACTGGCCGCCCGGCCGCGCAGCATTTCGCCCAAGTACTTCTACGATGCGCGGGGCTCGCAGCTGTTCGAGCGGATCTGCGAACTGCCGGAGTACTACCCGACCCGCACCGAGCTGGACATCCTGCGCACCCATGCGCGCGAGCTGGCCGCGCTGATGGGCCCGCGAGCCGAGATCGTCGAGTTCGGCGCCGGCTCCCTGCGCAAGGTGCGGCTGCTGCTCGACGCGATGGAGCGGCCGGCGCGCTACCTGCCGATCGACATCTCGGGCGAGCACCTGGCGCAGGCCGCGGCCGCGCTGCAGCGCGACTACGCCGGGCTCGAAGTGCAGCCGGTGACCGCCGACTACACGCAGCGGCTGCTGCTGCCGGCCCGCCTGCCGGGTGCCGGCCAGCGGGTCGGCTTCTTCCCCGGTTCGACCATCGGCAACTTCACCCCGGCCGAGGCGCTGCAGTTCCTCGGCGCGGCGGCCCAGGTGCTGCGCGGCGGCGCGCTGCTGCTGGGCGCGGACCTGGTGAAGGACCCGGCGGTGCTGCATGCGGCCTACAACGACGCCCAGGGCGTGACCGCCGAGTTCAACCTGAACCTGCTGGCGCGCGCCAACCGCGAGCTCGGCGCCAGCTTCGTGCTGGAGCAGTTCGCCCACAGCGCGTTCTACAACGCCCCCTGGCAGCGCATCGAGATGCACCTGGTCAGCCGCTGCCGCCAGCAGGTGAGCGTGGGCCGGCGCTCGTTCCAGATCGAGGAAGGCGAGACGCTCCACACCGAGCACTCGCACAAGTTCACCGTGGCCGGGCTGCACGAGCTGGCGCGGCGCGCCGGCTTCCGGCCGGGACCGGTGTGGACCGACGAACAGCGGCTGTTCAGCGTGCACTGGCTGCAGGCGCCGCAGGAAGGCGACGCGGCATGAAAGCGACGTGGCACGGCGCGGTGATCGCCGAGAGCGACGACACGGTGGTGGTCGAAGGCAACCACTATTTCCCCGAGCAGGCGCTGAACCGCGAGTACCTGACGTTCAGCAACCACCGCACCAGCTGCCCGTGGAAAGGGCAGGCGAGCTATTACTCGCTGCTGGTGAACGGCGAGCTGAATCCGGATGCCGCCTGGTACTACCCGGACCCGAAGCCCGAGGCCTGGATGATCAAGGGCCGGGTGGCGTTCTGGAAGGGCGTGAAGGTCGAGCCCTGAGGTTCAGTCCCGCACGTCGGCGACGGGGATCGAGCCGAAGTCGGGCCGCGCGAGGTACGCCAGCACGCGCGCGGCGGCCTCGGCCGGCGACGTCAGCGCGCCTTTTTCCTTGAGCTTGAGGAAGGTCCCCTGGTCGGGGAACTCGCTCGGCTGCGCGCCGCGCATCTGCACCTGCATGTCGGTGTCGATCACGCCGGGCGCCAGCGAGCAGATCCGCGCGCCGTTCGGCCCGGCCGCCTGCTCCAGCGCCACGCAACGGGTGTAGTGGTCCATCCCGGCCTTGGCCGCGCAGTACGCCGCCTGCGAGGCCATGGGGCTGCGCCCGAGCCCGGACGAGATGTTGAGGATCTTGCGCGCCGCCGGCCACTGCCCGGTGCCGCGCAGGAAGGCCGAGGTCAGCAGCATCGGCGCCTCCAGGTCCACCCGCAGCGCGGCGGCCAGCTCGGCCGCCGGAATCGCCGCCAGCGGCGCGATGCGCGGCAGCACGCCGGCGTTGTTGATCAGCGTGACCGTGGCGGCCGAGGCGCCGTCCTGCGCGGCCAGCCAGACTTCGAGCCGGGTCGCGGCGGCTTCGGGCTGCGCCAGGTCGACGGCCCACTGCTCGCAGCGCAGCCCGGCGCGGGTGGCGCGCTGGCCCAGTTCGTCGTTGTGGCGGCGCGAGAGGCACAGCAGGTGATGGCCCGCATCCAGCAACTGCTGCGCCATGGCCAGGCCCATGCCGCGCGAAGCGCCGGTGATGATGGTGAGGTGGTGCGTCATGCGCGCATCGTAGCCGGGCCGCCGCTCAGGCGTTGACGACGATCGGGAAGGTCGTGCGCCAGCCCTCGGCCGAGCGCCGGAACGGCATCGTGACGGCGGCGCGGTCCGCCGGCGCGAGCCGGCGCCACAGGAAGTCGCGCTCGTTGTGCGGGTCGCCCGCGACATACAGCTGCGTGGTCAGCAGCTCGCGCGAACCGAGCTTGACCTTCACGTGGATGTGCGGCGTGCGGCCGGCATAGGGGACCGGCCGGATGGTGCGGAAGCGGTAGCTGCCGTCGCTGCCCACCGTGACGCGCCCGAAGCCCTGGAACGCCGGGTCCGCCCGGCCGCCGTCGCCCGGATGGTGATAGTGGCCGGCCTGGTCGCACTGCCAGATCTCCACCCGGGCGCCGGCCACGGCCTTGCCGTCGGGATCGGCGACGCTGCCCTCGAGCCACGCGGGCAGCCCGTGCCCATAGGCGAGGCCGCCGTTGTGCAGCAGGTCGAAGTCGCTGTCCTCGGGCAAGCGCACCGGGTAGAACGGGCCTTCGGTCTGCGCCGGGGTGGGACGGCGGGCGCCACCCGGTTGCGCCTGAAGGCCGCGCCACAGGAGCGGCGCGGCGAGCAGGACGGCGCATCCCGGCGCGTCAACGGGCGAGTGGTCATCGCGATCTCCCGGAAGCGTTGCCGTCAGACTCGGCGCCGACCCTGTCGGTTCCTCGCTTCAGAACGGGGCTGCGCTGCGCCAGTGCATGGGCGCCCCGGTCGCCGGGTGCGCCAGCCGCAGCTCGCTCGCGTGCAACAGCAGGCGCGGCGCCCGCTCGCGCGCTGCGGCCGGCGCGTAGAGGGCATCGCCGAGGATCGGATGGCCGAGCGCCTGCAGGTGCACCCGCAACTGGTGCGAGCGCCCGGTGACCGGCTCCAGTTCCAGGCGCGTGGCCTGGCGCTCCGGATCGAAGCCGAGCACCCGCCAGCGGGTCCGGCTCGGCTTGCCGCGCGCCTGGTCGACCAGCTGGCGCGGCCGGTTCGGCCAGTCGGCGGCGAGCGGCAGGTCGACCAGGCCCCAGCCGTCCCCGGCCGCGGGGGCCGCCAGGTGTCCGTCCACCAGGGCCAGGTAGCGCTTGCCCACCTGCCGCGTCTCGAAGGCGCGGCTGAGCAGGCGCTGCATCGCTGCCCCACGAGCCATCAGCAGCAGGCCTGAAGTCGCCATGTCCAGGCGGTGCACGACGAGCGCATCGGCCAACTGGCGCTGCACGCGGGACCAGGCGCAGTCGGCCTTGCCGGCGCCGCGGCCGGGCACGCTCAGCAGGCCGGCCGGCTTGTCGAGCACCACCAGATGGGCGTCGACGTACAGCAGCGGCACGCCATCGGCAATGCGGTCACTCGGATAATCCATGCATGAGCACCTTGTCAGCCATCCCATTTTCGTTGCAGGCGGTCCTGCTGCTGCTTGCCTCCAACGTGTTCATGACGATGGCCTGGTACGGCCACCTGAAGAACCTGGCGACGGCGCCCTGGTACGCGGCCGCGCTGGTCAGCTGGGGCATCGCGCTGGCCGAGTCCCTGCTGCAGGTGCCGGCCAACCGCATCGGCTTCCAGCGCGCCGGCCTGACGGTGGGCCAGCTCAAGATCATCCAGGAAGTGGTCACGCTGTCGGTGTTCGTGCCGTTCGCCGTGCTGTACCTGAAGGAGCCGCTGAAGCTGGATTACCTGTGGGCGGCGCTGTGCATGGTGGGCGCCGTCTATTTCATATTCCGCAACGGCTGACGACGGGCGCCGGGTACACTCGCCGCAACCCAGGACACCCATACCGGAGGAGCACGCATGCTCTTTGGCAAGTTGCTGCCGCGCGAAGGCAATTTCTTCGAGATGTTCAATCATCATGCCGACCGCATCGTGGAGGCGGCGCGCGCTTTTTCCCAGCTCGTCGCCAACTACAACGACCCGCACCTGCGGGAGCAGTACAACCGCGATGTCGACAACGCCGAGCGGGCCGCCGACCGGGTCACGCACGACGTGAACAAGATGATCCACAAGACGTTCATCACCCCGATCGACCGCGACCAGATCCACACGCTGATCAACACGATGGACGACGTGGCCGACCTGATCCAGGATTCGGCCGAAACGATGGCGCTGTACGACGTCCATCACATGACCGAGGAAATCACCCGCCTCACCGACCTCAGCGTGCGCTGCTGCGACCGCGTGAAGGAAGCCGTGAGCATGCTGGGCAAGCTGTCCGAGCCGGCCTCGGTCGAAGCGGCGCTCAAGAGCTGCGAAGAGATCGACAAGCTGGAGTCCGACGCCGACCGCGTGATGCGCTCGGCGATGAGCAAGCTGTTCCGCGAAGAGCCGGACGTGCGCGAAGTGATCAAGCTCAAGGCCATCTACGAGCTGCTGGAGACCATCACCGACAAGTGCGAAGACGTTGCCAACGTGATCGAAGGCATCGTGATCGAGCACTCCTAGCCCGGCGCGGAGCCTCCCGGATGGAAAACGCGCAAACCGCCCTGTGGCTGGTGGTCTTCCTGATCGCCCTGGCCCTGGCGTTCGACTTCATGAACGGCTTCCACGACGCGGCGAACTCGATCGCCACCGTGGTGTCCACCGGCGTGCTGCGGCCGACCACCGCGGTCGTGTTCGCGGCCGCGTTCAACCTGATCGCGATCCTGATCTTTCACCTCAGCGTGGCCGCGACGGTGGGCAAGGGGATCGTCCAGCCGGGGGTGGTCGACACCCACGTGGTGTTCGGCGCCCTGATCGGCGCCATCACCTGGAACGTCGTCACCTGGTACTACGGCATTCCCAGCAGCTCCTCGCACGCGCTGATCGGCGGGATCGTGGGCGCCGTGATGGCGAAGTCGGGCGCCGGCGCGCTGATCGGCGCCGGGATCTGGAAGACCGTGCTGTGGATCTTCCTGTCGCCGCTGATGGGGTTCGTGCTGGGGTCGCTGATCATGGTGCTGGTGTCGCAGCTGTTCCGGCGCGCGACGCCGTCGCGCATCGACCGCTGGTTCCGCCGGCTGCAACTGGTTTCCGCCGGCGCCTACAGCCTGGGCCACGGCGGCAACGACGCCCAGAAGACGATCGGCATCATCTGGATGCTGCTGATCGCCGCCGGCATGACGCTGCCGGGCGACAAGGCGCCCCCCAACTGGGTGATCCTGTCCTGCTACCTGGCGATCGGCATGGGCACGATGTTCGGCGGCTGGCGCATCGTCAAGACCATGGGCCAGCGGATCACCAAGCTCAAGCCGGTGCACGGCTTTTGCGCCGAGACCGGCGGCGCGCTGACCTTGTTCCTGGCGTCCGCGCTCGGCATTCCGGTGTCCACCACCCACACCATCACCGGCGCGATCGTCGGCGTCGGTTCGACCCAGCGGGCCAGCGCCGTGCGCTGGGGCGTCGCCGGCAACATCGTCTGGGCCTGGATCTTCACGATCCCGGCGAGCGCGTTCGTCGCCGGGATCGCCTACTGGGTCAGCCTGCAGATCTTCTGAGGCTCACGCCGCGACCAGCGGCTGCCGCGGGTGCAGCCGGGCCATGAAGAACGCGTCGACATAGCGGCCGTTCTTCAGCGCATAGGCCCGGTGCCGGCCTTCCTCGACGAAGCCCATGCCACGGTACAGCGCGATCGCACGGTCGTTGTCCGCATGGACGGTCAGCTCCACGCGCAGGATGCCGGCCCAGTTGTCGGCCCAGTCCAGCAGGCGCGCGATCAGCTGCCGGCCGACGCCGCGGCCCTGCCATTCCGCCGCGATGCCGATACCCAGGGTGCGGGCATGGGCCCGCCGCAGGCCGCGGTGCGGCAGGTGCAGGCCCGCCGCGCCGATCACGCCGGTCCCGGCCTCGGCCACCAGCAGGCAGCTGTGCGGGTCGACCTTCTGCAGGTATTCCAGCCGCGAGGCGACCGGCATGTCTGGCAGTTGCAGCGTGCCCTCGAACGTGCCCTGGCTGCCCATGAGGGCCGAGAGGGCGGCAGCGTCCTGGGGTTCCTGGGCGCGGATGGTGATCCGCGTCGCGTCGGCTCGGTGGGCCGCATCCATGGCGTCTCTCCTGGTGGGGATTGCTGGACGTCCCAATCTACGCTGGCTCGGCAGCAGATGGAAATGCCGCCTTCGCATGACTCCATGCGGTGGCCGGCTCACTGCGAGATCTTGCGACCCTCTTCGATCTGGTACTCGAAGTAGCGCTGGAAGCTGAAGGCGAGGCTCGCCATCAGCACGCCGGTGCCCACCAGCAGCGCCAGCGCGACCGCGAAGATGGTCAGCCAGCTGGTGCCGCCGGCGGCGTCCTCGGGCGCGGCCGACGGATTGAACCAGCGGTTCCACTGCTGCGGGCTGGCGAGCCCGTACACGATGGCCGTCAGCGCGCAGGCCGCGATCGTGAAGCCCACGAAGGGGATCAGGACCCAGCTCAGCTGATCGTCGACGCCGTAACGCTGTACCCGCAGCACGCCGTAGAGGCCGACCAGGGTCGGCAGCGGCAGCAGCCAGCCGAGGAGGTCGCGGCCGCCGTGCAGGTAGAACCGGTGCAGCCCGAGCGGTCCGCCGAGGAAGGCCAGCCAGGCGGCCAGTGTCTTGTTCTTCATGGGGTCGCCCGGTCGGGCGGCGCGGCGTCGCCGGCGCCGAGCGCCTTCTCCATCAGCACGATGTCGAGCCAGCGGTCGAACTTCCAGCCGCAGGACCGGATGACGCCGGCCGGGGTGAACCCGACCGACCGGTGCACGCCGATGGAGGCGGCGTTGGCGGAATCACCGATCACCGCGATCAGCTTGCGGATGCCGCAGGCCTCGGCCCGGCCCGACAGCGCCTGCAGCAGCTGGCCGCCCAGCCCGCGGCCGGCCGCCTGCGGGTCCAGGTAGATCGAATCCTCGGCCGAGAACCGGTAGGCCGGCCGCGGCTTGAACCACTGGCAATAGGCGAAGCCGAGCACCCGGCCCGCGTCCTCCACCACCAGATACGGCAGGCCCTTGGCCAGCACGTCCGCGCGGCGGGCGGCCATGTCCTCCTGGGTCGGCGGGGTGGTCTCGAACGTGCCGGTGCCGTGGAGCACGTGGTGCGCGTAGATCGCCGTGATGGCGGGCAGGTCCTGGTCGCGGCTGGGGCGGATCGTGCTCATGGGGCGGCTGAAGGTTATAATCGCGGGTTCTTCAGCGTGTCGCTGGCCGGGTGGCCATGTCGCGTGTCTCAACGCTGGGAAAAATACCCTCCACCCGAAGGATAAATCATGGTCGTCATTCGACTCTCCCGCGGCGGCGCCAAGGCCCGTCCGTTCTTCAACATCGTCGTTGCCGACAAGCGTGTGCGCCGCGACGGCCGCTTCATCGAGCGCCTGGGCTTCTACAACCCGATCGCCAAGGACGGCGAGGAAGGCCTGCGCATCGCCCAGGACCGCCTGACCTACTGGAAGGGCGTCGGCGCCCAGACCTCGCCCACCGTGGACCGCCTGATCAAGCAGGCCGCCGCCAAGGCCGGCACCGCCGCCGCGGCTCCCGCCGCGGCCTGAGGCGCGATGACCGGCCTCGAGGCCGCGGAACTGCCCGCGGACGCCGTCGAAGTCGGGCGCATCGCCGATGCCTGGGGCATCAAGGGCTGGTTCAAGGTCCTGCCCCACAGCGCTTCCCCGGAGGCGCTTTTTTCTTCCAAGCGCTGGTACCTGCTGCCGCCGGAAAAAGGCCAGAAGGCCTTCGCCGGCGCCGTGCTGCTGCGCGTGCGCGAGGCCAAGGAGCACGCCGACAGCGTGGTGGCCACGGCGCAGGACATCGACGACCGCACGGCCGCCGAGGCGCTGCGCGGCGCCCGGGTGTTCGTCGCGCGTTCGAGTTTCCCCACCCCGGGCGACGACGAGTATTACTGGGTCGACCTGATCGGGCTGCAGGTGTCCAATCGCGAAGGGCTGGCGCTCGGCGCGGTGAAGGACCTGCTGTCCACCGGCCCGCAGACGGTGCTGGTGCTCGAATACCGGGCCGACGACGGCCAGCCGGCCGAGCGGATGATCCCGTTCGTCGCCGCCTACGTCGACACCGTGGACATCGCCGGCAAGCGCATCATCGTGGACTGGCAGCCGGATTACTGATCCGGCCCGGACGCCGCCATGCGCTTCGACGTCATCACCCTGTTTCCCGAGCTGTTCGCGCCGTTCCTCGCCAGCGGCGTGACCCGTCGCGCCTACGAATCGGGGCAGGTGCAGGTGCGGCTGTGGCAGCCGCGCGATTTCGCCGAGGGAAACTACCGCCGGGTCGACGACCGTCCGTTCGGCGGCGGCCCCGGCATGGTGATGATGGCCGCGCCGCTGGCGCGCTGCCTGGACGCGATCCGGGCCGAGCGCGCCGATGCCGCCCCGGTGGTCCTCTTCTCGCCGATCGGGCAGCGGCTCGATCACGCCGGCGTGGAGCGCTGGTCCGCGAGCGCCGGGGCGATCCTGCTGTGCGGACGCTACGAAGGCATCGACCAGCGCTTCATCGACCGTCACGTCGACGTCCAGGTCAGCCTGGGCGACTTCGTGCTGTCCGGCGGCGAGATCGCGGCCATGGCCTTGCTCGACGCCGTCGCCCGCCTGCAGCCGGGGGTGCTGGGCGACGAGGACAGCCACCAGTTCGACAGTTTCCATCCGGCGCTGGACGGGCTGCTCGATTGCCCGCACTACACCCGGCCCGAAGACTGGGACGGCGCGCGGGTCCCGGCCGAGCTGCTGTCCGGCCACCACGCGCAGATCGAGCGCTGGCGGCGGGACCGGCGGCTGGAGATCACGGCCCGCCACCGGCCGGACCTGATCGCCGGCGCCCGGGCGGCGGGGCGCCTGTCGCCGGCCGACGAGGCCTTCCTGGCGAAGATCGGCTGACGGGCTATAATGGCAGGCTTTTCCGATCCTCTGCCCGGCCGCGGCGCCTCGAAGGCGCCGCCCCTTGTGTAGCGCGGGCACGATCGAACAGGAATCCCATGAATCTGATCCAGACCCTCGAGCAGGAAGAAATTGCCCGCCTGGGCAAGAACATTCCCGAGTTCGCCCCCGGCGACACCGTCATCGTCAGCGTCAACGTCGTCGAAGGCACCCGCAAGCGCGTGCAGGCCTACGAAGGCGTCGTGATCGCCAAGCGCAACCGCGGCCTGAACAGCGGCTTCACGGTGCGCAAGATCTCCAGCGGCGAAGGCGTGGAGCGTACCTTCCAGACCTACAGCCCGCTGATCGCCGGCATCGAAGTCAAGCGCCGCGGCGACGTCCGCCGCGCCAAGCTGTACTACCTGCGCGAGCGCAGCGGCAAGTCGGCGCGCATCAAGGAAAAGCTGGCGCACCACAACAAGGCCGCGGCCGCCGAATAAGCAGCCCCGCCCTGGAGATGGCCGCCCAGCCGAGTGCTGCGGGCGGCCTTTTTCATTCCGGCCCCATCGTTCGCCTCATGCCCATCAATCCGGCGCCCGCCGACCTGCCGCTTTCCAGGCTGCCGAACTTCGATCCGCGCCGCGTGCCGGTGCTGGGCGTCGACGCGCACCTGCCGCCGGTGGCCGAGGCCGCGCTGCGGCCGCAGGCGCTGCGCGCCCGGTTCCAGGCACCGCCGCGCTGGGAGCCTGAGCTGTGGACCGAGCGCCGTTTCTCGGAGCGCGAGCCGGCGCACGCTTCGGTGCTGGTGCCGATCGTGATGCGCGAGCAGCCGATGGTGCTGCTGACGGAGCGCACGACCCACCTGTCGACGCACTCGGGGCAGGTGGCCTTCCCCGGGGGCAAGCGCGACGCCACCGACCGCGACGAGGCCCATACCGCCCTGCGCGAGGCGCAGGAGGAGATCGGGCTGGCGCCCGGGCTGGTCGACATCATCGGCCAGCTGCCCACGTACACCACCGGCACCCAGTTCATCATCACCCCGGTGGTGGGGCTGGTCGAGCCCGGACACCAGCTCACCCTCAATGCGTTCGAGGTGGCGGACGCGTTCGAGGTGCCGCTCGCGTTCCTGATGAACCCGGCGCACCACCGCCGCCACGCAATCGAGTGGCATGGCGTGCGGCGCGAGTGGTTCTCGATGCCGTACCGCGATGGCGACATCGAGCGCTTCGTCTGGGGCGCCACGGCCGCCATGCTGCGCAACTTCTACCGGTTCCTGAGCGCCTGACCCGGCCCGGGCGCTGCCCGTATCATTGGCGAATGAGCTTTTTCGCCATCCTGTTCGCGCTGCTGATCGAACAGGTGCGCCCGCTCGCACGGCACAACCCCATCCACAACGGCCTGCGTTTGTGGGCGCGCTGGGTCAGTCGCAACTTCGACACCGGCCGGCGGCAGCACGCGGTGGTGGCCTGGTCCCTGGCGACGGTGCTGCCGGCGCTGCTCGCCCTGGGCGTGCACTGGCTGCTCGCCGTCTTCCTGGGCTGGCCGTTCGCGGTGCTGTGGAGCGTCGCGGTGCTGTACGCGACGCTGGGATTCCGGCAGTTCAGCCACCACTTCACGGCCATCCGCGACGCGCTGGACGGCGGCGACGAAGTGCTGGCGCGGCAGCTGCTCGCCGAATGGCAGCAGGTCGACGCCAGCGAGCTGCCCCGCAGCGAGATCGTGCGCCACGTGATCGAGTATTCGGTGCTGGCCGCGCACCGGCACGTGTTCGGGGTGCTCGCCTGGTTCTCGGTGCTGGCGGCCTTCGGCTTCGGCCCGGCCGGCGCCGTGCTGTATCGCATGAGCGAATTCGTCAACCGCTACTGGCGCCACCGCGCGCAGGTGCAGACGCAGCCGGCCAGCCCGGCCCTGCAGTCGACGGCCGCCGGCGCGTGGGCGGCGATCGACTGGCTGCCGGCGCGGATCACGGCGCTCGCCTTCGCGGTGGTCGGCAGCTTCGAGGACGCGATCGACTGCTGGCGCAACTATGCCCAGCGCTTTCCCAACGACAACGATGGCGTGATCCTGGCCGCCACCTCGGGCGCGGTGAACGTGCGCCTGGGTGGCGAAGCGCTGAAATCCGCCTACGCGCCGAACGGCCAGGGCTTTCGTTCCAGCGCCGCCGAAGGCATGGTCGACACCGAGAGCACGCCGGGGCGCGAAGCCGAGATCGGCCACCTGCGCAGCATCGTCGGCCTGGTCTGGCGCTCGGTGGTGCTGTGGATGGTGCTGCTGGCCTTGCTGACGCTGGCGCGCCTGCTCGGGTAGGGCGCGGTCTCAGAACCGCGGCTGCGACAGCTCCGCGAACAGATCCTGGTAGATGCGGTAGCGCGTCGGCGAGATGCCGCCGGGCCCCTCGCGCCCGACCAGCGGCATGATCGCGCAGCCCGGTTCGTGCCGGTGCGTGCAGTTGTAGAACTTGCACTGGCCGAGGGCGGGCTTCAGGTCCGGCATGCAGGCCGCGAGCTGCATCGGTTCGATGTGATGCAGGCCGAATTCCTGGAAGCCCGGCGAATCGATCAGCGCCGTCGTGCGCTCGGCATCGACCCAGTACCAGGTGGTGGAGGTCGTGGTGTGCTTGCCCGATTGCAGCGCCTTCGAGATCTCGCCCGTCTGCGCCGCGGCCCCCGGCACCAGCAGGTTGATCAGCGTGCTCTTGCCCGCGCCCGAGGGGCCGAGCACCAGCGTCGTCTTGCCGCGCAGCAGCGCCAGCAGCTTGGCGCGGTCGACGTCGCCCGACAGCCGCAGCGACAGCGGCAGCACGCCGTAGTGCATCTGCTGGTACGGCAGCAGGCGGGCCCAGGCCCGCTCGAACGGCTCGACCAGGTCGCTCTTGTTCAGCGCGATCACCGGCTCGATGCGCTCGGCTTCGGCGGCGATCAGGGCGCGGGCCAGCTGATGCTCGGAGAACTCCGGCTCCGCGGCCACCAGGATCAGCACGTGGTCCAGGTTGGCGGCGAACGACTTGGTGCGGATCTCGTCGCGCCGGTAGAACAGATTGCGCCGCGCCTGCACCTGCTCGATCGTGCCTTCGTCGTGCGACCCCCGCCAGAGCACGCGGTCGCCGACCACGGCCTGGCTCTTCTTGCCGCGCGGATGGCAGATCAGGCGCCGGCCGTCGGCCGTCTCCACCAGGCAGTGACGGCCATGGCTGGCCACGACGAGGCCGGGCTGCAGCCCGGCGGCCGCGGTCACGGCCATCCCGCCGCCGGGCGCGCCGGCGCCGGGCTCATGCCAGCAGCGCGTCGACCTGCGCCGCGCATTCGAAGTCGGTTTCGGACAGGCCCTTGACGTCGTGCGTGTTGAAGCGCACCACGCAGCGGTCGTAGTGGACCGACAGCGCCGGGTGATGGTCCTGCGCGTTGGCGACGAACGCCACCGCGTTCACGAACGAGATCGTCTCGTAGTAGTTCGCGAAGCGGTAGGTCTTCTCGATCGCGACATCGGCGCCGTCGCCGGCGAGCTGCCAGCCGGGCAGCACCGACAGCCGCGTCACGATCTCGGTCGGGCCGAGGGCGCGGCGGCGCACCTGCGACCAGTCCTTCCTGTTCAGCATCGACTCCATGGACCTGCCTCGTCAGGCCGCCGCCGGCGCCAGGCGGGCGAGCCGCTGCGCCGCCGGGGGATGCGAATAGTAGAACGTGACGTACACCGGATCGGGCGTGAGGGTCGAGGCGTTGTCCTCGTACAGCTTGAGCAGGGCGCTGGAGAGATCCCGGCCGCTGGTCTGGCGCACGGCGTAGGCGTCGGCCTGGAACTCGTGCTTGCGCGAAAACAGCGCCAGCACCGGCGAGATGAAGAACGAGAACACCGGCACCGCCAGCAGGAACAGCAGCAGCGCCAGGGCGTCGTTGGGGCCCTGCACGTTGGGCCGCACGCCGAGGCCGAAATAGAACCAGGCCTGCGTCGACAGCCAGCCCAGCAGCGCGAAGCCTCCCAGGCTCAGCGCGAAGAGGCCGCCGATCCGCTTGAGGATGTGCTTGTGCTTGTAGTGGCCCAGCTCGTGCGCCAGCACCGCGTCGACTTCGCCCGGCGACAGCTTCGCCAGCAGCGTGTCGTAGAACACCACCCGCTTGGCCGCGCCGAAGCCGGTGAAATACGCGTTGGCATGGGCGCTGCGCTTGCTGCCGTCCATCACGAACAGGCCCTTGGCGGCGAAGCCGCAGCGCTGCATCAGCGCCGTCACGCGCGCCTTCAGGACCTCGTCGTCCAGCGGCTTGAACTTGTTGAAGATCGGCGCGATGAAGGTGGGATACACCAGCAGCAGCAGCAGGTTGAACGCCATCCAGACAGCCCAGGCCCAGAGCCACCAGAAGCGGCCGGTCGCGCCCATGAGCCACAGGATCAGCGCGGCGATCGGCAGCCCGATCAGGACGCCGACCAGCGCCGACTTCGCGAGGTCCGCCAGCCACAGCCGCAGCGTCATCTTGTTGAAGCCGAAGCGCTCCTCGACCACGAAGGTCTGGTACAGGGTGAAGGGCAGTTCCAGCGCGCCGCTGATCAGCGCGAAGCAGCCGAGCAGCGCGAGCTGCTGCCACATGCCCGTCCCGAGCATGCCGATGAGCCAGCGATTGAGGGCATCGAGGCCGCCCAGCAGCGTCCAGCCGAGCAGCACCGCCGCCCCGAACGCCAGTTCCAGCAGGCTCAAACGGGTCTTGGTGATGGTGTAGTCGGCGGCCTTCTGGTGCGCGGCGAGCGTGACCACGCCGTCGAAGGGCGCGGGCACCGCCTGGCGATGCCGGGCGACGTGGCGGATCTGGCGCGAGGCGAGCCAGAATTTCACGCCCAACCCGGCGAGCAGGAACGCGGCGAATGCGAGGATCAGCGTCTGGGAAGCATGGGCTTGCATTCGGCGCTAGTTTAGGCCATCGGCGACAATCGCAAGGATGCCAGACAACGATGCCGCGGCCCTGCCGGCCCTGCCCAAGAGCGACCAGAACCTGATCTGGCTCGACTGCGAGATGACGGGGCTCGATCCCGAGGGCGACCGCCTGATCGAGATCGCCGTGATCGTCACCGGTCCCGAACTCACGCCGCGCGTGGAAGGTCCCGTGTTCGCCATCCACCAGAGCGACGCCCAGCTCGACAAGATGGATTCGTGGAACAAGGGCACCCATGGCCGCAGCGGCCTGATCGACAAGGTGAAGGCGTCGACGGTCACCGAGGCGCAGGCGGAGCAGGCGATCCTGGACTTCCTCTCGCGCTATGCGCCCAAGGGCGCGGCGCCGATGTGCGGCAACAGCATCAGCCAGGATCGCCGGTTCCTCGTGAAGTACATGCCGAAGCTGGAAGCGTTCTTCCACTACCGCAACGTCGACGTGAGCGCGCTCAAGGAGCTCGCCAAGCGCTGGCGGCCCGACGTCTACAACTCGTTCAAGAAGCAGCAAAAGCACACCGCGCTGGCCGATGTCCACGAGTCCATCGACGAGCTTGCGCACTACCGCGAGCACTTCCTGCGGCTCGAGATTCCGCGGCCGCCTGCAGGAAAACCCTGATCGTGCGATAATCGCTGGCTCGGCTGCACTTCGCAGCCCTCGTGCATCTCCCTTCACACACCGGCTCACGACTGAGCACAGCGCCCCCGGCGCCGCAGTCGAAACAGCGCACCCGCTGGAGCCACCAGTGCCTTCCCGGCCTGCAGTCGTTTGATGGTTGATGTTCCTTAACCATTGACGACCACGCCGCCATCTTCGGCGGCGTGACCGTGTGAGTACCACGACATGACCGACACCTTTGACGTGCCGGGCGAAGCTTCGCCCGTGCAAACCGCTGCCATCGATACCGCGCCGATCGCGCCCAATGGCTTCCTGAAGATGGGCCTCGAGCCCGAGCTGCTGCGCGCGCTGGACGACCTGGGCTTCACCCAGCCGACGGCGGTGCAGGAAGAGACCGTTCCGCTGGCGATGCCCTCGGACGACGCGAGCGCCGGCTTCACCGACCTGATGGTCTCCAGCCAGACCGGCAGCGGCAAGACCGTGGCCTTCCTGTTGCCGGTGCTGCACACGCTGCTGCGCCAGCAGGCGCACGCCGAAGCGCAGGCGCGCGCCGACTACGACCGTGCCGTCGCCGAAGCGGCGGCCAAGGGCGAGCCGCCGCCCAAGCGCGCCAAGCGCAAGGACCCGACCAGCCCGCGCAACTTCAAGGCCGCCACGCCGGGCGCGCTGGTGCTGTGCCCGACGCGCGAACTGGCGCAGCAGGTGGCGCACGACGCCATCGATTTGGTCAAGCACTGCCGCGGCCTGCGCATCGCCAACGTGGTGGGCGGCATGCCCTACCAGATGCAGATCGCCAAGCTGCAGAACGCCGACCTGGTGGTCGCCACGCCGGGCCGCCTGCTGGACCTGCAGCGCTCGTCGCAGATCAAGCTCGAGAAGGTGCAGTTCCTGGTCGTCGACGAAGCCGACCGCATGCTCGACCTCGGCTTCGCCGATGACCTGGCCGAAGTGAACCAGCTGACCGTCGAGCGCCAGCAGACGATGATGTTCAGCGCGACCTTCGCGCCGCGCATCCAGCAGCTGGCCGCCCGGGTGATGCGCCAGCCGCGCCGGATCCAGATCGACAGCCCGCAGGACAAGCACGCCAACATCAAGCAGGTGCTGTTCTGGGCCGACACGCCCCAGCACAAGCGCAAGCTGCTCGATCACTGGCTGCGCGACACCTCGATCAACCAGGCGATCGTGTTCGCCAGCACCCAGATCGAGTGCGACGGGCTCGCGGGCGACCTGCAGCAGGCCGGGTTCGACGCCGTGGCGCTGCACGGGGCGCTGAGCCAGGGCCTGCGCAACCGGCGGCTGATGGCGCTGCGCAACGGGCAGGTCCAGGTGCTGGTGGCGACCGACGTCGCCGCGCGCGGCATCGACGTGCCGACCATCACGCACGTCTTCAACTTCGGCCTGCCGATGAAGGCCGAGGACTACACCCACCGCATCGGCCGCACCGGCCGCGCCGGCCGCGACGGCCTGGCCGTGACCTTCGCCGAGTTTCGCGACCGCCGCAAGATTTTCGACATCGAAGGCTACACGCGCCAGCAGTTCAAGCCCGAGACGATTCCGGGCCTGGAGCCGCAGCAGCGCGCGCCGCAGGGCCCGCGCGGCGACTTCGCCGGCCGTGGCCGGGAGACGCCGTCGCGCGACCGCAGGTTCGGTGCCCCGCGCAAGGGCAACGGCTTCGGCGGCGGGTTCGGCGACCGCCAGGCCCGCGGCCCGTTCGACGGCGAGCGCCACGCGCGCGGCCCGTTCGATGGCGCCCGGCAGGCCGGCGCCGGCTTCGGCGGCGGCCAGGGCGGACGCGACCGCGACCGCTTTGCCGACCAGCGCAAGGGCGGCTTCGATCCGCGCTTCGCGGGCGGCGGCACGGAGGGTTTCGGCCGGCGCGGCGATGGCGCCGAGCGCCGCGCGTCGTTCGACAAGCCGGCCAAGCTGGGCAACGGCGGCAAGGTCTTCGTGCCGCGCGACCTCAAGAAGCGGCCGTACAAGGCGGCCTGATCACCGCGAGCGAATGAAGAAAGCCGGCCGCGATGCCGGCTTTCTTTTGGCCGGCACGCTGGCGTGCGCGGCGCTGTCGTTCAGCGCGACGCCCGGTCCTGGCGCGCGCCTGCCGCGTGCGTCCGCGCCGGCGACTCGCCAGCGTGCAGGCGCCCGATCTCGGGTGCATGACGTTTCACCCACACCCATGCGACCAGGCCCACGCCCATCATCGTGATCGACGACAGCGCCAGCGCGCGCGTCGAGTGCATCACCAGCGGCGCGATCGCGCCGGCCACGATGCCGTTGGCCGTGGAGCCGACCACCGCCTGCAGGGACGAGGCCATGCCGCGCCGCTCCGGGTAGAGATCGAGCACCAGCAGCGTCACCACCGGGACCATCAAGGCCCAGCCGAAGGCGAAGAGGGCGATCGGGATCATCGCCCAGCTGGCCCTCGGCTCGAAGGTGAAGTTCGCGGCGACGTTGCCGAGCGAGACCAGCAGCATGATCACGAAGCCATGGCGGATCTGTCGTCGCGGCGCGATCTTGCCGGCGAGGCGGCCGCTGACCCAGGCGCCGCCCATGATGCCGCTGATGGTGAGCACGAAGAACCAGAAGAACTGCGTCGGCGCGAGGCCGAGGTGCTGGCCCAGAAACGCCGGCGCCGACAGCACGTACAGGAACATGCCGTTGAACGGCACCCCGCTGGCCAGCGCCAGCAGCAGGAAGCGCGGGCTGGAGCCGAGCTGCCAGTAGCCCTGCATCAGGTTCGCCACGTTGAACGGCTGGCGCTGGGTCGCGTGCAAGGTCTCCGGCAGCAGCCGGAAGTTCGCCGTCCACAGCACCATGCCGACGAAGGTGAGGAACCAGAAGATGCTGTGCCAGCCGGTGTTCACCAGCAGCCAGCCGCCGATGATCGGCGCGATGGCCGGCGCCACGCCGAAATAGATCGTGATCTGGCTCATCACCTTCTGCGCGTCGGCCGGCGCGAACATGTCGCGCACCACCGCGCGCGAGACGACGATCCCGGCGCCGGTGGACAGGCCCTGCAAGCCCCGGAAGAACACCAGCTGGCCGATGCTTTGCGACAGCGCGCAGCCGGCCGAAGCCAGCGTGAAGACGGCGATGCCCCACAGGACGACCGGCCGGCGGCCGAAGCTGTCGGCGAGCGCGCCGTGGAACAGGTTCATGAAGGCGAACCCGAACAGGTACGCCGACAGCGTCTGCTGCATCTGCACCGGCGAGGCGTCGAGGGCCCCGGCGATGCCCGAGAAGGCCGGGAGGTAGGTGTCGATCGAGAACGGCCCCAGCATGCCGAGGACGGCGAGCAGCACGGCGAGGGCCCAGCGCGGCGCGCGCCAGAGTTGATCGGCTTCGGGATTCACGAGGCCGAGAGTCTAGCCGTTCGCCCGCCGGAAGCGAAAAGCCGGGCGACCGGTCCCAAGTCCTGGTCATGGTCGAGCATGCGCCCACGCGCTGGGCCGACGGGCCATCTGGCACCTCCCGCCGCGGCGCCGGCGTTCGCTCTGCCGTGACAAAAGTCCTGTGAGGCCGCGCCCCGCCCCGGGGCCAAGAAAGGACGTTTCGCCGATGCGCGCCGGCCGCCGGCGTCCTGTAATGCCCCGGAGCCAGTGCCGCGTCGCGGCGCGGCCACGCAACCGGAGCAGCCATGGCCACCATCAGCACCCAGTGGGACTACGACCTGTACGGCGGGGCAGGGAACGACACGCTCACCGGCGGGGCCGGCAACGAGCGCATCTTCGGCGGCGCCGGCAGCGACGTGCTCGATGGCGGCGGCGGCAGCGACGACCTCAAAGCCGGCTCGGGCGACGACCGGCTGATCTACGAGCTGGCGGCCAATGCCGGCGCCTCCGACGTCTACACCGGCGGCTCGGGCATCGACACGATCGTCCTGCGGCTGACGCAGGCGCAATGGCAGGATGCGACGGTGCGGGCCGAGCTGCAGCGCTACGTCGCCTTCCTGGGGTCGGTGAAGCTCAGCGCGCAGGGCGAGGTCTCCAACGGCCTGGAAAGCGACTTCTCGTTCCAGTTCGGCGCCGGCGCCGGCACGCTCACGGTGCAGATGACCGAGAAGCTGGCGGTCGAGGTGGAGGACTCGCCGGGACATTTCAGCCCCGTCAACTACCTCACCGCGCTGATCCTCGGCGCGGCGCCGACGGCCGCCGTCACCGAGGCGGGCGGCGTGGCCAACGGCGCGGCGGGCGTGCCGAACGCCAGCGGCGACCTCTTTGCGGACGACCTGGACGGCCCCGACGACCTGTTCCAGGTGGTCGCCGCCGGCACCGCGAGCGGCCAAGGGTACGGCACCTACGGGGTGACGAGCGCCGGCGTCTGGACCTATGTGCTCAACGATGCGAACGCCGCGGTGCAGGGACTGAATGCGGGGGCGACGCTGACGGACA
The DNA here is from genome assembly GCF_035554825.1 of Ramlibacter sp. GTDB lineage: Bacteria > Pseudomonadota > Gammaproteobacteria > Burkholderiales > Burkholderiaceae_C > Ramlibacter. The sequence goes on along the minus strand of NZ_DATMHS010000151.1, from coordinate 647 downwards.
CGATCCTGGTGACCACGGCGGACGGGGGCACGCAGCAGGTCACCATCACGATCAACGGCACCAACGACACGCCGGTCGTCACCGGCAGCGGCACCCTGGCGTTCACGGAGAACCAGGCGGCCGCGGCCGTGTTGCCGACACTGGCGATCACCGATGTGGACAGCGCCCAGCTGACGGGCGCCGCGGTCAGCATCAGCGGCAACTTCCAGTCGGGCCAGGACGTGCTCGGCTTCACCAACCAGAGCGGCATCACCGGCAGCTACGATGCCGCGACCGGCGTGCTCACGCTGGCCGGAACGGCGTCGCTGGCGGATTACCAGGCCGCGCTGCGCTCGGTTACCTACGCCAATACCAGCGATGACCCGGCCACGGCCACGAGGACGGTGAGTTTCCGGGTGAACGACGGCAGCGCGCTCTACAACCTCAGCAACGTGGCGACCGCGACGGTCACCGTGAGCGCGGTCAACGACGCGCCCACCACCAGCGCGGTGACGCTGGCGGCGATTGCCGAGGACAGCGGGGCGCGGCTGATCACGCAGGCGCAGCTGCTGGCCAACGCCACCGATGTGGAAAGCGACGCCCTGGTGGCCAGCGCCCTGGCGATCGCCTCCGGCAGCGGCACCCTGGTGAACAACGGCGACGGCAGC